>JAOOLD010000001.1 GCA_028408365.1 Bacteroidota bacterium
AATATTGCTATTGTTGTTAATTTGTTCATGCTAGAAAGTTTAGATTTTATATTTTTATAACTTTAAATCTGATTATTTATTGTATGATAAAAAAATTAATTTATTACTTTTTACAAGGTTTGTTGTATATAGTGCCAATTGCAGTAACATCTTATGTAGCGATTTGGGTCATCAGAAGTTTAGAAAACATTTTTGATTTTAAAGTGCCTGGTCTAGGCCTTATTGTTGTAATATTTTCAATCATCATTATTGGCTTTATTGGATCTATTGTTATAAAAAGTCCTATCAATGCTTTCTTTAAAAGAATTCTAAAGAAAGCTCCATTACTTGAAACTATATACTCCTCTGTAAAGGATTTAATGGGGGCATTTATTGGTAAAAAGAAAGGTTTTAAACAAGCAGTTTTTGTTAAAATTTTTGATAATTCAACAATTGAGAGAATTGGATTTATTACGAACGAGGATCTAGAAAAATTAAAAATAAATGAAGGAAGAGTCTTGGTATATATTCCTCACTCTTATAACTTTTCTGGAAATCTTTATGTAGTAGAAAAGAAATATATAACTCCAATAGATGCTTCATCAAGTGAAGTTATGAAGTTAATTGTTTCAGGTGGGGTTGCTGAATTTAATCAATCGGAAAAAAAAGAACAATAATGAAAAAAATATATCTATCACTGATAATGTTCTCTGTTACATTTGGTTTTGCTCAAAACCCTGGAGACACTATTGTTGTACAAACATTTGACTACAGCATGACCTACGGACAGGCATGGGGCCCTCCAAGAGATACTATTGCTCATTTCCCTAACGATCCAAATTTAACTTTTGAAAAGATTATTATGTCTTACAGTATGAGATGCAAGGATGGTCAGGTAAATCAGTCAGGAGGAAATAATGTAGCATGTGGAGAATGGGATTACAGCTGTCACACTTATATACATGACAGCACTAGAATAGACTCAGTTCTCAATAGAACAGCGAGTCATTCAATCACTAATTTTAATGGATCAAATTACCCTTACATCAATTATCCTATTTATAATTACGTACAAACAATTGACTCTCTAGGAAACATCATTATTGATTCTGTACTCGCAAGTGCAGATACAATCTATGAAATAGGTATAATTTCCAATAGCAATAGTTTACTTCATGATGTTATAGACACATTATCTGTTAATACTTATTGGCAACCTTATAGCTACACAACTGACAGCTTAGGAAATGTCATAAATATTGATACAATGGTTTCTACAGGCGTAATTAATATTTCCCAAATTAACTATTACAAAAGATACCCCATGGCCTTTCAAATAATGTCTTTTGTAACACCATACGGAATTGGTTTAGACTTAGGTCCTGAAGGTAAAACTTGGTATTTTGATTTAACCGATTATGCTCCAATTTTTAAAGGAAATAAGAGGATCACTGTTAGTGGAGGTGGACAATGGCAAGAGGATATGGATATAAAGTTTTATTTCATTGTTGGAACCCCCCCAATAGATGTTCTTGAAATGCAGCAAATTTGGAGACCTCAATCAAAAAGTTACACAAGCATCATGAATGATGACTGTTTTGAACCACGATCTCACAAAATGCTTTCCAGTGCAAGTGCATTTAAAATTAATACTGTGGTCACTGGACATGGACAGCAAGGGGAATTTATTCCAAGAAATCATTACATAGATGTTGACAATAACCCTTCAAATAAAAACACATGGAGAGTATGGACTGAATGTGCTAGAAATCCTGTATACCCACAAGGAGGTACTTGGATTTATGATAGAGCAGGATGGTGCCCTGGGCAAGCTTCTGATGTTAATGAATTTGACATAACAAGTCTCGTTACTCCAGGTCAGCAACATACATTTGACTATGGACTAAACAACGCAACTGGGTCATCAAATTACTGGGTTAGCAGTCAGTTAATTAGCTATGGGACACCAAACTTTAACTTGGATGCAAGAATTACTGACATATTATCTCCAACTAATAAAGTTGTTAACTCAAGAAAAAACCCAATATGTTCAAAACCTGAGATTGTGATTCAAAATACTGGATCAACAAATTTGACATCTCTGATCATTAACTATTGGGTTGAAGGATCACCAAACCATGAAACATTCCAATGGAGTGGTAATCTCTCGTTCATGCAAAAAGATACCGTTAAATTACCAGATCCTCAGAGTCTATGGAATCAATCTACTAATACTATCTTCAATGTTACTATTACAAGTCCTAATGGTGGCTTTGATGAGTATGTTTTAAACAACTCAATGAGCAGTCACTTTGAATATCCTCCAGAACACAATGATATTTTTACAATATGGGTTCAAACCAATAGTGGTGTAATAAATTCTCTAACTCAATACTCAGAGACATCATGGGAAATCACTGATAATTCTGATAATATGATTTATAGTTCTGGTATACTTATATCAAATACCCAGTACAGAGACACTGTTCAATTTGCTCCGGGATGCTATACATTCAAAGTAACTGATGTAGATGATGACGGATTAGATTTCTGGGCTAACAATGACGGTGCAGGTATGATTAGATTCAGAGATATTGGAGCTTCCTGGTTCAAAATTTTTGATTGCGATTTCGGTTCCTTCATACATCATGAATTCAGAGTTGCAAACAATGCAGCAGGAGTTGAAAATTTCAATACTCCAATAAGCATTTTCCCTAATCCAGCTAAAAATCAGATAACAATTAGCTCAAGTATATATAATCCTGTTAGTATATCAATCATTGACAAAGTTGGTAGGATAATTGAAAAGAAAGATTGTATAAATTTGGTTAATGAGGTAATTGATATCAAGAACGTAAATAGTGGATCGTATTTTATTGAAATTATTTCAGACGACAAGAAATATATTAAGAAGTTTGTCAAAAACTAATGTCACACTTCGAAAACCTTTCTAATTATACAAGATTCAAAACCATTGAGGTAAAAGTTGGCCCTATAGCTATTGGTGGTAAAAACCCGATTCATATTCAATCGATGACAACTGCAAACACAATGAACACTTCTGCAACAGTTGATGAATCTATCAGAATGATAGATGCAGGATGTAAACTTGTTAGAATAACAGCGCCTAGTAAAAAAGATGCTGAAAATCTTGCCAACATAAAAAATGAGTTAAGATTAAAAGGTTATAAAACTCCTCTAGTTGCAGATATTCATTACACTCCAAATGCAGCAGAGATAGCTGCAAAAATCGTTGAAAAAGTAAGGATTAATCCTGGCAACTATGCTGACAAAAAAAAGTTCGAGGAGATAGATTATACCGATGAAAGTTACAATAATGAATTACTAAGAATTGAAGAGAAATTTACACCACTTGTACAAATATGTAAGCAAAATAATACAAGTATGAGAATAGGAACCAACCACGGTTCTCTTTCAGATAGAATTTTAAGTAGATATGGCGACACACCAAAAGGAATGGTAGAGTCAGCTTTAGAGTTTATAAGAATATGTAGAAAACATGATTACCATAACATTGTGATCTCAATGAAAGCATCAAATACTAGAGTTATGGTCTATGCATACAGATTGTTAGTAAACGAGATGATTAAAGAAGGTATGAAGTACCCTCTACATCTTGGAGTCACTGAAGCAGGAGAGGGTGAAGATGGAAGAATTAAATCAGCAGTTGGAATCGGGACGCTTCTTAGTGAAGGTATTGGTGATACAATTAGAGTGTCATTAACTGAGGCTCCTGAGCATGAAATGCCAGTTGCTCAAAAAATTCTAGATCATTTCAAAAACATACATAACCACAAAAAAATAGCTGAGACTAAACAACATCAAATTGATTATTTCCAGTATGAGAAAAGAAAAACCTTTCAAGTCGAAAATATTGGTAACAAAAATGTTCCTATAGTAATTTCAGATTTATCAAACAGAAAAAAAATCACTCAAGCTACATTTTTTTCACTTGGTTACAGGTACTCTGTTCCGTTAGACAAATGGCATATTTCAGAAATGGCATCTGATTTTATTTATATTGGTGAGAACGAAATAAACTTTGAAATTCCAGGAACGCTAAGAATAATTTCAAACTATTCATCTTGGATAAAGCACAAGAACGGATTTCCAATTTTTAATCTTAAAGAGTATGAAAAAATTAAAGACTTTAGTGAAACTTTAAATTTTTTAAAAATTTATGATCATGAGATTACACCTTCGTCAATTGATATTTTAAAAAACAACAAATCACTAGTAATTTTTCTAGAGTCTGAGAATATTAATTGCATAGCTGCAATGAGAAAATTTTTCTTTGAACTGATGGAGGAAAAAATAGAAAATCCAATTATAATTTCAAGAAAATATGAATTTAACGATGACGAGCAACTACAAATATCAGGATCGATTGATATTGGGTCACTTTTAATTGACGGTCTTGGAGATGGTATTTGTATTTCTTCAAATAATTGTTCAAACAAAATGCTTAACTCCATTTCCTTTGGTATTCTTCAAGCTAGTAGAACAAGGATTTCTAAAACAGAATATATTTCATGTCCAAGTTGCGGAAGGACTCTATTTGATTTGCAAGAAACGACAGCTAAAATCAGAAAAGTAACAGATCACTTAAAAGGAGTTAAAATTGGAATCATGGGGTGTATTGTTAACGGTCCTGGTGAAATGGCTGATGCAGATTATGGATATGTTGGTACTGGCCCTGGAAAAATTACTCTTTACAAAGAAAAAACTGTTGTCAAGAAAAATGTTCCTGAAAGTGAAGCTGTTGATGCCTTGATTGACTTAATTAAAGAGAATGGTGATTGGGTAGATAAGTCTAACTAAAAAATCAACTAAATTTTATTTGAGATGAAACTGCCTTAGCTTTTTCAATCAATTTTTCGACCGGCTCTGGTCCATAAGAAAGAGCAACTCCCATTCTTCTATTTACTCTTAAGCTAGGCTTTCCAAAAATTCTAACATCTGTATTTTTAATTTGACTTACTTTTTCAAGACCAGTAAAAGTTGGAGTATCAATTGAGTTGTTTTGTGATAAAATAACCGATGAAGCTCCATTTTGAATTAAAGATATTTCCTTAATAGGAAGTCCAAGAATAGCTCTAGCATGTAACTCAAATTCTGAAAAGTTTTGAGTACCCGCTAAAGTAACCATTCCAGTGTCGTGAGGCCTGGGAGATAGCTCAGAAAAGAATACAACATCTTTTTTGACAAAGAATTCAATACCCCAAATTCCACATCCGCTTAATTTCTCAACAATTTTCTTTGATATTTCTTGTGCATCTTTTAAAACATTTTGATTCATTTTTGCTGGCTGCCAGCTTTGTTGATAATCTCCACTTTTTTGAATATGCCCAATTGGTGGACAAAAAAGTGTATTATTATTTTTTTGTGTAACCGTTAGAAGAGTTATTTCATAATCAAATGAAATGAATTCTTCAACGATCACCTCATTTATATCCCCTCTTGATCCCTTAATTGAATAATTCCAGGCTTCTCTTACTTGAGATGGTTCTGAAATTGTAGATTGACCTTTTCCTGAACTACTCATTAGTGGTTTTACAACACATGGAAATCCAATAATATTAACTGCTTCTATTAATTCCTCAAGAGAGCTGGCATATTCATAATTCGCTGTTTTTATATTTAATTCCTTTGCAGCAAGATCTCTTATTGATTTTCTATTCATAGTAAAATTTACTGCTTTTGCTGATGGGATAACGCAAATACCATTCTTCTCAAAATCATGTAACTTTTCTGTTCTTATACTTTCTACCTCAGGAACAATATAGTCAGGCATATGCTTTGAAACAATCTTTTCCAGATCATCAGCATTAAGCATATCAATTACTTCATAAGTATCTGAAACTTGCATAGCTGGCGCATTTTCATAATTATCAACAGCAATAACAGTTTGCCCTAATCTCTTTAGTGAAATCACTAACTCTTTACCTAACTCACCTGAGCCCAATAACATTATTTTATTTGTCATTAACTAACTTTTTGATGTACTTACCAAGAATATCGAATTCAATATTAACATAATCATTAATTTTTAAATATTTAAAATTTGTATGCTCATAGGTATATGGAATAATACATACTGAAAACGCATTTTTTAATGAATCAACAACTGTGAGACTAACTCCATTTACAGTTATTGATCCTTTTTCTACTGTTATTGATTCATCATCATATTGAAAAAAATATTTCCATGAACCTTCATTTATTTCAATTGAAGTACATTTAGCAGTAGTATCAACATGCCCTTGAACCATATGTCCATCTAAACGATCGCCAATCTTTAGAGATCTCTCTAGATTTAAAAAATCTCCAGCTTTGACATATTTAAAATTTGTTCTTTGAATTGTTTCCTCTATTAAATCAACTTGATATGAACTATCATTTAATTTAGTCACTGTTAAGCATGCACCGTTGTGTGAAATACTTTGATCTACTTTCAGCTCATGTATGTTTTCAAAATATATTTCCATTATCAAATTATTTTTTGAAGCAATGATGCTTTTAACCTTAACCATTTTTTCTACAATACCAGTGAACATAGTACAAAAGTTTAATTTAATAACTAATTTTGTTTAAAATTAAACATTTATATGCAGATTTCAATCAAAAAAAAATCCATTCCAAACTCTGAAAATGAAATTACATTTCTTGTAAAATCAAATCAACTAAATGAAATAAATATCAGTCAAGAGGAAAAGAAATATTTCTTAAATAAAATAAAGTCAAGTAAAAAGAATATTGTTTCTATAAATAGATTAAATCAAAATTTTGTTCTTGTAAACTGTGATAAAGAAATAAATAATTATAAAGATTCGGAGTTTTACAGAAATATTGGTCACAAGCTCAATAAAGTATTAGATTCAAAACATAGAATTAATGTTATTGACACAGTAAATAAATCAGATATTTTAAACTGTATTTTAGAAGGATTAGCACTTACGGGATACGATTATGACAGATTTAAAAAGCAAAAAAAAGATTTAAAAATTATTGTAGATAGTGTTCAGGACCAAAATTTAAACTTTGATGAACTTATTTCTGTAATAGAATCAACATTTCTTTGCAGAGATTTAGTTAATGACCCCTTTTCTCATCTTAAAGCTAAAGATCTAGCAACAATCATTAAAAAATTAGGTAAAAAGAATAATTTTAAAACTAAGCATTTCTTCAAAAGTGATATTAAAAAAATGAAAATGGGTGGTTTATTAGCAGTAAATCAAGGGAGTTTAGATGAACCCAGTTTCAGTATTTTAGAGCATAAACCAAATAACGCAGTTAATAAACGACCTTTAATACTTGTTGGTAAAGGAATAGTATATGATACTGGTGGACTGAGTCTCAAACCTACAAAAGGTATGGATATAATGAAGGTGGATATGGGAGGTGCTGCTTGTGTTATATCCGCAATTAATGCAGTAGCAAAAAGTAATCTTCCAGTTTATGTAATTGGTCTAATACCAGCAACAGATAATAGACCTTCTGGTAATGCTTATGCACCAGGTGATGTTGTTGAGATGTACGATGGTACGAATGTTGAGGTTTTAAATACTGATGCTGAGGGAAGAATGATTCTAGCTGATGCTTTATCTTATGCAAAAAAATATAATCCTGAGTTAGTAATTGACATGGCAACTTTAACTGGATCTGCAGCTAGAGCAATTGGACATTTTGGAATAGTTTCAATGCATAATAAGGCTGAAAAACAACATCTGAAATTAAAAGAAGCTGGATTGGAGGTTTATGAAAGACTGGCAGAACTGCCCTTTTGGGATGAATATGATGAGCTAATGAAGTCAGATATAGCTGATATAAGAAACATTGGAAATGCTGATTTCGCTGGAGCAATAACTGCTGGTAAATTTTTAGTTCATTTCACAGATTACCCATGGATTCATCTTGATATTGCAGGTCCAACTTATGTAACCAGTGAATTTGGATACAGAGGCAAAGGAGCAACAGCCATAGGTGTCAGACTTATTTATAACTTCATTAAAAACTACACAAAAATTTAATGAAAAAAGTCAGGCTTGGTATTAGTGTTGGAGATATAAATGGAGTTGGGCTTGAGCTTATAATAAAAGGCTTCCAAGATTTAAGTTTATTTGAATACTGTAATCCAATATTATATTGCTGCAAAAACTTAGTTTCTAAATATGCTGAGAAAGCTAAAATAAATCCAAAAAAAATAAATTTTATTCAGGAAGAAAATCAAGCAGAAGAAAACGTTATTAATTGTATCCACAACTTCAAATCTGATTATCTCTTAAATTTAGGAACTTCAACTAAAGAATCTGGCTTTATAGCTCTTCAATCTTTAAAATATGTTTCTGAGGCTGCGCTGGATGGAAAGATTGATTGCCTAGTCACATGTCCAATTAATAAAGAAACTGTCAAATTAAACAGTAAAGATTTTATTGGTCATACCGAGTACTTTGAAAATCTATTTAATGGATCATCTCTAATGTTAATGACTAGTGATCAAATGAAAATAGCCTTTTTAACTGGCCATATTGCATTAAATAAGGTCAGTAAAACAATAAATGATAAAGCTATTTACTCTAAAATTAAAACCTTACATAAAACTTTGCAGAATGATTTTCTAATAAAACATCCCAAAATAGCCGTATTGGCTCTTAATCCACATGCTGGAGAAAATGGGATTGTAGGAGATGAAGAAATAGAGACAATAATTCCAGCTGTGAAAAGAATAAAAAATGAAAATATAATATGCGATGGTCCGTTTCCCGCTGATAGTTTTTTTAGTAGATATAATCTTAAAAAGTATGATGCAATTTTATCAATGTATCATGATCAAGGATTAATTCCATTTAAGATGTGTTCATTCAGTTCTGGAGTTAATTTTACTTCTGGACTAGAGATTGTTCGAACATCACCTGTTCATGGTCCTGCATTTGATTTATCTGGCAAAAACATGGCTGATATTGGTTCTTTCAAGCAATCTATAGTTCAAGCGTGTTTGATTTACAAAAATAGAATAAGTCTTAATCTTTAAGAAAATCAATAAATTATTATATTTGCAACCCTAATTTCAAGTTATGTATAGCTTAAAGCTTAACAAAGAAAATTTTAATAAAAAAATAAAATTTGAAATTAGCAACGAGTTCTTTGAGACATACACCTTTGACAGGTTTGAGAATGCTAAGCTTCAAATATCTCTTTTTTTGGAAAGAAAAGGTGTTTCAAGCAACTATCTACTTAAATTCGAATTAGAAGGAATTTTAATAGACATAGCATGCGACATATGTGGTGATAATTTAGATTTTAAAATAAAAAATGAAACAGAGTTCATAATTAAAGAATCAACTAAAATTAATAATTCTGATGATGAGATTATTTTTATAAATCCAAAACAAAAAGTAATTGAATTAAATCAGTTTTTTTATGAATTAATTTATATTTCTATTCCACAAAGAATTACTCACGAAAGTACCAAAAGTGAATGTAACATTGAAATGCTAAGATTAATAGAAAAGTATAAAGAAAATAAAAAAATAGATACATCCAATTGGGATAAACTCAAAGAATTAAAAATAGATTAACATGGCACATCCAAAAAGAAAAATATCAAAGACAAGAAGAGATAAAAGAAGAACTCACTATAAAGCTTCAACTCAAACTATTAAGCTATGTCCTAAAACTGGAGAATCACATTTATATCATCATGCATATGAACATGAAGGAAAAATTTACTACAGAGGTAAATTGTTTTCAGAATAAATGAAATCAATAAATTTTTAATTAACAATTAAAAATTAATATCTAATCATACTTCATTCTTTTTAACTACATAATTTAATTAATTTTCTGGATTATTATATCTAATACATAATTGTATGAATAACATTAAAGCTGCAATAACTGCTATAGGAGGGTACGTTCCAGAGTACATAATGACAAACCAAGAACTTGAAAAAATGGTTGATACAAATGATGAATGGATTATGTCAAGAACTGGTGTTAAAGAAAGAAGAATTTTAAAAGAAGAGGGTAAAGGGTCATCAGATTTAGCTGTAAATGCGATCAAAAATATCTTTGAAAAAACTAATCACAAAGCTGACGAAATCGATATGATAATTTGTGCAACAGCTACTCCAGATATGATTTTCCCCTCAACAGCATGTGTGATAGCTGATAAAATTGGTGCAGTAAACGCATTTTGTTACGATCTTATGGCAGCATGCTCTGGATTTCTGTATTCTCTAACTACTGCATCTAAGTATATCGAATCTGGTAGCCATAAGAAAATTCTAGTTGTTGGAGCAGATAAGATGTCATCAATAATCGACTACCAAGACAGGGCAACTTGTATAATATTTGGAGACGGAGCAGGAGTTGCAATTTTAGAACCGAATAATGAAGGTCTAGGAATTCAGGACAGTATTTTACGATCTGACGGAAGTGGAAGGAATTTTTTACATGTAAAAGCAGGTGGATCTGTCAAACCAATTACCAAAGAAAGCATTGAAAAAAGAGAACAGTTTGCTTATCAAGATGGACAAACAGTATTTAAAACAGCTGTTAAAAGTATGGCAGATGTATCTGCTGAAATTATGCAAAAAAACAATCTTAGCTCATCAGATATTTCTTGGCTTGTTCCTCATCAAGCTAACAAAAGAATAATAGATGCAACAGCTAGAAGAATGGGAGTAGGAAATGATAAAGTTATGATTAACATTGAAAAGTATGGAAATACAACAAATGGGACCATTCCACTATGTCTATGGGAATGGGAAAATCAATTAAGAAAAGGAGATAATATAATACTTGCAGCATTCGGTGGTGGATTTACTTGGGGATCAATTTATATGAAGTGGGCATATGATTCATAGAAATAATTATTTTTGTTAAAAAAAATATGGACTTAAAAGATATTCAAGAGTTAATTAAGTTTGTTGCAAAGTCTGGAGCAACGGAAGTGGAGCTTGAAATTGATAATGTCAAAATAAGCATAAAATCTCCTGCTAAAAAAAGAAGAGGTCAATCTGATGAAGGCGCAAATAATGTTGTCCATCATATCACTCAGCCTTCACATCAAGTTGAACAGATTATCAGCACATCAACACCACAGCCCCAAGTAATTGTTAATCAAGCTGAATTATCTCAAACTAATACACAAAACAAAACTGAAGCTACTAATTCAGAAACTCAAGAAAACAATAATTATGTAACAATCAAAGCAAGTATGATTGGAA
The DNA here is from genome assembly GCA_028408365.1 of Bacteroidota bacterium. Classification (GTDB taxonomy): domain Bacteria; phylum Bacteroidota; class Bacteroidia; order Flavobacteriales; family BACL11. The sequence continues at coordinate 11,232 of JAOOLD010000001.1, forward strand.
CATTTTACAGAAGTCCTTCTCCTGAAGAACCTACATTTGTTAATGTTGGAGATACTATTTCAAAAGGACAAACAATATGCATAATTGAAGCGATGAAGCTATTCAACGAAATAGAATCTGAAATCTCCGGAAAAGTTGTAAAAGTACTTGTTGATGATTCTCAACCAGTTGAGTTTGACCAGCCATTATTTATAGTAGACCCCTCATAAATATTTATCAATGTTTAAAAAAATACTAATCGCCAACAGAGGTGAAATCGCTTTAAGAGTAATAAGAACTTGTAAAGAAATGAACATAAAGACAGTAGCTGTCTATTCTTTGGCTGACAAAGAGAGTTTGCATGTTAGATTTGCAGATGAAGCTGTATGCATTGGGCCTGCTTCAAGCTCTGATTCTTATTTAAACATCCCAAATATTATCGCAGCAGCGGAAATTACAAACTCAGATGCAATACATCCAGGCTATGGCTTTCTTGCTGAAAACGCAAAATTTTCTAAAATATGTAAAAAAAATCATATAAAATTTATTGGGGCATCAGCTGAGATGATAAACTCAATGGGAGATAAGGCAAAAGCTAAAGAAACAATGAAAAGAGCTGGAGTGCCAACCATTCCTGGCTCTAAAGGAATCATTAAAGAATTTAGTTCTCTAAAAAAAATAGCACTTGAAATAGGCTTTCCAGTAATGCTAAAAGCAACAGCTGGAGGAGGAGGAAAGGGAATGAGATTAGTGTGGAAAGAAGAAGAATTAAAATCTAATTGGGAAAATGCAAAAAATGAGGCTAAGGCCTCATTTGGTGATGATGCAATGTACCTGGAAAAATTCATTGAAAATCCTAGACATATTGAGATTCAAATAATTAGTGATCAAAAAGGAAGAGCTGCTCACTTGTCAGAGAGAGATTGTTCAATACAGAGACGTCATCAAAAATTAGTTGAGGAAACACCATCACCTTTCATGACCAAAAAATTGAGAGATGAAATGGGTAAAGCTGCAATAAAGGCGGCCGAGGCTGTGAAGTATGAGGGAGTTGGAACCGTTGAATTTTTAGTAGATAAAAATAGAAACTTCTATTTCATGGAAATGAATACAAGAATACAAGTTGAACATCCTGTAACAGAAGAAGTGGTTGATTATGACTTGATTAGAGAGCAAATTAAAGTAGCTGCAGGTATTGAAATTTCAGGCAAAAATTATTTTCCACAACTGCATGCAATTGAATGTAGAATAAATGCTGAAGATCCGTTTAATAACTTTCGTCCTTCGCCAGGTCTTATAACTAATTTTCACTCACCAGGAGGACATGGAATAAGAATTGATACACATGTATACGCTAATTATGCTATTCCACCATTTTATGATTCTATGATTGCCAAGTTAATCACAGTTGCACAAACAAGAGAAGAGGCCATAGAAAAAATGAAAAGAGCTCTAGACGAATTTGTAATTGAAGGAGTTCATACCACAATTCCTTTTCATAAAAAATTGATGTGTGAAGAGGCCTTCATTAAAGGAGATTACACAACAAACTTTATGGACAGTTTTGAAATTAGTTGATTACTATTCTTTTTAAAAACTCTGATTCGTCTTTTAAGATTTTAACCAAATATATTCCCTTCTTTTTAATCTCAATGCTTGAACAAGAACTTGTCTCATGTACCATCTCCCCCAAATTATTATAAACCATAATTTTATCAATTAATTCATAATTTGAAAAGTAGAAGCGACCATTGGTTGGATTTGGGAATATATCTATTTCAAGATTTTCAAGTGCTTTTAAGTTGGTTGATGACAACTCATTAAATCTTTGTGTGAACTCTTGCAAATATATGTTTGCAATGGTTTGATCATGTATAATTAAAGTGTTTTCGTCAGAATTATTTTCTGCATTATTACTCCAATTATGAGAACCAGTTAATAATGTTGGATCAGAGGCAGCTACATTAGCATCAGTAATTAAATATTTATGATGTAAGGAGTTTGCAACACCAGCATGTGATTTAACATTTACATTATTTGTATAAAGGTTTGAAAATTCACTTCCAGTAGTATTTTCATCTTCTATTATTCCTCTTGCAACTACGCCAAATTCAGAATCCTTATCTATTATATTGTTTGCTAAATCATCTCTTGTAAATGACAATAAAGCAAATTCAAGTGAGTAGTTAACATTATTTATAACTTCATTAATTTTTGAAGTAGTATTATCAGAGGGGGAAAAATAGAGCTCAATTTCTATACCATTAACATTAAACTTATGAGGAGTATTATCAGATTTGTTAGAGCCAAAAACACCACTCCACATTTCATTAAATTCTAATGTATATGCTTTAGCAAGAGCCTGATCTTGAACAAAGATGAGATTATTGTAATCATTAAATAGATTAGAAGGATTTGTCCAGTTTGTAGATCCGGACATTATCCATGAATTATTTTCAGAATGAGCATCTATTATTACAAATTTATTGTGCATAATTCCTTGTAATGAAGGGTCTCTATATACCACAGGTATATTAGGGTTCAAAGAATTCAACATAGAATTAACTACATCATCATCTGCTATGTATCTTACATTCACTCCTCTATTATATGCATCGTTAATTGCTGTCGCAATAGTTGCGTCTGATGCATTGTATACACAAATATCAATTGTACTATCCGCTCGATCCATATATGCCTTTATAGTATCGTTAAAATATGTTGTAATATTTTGAGCATCAACACCTAATGACACCGAATTATCTACAATATGATTAAAATAAGGTCTAATTTTTCCAGTTGAATTTGAGGCAGTTGAATAGTAACCCACGTTTGAAAATGCAGTATCTGTACCATTAACGGAAAAACATTCAACAAAATAAAATGTAGCAGGCTGTAGTCCAGTTAGAGTTATTGTGTGTGCTTTTGTATATGAGTTTCCATTAATGTGAGTAGTTAATGGTTGAGTAACTGAATAGTTAGCTTCAGTGGATGATGAGTCTGAAGTATTCCATGTGAGATCAAACCCTGTACTGGTTATATTTGATTGAGTTACTGCAGATGTAATTATTAGACCTGAAGGTATTATCAAATCGTTTGTATCTCTGGGAAGTATTTGATACCCATCAATCGCTGGAACTGAAAAAGTATATTGGGAGGATATCCCAATTAATGAAATGGGACCAACTGGAATTGTTAACCCAATCAGCGGATGATTTGATCTAATATATATTTTACCTGATTGGCCACCAGACGTAAAATCATAAGTACCCACGCTGAATAAACTTCCACCTGAAACAAAGATGGCGTTATCTATTTGTACTAACTCTGACTCAGTAGCTTCTCCAATTTGAACAGGTAACATAATTTGTGGAACAGGATAATTGTTATTTGATGAGTGTATCGTTGGAAATCCTGTAACATATACCTCAAGCAATCCATTATAATCAGCTAACTCTCCTGTTATTGTTAAACTATCTCCTCTATTTACATTTGCCAAATAATTATTAGTTGTCAGGTCATAAAGAGCTATACCTGCAGTTGAATCCTCCATATATCTTATTACTCCAAGCTCATCTCCGTTTGTTACGACTCCTGAAACGGTAACAGTAGAACCAAGTGGTTGTAACCTAGCACTTGAAATACTAGATTGAGCATAACAAAGATTGGAAAAAAATATAATTAAGATTAGTGATAAAAAGTTTTTCATAATTTAAAAATTTAGTCGAGCAGACATCGTAAATCTACGACCCAGCCCAAAAAATACACTAGCTGATTTAGCATCAAAATCTTGATATGAAACATCATTATATGGATCATTGTTTTGAGCGTCTGATATATAAATTTTATCAAACAAATTTAAAATACTTAATCTCAGTGACAGTTTATTTTTTTGATTTAGTTTAAAGTTATACCCACAATGCAAATCAATTAAATCATATGAAGGTATCTGCCAACTATCTCTTCCCCCATTTTCACCACCAAGAGAAATTGGATCAAAATCTGCAAAATAGTCATCAAAAAAAGTATATCTTAACTTTACATAGGATACTGTAGTCGGTTCATACCTCAAACTAAATCCTAGTTGAGTTTGAGCAGCATCACCAACACGTACACCATCTGCATCAAAACTTACTTCTATTGTGTCACCACTGTTGGGATCTAAAGCAATACTATTATCGTCATCATAAAATCTTACGGTCTCAGCAGAAGACCATCTCCAATCTCCAATTGACAATAAACCCTCTAACGACAAATTAGATAATAATTTATAAGATAAATCAAGTTCGATACCCTTATGAAGCGCATCCATACCATTAATATTAGCTCGAAATGGTATATCATCAATTGTTACTGTAATACCTCCGTTAGATGGTTTATTATTCCAAATGGTATAATACATATTTAAATTTGAAGAAAAAATACTTGACCGAAATGAATACCCAAGTTCTAAAGCACTGACGCTTTCATTTTTTATGTCTCTGTAAAGTCTATTAGAGTAGTCATAAACATTATTAAACCTTGGTGCTTTTGATAGATAACCTAGGTTGAGAAAAATGTTGTTTTTATCATCTAAATTATAGTTGGCGCCAGTCTTGATAGTAAATCCTGGTATATTCTTCCAATTAGTTTCAGCAAGTTTGGCCTCATCAGAGTTCATTGTATAAGCCACTCCATTATGTACAATTGTGTCTAAAACTTGTGTTTTATTAGCACCAACTAAATTACCTTGATCGTCAAAAATTAACTTAGTTGTTACAGAAGTTCCGAGAGCTTCTCTATATGTTGTATCACTTAAAATAAGATCTCTTTTTTTAAAATAATCTATTCTTTTGTACCCAGAGTTGGAAGCTGACAAATTAAAAAATGCACTCAGTATTCCATTTGAGTATTCAATTTGAGAGAATGCTCCACCCCATCGAACTATACCATCATTGTGATATGAAACTTTATCTCCAACTCTCTGTACAGAAGTTAATCTTTGCTCATTGCTTTCATCAATTACATAGTCTGCACCAAGAAGATCATATACCTCTCTGTAATGTTGACCAGTGTAGTACCTAAAGTCTAATCCTCCACTTAAATTATAATTGCTATTGATTTCATAATTCATGGTTGAAAGTAGTCCATACCAAAAGTGATTATTGATTGAACTACTTAAATAAGTACTGCCCTTATTTTGATTATCTGAATAGAGCAAATCTATATTATTTACATTCGCATCGTATGCTTCTTGCAGGTTATACTGACCAAATGAGTCATAGTTATTTGTGTTACCACTAATTCTTGTTCCTCCACCATTTCCAACAGACAAATAACTAACATTCGATAAGTAAAATTTTTCATTTACTCTCCAAAAATGTCTGAGAGAATACTGAGGTTTATGATAATAATTTTGCCTTGTATTGAGTCTTTCTCTGTTGTTTAATGTGTCTCCAGACATATTAATCTGCCATCTATTTAACTTCCCCCAGTGCTTGTTATATGTGATGCCTTTGTTAGTGATTTGATTATTCCAATTACTTGTATCACCAAGTTCTCTAGCTATAGTAGTATCATAAGTAGCTATGTTGCTCTTGTAAGATCTTTGCCCATGCTTTTGAGGGGCCCCCATAACAGAAAGACTAATTAAATGATTACCTATTTCTTTTTGCAGCTTAGCATAATAAAAATATCCCTCTGTCCAAGTTTGATCAACAAAACCATTACCTTGTTTGTAAGAGCCTGCAATAGTAAATCCCCAGCCATTATTTAGTTTACCCGAATTATAGCCAAGTGAACTTCTAATCTTTCCAAAAGAACCAATTTCTTGTTTAAATGAACCTCCAGCTTTATTTCCTGTTCCTCGAGTTATAATGTTCATAGTACCTCCAACAGAGGGGATTGCAATCTTAGAAGCACCTAAACCTCTTTGGACTTGAATATTAGATGTTACAGCATCTAAACCAAACCAATTACTCCAATAAACCCACCCATTTTCCATATCGTTAACTGGAATACCGTCAATCATTACGGCGACATTTCTTTGATTAAAACCTCTAATTGTTATTCTAGCATCACCATCTCCTCCTCCAGTTTGGGTTGCATAGACTCCTGGAGTTGAATTTAATAGCATGGGAATATCTTGTGAAGCAAGTTCTTCATTAATTTTTTTCATTGGAACTGTAGAAAAAGCAACAGGTGTTTTTCTCTCAGTTGCTAAATCAGCAACTACTCTGACTTCATTTAACTTAATTGAACTTAAGCGAAAATCAACGTTAGTCAGCTTTGAACTCAAATCAATTTTCTCTTCTAATGATTCATAGCCAACATAAGAAATTTTTAGAGTCAAGCTTTTTTTATCAGTTGAGAATCTAAAATTTCCATCAAAATCTGTGGTTGTTCCCTTATTACCCTCATAAATAACGCTTGCACCTATTAAGTATTCTCCAGAAGTTAAATCGCTAACATTACCAGTGACAACATTTTGTGAATAAGTGCTAAAAGGAAGTGCAAAAATTAATAAAAATAATCTCAAATTATTGTACTATTAATTTTTTCTGATTAAATGATCCATCTCTGTGCTTCAGCTCGATGAGATAAAACCCCGAACTTAGTAGAGAGAAATTAATTTCAGCAGGCGAGCTGATTAAATTTCCTGTCATATCAAATAATCTTATTTCATAATTATTTTTTGATGAGATTATTTGAACTGATTCACCTTGTGTAATTGGATTTGGATAAATTGAAAAATCTAAGCCTTTCTTATAATTCAGCGAGGAAACAGCACAATCACATGAGTGAGATCCCATGCCAGAGTAGGTTGCATCAGGAAGTGAATCATATTCAGCGGTGGGGTTAAATAAAATTGGATTTTGAGTGATTCCCTTTTTAACACTTGACTTTCTGACTAAAGTCTGTCTCTTTGTCCACCATGTTCCACCGTTAGCATCAGTAAATCCAGCAGTAACGTCATCAGTCCACGCATTTCCTGGGTCTTCTCCTACTTTTCCAAAAATATCTACAATATCACCATTTATTTTTTCTAAAGTAATTGCATCATCACCATTAAAATAAAATGGAGTAGGATAAATACCACTACATGAGTAGTCACAAGCAGCTAAAAATATTGGATCAACAGGAAGCGACCAGTATGTACTAACCCAGACTGAATCAATCTGACCGTTACCAATTGCAATTGCTTGACCTGATGCGATTGAACCACTAAGTGGCCAGCTGTCAGGTGACGTGGATGCTCCATTTCCATATCTATTGATAGAATATTCTGATAAATCAATAGTCGAGCCTGTTGGGTTGTAAATTTCAATTGCATTATTATTTCCTGGCCCTTCAACGTATTCAGAAATAAAAAGTTCACTGCAGTCTTGAGCACCAGCTGATGAAGCTAGAATTATTGAACAAATTATAGTGTAAATTTTTTTCATTTATTTTTTCTTGCTAATTTAAAAAATAGTGATTATTAATCTAAAAAATAAATAAATAAATAAATGCTAATTTTATTTAAAATTGTTTCTGATGATCTCAAACTTTAATGATTATTTAAAAAAATACAAAGAAAGCGTTGAATCTCCTGAAAAGTTCTGGTCAAATTATGCTGAGAACTTCAAATGGGAAAAAAAATGGGATGATATTTTGGAATGGGATTTTAGAGTACCAAAAGTTGAGTGGTTTCGAAACTCCAAGCTCAACATCACAACTAATTGCCTGGACCGACATTTAAAAAAACATAGCAAAAAGATTGCCTATAAGTGGATTCCTAATGATCCTAAAGAAGACTCCATTTCTATAACTTTTGAGCAACTTCATGTGGAAGTATGTAAATTTTCAAATGTATTGACTAAAAATGGAGTGAAAAAAGGTGATCGAGTTTGTATTTATATGCCCATGCTCATTGAGTTGACCATAGCTGTTTTGGCTTGTGCAAGAGTTGGTGCAATACACTCTGTTGTTTTTGCAGGGTTTTCTGCCCAAGCTCTTTCTGAGAGGATAAATGATGCTACATGTAAATTAATCATTACTACAGATGGAAGTTACAGAGGAGATAAAGAAATAAAGCTTAAAGAAATATGTGATGAGGCACTAGAAAATACACCAACAATTAAGAGCTGTATAGTTTATAAAAGAACTGGCTCTGAAGTAAAAATGAGAAACGGCAGAGATAAATGGTGGCATGAGGAAATGAAAGGTACAACTAATATTTTCGAGCCAATTGTTGTAGATGCTGAAGACCCACTATTCATATTATATACATCTGGATCTACAGGTAAACCAAAAGGGATTCAACATTCAACAGCAGGCTACATGATCTATACCTCTTTTTCATTTAAAAATGTATTTCAATATGAAGAGGATGATATTTATTGGTGTACTGCAGATATCGGATGGATAACTGGTCATTCTTATATAATTTATGGTCCTCTATTAAATGGAGCATCCTCAATTTTATTTGAAGGAATACCATCATACCCAGATTTTGGAAGATTTTGGAAGATAGTTGAAGAAAACAAAGTAAATATTTTTTACACTGCCCCCACTGCAATTAGAGCACTTGAAGCTAAAGGATTAAGATATGTTAAGCCATATGATTTAAGTTCTCTTAAAGTTCTTGGCACTGTTGGTGAACCAATTAACGAAGATGCGTGGAACTGGTATAATGAAAATATTGGGGAAAAAGATATACCAATTGTTGACACATGGTGGCAAACTGAAACTGGAGGAATAATGATATCAAACCTCGCAGGTGTAACACCATCAAAAGCTACATTTGCTACACTACCCTTACCTGGAATACAACCATGTATAATGGATAATGATGGAAACGAATTAAATAATCTAAATGTTGAAGGAAAATTATGCATTAAATTCCCATGGCCCTCCATGGCAAGAACAATTTATGGAGATCATAAAAGATTTAAAGACACATACTTTAGCACTTTCGAAAACATGTACTTTACTGGTGATGGGTGTATTCGAGATAATGAAGGTATGTATAGAATTACAGGAAGAGTTGACGATGTAATTATTGTTTCTGGTCACAATCTTGGAACAGCAGAGATTGAAAGTGCAATTGATGAACATCCAAATGTATGTGAAACAGCTATTGTTGGATATCCACACAAAATCAAAGGCAACGCTATATACGCCTTTGTCATAACACAGGGAGATATCAAGAATGAAATAAATACAAGAGCTGAAATAAATAATTTAATTGTAAAAAATGTTGGACCAATTGCAAAAGTTGAAAAAATCCAATTTGTAAAAGGGTTACCTAAAACAAGATCTGGAAAAATAATGAGAAGAATACTTAGAAAGATTGCTTCAAATGATTTTAGTAATTTTGGAGATACAAGTACTTTACTAGACCCTAACGTAGTTGAAGAAATTATAAAAGAAAAAATTTAATATGTCCGATAGTTTAGTTATTATACCAACTTACAATGAGAAAGAAAATATAGAAAAACTCGTCAGAACAATATTTTCGTTAAACAAGTTATTTCATATTTTAATTGTAGATGATGGTTCACCAGATGGCACTGCAGACATAGTAAAAGATTTGCAAAGTAAATTTCAAGACTCTCTTTATATTCAAGAGAGAACAGGAAAATTAGGACTTGGCACAGCTTATATTCATGGATTTAAATGGGCCTTAGAAAGAGATTATTCATATGTTTTTGAAATGGATGCAGATTTTTCGCATAATCCTGCTGATCTTGTAAGACTTTACAATGCAAATGAAGAAAAAGGTGGTGATTTGTCTATTGGATCAAGATATGTAAAAGGTGTTAATATTATTAACTGGCCAATGTCAAGACTTCTACTTTCTTTTTTCGCATCAAAATACGTAAGGTTAATCACAGGAATGCCAATCAATGATTCCACTGCAGGATTTAAATGTTATAAAAGAGAAGTGTTAGAAACTATAAATTTAGACGAGATACAATTTGTTGGTTATGCTTTTCAAATTGAAATGAAATTTAAGGCATGGAAGTATGGTTTTAATGTAGTTGAAGTGCCCGTAATTTTTACTGACAGAAGTGAAGGAGAATCCAAAATGAGTGGTGGAATTTTTTATGAAGCTGTCCTTGGTGTAATAAACATGAAGATTAGAAGTATTTTCAAAAATTGGAAAAGATAAAAGATTGAAAACTCTTATAAAAAATAGTTTTGTTGTTGATAGTGGAACTTTACAAAAAAAGGATATTTTAATTTCTAATGATATTATCCAAAAAGTCTCAAGTAAAATTAATATTGAAGCTGATAGGACACTTGATTATAGCGGACTACATATTATTCCTGGAGTTATTGATGATCAAGTTCATTTTCGCGAGCCGGGCTTGACTCATAAAGGAGATATTTACTCAGAAAGTAAAGCTGCTGTAGCAGGCGGTATAACTTCTTTTATGGAAATGCCTAATACTTCACCACAAACATTGACGCAAGATTTGTTGAAAAAGAAATTTCTATTGGGCGAACAAAAATCTTTGGCAAATTTTTCATTTTTTATGGGGGCTTCAAATGACAATATAAATGAAGTGCTTCTCTCTGACCCAAAAAAAGTTGGAGCAATAAAAATTTTCATGGGTTCATCAACGGGAAATATGCTTGTAAATAAATTAGATACGCTAAATGAATTATTTAAAAAATCTAGGATCTTACTAGTTGTTCACTGTGAGGATGAAGATATAATTAATAAAAATCTCAATATTTATAAAGAAAAGTATGGTAATAATATACCAATAAATTGTCATCCAAAAATAAGAACAGAAGAAGCTTGTTTCAAATCATCTTCTCTAGCTATTGAGTTAGCTAAAAAACACAAAACAAGACTTCACATATTTCATATTTCAACAGCTAAGGAATTATCCCATTTTACCAATGATTTGCCTGTTGAGAAAAAACAAATAACTTCTGAGGCATGTATCCATCATTTATGGTTTAGCGAAAAGGATTATGATAAAAAGGGAGCTTTTATTAAGTGGAACCCATCTGTAAAAACAGAAAATGACAAAAAAAAGTTGATTGATGCAGTTAACAGTAATTTAATTGATGTTGTTGCTAGCGACCATGCTCCACACACAATAATTGAAAAAAATAATAATTATATAAAATGCCCCTCTGGTGGACCTCTAGTCCAACATAGCTTAGTTGCAATGCTTGATTTATATCATGATGGATTAATTTCTCTAGAGAAGATTGTTGAAAAAATGTGTCATAACCCAGCGAAACTATTTAGAATTAAAAAAAGAGGTTTTATTAAAGAAGGATATTATGCTGATCTCACAATTTTAGATTTGAATAAGAGCTGGACTGTTTCAAAAGAAAACATTTTATACAAGTGTGGTTGGTCACCTTTTGATGGCCATACATTCAAAAGCAGTGTACAGAGTTGCTTCGTTAACGGTAATTTAGTATATAATTCAGGAGAGTTTGATGAAAGTTTCAGAGGACTAGCCTTAGAGTTTGATGTTTAAAAAAGGTGCTTTAAAAAAAGCACCTTTTTTTATTTTTACTCTCCTCCTTCTTCTGTAGCTTCTTCTGTTTCTTCAGTTGCAGCTGAATCAGTTGCAGCTTCCTCAACAGTTTCTACAGCTGGCTCGACTACTGATTCCTCAGCAGTATTGCCTTCTGATGAACCACCAGAACAAGCTGTAAATACAAAGAACGAGATGATTGCAAAAAAGTATAATAAATTTTTCATTAGATTATTTTTTTGTTCGTTTATGTAAAGATAATTATTTTAATCTTTTAGAGTTAATTAAAGTATAATATTAATACTCACTTTGATAAATAATTTAAAACATATTTTAATAGTTTTGAAATATGATCAGAAGCTTATTCATTTTACTAATTTTATTTACTAACTGCAAATCAAATAAAAGTACAAATCAAATTTTTTCGAAAGATGTTATGAAAGAAATTCTTAAATCTGTTCAAATTATAGAGGCTAAATATCAACATCAAAAAGTAATTGACAGCGAAATAGCATCATATAATTTAAAATCCAATTACGATTCAATATTTTCACTACATGAAATCAATGACTCATTATTTATCAAAAACTTAGAGTTTTACTCGAACAATCCAAAAATGCTTGAAGAAATTTATAAAAATATTATTAATGAGTTACAAATTGAAAAGCAGAAACTACCTTAAACAATTTAAATACGCATTACAATAATTCTTGATTGTAATATCGATATCAATAAATTCAAATTTTATTAAATCCACAATTTTTGAATTATCATAGCTTTTTACTGACATAGCACTATTAGCTATTTCTTTAGTGATAGTAGGTGTTCTTTTGAAGAAGAAAAATAAAATAGCTTCAAGTCTCCATACCAGCTCAAGTAGGAATTTTGTAGCTTTGAATTTTGGTTCTTTAACATTAAAATTATTTGCAACTAATTTAAAAATTTGTTTGTATGATATGTTATGACCATTTATAATAAATCTACTGTTTTGACCTATCTTACAATTGAATATTAGAGTATTTATTATATTACATAAATCAATTACATCAACAAATCCTGTTTTACCAACTGTGTAAAATTTCAACCCTTCATAAATTTGACTAAAAATTTTAGGACTACCTGAATTCCAATTTCCAACTCCAAGTATGACAGATGGATTAAGTATTGTTACATTCAATCCCTCAGCACTTGCCCTCCAAACATTTTGTTCAGCAAAATATTTAGTTTCGGCATAATAACTTTTGTTGATTCCAAAATCATAAAAATCATCCTCAGTAATTAGATTACTATTTGAGTTACCAAGCGTGGCTATAGAACTAATATAGATAAGCTTCTCTATTTTAAGAGCAAGAGCAGCATTAACCACATTTTCTGTTCCAAATATATTTATTTCTTCAAGTTTATTTTTATCGAATTTATTGAATGATACAAATCCTGCAGCATGAACAACCTTATCACAATTTTCCATTACTTGAATTAGAGATGGATAGTCTGTAACGTCTCCCTCAACCCATTTAATGTTTTGTATTTTATTTTCAATACCATGAATTTTAAAAACATTTTTTACAATATTTAAGGTGCTTGATTTTCTTTTTAGTGCCTTATATTCAACATTATTTCTCTCAAATAATGCTATTAAATTAGCACCAACCATGCCAGTTGCTCCAGTTACAAAAATCATATTACAAAAATACAAATAACATGATTATTTAAGTTATGATGTTATATTTGTATCAAGTTAATATGGATTTTATAAAAGAACTTAAATGGAGAGGTATGATACAAGATATTGTACCTGGAACACAAGAGCAGTTTCAAAAAGAAATTACAAGTGCTTACATTGGGTTTGATCCAACCTCTGACTCATTGCATATTGGCAGTTTGGTGCAAATAATGATTTTAAAACACTTACAAGATTGTGGTCATAAGCCTATCATATTAGTTGGCGGAGCAACAGGTATGGTTGGAGATCCATCGGGAAAAAGTAAAGAGAGAAACTTATTAAATGAAGCTACTCTTGAAAGAAACTTAATCTCTATAAGAAAGCAGCTAGAAAAATTTTTAAATTTTGATTGTGGATCAAACTCTGCAGAAATTGTAAATAATTTCGATTGGTTTAAAAACTATTCTTTTTTGGAGTTTATTAGAGACGTCGGTAAGCATATTTCAATTAATTATATGATGTCTAAAGACTCTGTTAAAAGTCGATTAGAAACAGGCATGAGTTTTACAGAGTTTTCTTATCAACTTGTTCAAGGATATGATTTTTACAGACTATGGAAAGACAAAAATTGTTTAGTTCAACTTGGTGGATCTGATCAATGGGGGAACATAGTAACTGGAATTGAACTGATTAGGAGAAAAGAAAGCTCAGAAGCATTTGCAGTGACTTCACCTCTTTTAAAGAAATCAGATGGCGGTAAGTTTGGGAAAACAGAAGAGGGAAATGTTTGGTTAGATAAAAATAAAACCACTGTTTACAAATTCTATCAATTTTGGATAAATTGTTCTGATGATGATGCAAAAAACTATATTAAAATTTTCTCAACCAAAACTCAAGAGGAAATAAACAAAATTATTGATGAACACGATAAAAATCCTCATCTTAGAGAACTTCAGAAAAAACTTGCTAAAGAAGTTACAACTTTTGTACATAGCAAAGAAGAGCTTGATGAGGCAATAAAAGCATCCAATATTTTATTTGGAAAATCTACAGCAAAAGACTTACAACAATTGAACGAAACAACATTCTTAAATATTTTTGAAGGTGTACAAACCAGCCATATAATAAATGATGACTTAAATAAAAATCTATTAGATTTTCTAGTAAGTCAAAACATTTTTAAAAGCAACGGAGAAGCTAAAAGAATGATCCAGTCAAATGCTGTTAGTATTAACAAAGAAAAAATTAGTCTTAGTCATACTATTTCCTCCAAAGACTTTATAAAGGAAAAATACTTACTTGTTCAAAAGGGTAAAAAAAACTACTATATCATAGTTCTCAATTAGCTCTTAAATAAAATTTTAAAATCTTTTCAAGCTCTTTATTTTTTTGTGAACCAAAAAGTAAGTTCTTACCCCCCTTCAACTTAAGCATGACACCTTGATTACCGCTTGTAGTATATGATTTTGCTTTGAACCCAAACTTAATTCCCCAGCCTCCATAGTCTTTGATTGGTTTATAATCTATAGCTTCGACAGATTCTATTTCTTCAAAACTTATTTTGTGATATGAAATGTGTATTGGAAAGAATTGATAAAAAAAACCTTGTTCATTTACTTCAGTTCTAAGTTGCAAAAAATAAAATAAGGATGGAATTAAAATTCCAATAAGAACATAGTAAAAATTTATTCCAGCACCATCATAATTCCCAAAAGACAAAATTGGAAAGATTAATAAAATGACCCACAGCCACCATTGATTAAATTTTTGTAGTTCTTTAAAATTTCTCTGCATAATTTTTAAAAAATAAAGGAATAGTTTCTATGCCTTTTAAATAATTAAAAATACCGTAATGCTCATTGGGAGAGTGGATTGCATCAGAATCTAGACCAAAACCTAACAAAATTGACTTTACACCAAGCTCTTTTTCAAATAATGCAACAATAGGAATACTTCCACCGCCTCTTACTGGAACAGGTTTTTTACCAAAAGTTTCTTCTATTGCTTCAGATGCAGATAAGTACTCAATAGTATCAGTTGGAGAAACATATGGTGTTCCACCATGATGCGGTTTTACATTCACAGAAACTGAATCAGGGGCAATACTGCTAAAGTAATCGGTGAACTTTTTAGTAATCTCATCATCAGTTTGATTGGGCACTAATCTCATGGATATTTTTGCAAATGCTTTTGATGGTATAACAGTCTTAGCACCTTCACCAGTATAACCACCCCAAATTCCATTTACATCAAGTGTTGGTCTAATACCTGCTCGCTCCATTGTGGTATATCCCTCTTCACCATGAATATCTTTTAAATCTAATGCTTTTTTGTAGTCAATTTCCGAAAAAGGAGCACTATTTATTTCTAATCTTTCATTTTCAGTAAGAATATCTACATTATCATAAAAGCCAGGGATTGTAATTTGATTCATCTCATTCTTCAATTTGGCAATCATTTCACATAAAATATTTATCGGATTTGCAACTGCCCCACCGTAAAGTCCTGAGTGTAAATCTCTACTTGGACCTGTTACTTCAACTTCTAAGTATGTTAATCCTCTGAGGCCTGTAGTAATTGATGGTATTTCGTTTGAGATTATACCAGTGTCTGAAATTAGTATTACATCACAGGACAGTTTTTGCTTATTTTTGATTAAAAAATCAGAAAGATTTTCAGATCCCACCTCTTCCTCTCCCTCAATCATAAATTTTATATTACATGGTAAATTATCTGTTTTAAGCATGTACTCAAATGCTTTAAGATGCATATAAAACTGACCTTTATCATCACATGCACCTCTTGCAAAGATTGCTCCTTGAGGATGATTATCTGTTTTCTTTATATAGGGTTCAAAAGGGGGGTTATCCCATAATTCAATAGGATCAGGGGGTTGAACATCATAATGTCCATATACTAAAACAGTTGGTAAATTTTTATCTATAATTTTATCTGCATATACTATTGGATAACCATCTGTCTGGCACAATTTAACATTCTCTGCACCAGAAATTATAAGTTTATTTTTCACCAATTCAGCGCATTTTAAAACATCTTCTTTATATTTTGGATCAGCAGAAATTGACGGTATTTTTAAAATTTCAAATAACTCATCAATAAACCTATCTCTATTTTCTTGTATGTAACGTTTTAAGTTCTTCATTTTATATTAAGCTTTTTCCAGTCATTTCTGAAGGTTGTTTTATATTCATAATTTTTAAGATTGTCGGCGCAATATCAGCTAAAATACCATCTTTCAAATTATTTGTTTCGTAATTAATTAAAAAACAAGGTACTTTATTCTTTGTGTGAGCTGTATTTGGAGAATGGTCATCATTTATTGCCATTTCAGCATTGCCATGATCTGCAATTACTAAGACAGTATAATTATTCTTTTGTGCACAATTAACAATTTTTCCTGTGCAGATATCCACAGTTTCAACTGCCTTGATTATTGATTTAAAAACACCTGTATGCCCAACCATATCTGGATTTGCAAGATTAACACAGATAAAATTTGATGTATTCTTTTCAAGTTCAGTGAGTGTTTTTTCACAAACCTCGAATGCACTCATCTCAGGTTTTAAATCATAAGTTTTAACCTTTGGTGATTGTACTAAAATTCTTTTCTCACCATCAAACTTCTTCTCTCTACCACCTGAAAAGAAAAAGGTTACATGTGGATATTTTTCTGTTTCAGCAATTCTTGTCTGAGTAAGATTATTTTTACTAATTATTTCTCCTAAAGTATTGGTTAAAACTTCTTTATCATATAAAACACTGACATTATTGAAACTGTCATCATATTTTGTCATAGTGTTATACTCAAGCTTTAGTTTCTTCATACCTAAATCAACTTTATCTACTTGAGTAAGAACTTGCGTGATTTGCCTACAACGATCTGTTCTAAAATTAAAACATATAACAGCATCACCAGATTTTATATTACATATCGGATTGTTATTTGAATCTACTTTTACTATTGGTTTGATAAATTCATCAGTTATGTTTTCATCATATGAATTTTTAATTGCTTGTATTAAATTTTTAGATTTTGTTCCAACACCTTTAGTTAGTAAATCATATGCTAACTTAGTTCTTTCCCATCTTTGGTCTCTGTCCATAGCATAGTATCTACCACAAACGCTAGCAATATTAGAACTATAACAATTTTTTTCTAAATCACTAATGTGTTTAATAGCACTTTTTGGATCAGTATCTCTTCCATCAGTAAAGGCGTGAATAAAAACATTTTTAACTTTTTTTTGAGCAGCAATTCTACATATCTCATAAAGATGTTTCTGGTGAGAATGAATCCCACCGTCAGAGACTAAACCAATCAGATGCAAACCCTTATCATTATTATTACAATAATTAATGCATTCAAGTAAATTCTTATTGCGCACTAGATTGCCCTCTTCGCAATCATTATTGATTCTTTGCAAATCCTGAAATAGTACTCTTCCTGAACCAATATTTAAATGACCGACCTCAGAATTACCCATTTGATTATCTGGCAACCCTACATATGCACCGTGAGTAAGAAGTGTAGAGCTAAGTTTTGTTTTACTCAGCTTATCAATGAAAGGAGTATTAGCAACATGAATAGCATTTCTTGAATCTTGAACACCGTAGCCCCATCCGTCTAAAATTAGAAGTAATAACTTTTGACTCAATTATTTTTTATTTATTGCTTTAAAAAAATTATCTCTCATTGTAATACTAATACCATTGTTTCCGCCTAATCTTTCTGGGTGAAACTGAACAGCAATCATAAATGGATGCAAGTTACTATCTAATACAATCGCTTCTGGCAACATGTCATTTGAACGAGCTAAAACAATGACTCCATTTGCTAAATCATTCAATCCCTGATGATGCCATGAGTTAACATTAAAAGATGATGTAGTGTCATCATTTGGAAAGATTAAAGAATTATAAGTGCTCTGAGAATCTACCAAGTAAATGGAATGATTCACTTCGCCATTATTTCGATGAGTGACAGCATTACCTATTTGAGTTGGAATATCAGCGTATAATGATCCTCCAGCAGCTACATTAATCATTTGCATTCCTCTACAAATACCTATAGTTGGAATTGAATTATTAAGTGCGTAATCTAATATTAATTTTTCTAATGTATCTCTATAATGATTAATCGTTTCACACAAATAAAGATTAGATGCATTGTCATACATGAGTGGGTTAATGTCTTCACCTCCTGTTAAAACAATACCATCAGTTATACTCAACAAAGAGTCTATATTATTAGATTGATAAGCATTAAGGATATTATAGTTTTCATCTTCTAACCAATTTTCATAATTAAATGATGCTTTGGATAATAGTATGTTTTTCTTCTTGGTTGGAGTACAAGAAAGAAGTATAGTGATAAAAAATATGTAGGATATTTTATTCATGCTTGTTAAACGAGTAAAAATATAAAATGAAAATCAAAAAATTATTTATTTGTACAACACAATTTTTTTATTCATGATTTGTAAAATAAAACTGATGTGATTCTTAGCGTTTATTATTTGGAATAATTTATATACATTTTATATTGTTTTGCAACTTTTTCTAAGTTTATAGTACATTTTTATGCATTTTTATGCATTTTTATGCATTTTATACGATAAATACACATTTTATTGCAATTTTAATATTTTTTTTCTTAAAATGCTTAAATGAAAAATCTAAGTAAAATTTGATTTAATTGCATTTTTGAAGCTATTTTATTTAATTATAAGTACATTATTGCAATTTTTTAACAATTTATCTTAATTAAATAGTATAAAATTATGAATTTATTAAGTATATAGTTTTTAAATGTTTTTTTACAGTTTTTTACAATTAATTACATTTATTTTGTATTTATTACGATTTTCTGTCCTTTTTTGCGTCTTTTTTGACGTATAATGTTATTTTTTTAAATTTTATAATTTTAGAAATATTATGCAGCACTTAACGTTTACTAATTGGGTTAGTAAATTTGTGGAATGAAAAAATTAATTATTTCCTTATTAGTATTGATAGCTAATTTATCATAAGCGTCATTTCCAATTAATAGTCTATCAATGGATACAACTATTAATAAAAAGAGTGAAACATTAGAAAAGTATCAGAAAAGATTAATAAAACAGGGGTTTTATAACTCTGAAAAAGACATATTAAATACATTTACAAAAAAGAATAAGAAATCTAAAAAGTCGAGATTTTTACCTAGTTGGAAATTATGGCAAAAAGCATTATTAATTATCCTATGTATACCAACAATTATTATTGTTTATTACATTATTTTTCCTCCATCAATATCTTTTTCCTTAGACGCAAATGATTTCAATAGACACTAATGATTTTTTAAAATTTTAGAAAATTACTCAGATTTCCTTTAAGATCATATCTATAACAAAATCATCATCCCATTTTTTTTCTATTTGAGGTAGTTTCATGATTTTTGCCATTATTTGCTCTTGTTTTTTACCAACTTCCCAAGCTGTTGAGTACTTGATATTTGAAAAGCTAACCATACTATACAGAGGTAACCATTTTTCTGGGTGCAATTTTGAGAATTTTTGTTCAATTTTCTTTTGTAATAAAAAACGAGGGTCCGCTGTTTTATCTCTCATGACTATAAAATTATGCAATGACAAATCTTGCAACCCGTCCCCTTCTGGCTTTCTATCAATTGAAAATTGATTAAAGCATTTTTCATAATTTTCTTTATAGATGTCAAGCATATCTGAAAGTATTCTGCAATCTTCAAAGCCAGCATTCATACCCTGACCATAGAATGGCACCGTAGCATGAGCTGAATCACCAATAAGCAAAACATTTTTTTTGTTCCAGGGGAAAGTTTTTACTATTCCAAGCTCAGAAGTAGGGTTGGCTTGCCATTGCTCATAAAGATCGGGAACTAGTACAGTAAAATCTGGAAAATGCTTGTTAAAATAGTGAATTGTTTCAGCCTCAGTATTTAAATTTTCAAATGAATCTTTTCCGTGTTTAGCAGCAAATAATGTGCAGGTGAAGCTTCCATCTAAATTAGCAAGAGCTATAACCATAAAATTTCCTCGTGGCCATATATGTAGAGCTTCTTTTTCAATTAAGTAAGAATTGTTTGGCCCTGATGGTATCAAAAGTTCTTTATAGTCGTACTCTATTTTATTGTAATTATACATATGCCCTAGTTTTTCAAACATTTTAGCTCTTACATTTGAAAAAGTACCATCTGCACCAACAATAAAATCAGCTCCATATGTTTTTTCTTGATCTACCTGCAAAAATGTAGCTTTTGTATTATTAAAATCTACATCAACACATTTTGAATTGAAATGTATTTCAGCTCCATACTTTTCTGCAAGATTTAGCATTAACAAATTAAGCTCTACTCTTGAAACAGAAAAAATTGCCTGATCAGATTCTCCATATTGTTGAAATGTTAAATTTCCTTTACTATCATGCATAACTCTTCTATACATTGGTATGGCAATTTTTTTAACATACTCATGAATATCAGCTTGTTCCAGGGATGTCCAACCTCTTTTAGATAAAGCAAGATTGATAGATTTTCCAGCAGTAATCTTTTGAGTTCTTAAGTCTTTTCTTCTCTCAAAAAGTTGAACTGAATATCCTTTTTTAATTAGATGAATAGCACACAATGAACCAACTAGGCCAGCACCAATTACTATTACTTTTTTTTCTTTCATAATAATTTTTTTAGTGTTTGATAAAAATTAAATGCATCAGTAAAAGTATTGTATAAAGGAACAGGAGCTATTCTAATTACATCTGGCTCTCTCCAATCTGCTACTATACCATTTTCAGTCAAATTATTAAATAATTTTTTATCATAATTTTTTACTCTTATGGACAATTGACACCCTCTCATTGGGACATCTATAATCTCAATGTTTTTATTATCAATGCTTTTTATTAAAAACTCTAAATAATTAGTTAATGCTTTTGATTTTTTTATTAAATCATCCATTCCTACTTTGTCAAAGATAGACAGTGACGCAAAGACAGGAGCTAGTGAAAAAATTGGTGGATTACTCAACTGCCATCCTTCAGCACTTTTGATTGGTTTAAATTTGTCATCCATTAAGAACCTTTCCTTTTTATTATGTCCCCACCAACCAGTGAATCTTGGAAGTTCCAAATTGTGAAACCTTTCATTTACGAAAGCTCCTGCAATAGCACCAGGCCCAGAGTTTAGATACTTGTAAGTGCACCAAACAGCAAAATCAACATTCCACTTGTTCAGTTCTAATTTTACATTTCCAATTGCATGAGCTAAGTCAAAACCAACTACAATGCCATTCTCATGACCGACCTTTGTGATTTTTTGCATATCAAATAACTGGCCAGTATAGTAATTTACACCCCCGATTAAGATTAAAGCAATTTCATTAGAGTTTTCTTTAATAATTTTCTCAATATCTTCTTGTCTAATAAAACACTCACCTTTTCTTGGCTCAAGTTTGATTAATGCCTTATCAGTTTTAAATCCATGAAATTTAATCTGAGATTCAACTGCATAAATATCGGAGGGGAAAGCGTCCTTTTCTATTAAAATTTTAAACTTATTTTTTTTAGGTTTATAAAAAGACACCATCATTAAATGAAGATTAACTGTTAAAGTGTTCATAGCAATCACTTCACTACTTTTTGCACCAATTAACTTACTGTAGCTTGTACTCAACATCTCATGATATGGAAGCCATGGGTTTTTTGCATGAAAATGTCCCTCAACAGCATGAGTTTTCCAGTCATCAATTTCCTGAATTATATATTCTTTTGTTTTTTTTGGTTGTAATCCAAGAGAATTACCGCAAAAATATATTAACTCTTTCCCTTGTTTGTTCTTGGGTATGAAAAATAAATCTTTATAACTTTTTAGACTATCTTTTTGATCAAGCTCTTCACAAAATGATTTATCAGTACTATACTTCATTAACTTTAAAAATTATTGGTTTACTAGGCGCTGCATCAGAAACAAATGAAGGGATTTGTATATTTAAGAGATATTTTCCATCAACAATATCGTTAGAGACAAATATCATTTCAGTGATAGTTTTTCCTCTTGCGCCCAAATTAAGTTTTTTATTATTTGTTCCCCAAAAAATATTATGACAAGTTAATTTACCATCATCTAGTAACCTATCAACAGAAGGAAAATCAACAAGTAAATGTTTTACACCTAAGTCAACAATATAATTCATTGCTTCTATTGTAAAAAAGGGAGACTCATTTCCGGAATATTTTTTTTTCAACTTATTTTCATTATTAGGAATTGTTCTTATGATTAGCCCATCTAAAAATGAAGTGTCAACACTTGAAAGTTTACTTTCGATTTCTTTTTTTGTTACTACTAAATCATCATTATTTAAGCATGGTGAATAAGTTTCATTTGTTGTACAGGGTGTCAAAGTAATTAAAGTTGCTGGCATAAATATGTCTCTTAAAGAATCATTTATACTAACACGTTCTTCTGTAATATGACCTATACACTCAGTATGTGTACCATTGCAGTGTGGAGTTAAAGTATAGGTTTCGAAATTACATGGACCTCCAAGCCTGGTATCTCCTACGAAACTGTTGTCTTTATATGCAAAAGAACTAGCTTGATTAACGTTATAGGTGTTTGGTTGCTGACCGTTAAATTTTAAAGGAATAGACAAATCAGTAAATTTTTTAAAATTTATAAAATAAGATTTGGCACCAACTTTTATTTCAGCATTCATTTATTATGATTTAATCTTAATTGTAATTTAACCAGTTTAAAACATTCTTATGCCAGATGTCTTTACCTTCTTGTTCTGTGAAGATACCTGTTTCAACAGCATAATCGAGTACCCTACCTGGATATGAGGTTCCTACACCTTCCATCTCTCCTAAAGGAAATGGATCATCTAAACCCATCATTATTTGACTTACTCCTACTCGCTTTTTAAGTAAGTCTAATGTGTAAGAGTCATGAACTAATGTATCAAAGAATAAATTTTTATGCCCTAGCGACTTCCTTGGGTCATGTAATTTTTCAAAGATATCAGGACGACCATCATATCCTTGAATTCTTCTCCCATAATTTGCAATACCTAACATCCCTCCATGAGCAAAGCAAACTCTTATTTTCGGAAATCGGTTAGGGAGATCTCTCAGAGTGTATATATGTAAAGTATCAGCGCATTGAGCCATCATCCATATTAAGTGAAACCTCCAATACTGATTTTTTAAAGCTATCATTTTTTCTCCATCATAAGGGTGAATTTGAATTGCTAGCTTATGTTTATTGGCAAGTTCATATATAGGATCCAAATGCCTATCTGAAGTAGATAACCATTCACCTTTTTTGTTTAAAAAATGTGTTGGAAGACATAAAACTTTTAATTCTAGTTCATTAACACATCTATCAATTTCTCTCAATGCATGTTCCATGTATAATGGCTGTACAACAAATCCACAGGTAAAAATTTCTGGATAATTACTTTGTACTGAAGCATTAAAATCGTTTTGAAAAGTAATACCGTCTATACAATCTTGTTTTTCCCATCCATTACAATAAAGCTGAGAAAGGCATAACATTACTCCATGATCAATATTGTTTTGTCTCATCCACTCTATCTTTTCATTTAAAAAAAAACTTGATCCAGTTATTGGTCTAGACCAATTTCCTTGCCTCATAAATTTTTTATCATTGTCAATCCAAAACAATTTCTTGTCTTTCATGAACTTTGGAATCTGATTAGGTTCCGGAAGTATATGTCCATGCCCATTAATCCTCATACAAAAGAATTTTATTCACTAACATACCTCTTATCAGCTTCCATTACTTCACCAGTTTTTGGGCACGTTCTCAATTTTTCACTTGAGTAAAATCTTTTAAACACTGGCAAAAAGTCTTTTTCGATATTTGTTAAATGAAAGTACTCCTCGTAAAGTAATTCATTAGCAGTATCGGAGAACCACATCAACCCGTCCCTATCATCCTTCTTTCTTTTTCTTTCAATTACTAAACCTATTGAGCCTTCAGATCTAACTGGTGAGTGAGGTACTTTTGGTGGTAATAAAAACATTTCTCCCTCATTAATTGGAACCTCAACAAGTTTACCATCTTGTTGAGTTTTAACAACAATACTGCCTTCAATCTGATAAAAAAGCTCTTCTGTTTCATTATAATGATAATCTTTTCTTGCGTTTGGTCCCGCCACAATCATTACTATATAATCTTCGGATTCAACATATAGATTTTTGTTTCCCACAGGTGGTTTCAAAAGGTGTCTATTTTCATCAATCCATTTTTGTAAGTTAAAAGGTTTTTTAATATTCATAATAAATGTTTTAAATTGTTGCTATTACTTTTAATTCTATCGCTATTGGTGTCGGTAACGACTTTATTTCTATTGTTGTTCTAGTAGGCTGATTATCTGAAAAATAATCAGCATAAATTTTATTGTACTTTTTAAAGTCATCTTTCATGTTAGTAAGAAAAACCTGTACATCAATTATCTTTTCCCAGCATGAGCCACAGTCCTCTAAAATAAGTTTAATATTGTTAAAGACAGAGTGACACTGCTTTTCAATATCGTAATCTACTATTTTGCCTTCATTATTTAGAGTTACTCCAGGAATATCTTTACTATCTAATGTTCGTGGTCCTACTCCAGATAAAAAGAGCAAGTCTCCAAACTTCCTTGCATGTGGATATAGTCCAACAGCTTGAGGTGCTCTACTAGAATTTAATTTTTCTCCGTTCATAAATTAAATTTTTACACAAATATTTTTTGGTTCAGTAAAAAACTTAAGTGAGTTAAAACCTCCCTCTCTTCCCACACCAGAGTTTTTCATTCCTCCAAAAGGGATTCTTAAATCTCTTAACAACCATGTATTAATCCAAATAACACCTGAATCAATTTTAGCAGCTACTCTATGTCCTCTGCTAATATCTTTTGTAAAAATAGATGCTGATAATCCAAACTCACTAGAGTTAGCCATCATTATTACATCATCTTCACTTTCAAAAGGGATTAGTGTTACAACAGGACCAAAAATTTCTTCATTATTAATTGAACAATCATATGGTAAATTTTCAAAAACTGTCGGTTTAATATAATAACCATTTTTAAACTCTCCCTCCAACATCAATCTTTCTCCTCCACAAAGTAAAATACCTCCTAATTTTTTGGCTTCATTAATTTTTAATAAAATTTTGTTCATATGCTCCTCTGAGACTACAGCGCCTAAATGGCTTTTAGAATTTTTTGGGTCACCAACAATGAGTTTTTTTGCTTTATCAACTAACGCAGATTTAAATTTTTCATAAATTTTGTTTTGCACAAATACTCTTGAGCCACACAAACAAATCTGACCTTGATTAGTAAATGCAGCTCTTGAAGCAGTACTTACTGCGTTGTCAAAGTCACAGTCATCGAAAATTATATTTGGGTTTTTACCACCAAGCTCTAGTGAAAGTTTTTTAAAGTACGGTGCTGTTACTTTTGAGATGTGTTTTCCTGTATCACTTCCTCCAGTAAAAGAAACAATTGGCACATCCTGATGTGTTGTTAGAGCATCACCTAGCTTTTCTCCTCTACCATGAATTATATTAAGTACTCCTTTTGGGAAATTAATTTCTTTACAGATCTTACTCAGCAAATATGCAGTCATAGGTGTTATCTCAGAGGGCTTAGCAACAACTGTATTTCCTGTAGCTAAAGCTGGTGCAATTTTCCAAGTTAGTAGATATAATGGTAAATTCCAAGGAGAAATGCATGCAGCAACTCCAATTGGAACTCTGAGTGTATAATTAATTGCTTCTCCGTCCATCTCATGAACATCAGAGCTGTCATGTAAAATAGCACTGGCAAAAAATCTCAAGTTAGCTGACGCCCTTGGTATATCAACTTTAGCCGCTAAGCTTAAAGGTTTACCATTATCTCTACTTTCTGCTGCTACCAACATATCAAAATTTTCTTCAATAGCGTCAGCTAATTTGTTCAAAATATCTGATCTTTCTTGTTTCGTGGTTTTACTCCAAAAAGAGTACGCAACCTTAGCAGATTTAACAGCTTCATTAACGTCATCAGCACAAGAGTCGGGCACTAAACTATATGCTTTACCGCATGAAGGATCTATATTTTCAATATAGCTTTTTGAGCTTGGTTCAATTAGTTCTCCGTTTATATAATTTAAAATTTTTTCCATTACAAGCTAGTAGTTCTTCCACCGTCAACCGGCAGATTAATACCATTAATATAGCTGGCTGATGGACTACATAAAAAAGCAATAGCATCCGCGACCTCAGCAGCTTCTCCAAATCTATTAGCTGGCACGCTAGAAATCATTTTTTTAGTAATCTCTTCGACACTCTTATTTAAGGTTTTAGATTTTTTCTCAATTAAAGTTTTTAATCTATTTGTATCAGTAAAGCCTGGTAAAACGTTATTAACTGTGATTCCATGTTCAGCCAACTCAAAAGAAAGAGTCTTCGCCCAATTTGCAACTGCTGCTCTAATTGTATTTGAAACACCCAAGCCAGGAATAGGAGATTTAACAGATGTTGAAATAATATTTACAATTCTTCCAAACCCTTCTTTTTTCATGCCTTCAAGAACATGCTGAACAAGAATATGATTGTTAATTAAATGCATTTCGAAAGCCTTATTAAATTCATTTAGATTTGCATCACTAAGCTTGCCTGAAGCAGGGCCGCCGGTATTATTGATTAATATATGAATAGGTGATTTAATCTTTTTAATTTCTTGTTCGAGCCTGCCAGAATTTTGAAAATCAATACATAAATAATTATGAACTTGACCCTTGGTATTATCTAAACGCTGTGATATTTGTTTAAGTTTTGTTTCGTTTCTAGCAAGCAAATAAATATTTGCACCAAGTTTAGCTAGCACTTCAGCAGTTGCCAAACCTATCCCTTGAGTAGATCCACAAACAACTGCATTCAAATTGGTTAATTCTAAATTCATAATTAATTACTAAATCCTAGTTTGCTTTTAATTTTATCTGGTAATTCTGGCATAAAAGATCTTGAAAGCAGCAAAGTTGATATCTTTGAAATATCGTTAAATATTCTGTTCTTATAAACAGTATTTTTGAGATAATCTGCTCCGTCACTACCTCCAGTTCCAATTTTTTTACCTAACATTTTATCAACCATTTGAGCATGTCTAAATCTCCAATTTGAAATGATATGATCAATATCTAATAGATTTTTAAGGAATCTGTAAGGCATGTGAAGTATAGGCTGGTCCTTGTATTGGAAAATAAGCAGTGCTGATATTAAAGCATTCTTTGAAAAAGCGTTTGAGTTTTTTTCTTCAAAGCTAGCTTTTGATACTATATCTTTATAATATTCTTTTGATCCCTCCAACATTTTCATCCTAATATTCTTTTCATCGTCAGTGAGAATATCACTGGACTTAATACTATTCATTTCTTTACTCATCATATTTTCAATTGCTGTAGAGTAATGTTCCACAAAATCAAAATCCTCATAATTGACAAATGGATTTCTATTTAGCCATTTTTCAACTAAATCAAAAATTGATTGTTGATTTTCTAATGTCAAGATTTCTTTTTTCTCTTTTGTTGAAAACTGATCATGATATGGACAGTTTCCAAAAGAATGCCTTTGATTAATTTTCAATCCAAGCATAACTTCGATTTTTCTAAACTGATGACTTTGAAAGCCTGATGCTGGCGAAAGATAGTCTCTAAAATCAAGAAAGTCGATTGAAGTCATTGTTTCTAACACATCAATCTGTTTTACAAGCAAGTTCAATATCTCTTTTATCCGATCTGTTCTTTTTACAATTTTGATAATCTCTTTTTCATCAATTTTTTCGTCTTTGATAGTGTCTTTAACTGATTTGAGCTCGTGAATAATTTGTTTAAACCAGAGCTCGTAGGCTTGATGAATTATTATAAACAACATTTCATCATGTGACTCATCACCTAATTCTTTGCTCATTGGAAACTGAGCTTGAAGAATTTTATCTAGCTTTAAATAATTTTGATAATGTAAGGCTGTTTTTTTAAAATCTACCAATTAATATTTTTTATTAAAAATACTAAAGATGATTAGATTTCAAAACCATTTAGGATAAAAAGTATTGTGGGCATGAGTATAAATATTCCCTCAAACAAAAATGAACATTTTTGTGATGTAAATTGATTGCTTTTTAAGAACAAAAATGCAGAAAACAAAATGGTAGTAATCAAGAAAGTAAAAAAGAATTCTAAATCAACATAATTTAAATGCCAAATTATGAATGTTATGAGAGTTGAAATTGATGATAATATAATAGATAATATTTTTGATTTTTGGATTCCTATCTTTAATGGAATAGTTACAAGTTTAGACTTATCAAACTCTATATCCCTTATGTCAAAAGGAATCGTTATCGCAAAGACTTTCAAATAAATTGCTGAGAAAATTAGTATTATTTTTTCGTCTATTGGAAGTAATAATTCGACAGCAGGTAAAAAAACTGAAAAGTATGACCAAGCAAATGCAATAATAAATATTTTAAAATATTTAATCTTTCTAAAATGTGAATAAAAAATGATGAATGGAGTTAACAAAATAAAGCTTATTGCGGAACTTAAATTTAAATTAAGGAATAAATAAATTAGAATAAAAAAAAGTAATAAAAAGAGTAATTTGTTAAAACTAAATTTATTCATCACGATTAAGTCCTTTTTAACATTTTCTCTTAAATTGTTTATAAAATTATAGGCTAAAAAACAAGAGAAAAAGGATAGTGATAAAATTTTAAATGAAAAAAAATTTAGTCCTATCATAACCAGTAAACACAGAAAAGAGAAGGAAATAGAAACCCAAAAATGATAGCGAACTAAATATTTAAAAAAAGATTTAAAAAACAATGTTTACAATCTTTCCAGGAACAATAATTATTTTTTTTGGAGATTTCCCTGATAAATAATGAGCTGTTTTTTCATTTTCTAAAACACATTTTTGAATGTAATCCTTATCTGAATCACTACTGAATTCCAGTTTGAATCTAGTTTTACCATTAAATGAAATTGGATATTGAATGTTTTTCTTTAATATTTTAGTTGGATCATAATCAGGCATTTTAGCAAATGCAACAGAAGTTTTATTTCCTAATTTTTGCCAAATCTCCTCAGCAATATGGGGCGCAAAAGGCGAAAGTAAAATCATAAAGTCTTTTACTATGGATCTTTTATTACATTTAAGATCTCTGAGTTTGTTTAAACAAATCATCATAGAACTAACAATTGTATTAAATGAAAATCTTTTCAAATCCTCATTAATTTTATTAATTGTTAAATGTATAATGTTTAACTCTTCATCGCTTGGCTGATCATTTGAAACTAAGAAGCAATTTTTATCATCGTGAACTAAATCCCAAAGTTTTTTTAAAAAATTATGTACACCGGTAATTCCGTTTGTATCCCAAGGTTTATATTGTTCTAGTGGACCTAAAAACATTTCATATAATCTAAGAGTATCTGCTCCATATTTTAAAATTAATTCGTCTGGAGTTTGAGTATTGTACTTAGACTTACTCATCTTTTCAACTTCAAAACCACAAACATATTTTTGTTTTTCATTTAATATGAATCTAGAATCTTTATATTCATTCTTTGATGACCTAAAAGATTCAACATTAAGAATATCATTTTTTACAAGATTAATATCTACATAAAGCTTTATACAGTCATAGTTATTCTTTAAATCATAGCTTACAAAAGTATTTTTGTTTTTTAATTTGTAAACAAAATTTGACCTTCCTAAAATCATCCCTTGATTAATTAATTTTTTGAAGGGTTCATCAAAAGATATTTTTTGAATATCAAATAAGAACTTAGTCCAAAATCTGGAATACATTAAATGACCAACAGCATGCTCGGCACCACCAATATATAGATCTACTTGATTCCAATAGTTTAGTTTTTTAGCATCACAAAAAGTCTTATCATTTTTTGGATCAATAAATCTTATAAAATACCAAGAAGACCCAGCCCATCCAGGCATTACATTATAATCTAATCTTTCGCCACGAAAAACATTCCAGTCTTCTTTTTTTGCACGCGCTAGAGGAGGTAACCCTTCTTTAGTTGGCTTGTATTTATCAATTTGAGGCAAAATAGGAGTTTCGTTATCTGGAAAGATCTTTGGAATGTCCTTTTCATAATAAACTGGAAATGGTTCTCCCCAATATCTTTGCCTACTAAATATAGCATCTCTTTGTTTGAAATTGGTTTTACTAAAACCTAATTTTTTACTCTCTAAAAAACTAACTATCATATGTGAAGCTTCAATTGATGACAATCCATTTACAAAATCTGAGTCTTTTAAAATTATTTCTTTTTCTTCATGTGCAGATTTGGAAATATCAACTCCCTTAAAAATATTTCTAATTTCTAAATCAAATTTATTTGCAAATGACCAATCTCTTTGATCACCACAAGGTACAGCCATAATTGCTCCCGTCCCATAGTCTATCAACACGTAATCAGAAATCCAAATTGGTATCTTTTTATTGGTTATCGGATGTAAAGCATACATGCCAGAAAAAACACCAGTAATTAGTTTAGATTTTTTTCTTTCAATTTCTGTTTTTTGCTTACTGTCTTTAACATAATCTAAAACATGTTTACTTTCAATAAATTCTTTAATCATTGGATGCTCTGGTGACAAAACCAAAAAGGTTACTCCAAAAATGGTGTCTGGTCTTGTTGTATATACTTCAATTGATGCATTTTGCTTTTTATCAATCTTAAAGAAAATAGAAGCTCCAGTAGATTTTCCAATCCAATTTTTTTGAATTTCTTTAATTGAGCTTGGCCAGTCAATTTTATTTAAATCCTCAAGTAGTCTATTAGAGTATGCAGTAATCCTAAGAGCCCATTGTTTCATTTTTCTTTTAATAACAGGGTACCCTCCTCTCTCTGAAAAACCATCCTTGACCTCGTCATTTGCCAAAACTGTTCCTAATTCTTCACACCAATTCACTGTGGTTTCAGTGAGAAATGCTAACCTAAATTTATGCAAAATATTTTCTTTTTGAGAATCAGAAAAATTCATCCATTCGACACTTGTAAATGGATAGATTTTCGAACTGCTGAAAGCAAAATCTTTAGACAATCCATTTAATTTAAACTCTTCAATCAAATTAGTAATTGACATAGCTTTATCTTCCTTTAATGAGTAAAAACTATCGTATAGCCTTCTAAAAATCCATTGAGTCCATTTATAATATGAACTATCTGAAGTTAATATTTTTCTGTCCCAGTCATATGCAAAGCCCATTTTTTTTAGCTGTTTTTCGTAGCGCTTTGTATTTAAAGAAGTTGCTTTGGCAGGGTGTATTCCCGTTTCAATAGCATATTGTTCAGTTGGCAATCCAAATGAATCGTAGCCCATTGGGTGCAATACATTATATCCATTTAAGATCTTATACCTCGCATATATATCTGAAGCAATATATCCAAGAGGATGACCAACATGTAGCCCAGAACCTGAAGGATAGGGAAACATGTCAAGAACATAAAACTTAGGCTTACTTGAATCTTGCTTGACAGAAAAAGTTTTGTTTTTTTCCCAAAAATGTTGCCATTTATTTTCTATTTCAATAAAATTATAATTCAATATTTTTGAGAGTTCTTGATTTGGGTAAAGATAAATACTTTATTTATTTTAGCAGTAATGAACAAAAAAAGTAATGCATTATTGAGGTTTAGGCTAATCTCGTCTTCGGTTTCAATAGTTATTAGTCTTAGCTTGGTACTTTATGTAATTGGATTACTTGCATATATTTTAATAAATACTAATAGTTTCTCAAAAAAAATTAAAGAAAATATTACGTTTTCTATTCTTCTTAAAGATAGCGCAAAAGAAATTGATATTGTTAAGTTTCAGAAATACATTGACGCTGAAGATTTTGCAAAAAACAGTATATACATAAATAAAGATGAAGCAACTAAAAATTTAATTTCTGAACTTGGAGAAGATTTTACTGATTTTTTAGGATATAGCCCTCTACTTGCTTCTATTGATCTAAAATTAAAAGCTGAACACACCAGCTTTGAAAAAATAATGCAATTAGAGTCAGAGCTAATGCAATTTGATATTGTACAAGAAATTTATTATCACAAAAATTTAATTCAAAATATAAATACCAATATCAATAAAATATTGACGTTTCTTTCTTCATTCTGTTTGCTTTTATCTATAATTTCTATAGCACTAATTAACAATTCTATTAGATTATCAATATACTCGAAAAGATTTGTGATTCAAACCATGTCGCTAGTTGGAGCAGAAAGCCGGCAAATTCAAAAACCATTTTTGATAAAAAGTTTAACCCAGGGGATGTATAGTTCGATTTTTGCAATTTTTTTAATGATTGGAAGTATTCAACTAATTCAAAAGGAAACAGCATCTATATTGAATGTTAATGATTTTAAACTTATAAGCTTTATTTTTATTTTTATTTTTGTTTCAGGATTATTTTTGAGCTGGCTTTCAACATTTTTTGCCGTTCGAAAATATGTTAGAATTGATGAACATAAATTATACGAACAATAATGGATTTTGCATTTAAAAAAAAGAATTTTATTTTACTAATTACTGGTATTTTATTTATTGCTACAGGTCTTATTCTCATGTCAGGAGGAGCATCTGAGGACCCTGAAATTTTTAATTATGAAATATTTAATTTCAGAAGACTTACCTTAGCTCCTATATTAATAACAATTGGCTTTATTATTGAGATTTTTGCAATTATGCTTAAGTTTAAAGACTAATTTTTGTGGAATTTCTAGAAGCTATAATACTTGGAATTATACAAGGCTTAACAGAATTCTTACCTGTTAGCAGTAGTGGTCATTTAGAGATTGTTAAACATATTTTTGGTAAGGATAAGATTGGTGAAGAAAGTCTTACAATGACTGTTGTGCTCCATTTTGCTACTGCATTATCAACATTATTTGTTTTTAAAAAAGATATCAATACAATTTTTAAAAAAGCGTTAAAGAAAGAAAAAGAAGAAACAAATTTTATAATATTCATTTTCTCTTCAATGATTCCTGCAATTATTGTAGGCTTTGTTTTTGAATCAAAAATTGAAAAACTTTTTGAACTTGATAGCTTGGTTTTTATAGGTTTTATGTTGATTATAACTGGAATTCTTCTGCTTCTAGCTGATAAAGCAAAAAAATCAGAAAAATCTTTAAGTATTAAAAACAGTTTAATTATTGGTATTGCTCAAGCTATTGCTATATTGCCTGGGATTTCAAGATCTGGGGCAACAATATCTACATCAGTGCTTTTGGGAATTGACAAAGAAAAAGCTGCAAAATTTTCATTTCTAATGGTGGTCCCCTTGATTATAGGCAAAATATCCTATGATTTAATATTTAATACTGAACCCTTAATATCAGAGAATCTGCTCATACTCCTCATGGGTTTTCTGAGCTCATTTTTGACAGGTCTTTTAGCTTGTAAATTGATGATTTATCTTGTTAAAAAAAGTAAGCTAAAATATTTTTCTTTATACTGTATTATCCTTGCACTTTTTTGCATTTTCACCTAAAAAATGAAACTATTTAATATAGATGAACTTAAAAATGGAGCAGTTTTTTTAATTAACAAGAAAGTTAATTGGACATCATTTGACGTTGTCAAAAAAATGAGATCATGTATTAGCCAAAAATATTCCGAAAAGATTAAAGTTGGGCATGCAGGCACTCTAGACCCACTAGCTGAAGGTCTTCTAATTGTATGCACTGGAAAAAAAACAAAGGAAATCTCTGAATTTCAAAATTTAAAAAAAAAATATCAAGGAGAGATAACAATTGGAGCAACAACTCCTTCTTTTGATCTTGAAACTTCAGTTAATAGAAGATTTGACTTTTCACACGTTAATAAACATGATATTTTAACAGCAACTGAAAAATTTCTGGGTAAAACTTGGCAAACTCCACCAATTTATTCGGCTTTAAAACAAAATGGAGAACGATTATACAATTTAGCGAGGAAAAATAAATCAGTTAAAGTTGCTAAAAGAGAGATTTGTATTTATGAATTTAATATTGAAGAAACGCAATTACCTAAAATTAAATTTGAAATAGTTTGCAGCAAAGGAACATATATACGTTCAATTGCGAATGATTTTGGGAACGAACTCAATTCAGGAGGATATCTTTCAAAACTTAAGCGCATTGGTATAGGGAATTTCTGTCTAAAAGATGCTATTGATATTGATTACTTCTCTAGCGTTCTCAACTAAAATTTGACAAGAGCTTATCATTGTATTATATTTGCAATCCCTTAATCCAAAAAAACACATAATGAAATTTAAATTATCAAACTTTAACTATGATTTGCCTGAAAAAAGAATAGTAGATAAACCTTGTGAACAAAGAGATGAAGCTAAAATGATGGTACTTGACAGAAATAGTGGTGAAATCGAACATAAACAAGTTAAGGATTTGATTAATTATTTTGAGGAGGACGATGTAATTGTTCTAAATAACACCAAAGTTTTTCCTGCTAGATTATATGCAAATAAAGAAAAAACAGGTGCTAGAATTGAAGTTTTTCTATTAAGAGAATTAAATAAAAAAAATAGACTCTGGGATGTTTTAGTTGACCCTGCTAGAAAAATTAGAATTGGTAATAAACTCTTTTTTGGTGAAAATGATGAACTAATTGCAGAGGTTATTGACAATACAACATCTAGAGGAAGAACATTAAGGTTTTTATATGACGGAACACATGAAGAATTTAAAGAAACTCTTGATAAACTCGGACAAACTCCTCTACCCAAATACCTAAAAAGAGAACCAACTGATGAAGATGTTGAAAGATATCAAACTATTTATGCCAAGCATGAGGGTGCAGTCGCTGCTCCGACAGCTGGGCTCCATTTCAGCAGAGAGTTGCTCAAAAGATTAGAAATTAAGGGAATTAATTTATCCGAAGTAACATTGCATGTTGGTTTAGGAACTTTTAACCCAATTTTGGTTGAGGATTTATCTAAACACAAAATGGAATCAGAAGAAATCATTATCAGTGATAGTGATTCAGCTATCATTAACGAAGCAAAGAAGAATCGCAAAAGAGTTTGCTCAGTTGGGACCACAGTTATGAGAACATTAGAAAGTTCAGTCTCAACAAGGAATACTGTTATTCCTTTCAAAGGATGGACTAACAAATTTATTTTCCCTCCATATGACTTTAGAATTGCTAATTGTATGCTAACTAACTTTCATCTTCCCAAATCTTCATTGATGATGCAAGTTTCAGCCTTTACAGGTTTTGACCTGCTTAAAGTAGCATATAAAGAAGCCATTCAAAAAAAGTATAATTTTTATACTTATGGGGATGCAATGCTTATTCTGTAAAGGTGAAGAAATCAGTTCTGATATTGGGAGCAGGTTCTGGCTCAAGAATGAACAATAAACTTCCTAAACAATACATTCTTATTAAAGACAAGCCAATTATCTTTCATACAATTGAAAAGTTTGGTCATTTTGATGAAATTGTAGTTGTTATCAATAAAAATCATATTAGTTTTTTTGAAAAACATTTAAATGATAATAAGTATAAAAGTAAAATTAAACTTGTCTTTGGAGGAAAAACAAGAATAGAGTCTGTTCGTAACGGATTAAAATATATTGAAGAAAATAGTAATGTAGCAATACATGACGCAGTTAGACCACTGATCTCGAAAGCTATGATCGATAAGTTAATTTCATCTGTAAAAAACAATTGCATTGTTCCTGGAACTAAGTTGAAAGAGTCTGCCAGATTTTTTGAAAATGGTAAAGCAGTTTCCATTAACAGAGAAAAAATTATAAAAATTCAAACACCTCAATGCTTTTATGCAAAAGATATCAAAGAAGCATATTCAAATTTGCAAGATTTTTCATTAACAGATGACGCATCTGTTTTTGAAATGAATGGTGGAAAAATTGAAGTTGTTGAAGGGGAAGAATACAATATTAAAATTACCACTCCATTTGATTTGGAAATTGTCAAAATAAATTATGAAAAACTATAAACTAGACATAAAAAAAATTGATGATGGAACTTTAAATGATATTCTTGAAAATTCCAATTTTAAGAAATATAGAAAAAGTCAAATTAAGACATGGTTATTTAAAAAAAATGTTAACTCTTTTGAAAAAATGACTAACCTCTCAAAAGAATTAAAGAGATTCCTATCAAATAAATTTGATATTAATTCATTAGATATTATTTCAAAATCAAAAAGCAGTGATGGAACTAATAAATATCTTTTCAGATTACACAAAGGAAATGAGATTGAAGGAGTTTTAATACCTTCAAATGATAGAGTAACCGCATGTGTTTCATCACAAGCAGGTTGTAGCTTAGACTGTTCATTTTGTGCTACAGGAAAGTTAGAGCTGAAGAAAAACCTTGACTTCTATGAAATTTATGAACAAATTTTTGTTCTAAACAAAGAGTCATACAAAATTTACAATAAAAAATTAAACAACATTGTATACATGGGTATGGGTGAACCTCTTCTAAACTATAAAAATGTCGTTCAGAGTGTTAAGCTCGCTTGTTGTCCAAATGAAGGCTTAGGAATATCTCCTAAAAGAATTACTATTTCTACTTCTGGAATTTCAAAGATGATAAACAAATTAGCTCATGAGAACCTAAGATGTAATCTTGCCTTATCATTACATTCTGCTGATGATGAAATTAGATCTAGTTTAATGAAAATCAATGATTCAAATAATGTAGAAAGTTTATCCAAAAGTTTGAAGTATTTTTATGAACAAACCAAGATAAGGCCCACAATTGAATACACATTACTGAAAGGTGTAAATGATAAAATTTCTGATGCAAACAAGCTTGCTAGTTTTTGTAAAAACTTCCCAACTAAAATCAATATAATTGAGTATAATAAAATTGATAACGGTCTATTTGAAAAATCTACTTCATCTGATACTCAAATTTTTATAAATTATATAAAAAGAAAAAATATACCAATAACTTACAGAATTAGTAAAGGGAAAGATATTAAAGCAGCATGTGGTCAATTAATTAATGAAGGTAAATGAGTACAATAAAGCAAATTAAAGCTCCAATTTCTAACGAGATTTTACAGTTTAACAAAGAATTTATCTCTAATATTAAAACTGAGAAAGGTCTCTTAGATAAAATCTTAAGATACATCATTAAAAGAAAAGGTAAACAAATAAGGCCTATTCTTGTTTTATTATCAGCAAAATTAGTTGGTAACATTAGTGACAGGACATTTACAGCCGCTACTCTCATTGAACTTCTTCACACTGCCACTTTAGTTCATGACGATGTTGTAGATAATTCAAATATTCGCAGAGGATTTTTTTCTGTAAATGCTCTATGGAAAAACAAAATAGCAGTTTTAATTGGAGATTTTCTTCTTGCTAAAGGTCTAGAAATCTCTGTCAAGAAAAAAGAATTTAGAATTCTTGAAATTGTTTCTGAAACTGTACAGCAAATGAGTAAAGGTGAGCTCTTGCAAATTCAAAAGTCTAGAAGTTTAGAAATAAGTGAAAAAATCTATTTTGAAATCATCAAGAAAAAAACCGCAAGTTTAATTTCAGCATGTTGTGAGTGTGGAGCATTATCATCAACCAAAAATGAAAAAGATATTTCTATGCTTAGAAATTATGGTGAACTAATTGGATTAATATTTCAAATTAAAGATGACTTATTTGACTACGAAAAAACTTCAATTGTTGGCAAACCGGTTGCTTTTGACATTAAAGATCGAAAATTGACACTTCCTTTAATTTATACTTTAAATCATTGCAGTGAAAAAGAAAAAAAATTCATAATTAGAACAATAAAAAAAAGTAATAATATTCACAAAGAAGTTTTAGAAGTAATAGAAATTGTTAAAAGTCATGGTGGAATTAAATATGCAAAAAACAAAATGGAAGAACTTCGTTTAAATGCAATAGGAATTATAAATAAGTTCGATGACAGTGAAACAAAAAATTCACTAATAGATTTGACAAATTATATGATTACAAGAAAAAAATGATAACCAAAGAAACTATTGATAAAATTTTTGATGCTGTAAGAATTGAGGAGGTAATCGGGGATTTTGTTTCTGATTTAAAAAAGAAAGGTGTTAATTACATGGCCTGTTGCCCTTTTCATGATGAAAAAACTCCTTCTTTTTCAGTATCTCCAAGCAAAGGAATTTACAAATGTTTTGGATGTGGAAAAGGAGGTAATGCTATAAATTTTGTCATGGAACATGAACACTTTACATATCCTGAGGCACTGAGGTACTTGGCTAAAAAATATAATATTGAAATTGAAGAGAAGCAAATGACCAAAAAGCAAGTAGATGCTAATAACGAGAAAAGTAGTCTTTTTTTAGTTAATGAATTTGCCAGAGATTTCTTTATCAAGAATTTAAAGGATAAAAGTGAGGGTAACAAAATCGGGCTTTCTTATTTATTAGAAAGAGGTATTTCAAATGAAATGATTAATCTTTTTGAGATTGGCTATGCATTAGAAAATAATAACGATCTATCAACTGAAATTATTTCTAATTCATTTGATAAAGATCTTGTTGTAAAAAGTGGGTTATCAAAAGAAAAAGGTGACCAACTATATGATTTTTTTAATACTAGAGTTATCTTTCCTATACATTCTTTTTCAGGTAGAGTTTTAGGTTTTGGAGCTAGGACCATAGGAAACAAAAGTAAAATAAAGTACTTGAACTCGCCTGAAAACGCCATTTATCAAAAAAGTAAAATTTTATACGGCATCTATTTTTCTAAGAACGAGATAATTAAAAAAAACAATTGTTACATAGTTGAAGGTTACACTGATGTAATTTCTTTTCATCAAAACAACATAAAAAATGTAGTGTCATCATCAGGAACTGCTTTAAGTAAAGACCAGATTAAACTCATTAGCAGGTTTTCAAACAATATCACTTTAATTTTTGATAGTGATGATGCTGGAGTAAAAGCTGCTTTTCGAAATATTGACCTGATACTTAGTGAAGGAAT
The DNA here is from genome assembly GCA_028408365.1 of Bacteroidota bacterium. Taxonomy (GTDB): domain Bacteria; phylum Bacteroidota; class Bacteroidia; order Flavobacteriales; family BACL11. The sequence goes on from JAOOLD010000001.1 coordinate 50,409, forward strand.
GAATGTAAAAATTGTAAAACTACCAGATGGCGAAGACCCAGATAGCTTAACAAAGAAATACAACTCATCTGAGCTAATAAAATTTATAGATGATAGTACAAAAGATTTTATTACCTATAAAACAGAAATGCTGAGAGCAGAATCAGAAAAAGATCCAGTAAAAAGAGCTGAAAATTTAAGAGAAATCATCAAATCTATTGCCTCTGTGCCTGATTATCTAACCAGAATTGAGTATTGTAAAATTTGCAGTGCAATTTTTAAGATAAATGAAAAGGAATTACTTGGTATTGTTTCCAGAAACAAGAGCATTAGATTGGCATCATCCAATAGGCAAAAAACAAAAGAAAGATTAGTAGAAAAGGAAACTAAATTAACTTTATTCGAAAAAGAAATTTTAAGGCTGATTCTAAATTATGGTAATGAAACCATTCATATTTCAAATGAAGAAATAAATCTAACTAAATTTTTTATTGAAGAACTAGAATATGACGATTTAAACTTTACAGTACCAAAATATAAAATTTTATATTCGGAAATAGTTAATAATTTTAAAGAAAATGAATATGTTGAGGCGAAATATTTCTTGAACAATAACCAATCCATTATACAAGAAATTGCTATAGATTTAATGTCTAATAAACATAATATTAGTGTGAATTGGCAAAAAAGACATAATATTTTTACATCAACTGAGTCAGATTCTCTTTCAAAAACTGCAGAAAAAGCTCTACTTAATCTCAAACACGAGCATCTTGAAAATCAAATAAATGAACTGAAAAAGACATTAAACATTGAAAATAAAGCTTTAGTTAATAAGTTTAAAAGTTTGGTTGAAATTAGGAAAGAGATAGCTCAAAAACTTGGAAGAAAATAATGCTTTTTTTCTAATTAATATCAATTAACTTGAGCTTTAACTTTTTTTCACCTCTCCAACTATCTTCATAAATTGTATAGCAGATATTAATAACCTCGGATTTGCATAAATAATCATATTTGTGACCAAGATTAAAACCTATAAATTCGAATGATTTAGATGTTCCTGTAATAATACCTTTCAAGTGGCTATCATTGTTTCCAACAACAGATAATTTAAAATTATTAATATCATTAGTGCAAAAAATTGGAGCTTTATTACCGAGACCAAATGGTGCGAATCTCATAATAGTTCTATAAAAAATATAATTTATTTCATCTATTGAAAGTACAAGATCAATGGTTATCTGCTTGTCATTATTTAATTCATTAGATACTTTTACAACTTCCTTTTCAAATAAATCTTGAAAGCTATTTAGGTTTTCTACAGCAAGAGACAATCCTGCAGCTGATTTATGTCCTCCATATTTTGTTAAAAAGGCCGAACATTTGTTAAGGATTTCGAGAACGTTTATACCTTTTGCTGTTCTAACTGAACCAACTAAATTATTTTTTTCTTTAGTTAAAACAATTGAAGGCTTATTATATTTATCAACCAAATTGGAAGCAATAATCCCAACTATTCCTTTATGCCAATTTTCAGAAAATACAATTATAGATTTTTTTGAACTATTCAAAGCTAAATCAGCCTCATTAAATATTTTTTTTTGAATCTCTTTTCTTTGATTATTTAAATCAATTAATGATTTAATAATTGCATAACTATTTATTTTTCGATCAGATAGAAGAGCCTTAACACCAATCTCAGCACTGCTTAGTCTTCCAGAAGAGTTGAGTAGTGGAGCTATTTTATAAGAAACATCTTCAGATAAAACTTTATTTTCAATATTAAGTGATTTAATGATGAGGGAAATTGGTTTGTTTCTGTTATTATTTATTTCAAGTAGCCCATGAAATGCAAAAATTCTATTTTCATCAATAAGTGGAACCATATCTGCTATAACACTTATTGCAAGCAAGTCAAAATACTCCTTTATTAAATCAAATGACAAGTTGTTAGAAATGCAGTATGCATGTATTAATTTGAATCCTACACCACAGCCTGACAAATACTTAAATGGATAATTACAATCTTTTCTCTTAGGGTCAAGCACTGCTACTGCATGAGGAATTTCTTTTCCTTGCTCATGATGATCACAGATTATATAATCTATATTATTAATCTTCGCATAACTCACCTCATCACAAGATTTTATACCACAGTCTAAAGCAATTATTAAATTAACATTATTTGATTTCGCATAATTAATTGATTCTATTGAAATTCCATATCCTTCAATATTTCTATCAGGAATATAAAATTCAATGTTATCAGTGAATTTATTTAAGAACATATACATCATTGCTACTGAGGTAATCCCATCAACATCATAATCACCATAAATCATAATTTTTTCATTATAATTTATTGCAATTGATAATCTCTCTACAGCTTCATGCATAGATTTCATTAGAAATGGATCTATTAAGTTTGAAATTGAAGGATTGAAAAAAATCTTTGCGGTATCCTTAGTTTTAATTTGCTTAATATTTAACAATTTAGCTACATAATCCTTTACTCCAAGGTTACATGAAATATTTTGTATTTCATCAATTGAATAGTTTCTAATAATCCATTTAAAATTATTCATTAATGAAAAAACTGTTAAATTCAGTTGGTTTAATTTGCTGTTTTGAATCACTAAGTGCCTTTTCCGGATTATCATGTGTTTCAATCATAACACCATCATATTTAAATTTTTTACTTTTTAATACAAGCTCTTTAACAATATTTGAATCGCCTGCAATATGGCTACAATCACATATTAAATTAATTCCTTTAATTTTTTTCCTAAATTCTTTAACAGCTCTCCATTTAGGTTTATTTCTGTAATTAATTTTTCTTTCTACATAAAAACCTCTATGTATTGCTCCAATATTTTTAATGTTATAACTCTGTATTCTTTTAATTGCATTATACCATAGTTCCATATCAGGAATAATTGGATTTTTTATATAAACATGAATCTTAGAATCCTGTAGACTTTCAGCGATTTCTTGAACATAAAATGGATTAACAGTTGTTCGTGCACCTAACCAAACCATGTCAATCTTAAATTTTTTACAAAGTTCAACATGGTTGCTATTTGCTACCTCACATGCAACCTTTATATTATATTTATCTTTAATTTCCTTTAACCAAGACAATCCAACTTCACCAACTCCTTGAAAAGAATTTATATTAGTTCTGGGTTTCCAAACTCCAGCTCTAAAAAAATCAATGTTTTTATGAATTTTAGAGGCTATTGAATCAACTTGAGAAAAGCTTTCAGCACTGCATGGCCCAGCTACAATAGTATTATGTTTTTTATTAATTATCACTTAACTTATTTACAACTATAACAAATTCACCCTTTATTTTTTTGTTTTCATAATATGAAATCAAGTCCGTAATTTTTCCAATTTTTGTTTCCTCATAAATTTTAGATATCTCCTTGCTAACTGAGTAATCTCTCTTATAATCAAAAATCTCTTTAAAATCATTTAAAGTTCTCAAAAGTCTGTGAGGTGATTCATAAAAAATCATTGTCTTTTCTTCTTTAGAAACCTTCATGAGAAAAGATTTTCTACCTTTTTTTACAGGTATGAAGCCATAAAAAATAAAATTTTCACATGAAAACCCAGATTTGACCAAAGCAGGTATTAAAGCTGTCGGACCTGGCAAACACTCAACAGTTATTTCATTTTTGATGCATTCTCTTACCAAAAGGAATCCTGGATCAGAGATTGAGGGGGTCCCAGCATCGCTAACTAAACCGACTAGTTCATTATTCTTAATTAAATCAATACATTTTTGTAAATTTTTGTGTTCATTGTATTGATGATATGAAACAATTTTCACTTTTATGGAAAGATGATTTAATAATTTCTTAGTTGTTCGTGTATCTTCCGCCAAAAGAATATTAATTCTATTTAAAACTTTGACTGCTCTAATTGTTATATCATCCAAGTTTCCTATTGGAGTTGGAATTATAATTAATCTACTCATAATTAAAAGTAAAAAAAATGAAGTTTGTAACTTGGTGCAAATCTAATTGTTGGACTTGGTAATTTAAAGTAATCTATATAATAAATTATGTTTTTGACAAATTTATTGTTTGATTTTCTAAAAATATGCTTTAGATTATAATCCAAAGTTATATAATATTCTCTCAAACCACCATCTATGGAAGAATTATTTAGAAACTGGCTATCATCTAGTCCCGTACCAATAGCTAAATTAAAGTTTTTTAAAAACTCTGCATCAATTATCTTATTTAGACTACATGTTAGCCAGTAAGTTTGATTAACATAATCATTAAAAAACTCATAGCTTGATGCTAATTTTCCTCTCTCTTTTTCTAGCTCCCAATATTTATTACTTCTTTTGAAATAACTAAACTTAATATCTATATAATTTAATTTGTTTGATTGCTTCTTAAGATAACTAAAATAACTACCTCCAGCACCTGAAATTAAATCATAAATACTGAACCCATAATTTGGAGAATAGGCGTCTTTAAGTTCAATAACTGACTGTATTATAATTGAATTTCTTAATGCCAATTTCAAAGGCTTTTCTGAACCAGCCCATAAAAAGGCATTGTTAAATAATTCGTTAGTAAAATAGCCACCATAAAAATGACCTACTTTATCAAGATTTTTTGCATATACAAAATCGTTGTTTGAACTAAATGAAAATTCATTATTGTTTTCACTCCACCAAGCATGATCAAGATAAAGATAAGTAGCTCCACCTACCAAAAAAAAAGACGAATTCACAATACTTTCTTTTTTATTTTTTTTTAAATCATCATTAAAAAAAAATTCTGATGCTGAAAGTGAATATGTAATGAAATTAAGAACAAAAATTAAATATATATAATTCAATTATTCATATTTTTAGACTTTAGTAAAAATAAAAAAACAAGCTGAATGAAAAGTCACAAAGGGAAAATAGATATAATTTGTGGCTCTATGTTTTCTGGCAAAACAGAAGAGTTAATTCGCAGACTGAAAAGGCTTGATTTTGCAAAAAAAAAATATAAACTATTTAAACCAATTGTTGATAATAGATATGACAACAATAAAGTTGTCTCACATAATATGAACTCTGTTCAAGCAACTATCATCTCGAAATCAGAAGATATATATAAACATATTAAAAACGAAAAAATTATTGCTATAGACGAGGCTCAATTTTTAGATGATAAACTTTACGAAGTCTGTAAAAAACTTATAAAAGATGGTATTGATATAATTTTAGTTGGATTAGATATGGATTACAAAGGAGAACCATTTGGCTCAATGCCTAAATTATTAGCTATATCTGATGACGTAAAAAAAATGCATGCAGTTTGTTTCAACTGTGGTGAACCTGCCAACTACACCTTTAGAACAAGTAATGACACACAACAAGTTTTAATTGGTAGTAAAGAAAATTATAAAGCTCTTTGTAAAAACTGCTTTTTTAAATAAGATAAAATGAAAGCTAATTATGAGTCAGTTCTACACGTTAATTTAAATTTATTAGAATCAAATTTCAATTTCTATAAAAAAAAGATTGATAATAGTACAAAAATAATTGCAGTGGTTAAAGCCTTTGCATACGGTCATGGTGATATAAAAATTTGCCAAGAGCTTGAAAAGCTTAATGTTAGTTATTTTTGGGTTGCAGATTTTGAAGAAGCTGTTCGAATTAGAAGAAATAATATCTCAACTCCAATAATTGTTGCTAACCCTGGATACAAAAATTATAATCTTTTTGTTAAATATGACTTGGAGCCGCTGATATTTAATTTTAAATCTCTAGACTATTTTAATCAAAATAAAATGATTAATTGTCATATAAAATTCAATACTGGAATGAATCGTTTTGGATTTGAGACTAATCAAAAAGAAAAAATAATTAATTTTTTGAATCAAAATAAAAATATTAATGTAAAAACAATTTGTTCTCATTTAGCGGATTCAACCAATGAATCATTCACAAAAAATCAAATGAATAATTTTGATTTTATCTGTGATTATTTTATGAAAAATTACCATAGTAAGATTGAAAGACACTTATTTAACTCAAAAGCAACCATTAGTTATAAAAATAAATATGAACTGGTTAGGCTAGGGATTGGCTTATTCGGTGTTGCTAATAACAAGGGGTTACATCAAATTTCTACTATGACCTCTGTTGTTTCACAAATTAAAATCATTAATCAAGGAGAATTTGTTGGTTATGGAATGAACTATTGCTCAAAGGAAAGAGTAAAAATCGGCATTATCCCATTTGGATATGCTGACGGTATATATGAAAAAAAAAATAGTGGCAACTACTACGTCTCTATAAAAAATAATAAATACAAAGTAATCGGTGATATTAGTATGGACTCGCTAGTTGTAAACTTGGAAAACTCCAATATTGAAGAAGGAGATAAAGTAATTTTATTTGACTCTAACTATACAATTAAAGAAATAGCTAAGAGCTGTAACACTTCAGAACATGAGATGTTATCAAAACTCAATAGAAGAATAAAGCGTGAGTACTATTCGTAATTAACGGAAATTGTGAAAAGATAAATATATGCTATTGAAATAATAAAAATTAGCATATAGCTATCAAAAAGCATCAAGGCTGTGTATGAAACTACCAAATTTCTGCTAAAAAACTCATGAGCTTTAGTTTTTAATTTACAATACATTGCATAAAAAAAATAACTTAATGCAATAAAACCTAAAACTCCAATTTCAAAAAAGATATATAAATAATTATTGTGAGGAGTTGTGTGATTTTCATCAACTAAATTAAAATAATCGAAACTGTCGTTCATTTCTGATCTCCAAGACCCTGTACCATGACCCATTAAATTCTTTGCAGGGTTCTCACAAATTTTATTTAATGTGCTTTTCCAAAAATTATATCTAAAATCATTATTTTTTTCGGCTGATTGAAATTTTAAAACCAATTCATTAACTCTATAATTAAAGTTAGGTGAATAATTATACGATATCAATAAAGTAACGATTAGAAAAAAAATCATGTAGATTGATTCTTTTTTCTTCTTGATTGCTAAGTCTATGCTATACAATGTTAAGAATAAAATAAAAACAATTTGACCTGCCCTTCCAGCCTCAGAAAATAAACTGAATATTAATAAAATTATAAACGATATTAACAAATAAATCTTGGGCCTAGCTAATTTTTTAGTTAGATAAAAACAAATGATTAGAGAAAATGAAACCAAAATATTATGATAATTATAAAGATGAGTTGATGGATATAGCGCAAGAGGATTAGAGTTTTTAAACAAAGAAGGGAAATACTCAAAAATATGTGCAATGAATCCCAATTGGTTAAGTATAGACATGATAACCATTAAAAAAACTGAGGTTAAAAATGCAAAGATGCCTTTTGAATAGCTTTCTTGCTTCAAATCCATTAAAAAAAGAATAGGTAAAAAAAGCCATACGCTGAATCTCTTAAAAACTTCCTTAGTATCTAAGCTAAATTGTCCATAAACTGAGCCTAAAATATATAAAACAAAAATTAAAAGCAGAGGTAGTGACCATTTTTCTGTCTTTAAAAATTTTATTTTTTGATAGTCCCTATCTAATATAAATAGAGCTAATAACAGAAATAGTATAATATATGTTAGAGAAATCGAAATTGGTATTGAAAGACCTAGCAGTACAAATAAATAATTTTTTGTTCTATTAATCAATATTTGATAAAATTTGTTTGTATTTGGTGCTGTCACCAAGAACTGTAAAGGCTTGCAATATATCTTTATCATAATTTAATGAAGATTGTATCCTACCTTTTTGATAGTAATATCTGCTAACTATTTCATTGGCTAAAATTTCCTTAATGAAGTCTTTATTTTTTTCCAAATCATCACTTTTTGCATCATCTATCTTGGTGACTAGTAAATCAAAGTCATTTCTCATTGATTCGAAGTAATTTTCATCTTTAGCAACTTTTTTTAACTTTTTATATGCTTTTTCTGTATCTGTTTCATATTCATATTCTTTGTCTGATAGAAAATTTTTAAAATCTAAGAACTTTTCATCTGTAATTTTAAAATCTTTAGCTGATAAAATATTTTCATTTTTAAGCCTAAATTCTGTAGCATAATCAAAAAATAATCTTTCTCTGTAAAGAGATAATAATATTTTACTTGATACTTCACTTTCAGTTACCAAATCAGGTGTAATACCACCACCATCATAAACTTTTCTATTGTTTTTTGTTCTAAATTCAGTTGATAGTGAATCGGCAATTTTACCAACACTTCCATCCTCATTTCTATTGGAGTAATCTAATGCTTGTATACATCTTCCACTAGGAATATAATATTTCGCTACAGTTAATTTGAGTTGAGAGTTGTAGCTTAATTTTCTGGTTTGTTGCACCAATCCTTTACCAAAGCTTCTTTTGCCAACAATTACAGCCCTATCTAAGTCTTGAAGTGACCCAGAGACAATTTCAGAAGCAGATGCAGATGATTGATTAATTAAAACTACTAGAGGTATTTTTGTATCAATTGGTTTACTCGTTGCTGTGTAGACCTTTTCCCAAGACTTAATTTTTCCTTTTGTGCTAACAATATCCTCGCCTTGATTTACAAAGAAGTTTGCAATTTTCACTGACTCATTTAATAAGCCTCCGGGGTTACCCCTTAAATCAAGAATCAAGCTTGTAGCACCTTGCTCTTTTAACTTAAGTATTGCGTTTTTAAGATCATTGCTACAATTTCTAGTAAAACTTCTAAGCTTAACATATCCTATATTGTTTTCTAATAATCCAAAATAAGGGACGCTGCCAACAGTAACTTTCTCTCTTTTAAAACTAACTTCAAAAGGGTCATTTATATATTTTCGTTCTATTAAGATTAAAACGTTAGTGTTAGGTTGTCCTTTTAAAAGTTTACTTACTTCCTCAGTACTTTTTCCTTTAACTGAAATATTATTTACCTTTAATATTTTATCACCGGCCATAAGTCCTGATTTTTGAGCAGGAAACCCCTCATATGGTTCTGAAATGTAAACATATTCATCTCTTTTTGTAATCATTGCGCCAATACCTCCGTATTGACCAGTTGTCATAAATTGAAAATCCTCTATTTCAGACTCAGGGATATAGTTGGTATATGGATCAAGGGTTTGAAGCATTTCATCCATTGCAGATTTGATTAACTTTCCTGGGTCAGTTTCGTCTACATAATAAGTATTTAGCTCTTTATAAAGATCCGTAAAAATTTCTAAATTTTTTGCTATTTCAAAATAATCAGATTTAAAACTAAGCAATGTTAGTGATGAAATAAATAGCGAAACAAATATTAATTTTTTCTTCATTTTCTTAGTTGTTTATGGTACTGGATCATGCCCATGTCCGCCCCAGGGATGGCAAGATAAAATTCGTTTAATAGTTAAAAACAATGCTTTCAAAACATTATGTTTTTTAAAACACTGCAGTGAATATTTAGAACAAGTGGGGTTATATCTACAGCTCATTGGATAGTAAGGAGAAATTACTTTTTGATAAAACAAAATCATCACAATGAATGGTAAAGAAAAAAATTTATTCATTTAAAATTAAACGAGTTAAAATTAAGTTTATTTTGTCTTTTAAATAATCAATATCATAAATAATACTGCTATTGTAAATAATTGCAATATGATAGTTTTTTTTTTGTTCAGATATTTTATTTTTAAGTTCTGCAACACACTCTCTCACTGTATTTCTCATTAACCTTTTTATTTTGTTTCTATCTACAGCTTTTGGTAAATATTTTTTTTTAACGCTGATTACAAAATTAATACCATTAACTTCATTTACTTGCAAAAATCTTACTGATAATGGGTAATCTTTGAAATATATACCGTTTTTAAAAATAGAATCAATTAATTTTTTGCTTTTTAAAAAAAGATGATTTTTTTTCAAGAGTTTACTTTCTTCTCTTATTTGCCTCTTTAATATATTGGTCAAGAGCCATAGACATTGATGTTGCAGTTTTACTTGGAACAACAATGTCAGCTATTAACTTATTTTCTTTAAGAGAGTTTAATGTTGTTTTACCAAATACAGCTATTCTAGTTTCATTTTGTTCAAAATCTGGAAAGTTTTGTTTTAACGATGTTATACCAGTAGGACTAAAAAAAACTAAAATATCATATTTCACATCACTTAAATCACTTAAATCAGAGCAGACAACCTTGTACATTTGTGCCTTGGTGTATTCTAATCCACTTTTTTCTAATGAAGGGTTTGGCCTTTCTTTTAGCACATTTGAACATGGGTATAGAAATTTACTTTCTGGAAATTTTTTCATTAATGGAATCAAGCTAGCAAAACTTTGCTCTCCTATAAAAATCTTTCTTTTTCTGTATGTGATAAAATTTTGCAGATAATGTGCTATAGCTTCAGAAACACAAAAATATTTAGTTACATCTGGTACTCTAAGTCTCATTTTTTCACACAGGCCAAAATAATGATCCATAGAGTTTTTACTTGTAAAAAGTACTGAATCATGATTAAGAATGCTAATTCTTTGTTGTTTAAATTCAATAGCAGATATCTCTTCAACATTGATGAATGGTCTGAAGTCGATTTTTAATTTATATTTTCTCTCAATTAATGCGTATGGTGATCTTCCCTCAGGCTTAGGCTGAGAAATCAATATTGTTTTTACTTTTTTATGTCTGGGATCAAGCATATACTAATAAAAAATACCTTTAGCTATTAAAGAAAAAGGTATAATTTCAGTTATGCAAAGATACAAAATTATATACATAGTTGAAATACCAATTATATTTGAAAGTATTTTATAAATCCAGTAAAGTTTATAAATTACAATCAAACATAAGAGGATTAAACATAAATATACTATGTAATCATTAAACGAAATAATTGAGAAAAAATAAAATATTAATAATGGTGTGATAATTACAGAAAAAAATTTATCGTGTAAAAAGGTATGAAAGATTGAAAATTTAGTTAATTCTACTATATTAAATACATTACAAAGAAGTTTTAATGTAAAGTATTTTATGCTATAAAATAGTATTACAAAAGTTAGAATTTTTAGAAAATTACTGTAACTATAGTCTTCTTTAAAAATAAGAAGCACTATTGAAATATTAAATATTAAAATAGTATTTATGATATAGTTTACTCGCTCTGAAAAAACATTATCTTTTTTTAAAAATTTAACCGAACTCTTTTTATCAAAAGTTGATAAAAAAAACATTTTTGACAAATCTTTATATCGAGATTTTAAAATTGATAGAAGGAAAACAATAAAAACAAAAATTAAAAAATATAGTTCATTGTTTAGCTCTATATTTTTTACTGCTTCCATAATGTAAATATAGTTTAGTTTAATTAGTAATTTGCAGTGCTTGGTTTGAATATAATTCAATATTTTTGAAAAAAAAATACATGAAACCAGATTTATTTACATCTCCAGATTATTTTCATCTTGATGAACTCCTGACTGAGGAACATAGATTAATAAGAGACACATCTAGAGAATGGGTGAAAAAAGAAGTTTCTCCCATTATCGAAGAAGCTTGTCAAAAAGCTAAATTTCCTAATCAAATTCTGACAGGCTTAGCAGAAATTGGAGCGTTTGGTCCATATATTCCAGCTGAATATGGAGGTGCTGGCTTAGATCAAATCTCATATGGCTTAATTATGCAAGAGTTAGAAAGAGGAGACAGTGGAATACGATCAACCGCTTCCGTCCAATCATCACTTGTTATGTATCCTATCTACAATTATGGTAATGAAGAGCAAAGAAAAAGATTTTTACCAAAGCTTGCCAGCGGCGAGCTAATAGGATGTTTTGGTCTAACTGAAGCTGATCATGGATCTAATCCTGGTGGCATGACGACAAATTTTAAAGACTGCGGAGATTACTTTTTACTTAATGGAGCTAAACTTTGGATATCTAATTCCCCTTTTGCAGATATAGCTATTGTTTGGGCTAAGAATGTGGAAGGGAGAATAAAAGGGCTGATTGTAGAAAGGGGTATGGATGGTTTTACAACTCCGGAAACTCATGGAAAATGGAGCCTGAGAGCATCAGCAACTGGTGAGCTTGTTTTTGATAATGTAAAAGTGCCAAAGCAAAATTTACTACCAAACAAAGATGGGCTAGGAGCACCTCTTGGATGTCTAGACTCTGCTAGATACGGAATTGCGTGGGGTGCGATAGGAGCTGCAATGGATTGCTACGACACAGCGCTAAGATATTCCAAGGAAAGACACCAATTTGGTAAACCAATTGGTTCATTTCAATTGCAACAGAAAAAACTTGCTGAAATGATAACTGAAATAACTAAAGCTCAGTTTTTGACTTGGAGGCTTGGAGTACTTAAAAATGAAGATCGAGCTAGTACTGCTCAAATCTCAATGTGTAAAAGAAACAATGTTGACATGGCTTTGAAAATTGCAAGAGAATCTAGACAAATTTTAGGAGGTATGGGCATTACAGGAGATTATCCAATAATGAGACATATGATGAATTTAGAGTCTGTTGTTACTTATGAAGGAACGCATGATATTCACCTATTGATTACTGGACTTGACATTACAGGACTTAATGCATTCAAATAATTTTTGCTATCTCATCCAGTTTTTCGTACCAGTCCTTACCATATTTTCTGATAAGTGCGTTTTTAAGAAATTTATATAATGGGGTTTTTTTGGATTTTCCGCATATAAAACCAGAGTCACATATTTTAAGCTTTTCGATATTTAAAGCATCAAATGATTCGTAATTAGTAATTCTTACTGGAAACAAGTGACAAGAGATTGGTTTATTAAAATCAATATCACCATTTTTAAAAGCTTTTTCGATAGAGCATTTGTTTATTCCTTTCTCAGAATAAACAAATACGCATTGCTTATCATTAACTAAAGTTGTAGTTAAGTCTCCTTCACTGTCTATTACCGAAACTCCTCTTTGATTCACCTCTTCTACTCCTTCTTTTGACATGTGTTTTTTAATTATTTTGAGGCTTTTGTTAATCATTTTTACTTCATCAACAGTAACAGGAGCACCAGAATCTCCAATCACACAGCACATACCTTTGCATGAAGATAGCTCACAAGCAAATTTTTCCTCTAATAATTCTTTACTAAAAATTTTTCCATCAAGTTCAATCATGCAACTAAATTAAAAAAACAATCATAATTTTATACTTTTGTTGAATGAGTAATCAAAACGAATTATTTAAGAAGCTGATTTCTCACTGCAAGGAGTATGGTTTTATATTTCAGTCAAGTGAAATCTATGATAGTTTAGCAGCCACGTACGATTATGGTCCCTTTGGAGTTGAGTTAAAGAATAACATAAAGCACTATTGGTGGAAATCGATGGTGGATATGAACGAAAATATAGTTGGCCTTGACTCATCAGTTTTAATGCATCCAAAAGTTTGGGAGGCATCAGGACATGTTGATGCTTTTAACGATCCTTTAATTGATAATAAAGATTCAAAAAAAAGATATCGTGCAGACCAATTAATTGAAGACCATATAAATAAAATACAGCTCAAAATTGATAAAGATATTTTAAAGGCTGAAATGAAATTTGGAAGTAATTTTAATAAAAAAAAATACTGTGAAACGAATAAAAGAGTTTCAGAAAGGATATCTAAAATTCAAGAAATAAAAGATAAGTTAGATAGCTCATTGAAGAAAAATAAGTTATCTGACATTAAAAATTTAATTGAAAATTTAGAAATTAAATGCCCAATATCAGGCACTAAAAATTGGACTGATGTTCGTCAATTTAATTTGATGTTTAAAACCAACTTTGGTTCCACTGATGAGTCAGCTAGTGAGGGGTACTTAAGACCAGAAACTGCGCAAGGCATTTTTGTAAATTTTTTAAACGTACAAAAGACTGCTAGAGCGAAAATCCCTTTTGGAATTGCCCAAATTGGTAAAGCTTTCAGAAACGAAATAGTTGCGAGACAATTTATTTTTAGAATGAGAGAATTTGAACAAATGGAAATGCAATTTTTTGTTAGACCTGGTGAAGAAATTAATTATTATAATTTTTGGAAAGATCAACGACTAAAATGGCATCTGAACCTTGGCTTTGACAATGATATGTTTAGATTTCATAATCACCAAAATCTAGCTCATTATGCTAACGCTGCCGTTGATATCGAATATAAATTCCCTTTTGGATTTAAAGAGCTCGAAGGGATACACTCAAGAACTGATTTCGACTTGAAATCTCATCAACAATATTCAAAAAGAAAAATACAGTACTTTGATTCGGAACTTAATAAAAGCTATATACCTCATGTTATTGAAACATCAATTGGATTAGATAGAATGTTTTTAGCTATCATGTGCAATTCATACAAAGAAGAGGTAATGAATGACAATGAAAAAAGAATTGTTTTATCCATTCCACCATTTTTAGCTCCTATTAAGCTAGCAATACTTCCTCTTACGAGAAAAGATGGTCTTAGCGATAAGGCAAAAAAAATATTTAATGATTTAAAACTTGAATTTAATTGTTATTACGAGGAAAAAGACTCAATAGGTAAGCGATATAGAAGACAAGATGCAATTGGAACTCCTTTTTGTTTAACAATTGACCATCAAACTCTTGAGGATGAGACGTGCACTCTCAGATATAGAGACAAAATGAATCAAAAAAGATTAAAAATTAAAGAAGTTTTTGAAATAATAGATAAAGAGGTTAATTTGAAAAATTTCATTATTTAGATCTAAATAACTCGACAGATATTTTTTCAAAATTAGCATCAACAGGAGGACTAATTTTTTCAATTTCAATATTTACTGATTGTATCAAATCTAATTTAAATAATTCGTCTAATATTTCATCTGCAGCTGATTCAATCAAATTTTTTGTTGTTTTCATTTGTTTTTTTACAATATCAATTACTTGAACATAATCAATAGTATCTTCTAATTTATCAGTTGAAATAACTTTATCGGAGTTAAAGCCTATCTCAAGATTTACGATAAAATGTCCTCCCAACTTTTTTTCCTCTTCAAAGTGCCCATGAAATGCATAAATTTTTACTCCCTTTATATTAAGTTTTGTCATGATATTTCTTTTAAAAAATTTTCAATTCTATTAATAGTTTTTTCCTTTCCTAAAATCTCAGCTATTGAATATAATGAAGGACCATAAAGTAAATTCGTTAAGGCAAATCTAAACAAAGGAAGTAGCATTGACATTTTTAAGTTGAACTCTTCTAAAACCTCTACAAATACAGACTCAACATTTTTTGAAGAAAAATTCTCAATTTTTTTTAATTTTTCATGAAGAGTTTGTACGTGATCAAAGCTATTTTTCTTTATCCTTTTTTGCACAAGCGAATATGTATACTCATTAATGTCCTCAAAAAAATACTTTCCCTCAATCCAAAAATCTTTGATAAAAACTACTCTCTCTAAAAAAAGATCACATACTTGTTCAATATAGTCATTTGTAAATTCAAGATTATTTTTAACTAAATAATCTGATATTTCTTTAACAAGTAGATCTTTGGGTAACTTTCTAATATATTTTTGATTGAACCATTTTGCTTTTTCGAAATCAAATTTTGCACCAGATTTTCCTATTCTTTCCAAAGAAAAAGCTTGTACTAGTTCGTTTAAATCAAAAATTTCTTTTTCATTTCCAGGATTCCATCCCAAGAAGACAAGCATGTTAATGAAGCTGTTAGGTAAAAATCCAAATTCTTTATAGCCATCGTATTTCTCACCAGTTGTTAGATTTTCCCAAAGAATTGGAAAAACAGGAAATCCAAGTCTTTCACCATCTCTTTTGCTTAATTTTCCATTTCCTTCTGGCTTTAAAATTAGTGGAAGATGAGAAAATACTGGAATCTCTTTTTCCCAACCAAGATAATTATATAATAGTACGTGCAAAGGGGCCGATGGTAACCATTCCTCTCCGCGAACAACGTGAGAAATTTTCATCAAATAATCATCTACTACATTGGCTAGATGATAAGTTGGCATACCGTCAGATTTAAAAATTACTTTATCGTCAAGATTATTTGAATTTATTGACACCCACCCTCTAATCGTATCGTTTAATTTAATTTCTTCATTTCTGTTAACTTTAATTCTAATAACATATTTTTCTGAATTCAAAATTCTTTTTTTTACTTCGTCTTTTGAAAGTGTCAATGAATTCTTCATACTATTTCTTGTAATAGAATTATACTGCGGTGACTGTACTCCAGAGAGCTTCATGTTCTTTCTCATCTTTTCTAACTCATCTGGGGTGTCAAAAGCATAGTAAGCTTTACCTTCATCAACTAATTGTTGTGCATATTTTTCGTATATTTTTTTTCTTTCTGATTGTCGATATGGCCCAAATTTACCTCCTATTTCTGGCCCTTCATCAAATTCAATTCCGCACCAAGAAAGTGAGTCAATAATATATTTTTCAGCTCCTAGAACATACCTATTTTGATCTGTATCTTCAATTCTTAATATGAACTTACCCTTTGATTTTTTTGCAAATAAATAATTGTAAAGAGCTGTTCTAACCCCACCAATGTGTAAAGGGCCTGTTGGACTTGGGGCAAATCTTAATCTAACTGGTCTCATAGCGCAATTTTAGGCAAATATAGTTTTTGATAAATAATTTTTTAATAAAATAGACTCATAAAATTGTATTTTTGCTATATGAAAAGTTCTGTAATTATTGAAAAAATAAATTTATTTAGAAATAAGTTTTATTTAAATCTAATAATAAAGGGAATTTTACTTTCAATTTTTTTTTCAATTAATGGTTTTTTATTAATTGTATTCTTAGAGCATTTGGTATGGTTTGAATCATTAGTTAGACAATTTATTTTTTGGGGATTCTGCACCTCTAGTTTAATATTTATCATATTTAATGTCATTAAACCTTTTCTTAAGATTTATCGCTTTGGCAATATAATTTCAAATAAACAAGCTGCTAATATTATTGGAGAATACTTTAGAGATATTGATGATAAGCTTCTGAACTTATTAGAGCTTGAAGAGATTAATGATGAAAACTCTGACTTACTAATTGCCAGTATTAATCAAAAAACAGAACATTTAAATAAATTTAAATTTGAGGATGTAATAAATTTTAGCTCCAATAAAAAGTATCTAAAGCTACTATTTATACCCACTACAATAATAATATTGATTTTTATTACTGGAAATAATCAAATTATAAATGAGAGTTCAGCTAGAGTCATAAACTACAATGATATATTTACTAAGCCCGCTCCTTTTAAATTTATTTTAAAAAATAAAACACTTGATTTAATAGAAAACCGAAAACTTAAAGTTCAGCTAGAGCTTAAAGGTTCTAATTTGCCTAATGAGGTGTTCATTAGAATTGATGATAGAGACCTTTTGATGTCAAAAGCTGAAAACTCTGACTTATATTCTTACGAGTTTTACAATATCAAAGAGTCATTCATTTTTAACTTTTATTCCAATGGATTCTCATCTGAAAAATATAAAATTGAAGTAAAGAAAAGACCTCTAATTCTAGATTACATGATTAATTTTTCATATCCAAAACATACTTTCAAAAAACATGATTCTCAAAAAAATATTGGAGAAATTTTTGTGCCGGAGGGGACTAAGACAAAATGGTCATTTAAAACAAAAAATGTTGATGAATTGATTTTTGCTCTTGATAATATAATAGAAAGTAAAAGTTTTAATAATGATGATTTTGAAATTCAAAAAACTTTAATGAATTCTGGCAATTACAAATTAAAGCTTGTAAATAAGAATGGTGTCATTGATTCTAATTATTATTCAATAAGACTTTTAAAAGATAAATATCCAAAAATTAATGTTGAAGCTAATTTTGATTCAACAAATAATTTATTTGTATATAATGGTTCAGCTTTTGACGATTATCAAATTTCAGATATCAAAATCAAGTATTTGAAAAATGAAAAAATAATAAATGAAACCTCATTAAAAATAAATAAACAACGTGAAGAGTTTTTTGATTATAAGATTAATACAAATGAAATTAGCGAATTTGAATATGACAAACTTTATTTTGAAGTCTGGGATAATGATGGAGTAAATGGATTTAAATCGGCTAAAACTGAAGTTTTTAATCTTAATAGCACCAGCAAAATAGATGCAATTGCAAATAGGAACCAAAAAAATAATGAGCTTAAATCAGCAATGCAATCCAGCTTTGAAACCATTCAAGAAATGAACGAAGAAATTGAAAAAATCAAGCGCTCATTAATCAATAACAAAAAACTTGATTGGAACCAAAAAGAAAATGTCAAAGATTTATTAAAAAAACAAATGAAGCTTGAGAACGAAATTCAAAAATCTAAAGATCTTCTTAACGATTTAATTGAAAAAAATGAAATTCTTAGCCCAGAAATTATTGAAAAGCAGAAATTGCTAAATGAGATGATGGAAAAAGTTTTTGACGAAGAGCTTTTGAAGATGATGGATGAAATGCAAAAAGATTTTGAAAATTTAGATAAAGATGAAATTAAAAAACTCTTAGAAAATCTAGAGGACCAGAACTTAAACATTGAAGAAGAGCTAGATAGAGAAATTGAGTTATTCAAACAAATGGAAATTGAGCAAAGATTATCTGAACTAAATGAAAAAATAAAAGAGATAAAAAGTAAACAAGATAGTTTGACTAACAATAAAGATATAGATCAAAACAGCATAGATAAACAAAATGATATAAAAAAAGAGTTTGATGAGTTCAAAAAAGATATTGATGAAATGCAAAATCTAAATGACTCATTAGAGAATCCTAATAATTTTGAAAATACTGAAGAATTAGAAAAAAAGATTGATGAAAGTCTTAATGAGAGCATAAAGAAAATGAAACTAGGTAATAAAAAAAGCTCAAAAAAGAGTCAGAAAAATACTAGTGATAAAATGCAAGACTTAGAAGATCAACTGTCAATGATGCTCTCTAGCTGTAAAGCGAATCAAAATTTTGAAAATCTTGAGACACTTAGACAAATTCTTGAGAATCTAATATCTATTTCTTTCTCTCAAGAGGAACTAATTATAAAAACTAAAGAAACAAACAAAAACAGTTCAGAATTCATACAAATAATAAGAGCTCAGAAAAAAATTAAAGATGATTCAGAAATTGTGAAAGACTCTCTGCTTGCACTTTCTAAAAGAGTTATTGAGATAGAATCAATTGTAAACAAAGAAATAAATAAAATAAATAGCTACTTATCAAAATCTATTAAATCGTTAGAGGATAGGGATATAAGAAAATCAAATATTTCGCAACAATTTGTGATGACTTCAGCAAATAATCTTGCGCTTTTGTTAGATGAATCACTCAAACAAATGCAAAAACAATTAGCTTCGCAGACCCCTGGAAATAAGCAATGTGACAACCCCGGAAGCGGGGCACCTTCACTATCACAACTCAAACAAATGCAGAAAAAATTGTTAGAGGAAATGAAAAATGGAGAAAGTGGTAAAAATGGATCTAAATCACTCGGAGAATCTCTTTCAAAAAAACTGATGCAACTTGCGCAATTACAACAAGAGGCTAAAGAAAATTTACTAAAAATGAGAGATGAGCTAGGCAACGGAAAAAATAAAAGTGATATAGATAAGCTACTAGATGATATGGAAAAAAATAAGGATGATATAATTTTTAACAAAATATCTCAAAAAACACTAGATAGACAAAATAAAATATTATCAAGGTTATTAGATTTTGATGAAGCTGAAAGAGAGCAAGGTGAAGATGACAAAAGAGAATCCTTAGAATGGATAATGAAAAATGACATTGAAACTGTAGATAAAGAAATTTCCAGGGAAAAGAAAAAAAATATTTCTGAGGAAATTTTAAAAAGAAATAATATTAAACTAAACCCTTTTTATAAAAGAATAAATACTGATTATTTTAATAAGATTTCTCAAGATGATTAGGTTTCATTTTACAAAAAGTTTCACATTAAAAAACAAAAGAAAAATAAAGAACTGGCTTAAGGAGATCGTTGTAAGTGAGAAAAAAAAGGTTGGTGATATAAACTATATTTTTTGTTCCAAGGAATACTTGAAAAAAATGAATAATGACTACTTGTCAAAAAACTATGAGACTGACGTAATTTCTTTTGATTTTACAGATGATAATAAAATTTCTGGTGATATTTATATTAGTAGTGAAACTGTAAAAAAGAATTCAATTATATTTAATGTTAGTTTTAATAATGAATTAAAAAGAGTTATAGTTCACGGACTACTTCATTTATTAAATTACAATGATAAGAGTAAGCAAGAACAGAAAATAATGAGAGAAAAAGAAAACTTTTATATTAATTTAAATAATTGATTTTCAATATATTACAAGTATGAAGTACGATATCATAGTAATCGGTGGAGGACATGCTGGATGTGAAGCCGCTCATGCTGCTGCTAAACTTGGATCTAAAGTTTTGATGATAACTCAGAACCTTGAAACAATTGCAAGGATGTCTTGCAATCCAGCAATGGGTGGCGTTGCAAAAGGTCAAATTTTAAGAGAAATTGATGCTCTAGGTGGGATGTCCGCAGTTGTGACTGATGAGTCAATGATTCAGTTTAGAATGTTAAATAGGTCCAAGGGTCCAGCTATGTGGAGCCCTAGAGCTCAATGCGACAAAAAATTATTTGAAAAAAAATGGAGATATATATTAGAACAAAATAAAAATATTGATTTCAAGCAAGACACAGTTAAAAATTTAATTATTAAAAGTAATAAAGTATGTGGTGTAATTACAATGCTTGGTAATCAAATATTTTCAAATACAGTAATTTTATGTAGCGGAACATTTATGAACGGAATAATTCATCTAGGATTAAAAAATTACAAAGGTGGTAGATCTGGTGAACCATCAGCTAAAGGAATTACTAAGCAGCTAATAGATTTAGGCTTTGAACACGGAAGAATGAAAACAGGTACTCCTCCAAGGTTAGATGGCAGGACAATAGATTATAATGAACTAATCGAACAAGCAGGTGATAAAAATCCGGGTTCATTTTCATTTACAAATACATCTAAACTATCTAATCAATTAAGTTGCTTTATTACTTACACTAATAGCAAGGTTCACGAGATTTTGCAAGAGGGATTTGAAAAATCACCAATGTTCACAGGCAGAATTCAAGGAATTGGGCCAAGATATTGTCCGTCAATTGAGGATAAAATTGATAGATTTAAGGAAAGAGAAAGACATCAGCTATTTATTGAGCCAGAGGGTAGAGAAACTGTAGAGATATATTTAAATGGATTCTCCACCTCATTACCAGAGGAAGTTCAAGTCGAAGCACTAAGACATGTAAAGGGACTTGAAAATGCAAAACTATTTAGAGCAGGTTATGCAATTGAATATGATTATTTTCCTCCAACACAATTAAATTATTCTTTAGAAACCAAATTGATAAAGAACTTGTTTTTTTGCGGGCAGATTAACGGAACAACAGGATACGAAGAGGCAGGTTGTCAAGGTCTCATTGCAGGTATAAATGCACATAGAAAATGTAAAGGTTTAAGTCAATTTATATTAAAAAGGTCCGATGCATATATAGGAGTTCTAATAGACGATTTAATTACAAAGGGCACTGATGAGCCATATAGAATGTTTACATCAAGAGCAGAGTATAGACTTTTATTAAGACAAGATAATGCAGATATAAGATTAACAAAAATAGGATATGAAATTGGACTCATTGACAGAAAGCGATATGATAAACTAGAAAGCAAAATTAATACTGTTAAAAAGCTAGAAAAAACAGTAAAGAAAATAAGTGCCGAACCCATTAAATTTAATTCTATTCTAAGTAATAAAAAATCATCACAAATCAAGCAAAAATTAAAGTTAGACTCTTTGCTTTCACGACCTAATATTAATTTTAATGATCTTAAAAATGGTTCAAATAAGTTAAGTGAATTTATTAATGATAATAATATAAACAAGTTAGAGGAGGAGCAAGTAGAAATTAATATTAAATATGGAGGTTATCTAAAAAGAGAAAAAGATAATGTTGAAAAATCAAAAAGACTCGAAGATGTAAAAATTCCTGACGATTTTGAATTTCATAAGCTACACTCTATCTCAAGCGAAGCAAAAGAAAAGCTGTCTTCTATTAATCCCAAAACTATAGGACAGGCGAAGAGAATTAGTGGAGTTAGTCCAGCTGACGTGAATGTTTTACTCGTTTATATGGGTCGGTGATGGAAAAGATAAACTGCCCACTATTTGAGAAGAAAACAGTCCTAAAGAATTACATTAATGTAAAGGATTACTCAAACACACAAGAAGAATTTACAATTGTTTCATGTGAAACAACTAATTTTTTATTTACAAATCCTAGGCCCAAAGAAAAAGATATTTCAAAATACTATGATTTTGAGGATTACATATCACACTCAAATAAAAAAAATGATTTCATTAGCAAACTATATCAAGTAGTAAGAAGTTTTTCGATTAAAAGAAAATATAAACTCATCTCTAAATTAATAAGTTCTAAGAAAATTCTAGATGTTGGTAGCGGAACTGGAGAGTTTTTAAGTTACATGAAAATTAAAAGATTTGATACATACGGTGTTGAGATAGCAAAAAAAGCAAGAGAACTGTCTATAAAAAATCACGGACTATTTGTTGAAGACTCGCTATCAAGTTTAAAGGAAAAGAATTTTGATGTTATCACAATGTGGCATGTGCTTGAGCATGTCTATGATCTGGATGGCTATATGAAAAAAATAAAAAGTTTATTGAACGATAATGGCATTGTAATAATTGCAGTTCCAAACCATAAATGTTTTGACCAAAAATTTTATGGAAAACATTGGGCGGGTTGGGATGTGCCGCTACATTTATGGCACTTTGATAAAGATAGCATGCTAAAACTTTCTAACAAATATGGCCTTGAGATTTCTTCAATTCATCCTTTATATTTTGACTCATTTTATGTATCGCTACTAAGCTCAAAATATAAACATAACTCATCAAAACTTGTTCAATCATTTATAATTGGATTATATTCTAATTTAATCGCAAAATTTAAAACTGGGGAATACTCAAGCCTGATATACGTATTAAGAAAGAGTATTTAGGGCGATTTAAGCAATTTTAGCACAAAATTAAGCCCTATTATTAAAAAGTAATTATATTGCCTTATATGAAATATTTATAACTTGTTGGTTTTCAATACCTTAACTTTAATTTACTATTTTTTGTATATATTTGTAAAATGTTAAGACTACTGATATTATTTGTATTTGCAGTATGTATTGAAAGTCAATCTCAATGCTTAAGCACGGATTCGACATATAGTACAAACGTAAATTATACTAATGCCAAAGTAAATTGGGAAAAAGTTGATTCAGCAATCTTTTACAGAGTAAGGTACAAAGATGTAAATGCAAGTACTTGGAGCTTTCAAAATAACATTGATTCTTCAGAAATAAATAAACTATTAATTGGACTAACACCTCAAACGCAATATGTATGGCAAATAAAATCATATTGTGACAGTCTATCAAATACATCTTCACTATGGTCTACAACAGATAGTTTTTTTACTGAAAATATAACACTAGCATACCCTACAAGCATTTACGCTAACAACATAACTTTTTACAATGCACAAGTCAACTGGACTGGAGCAAATAATACAGACCGCTTCAAAATCAGATATAGAATATTCGGAACAACCACATGGAATTATCTTTCCAATATAGCAGGTTTTGTCTCAAGCACACAATTACCACAACTAAACCAACTAACTTTATATGAGTGGTCAATAATGTCATATTATGACACTACAAATCTGCTCGGTTCCCTTTGGTCACCGATTGATACATTTACCACAGCTCAGTTTATTCCGGCACCTTTTTTTCCTGTAATAAACACTTCAATTAGCTCAAATTTATGTGGAGAAAAAGTAGATTTATTTGTATCAATCAGTCAATCAGCTAATCAACCGGACATAGAGCAATCGGTTGTTACAACGAACGAAGGACAATTTGATATTGGAGGCTTATCAATTGGTGATACAGTTGGTTATGCAGATGTTTACTTATCAAATTTATCAGCTACGGCTACATTAAAAGTGGGAATTGTTTTTGGCCAAAACTATGCTTTTATTAACGCTGTAGATAGTTTAGGGGGGTTAATTGGCTTTTTTTCAATTGAAAATGAAACAAATGGGGTTAAAATCACTTCCACATCCCCACCAGATGGCAATAATTACACAAGCGGTTTAACAACTGATATTACTTTTAATGAAATTTTTATAAATCCAAACTTTTATACAAACCTTATAATAACTACAAATATAGAGTCTGAACTTCAAGACCAAATTATGATTAAGGACACAATACAAATAAACTGTCCGTCATCAACTTTTGAAATAATTAATGATAAAAAAACAATAGGGTGTTTTAATTTACTAGGAAAAAATGTAAAAAGAAAAAAATACTCTTTTAGGTTTCTAAACAATCAAAAAAAAATAATAATTTATGAATAAAGTAATTGTCACTGGTGGCGCAGGATATATAGGTTCACATACTTGTCTTAAACTAATAGAATTAGGTTACGAACCTCTTATAATAGACAATCTTTCTAATACAAGTATTGAAAATATAAAGGGGGTTGAAAGCATTACAAATAAAAAATTAAATTTTTATGAATTAGACTGCTGTAGTGCTCAAAAGCTTGACATGATCATAAAAAAAGAAAATGGTATAATTGGAGCTATTCATTTTGCAGCATATAAATCAGTTGAAGAATCAGTAAGAGAGCCTGAAAAATTCTTTTACAACAATTTAAAGTCACTTGAGTCTTTAATTGATGTTATGATTAATCAGAATTTAAATAATTTGATTTTTTCTTCTTCTTGCACTGTTTATGGTAGTCCAGATAGTTTACCTGTAGATGAAAATGCTCCTTTCAAAAAAGCAGAATCTCCGTATGGAGAAACAAAACAACTCTGCGAAAAAATCATTGAAAAATCAACGCTATTTAGTGTTTGTCTTAGATATTTTAATCCAATCGGTTCGCACAATAGCGGATTAATTGGTGACAGATCTGCTGATAAGCCAGCAAATTTAGTACCAATAATATGCGAAGTAGCCTATGGAAAAAGAGAGAAATTAATAATTAATGGCAATGATTATAATACAAAAGATGGGACTTGTGTTAGAGATTATATTCATGTTGAGGATTTGGCACTAGCACACATAAACGCGCTTGAGTACTGTATCAAAAATAAGAGTAAGAGTATATTTAACATAGGTACTGGCCAAGGTTTATCAGTAGCTGAAACTGTTAGGATTTTTGAGGAATGTAATAATATTAAAGTAAATTTAGAGTATGGGCCCAGACGAACTGGTGATGTCGCTGAAATATACTCTGACACTAAAAAATCTAGTAAATATCTAAAGTGGAAATCAGAAAAATCCATTTCAGATGCATTAAAAAGTGCTTGGAACTGGGAGCTAAATAAAACTTAAATGAGTCTTATAAGTTTACTACCTTAGTAAATCATCTTCTCAATGAAAAACATTAAAGAACATAGCTACAAAATTTCAAAAAAAGACAGAGAAAATTTACACAATCATAGTTCTGCTCTTATTTGGTTTACTGGCCTATCTGGCTCGGGCAAGTCGACACTTGCAAATTTACTTGAACAAGAGCTACATAATCTAAAAATATCTACTTTTGCATTGGATGGTGATAACATAAGGCATGGCCTAAATAAAGATTTGGGCTTTTCATCAGATGATAGAAGTGAGAATATAAGAAGAATTGGAGAGGTCGCAAAATTATTGACACACGCAGGAATACTAACTATTGCGGCTTTTGTATCACCATTTAAAAAAGATAGAGAAATAGTAAAAAATATAGTTGGTTCAGATCATTTTATCGAAATCTATGTAAATGCTAGTCTTGCTGAGTGCGAAAAAAGGGATACTAAAGGGTTGTACAAAAAAGCTAGAAATGGTGAGATAAAAAATATGACAGGTATTTCTTCTGCATATGAAGCGCCAGAAAATCCAACTTTAGAAATTGATACAAACAAGGAAACAATTGATGAATCAATGCAAAAAATCAAAAAATGCATAATAAAAAAGCTTAAATATGGTAAATTATATAATTGATCATCTCAAAGAGTTAGAATCAGAAGCTATTTTTGTTATTAGAGAAATTGCTTCACAATTTGAAAATCCTGCATTACTATTTTCTGGAGGAAAAGATTCGATTATACTTACTCACTTAGCAAAAAAAGCATTCTATCCTGCCAAAATACCATTTCCGCTAATTCATATTGACACAGGTCATAACTTCCCCGAAACCATAAAATTTAGAGATGATTTAGTTAATGGACTTGGAGTTAATTTAATTGTCGGCTTAGTGCAAGAAAGCATAGATAAGGGGCTTGTCAAAGAAGAAACTGGAGTAGATGCGTCAAGAAATTCTCTTCAAATAGCTACACTTCTTGAAACATTGGAGGTTAACAAAATTGATGGTGCAATGGGAGGCGCAAGACGGGATGAGGAAAAAGCCAGAGCCAAAGAAAGATTTTTTTCTCATAGAGATGAATTTGGTCAATGGGATCCAAAAAATCAAAGACCAGAATTGTGGAATTTATTTAACGGAAGAAAAAACTATGGAGAACACTTTAGGATTTTTCCAATTTCTAACTGGACAGAAATGGATGTGTGGGAATACATAAAGTTAGAAAAAATAGAACTGCCAAGTCTTTATTTTTCTCATCAAAGAGAATGTATAATCAGAGACAATATTATCCTTGCGAATTCAAATTTTATTCAGCTTAAAGATAATGAAGAGGTCAAAAAATTAACTGTGAGATTTAGAACATGCGGAGATATGCCAATCACTGGAGCAGTAGAATCAAAAGCAAATAATATTGACGATATAATAAAAGAAGTTGCTACTACGAGAACTACAGAAAGAGGAGGAAGAGCCGATGACAAAAGAGCTGAAACAGCCATGGAGGACAGAAAAAAACAAGGGTATTTTTAATGAATAGAAACAAAAAAGAATTATTAAGATTTACTACAGCAGGTAGTGTTGATGATGGTAAGAGTACATTAATTGGAAGACTTTTGTATGACAGTAAATCAATTTTTCAAGATCAACTAGATGCTGTTGAACGCACCAGTAAAAATAAAGGATTTGACTACGTAGATTTATCATTACTAACAGATGGGTTAAGGTCTGAAAGAGAGCAAGGCATTACAATAGATGTTGCATATAGATACTTTGCAACTCCTAAAAGAAAGTTTATCATAGCCGACACACCAGGGCATATTCAATATACTCGTAATATGGTGACCGGAGCCTCTACGGCCAACTTAGCAATCATACTTATAGATGCAAGGAAAGGAATGCTTGAACAAACTCATAGACACTCATTTATAGCTTCACTTTTAGGTATTCCTCATGCAATTGTATGTATAAACAAAATGGACCTTGTAAATTATGATAAAAAAGTATATGACAAAATAGTAAGTGATTTCAAAGCTTTTTCATCAAAACTAGAAGTAAGAGATGTTCAATTTATTCCGATTTCAGCATTAAATGGTGACAACGTAGTAAATAGGTCAAAAAATATGACTTGGTATGAGGGGAGCACTTTGCTATATCATTTAGAAAATGTACATATTTCTAGCGACTATAACCAAATTGATTGTAGATTTCCTGTTCAAACAGTAATTAGACCACATACTAAAGAACATCAAGACTATCGTGGTTTTGCTGGAAGAATTGATGGTGGAATATTTAAAGTTGGTGATAAAATAAAAACATTGCCAACTGGATTCACATCAAAAATAAAAAGCATCTGCTCGCACAATACAGAACTAAATGAGGCTTACACACCCATGTCAGTGAACATAGTACTTGAAGACGAAATTGATATTAGTAGAGGTGATATGATAGTGCGAGAAAATAATATACCGAACGTTAGTCAGGACATTGAATTATTAGTTACTTGGATGAATCAGAATCCCTTGGCCAGCAGAAAAAAAGTTATAATTAAGCATACAACAAATGAATGTGTTGGACTTGTCAGAGAGTTAAAATATAAAATTGATATTAACACTCTTCACAGAATTGAAAATGTAGAATCTATACAAATGAATGACATTGCTAGAATATCAATTAGAACCTCAAAGCCTCTATTTTTTGATAGCTACAAAAAAAATAGAAGAACTGGAAGTTTAATCTTAATAGATGAACAAACTAATGAAACTATTGGAGCAGGAATGATAATTAACAAATAATCTTAAATGAAATCAATCTTAATAACTGGTGGCGCAGGGTTTATTGGATCACATGTAGCCAGACTATTTGTGAAAAAGTATCCAGAATACAAAATTTATAATTTAGATAAACTCACATATGCTGGCAATCTTGAAAACATTTCAGATATAGAAGATTTCAAAAATTACAGGTTCATCAAAGGTGATATCTGTGACACTGACCTCTTATTAAGAGTCTTTAATAAATATAAATTTGACAGCATTATCCATTTAGCAGCAGAGTCACATGTTGATAGGTCTATTACAAACCCTTTAGATTTTGTAAATACTAACGTGATTGGTACTGTTAATTTATTAAATCAGTTCAAAGAAACACATAAAAATAATTTTGATGGAAAACTGTTTTATCATGTAAGTACAGATGAAGTTTATGGTTCACTTGGAGAAAGTGGATTTTTCACTGAAGAAACTTCATATGATCCAAATTCTCCATACTCAGCTTCAAAAGCCAGCTCTGATCATTTTGTAAGAGCATATGGAGAAACGTACGGACTTCCATATATAATATCAAATTGTTCAAATAATTATGGCCCACATCAATTTCCAGAAAAACTTTTACCATTGTTTATTCATAATATAATAAATAGCCGTCCCTTACCTGTCTATGGTGATGGTACTTATACAAGGGACTGGCTTTATGTAAAAGATCACGCTTGCGCAATAGATATTTTATTTCACTCAAATAAAATAGGCCACACATACAATATTGGGGGCTTCAATGAGTGGAAAAATATAGATTTAGTTAAAGAGCTCTGTGCTCAGATGGACATAAAGCTGAAGAAAAAAGAAAGTAGTTCTGAAAGTCTTATTGAATTTGTGAAGGATCGTCCTGGTCATGATTTAAGATATGCTATTGATGCTTCAAAAATTAAAAAAGATTTAAATTGGAAACCATCTGTTAATTTTAAAAAAGGATTAAGTTTGACTATAGATTGGTATTTAAATAATAAAAATTGGCTGAAGAATGTTACATCTGGTGAATACAGAAATTATTATAAAAAGCAATACTCAGCATGATGTTAGTTGAGTTCGTTAGCGAAATATTAAAAGAAAATAGTTTAGCAATGATCTTAGCTGGAATTTTTGGATCATATTTAGTCACATCACAATCACTTCCGTTCATTATTTACTTCAGCAAAGTAAAGAATCTTACAGCTAAAGTTGATGAAAGAAGCTCTCATACAAGTAATATACCTAATATTGGCGGAATTGGAATTATTGCTGGAATCTACATAGTTACGCTATCCTTATCATTTTTCATATTGAATTACGAAGAATCAAAATTTATAATCGCCCTATTTATTTCACTGTTAATTTTATTATTTGTCGGTTTCAAAGATGACATGCTAGGCCTATCTGCAATAGCGAAATTGTTAACTGAAATTGGTACTGCAACTGCATTCATTCTTTTAACTGATTGTAGATTGGACAATTTTTATGGATTATTTGGTATTTATGAACTCAACTACTTTGTTTCAATAATTTTATCAATTTTTATATTTGTTGTTACTATAAATTCATATAACCTAATAGATGGAATAGATGGACTAGCTGGCGGTTATGGGATAATTGCGATGATTGCATTTTTATTTCTAAGCTTATCGGCAAATAATTTGGTTGGTTTGATATTGTGTGCAACTATAATTGGTAGTCTCGCTGGATTTTTAAAGTTCAATTTAAGCAATAGCAAAAGGAAAATTTTTATGGGAGATACTGGATCTTTAGTAGTTGGATTTTTGATTTCTGTGACTGCACTTATTACCTTAAGTTCAAACAATGATTATAGCCAAATTTCTAATAATATACCCGTTTTAGTTCTCTCTATCTTGTCTTTTCCATATGTTGATACATTAAGGGTAATGGTAATTAGGAGAAAAAATAAGCAGAAATTCTTTAAACCTGACAAAAACCACATTCACCATAAATTGATAAATGCAGGTAAAAGCCACGTTTCTTCCTCAATAATAATTTTAGCGGTATATTTATCCTCTATATTGTTTTGTATACTATTTCATGAGATAAATATCACCATTCATTTTATAATATCACTTTTATATTCTTTACTTAGCTTGTTAACTTTAGTTTTCATATTTGACAAAAAATGAATGCATTTGTGATATTTTAGTTGAAAATTAAACTCATTTATATATCATGATTTCTAAAAAACTAGTAATTGGTGTGGTTGGGCTTGGTTACGTAGGATTACCATTGTCCATTGAATTTGCAAAAAAGTATAAAGTTTATGGCTATGATATAAATAAAAAAAGAGTAAATCAGCTAAAAAGAAATATTGACGATTCTAATGAAGTAACAAAAAGTGAATTGTCTAAGGTAAATGTATGTGAATTTAAAAAATCTAACAAAGGACTAGTATTAAGTGACACAATTTCAATTTTAAAAAAATGTAACTTTTTTATAGTAACAGTTCCAACTCCTATTGACCACAATAACGAGCCAGATTTAAAACATTTGATAAATGTGTCTATAAAATTAGGTCAAATAATTAAAAAAAATGACATTGTGGTATATGAAAGTACCGTTTTTCCTGGAGCTTCAGAGGAAGTATGTTTGCCTCTGCTAGAAAAAGAAAGTAAAATGAAACTAAACAAAGACTTTTTTTTAGGATACTCACCTGAGAGGATTAATATAGGTGATAAGACACATACAATTACGAATATCAAAAAAATTGTTTCTGGCTCAAACATCAAAACCGCAAAATTTATACAAAAAGTTTATGAGACGATTATATCCGCGGGGACATACTTAGCGCCAAGTATAAAAGTTGCTGAAGCTGCAAAAGTTATCGAAAACACGCAGAGGTTCATTAATATTTCCTACATGAATGAGTTAGCTAAGATTTTTAGTTTACTAAATATTGATACACATTCAGTGCTTGAGGCTGCATCAACTAAATGGAATTTCCATTCATACATTCCTGGTCTAATTGGCGGTCACTGTATTGGGATTGATCATTTTTATTTAACAAAAAAAGCAAGGGAGGCTGGTTATGAATCTAAAATTATTAACTCATGTTGGGAAGTGAATAAGTCTATGGGCAATTTTATTGCTGATGAAGTGATTAAAGAATTAACGAATAACAATGTTAAAATCAAAAATTCAAAAATATTAATACTGGGATTTACTTTCAAAGAAAACTCCTCAGACGTAAGAAATTCTAATATAATTAGTATTGTTAATAGATTTAACCATTTCCAGATTAACACCTCTATCTTTGACCCCTTAGCCAATAAAAGTGATGTTAAAGCAAAGTATGGCATTACTCTTTTAGAAAGTTTAAAATCTAAAAAATTTGATGCGGTTGTTTTAGCTGTTGCTCACAGACAATTTAAGAATATTAAAATTGAAAATTTAACAAGTCCAAGCGGAGTTATTTATGATGTAAAGGGATATTTAAATAAGTATACTAAAAGACTTTGATTGCCAAAAGATTTTTTTAAATATAATAGTGTATAATTAAACGAATACCTTTTTTGTAAAACTTAATAAACAATCAAAAATCTTATTAATCTAAATTAATTTTAAAATTCATTTATTTAAAATAGATTTTAATATTTTTACAGAAATGGCAATCTAGTAGGGTTTAAATTAATGAAACCTATTTGAATTAAATTAATTTAGAGCAACTTCAATTGTTGCTCTTTAAAACAATTAATCATATTCAATTATGTGGTTGGCAAAAAATTAATTGAATGAAAGTTAAAACAATTTGTTGTATTGGTGCGGGTTACGTAGGTGGTCCAACAATGGCAGTTATAGCGCTAAAATGCCCGCATTTAAAAGTAAATGTAGTTGATATAAGCAAAGAAAGAATAGATGCATGGAACTCAAAGGACCTTAACAGCTTGCCTGTTTATGAGCCAGGTTTAGCTGATGTAGTAAAGAAAGCTAGAAATCGTAATTTATTTTTCTCAACAGATATCGATAATGCAATTGATGAATCTGAAATGATATTTATTGCCGTTAATACCCCAACAAAAAATTATGGTGAGGGTAAAGGTAAAGCTGCTGATTTGAAATACGTAGAATTATGCGCACGTTCGATTGCCAGAGTATCGAAATCTGATAAAATTGTCGTTGAAAAATCTACTTTACCCGTTAGAACAGCAGAAGCTGTACAAACTGTCTTGGACTCAACAGGAAATGGGGTTAATTTTGAGGTACTCTCTAATCCTGAATTTTTAGCAGAAGGAACAGCAATTGAGGATTTGTTTAAATCAGATAGAGTACTCATTGGAGGTCAACAAAGTAAAAATGGAAAAAGAGCTATTTCTGAACTAGTCAATATCTACGCGAATTGGATTCCAAGAGAAAAAATATACACAACTAATGTTTGGTCATCAGAACTGTCTAAATTAGTAGCCAATGCTTTTTTGGCTCAAAGAATTAGCTCAATAAATAGTATCTCAGCTATATGTGAAGCTACTGAAGCAGACGTAGAAGAAGTTGCCACAGCAGTCGGAATGGATTCAAGAATTGGTAGTAAATTTTTAAAATCCTCAGTTGGTTTTGGAGGAAGTTGCTTTCAAAAAGATATACTAAATTTAGTTTATATTGCTCAGTCACTAGGCTTAAACCAAGTATCTGAATATTGGCACCAAGTCATAAAAATTAACGATTACCAAAGACAACGTTTTGCAAAAAAAATTATGAATTCTCTTTTTGGAACAATCTCTGAAAAAAAAATAACTTTATTTGGCTGGGCATTCAAAAAGAATACTAATGATACTAGAGAATCTTCAGCCATTTATGTAGCCGATATGTTAATTGAGAATGGAGCTAATATTTGTGCTTATGACCCAAAAGTTAATGAACAACAAATGCTTTCGGACTTGGATAACTTAAATAACCGAACCTCTGATATAAATAAAACTGCACTTAATTTTTGCCCTGATCCTTATGAAGCGTGTAAAAATTCACATGCTGTTGTAATTATTACAGAATGGGACGAATTTATTAATTATGACTGGAGCAAAATTTATAATCTTTTATCAAAACCTGCAAAAATCTTCGACGGAAGGAATATATTAGATAAAGAAAAGCTTAAGGTTATTGGTTTTGAGATCTATTCAATTGGAAAATCGTAAATGAAAGTTTTAGTTACTGGTTCAGCAGGCTTTATAGGATTTCATACATGCGTTGAATTAGTTAATCGTGGGCATGATGTTTATGGTATTGATAATATAAATAACTATTATGATATTAATCTAAAGTATGATAGATTAAAAGAGTTAGGGTTTAATAAAAAAGAAGCCTCAACCAATTTTTTTGAAGCTAAAAGTGGTAAGTATAAAAATTTGAGATTTAGCAAGTTAGATATTTCAAGCTCAGATTATTTAAATAAAATATTTAAAAAAGAAAAATTTGAAATTGTTTGCCATCTTGCTGCGCAGGCTGGAGTTAGATATAGTATAGAAAACCCCGAAGCATATATTAAAAGTAACATTTCTGGATTTTTAAATATTATAGAGGGTTGTAGAAATTATAAGGTAAAACATTTAGTTTATGCAAGCAGCTCCAGTATCTATGGGAAAAATAATAAAGTTCCTTTCGAAACTTCAGACAAATCTGATAATCCAATAAGTTTATATGCTGCAACAAAAAAAAGCAATGAATTAATGGCCCACACTTATGGTCATTTATATGGCTTTAAAACTACTGGATTACGTTTCTTCACAGTTTACGGTCCTTGGGGGAGGCCTGACATGTCATATTTTCTATTTGCAGAAGCAATATCTAACAACAAACCAATTAAAGTTTTCAATAGTGGAAAAATGGAAAGGGATTTTACATACATAGATGATATTATTGAAGGTATAGTAAATGTTATAGAAAGAGATGTAGAAAAAAGGGAACATTATAAAATTTACAATATTGGCAATAATAAAGTTGAAACGTTAGAAAATTTTATTTCAACAATTGAATATGAAATGAATAAAAAGGCACTGAAAAAAATGTATCCGATGCAACCTGGAGATATGCTAAAAACTTATGCTAACATTAAAAATTTAAAATCAGATTTCAATTATCAGCCAACTACGAGCATAAAAACAGGTATCAAAAAATTCATAAACTGGTATCAAAATATTTATTTGAAAAAATGACAAAAAATGTTAAAATTTACGTTGCTGGGCATCATGGAATGGTTGGGTCTGCAGTCTTAAGAGCTTTAAAATCATACGGCTATTACAATATAGTTGGAAAAGCAAAAAAAGAATTGAATTTAAGAAATCAAAATGATGTAAATGATTTTTTTGATTATCATAAGCCAGATGTTGTAATAAATGCTGCTGCTAAAGTCGGTGGAATTTTAGCTAACAATGAATATCCTTATAATTTTTTAATGGAAAACATGCAAATTCAAAATAATTTGATTGACGGCGCATTTAAATCTAAAGTGAAAAAATTTATTTTTCTGGGAAGTTCTTGTATATACCCAAAGTTTGCGCCTCAGCCCTTAAAAGAAGAATATTTATTGACAAGCTCTTTAGAGCCAACTAATGAATGGTACGCAATTGCCAAAATAGCTGGAGTTAAAGCATGCGAATCAATAAGAAAGCAATTTGGTAAAGATTATATTAGCCTTATGCCTACTAACTTATATGGTTTTAACGACAACTTTGATTTAAAGTCCTCACATGTTTTGCCAGCAATGATTCGTAAATTTCATGAAGCTAAGATAGAGAGTCATAAGCCTGTAACACTTTGGGGTAGTGGAAGTCCCAAGCGCGAGTTTCTATATGTAGATGATCTAGCTGAAGCTGTAATTTACTTTCTAGAAAATAAATTTTCAAAACATTTTTACAATATTGGAACTGGTAAAGACATAAGCATTAAGATGCTTGCTGAACTAGTTCAAAAAGTTGTTGGTCATAATGGGGAAATTACTTGGGATAATTCAAAGCCAGATGGAACTCCAAGAAAACTTCTGGACATATCTAGAGCGGAAAAGGTAGGTTGGACATTCAAAACTAATCTAGATGAAGGTATTGATAAAACATACAACTGGTTTTTAAAAAATTTAAATAACTTTAAAGAAGTTAAATTATGAAAGTAGC
Organism: Bacteroidota bacterium; assembly: GCA_028408365.1. Taxonomy (GTDB): domain Bacteria; phylum Bacteroidota; class Bacteroidia; order Flavobacteriales; family BACL11. The sequence goes on from JAOOLD010000001.1 coordinate 85,786, forward strand.
ACTAATTACTGGCGTCACAGGTCAAGATGGCTCATATTTAGCAGAGCTATTACTTAATAAAGGGTACATGGTTCATGGAATTAAGAGAAGAGCCTCTTCTTTTAATACTCAGAGAATTGACCATATATATCAAGACCCTCACGAGGAAAATCCAAGATTTAAATTACATTATGGTGATTTGACTGATTCATTAAATATTACTAAAATTATAAAACTTTGTCAACCGGATGAAATATATAATCTAGGCGCTATGTCTCATGTTAAAGTGTCATTTGACGTACCTGAATATGTGGGGCAAGTTGATGGGCTGGGAACACTTAGAATACTGGAAGCAGTTCGATTACTTGGCTTGGAGAAAAAAACTAGAATATACCAAGCCTCTACATCTGAACTTTACGGAGGCATGCAGGGTAACAAAAATGCAAAGGGGTTTTACGACGAGCAATCGACTTTTCATCCTAGATCTCCTTACGGTGTTGCAAAATTATATGGGTTTTGGATTACTAAACATTATCGTGAAGCTTACAAGATGTTTGCATGTAATGGAATATTATTCAACCATGAATCACCTCGAAGAGGTGAAACTTTTGTAACTCGTAAAATAACTCGTGCTGTTGCTAAAATTGCATTAGGAAAAAAAGATAAGTTTTATTTGGGTAATCTTGACGCCAAAAGAGATTGGGGGCATGCAAAAGATTACGTAAGAATGATGTGGATGATTTTACAAGCAGAAACAGCTGAGGATTGGGTTATTGCAACATCAGAAACTACTAGCGTCAGGGATTTTGTAATATTAGCATTTAGAGAAGTTGGTATTGAAATTGAATTTAAGGGTAAAGGATTGGATGAAAAAGCCTTTGTGGTCGCATGCAACAACAAAAATTATCAAATAACATTAGGCAAAGAAGTTTTATCTATTGATCCACAATATTTTAGACCAACAGAAGTAGATTTGTTAATAGGCGACCCATCTAAAGCTAAAAACAAACTAGGATGGGAACCCGAATTTAAGATTACTGATTTGGTTGCTGACATGATGAATTCTGATCTATTAATTTTTTCAAAAAAATACAATGTTTAAAAATAAAACCTTATTAATAACTGGAGGAACAGGTTCTTTTGGTAATGCTGTTCTAAATTACTTTGTTCAATCTAAAATTAAAGAAATAAGAGTCTTTAGTAGAGATGAGAAAAAACAAGAGGACATGCGTATTAATCATAAAGATGACAAAATTAACTTTATTATTGGTGATGTAAGGGATTATCAAAGCATAAGTAATGCAATGAGTGGCGTTGATTATGTATTTCATGCTGCGGCTCTTAAGCAAGTTCCTTCATGTGAATTTTTTCCAACTGAAGCTATAAAAACTAATATTCTTGGTGCTGAAAATGTTTTAGAGGCTGCAGCTAATAATAATGTAAAAAAAGTAATTGTTTTAAGCACTGATAAGGCTGTATACCCAATTAACACTATGGGAATTTCTAAAGCAATGATGGAAAAGCTTGCTGTAAGTAAGGCAAGAGATTCTAGAGTAATAAATAATAAGGCTGTAATTTGTGCAACTAGATATGGAAATGTCATGTGTTCAAGAGGCTCAATAATTCCTCTATTTATTAAACAAATCAAAGAAGGTAAAGACCTTACAATTACAAACCCAAAAATGACAAGATTTATGATGTCATTAGCTGATTCTGTGAATTTGGTATTGTTCGCGTTTAAAAATGCTAACCCTGGCGATATATTTGTCCAAAAATCTCCAGCTACAACTATCGAGACTTTAGCGAAAGCGCTATTAGAACTGTTTAATGCAAACAACAAAATTAAAATAATTGGAGCAAGACATGGAGAAAAAATGTATGAATCTTTATGTGCTAAAGAGGAAATGTCAAAGGCTGACGATTTAGGCAGCTTTTTCAGAATACCAGCAGATTTTCGAGATTTAAACTATACAAAATACTTGAAGAAGGATGGTCCCAAACTACAAGAAAAAGAATATAATTCAGACAATACTAAACGTCTTAACGTTAAAGAGCTAAAGCATCTTTTGTTAACACTTGATGATGTCAAAGAAGAGTTGAGGAAAAATAGTAATTAAAAATGATTCCTATAGTTAAACCTTACATTCCACCTCGAAATCAATTAATGCCTGCTTTGCAGAAAACTATCTACTCTGGTTATATTGCTCAAGGCAAAAAAGTAGAAGATTTTGAAAAAATGTTAGGTCAGTATTTTGAAAATAACAAAGTGCTGACTGTTAACTCAGGGACATCTGCTCTTCATTTGTCTTTAATACTTGCAAACGTTGGTCCTGGCGATGAAGTAATATCAACCGCCTTGACAGCGGAGCCAACAAATACAGCAATTTCCCAAACTGGTGCTAAGGTTGTATGGGCAGATATTGAACGGTCAACTGGACTGATATGTCCAAAATCAGCTGAGAAACTAATAAACAACAAAACCAAAGCTATTATGATTGTTCATTATGCAGGCATGGTTGCTAATTTAAATAAGTTTTATAGTATTAGAAAAAAATATAATATTCCTATAATTGAAGACTGTGCTCATGCTTTTGGGGCTGAGTACAAAAATAAAAAGCTTGGATATTGCTCTGATTTTGCTATTTATTCTTTCCAAGCTATAAAACATCTGACAACAATTGATGGGGGATTATTAATTCTTAAAAAATCTTCTGACTATGATCGTGCAAAAAAACTAAGATGGTTTGGGTTAGATAAAACAAAACCAAGACTAAAGAATAATATAACTGAGTGTGGATTTAAGTACCACATGAATGATGTGAACGCCACTTTCGGACTCATTCAATTAAATTATCTAAAAGAGAACGTAAATAAATATATTGAGAATGGATTATTTTTTGATAGAGAATTAAAAGATGTTGATGGGATACAAATTATTAAATACCATGATGATACTAAACCATCCTATTGGCTATATACAGCTATGGTTGACAGAAAAGATGATTTTATTGAACATATGAACAGCAACGGTATACAGTGCTCTTCTTTACACTTGAGAAACGATAGACATTCAATTTTTGAGGATGGTTCTCATTTGAAAGGATTAGAATCCTTTTATGGAAATTATGTTCACTGGGGGTGCGGATGGTGGATCACAGAAAAAAATCGAAATAAAATCGTTGAACTGATAAAAAAAGGGTGGTAAATGATTCCAATTTTCAAACCATACATGCCTGAGAACGTTACAGAGGGAATAAATAAAATTCTTTACTCTGGCTCATTATCTTATGCAAAATATGGTAAGAAATTTGAAAAAGATCTTTCTAGATATATTGGCTGTAAAAATATTTTGACAATAAGTTCTTATAACCAAGCAATGATGGTTCTTTTATCTACATTGGAGCTAAATAAAAATGATGAAATAATAGCATCACCTGTTAGTTGTCTTGCTTCAAACCAACCTTTTGCAACTAGGGGCCTTAAAGTAGTTTGGGCTGATATTAATCCACATAAAGGGACCTTGTGCGTTGATGATGTAAAGTCAAAAATAACTTCGAAAACAAAAGCAATATTCCATAATCATTTTTGTGGCTATTTAGGTAATGTTAATGAGATTAATTCTTTAGGAAATGAGTTTGGCATACCAGTAATTGACGATTGTATTGAAGCTTTTGGATCAATTCTTAATAATAAAAAAAGTGGAAATTTAGGTACAGATATATCTGTTTTTTCATTTCAAACTGTGCGATTACCAAATACAATTAACGGCGGCGGATTAGTTTTTAGTGATGATAAACTGTTTGAAAAGGCAAAAAAAATAAGAGATTATGGTATAGATCGAAGTAAGTTTAGAGATTCTATTAATGAAATTAATGTAGATTGCGATATAAAAATTGAGGGTTATGGAGCTTTAATGAGCGAGTTAAATTCATTTATAGGTTCGTGTCAATTAGAAGAAATTTCAAAATTAATCAAACAACATGAAAAAAATGCTGAAATATGGAACTCAAGAATAAATAGATTTAAAAATATTAAGCCAATCGAAATAACTAATAATTCTTCACCAAATTATTGGGTTTACGGAACATTATCAAAAAATAAATATGAAAGTATTAGAAAATTTAGAGACATGGGTTTTTATGCAAGTGGTGTACATATAAATAATAATATTTATTCGATTTTTAATAATAAGATTGAATTAAAAGGGGTCAGTGAATTTATTAGTCGCTTTGTTGCGCTTCCATGTGGCTGGTGGTTTAACTTATCAAATATTGAATAAGAAAAAGAAAATAAAGATTGCTTTTGCAGCAAGCAGAGATTTGGGACATATTTTAATTTCGTGGATTAAAAAAAATGAAGAGTTACACCAAATTGAAATTGTTGGAGGCGTAGCTGTTAATTATAAGAATTGGTGGGATGACAAAATTGAAAAATTATATCTTTCTAAAAACATAAAACCTTTCAAATGCATTAAAGAATTAATAGAACAAACCAATCCTGATCTCATTTTTTCTTTTAATTATTGGAAAATTATTCCCAAAAAACTTTTTGATAAAGTTCCAAATGGAATAATTAATATTCATCACTCTTACAAACTGAGATTTAGAGGAAGATATTCAACAAGTTGGGCTATTGTTCGTGCTAGGAAAGATAACAATTGGTGGCACGGAACATCTATTCATTATATAAATGAAAACCTAGATGAGGGGTCAATTATCCTTACTGAAAAAATCCCTATTTTAAAAAACGATACATCTGAAACACTTTTTAAAAAAGTTCAGGATTTGTCGATTAAATTGTTTAAAGAAAACTTTTCATTTATAATTGATAATTCAAATAAAAAAATAATTAAAAATGATAATAAATATTATTTCTATGATAGTGGTTCTAAGAACAACATTATACTTCCCGATAATGTAACAAAAGAAGAGATTTTAGATTACGTTAGAGCATGGACATTTAAAGACAGGGCGTTACCCGTGGTAAAGTATAGAGGAAAAGCTATTTCGTTAAGTATTCTAGCCAAGCAAGTAAGCAATTTAAAAGATGAATAAATTAATAAAAAACTGGAGCTATTTAATGTTTTCTGATTTTTTTCAGCAGATTATTGGCTTCTTAGTTGTCATTTTATTGGCTCGAAAATTGTCACCTGACGGTTATGGTTTTTATAATCTTATTTTATCAACGGTAACCATTTTTGGAGTGATCGCACAGTTTGGCATGAGTACTGTTGTAATAAGAGAATTATCTTTGAAACCAAAAAAATCTGCATCTTTTTTAAAGAAATTTGTAATCCCATTTAGATTCTTATCCTTTATTTTCTCATTGTGCGTCTTTATGATTTATAATAATTACACATCTACCATTGAAAATCATTGGATAATTTACTTAATGCTAATGATTTTAAATATTTCATTATGGGATTTTTCAGAAAGTATAGCTTTTGGCCATGAAGTCACTAGATTTTCATCGATTTTGAATGTAATCACTTCTATTTTGTGGCTTACAGCAATTTTATTAGTGCCTGAAAAGATGTTAAATGTACATGCAGTTGTGATTATTTATTGTTTTTTACATTTTATCAAAGCTTTTTCATATCTAATTATTGTAACTAAAAATTTTATAATTGGATATAATGAGCAAGAAAGTTATTTAGGAGGTAAAAAAATTTTAAAAATGTCTCTTCCATATGTGTGGTTACTTATCTTAGTGACATTATCAAATCAGCTGCCTTTTCAGTTTTTGAATTTAAATTCTAATCATACTGAAATAGGTTTTTATTCTGTTGGATTCAAACTTATGATTCCAATATCAATCGCTGTTGGTACTGGGTTTAAGGCTGTTTTTCCAGCACTAACTAGACTTTATTCAATAAATAAAAAAGAGTTTCAAAACAAAATTAAATTAGCTTTCGATTTTATCATAATTTTTGGTACGTTAATTGCGATTATTACATCAACCACTAGTCATTATTGGATTCCTTTTCTTTTTGGTGAAAATTATATTGAGTCTATAACCGTATTTAATTTTTTAATTTGGTTTAGTGTCTTTTCGATCTTAGATTCTTTATTAAGTAATGGTTTGTCTGCGGCTTACAAAGAACAAACTTTAGCTTTAATTGCAACTATTGATGTTGTTATAATTATTCCTTTTTTATATTATGCCTCTAACTATGGTGCCAACGGTCTTGCAATAATAAAATTAATATTAGGAGCAATCTTTTTTCTTTACCATTTAATTATTTTTGTTAGAGTATTAAAAGTCAAAATAATAGATCTTAATTTTATACTGCTCATTAGTTTTTATTTGTTGAGTTTATTAACTTGCTTACTTGTAAGCTCAATTTTTCTTAAGCTTTTATTTCTTTCATTTTTTGTTTTATTTGTAATAATGTATAAAAAAACAGAAATAAGTCTACTTCGTAATCAAATCATTAAAAAAATTAAAAATTTTACAGAATGAAAATTGCTGCAATAACTTTAACAATGAACGATTATCATGTTGTAAATCAGTGGTTACAATTTTACAAATCTTATATAAGTGTTATCTATAAACATTTTATTATTCATAATACTGCAAATAAAGACTACCAAAAATTAATTGCTGAGAAATTTACTAAATCAATAATTATTGTTAGAAAGTCTAACGGAGGAACCACAGCCGCTTACAATACTGGCATAAAAGAAGCACTAAAAGACCCTGATGTTGACGCCATAATGCTAATAGCAAATGATATAAATATAAATGCGGATTCAATAAAAAACTTATATAAGAAACTTTATAGTTTAGACTCTATTGGTGCCGTTGGTCCAATATTATTGGAAAAAGATAACAAAACAATAGTAGCTTTCGGTGAAAATTTAAACTTTAACACTGGCTTAAATCGTTTACATCACAACCAATATCTAAGCTCAAATCTTCCTGAAACTATTGAATGTGAATGTTTACCTGGAGGTATGAATATGATAAAGCGAGAAGTTTATGAAAAGGTGGGATTACAGGACGAATCTTTATTTATGTACTGTGATGAAAATGAATTTTTTTTGAGAGTAGCAAAAAAAGGCTATAAAATTATGGCAACAAGCAAAGCCTTGAGTTCTCATTGTCATATTTTTACTGAAGGGACTAAAAATGATAATAGTTTAGCTTGGTTTTACATTAATAGAAATCATCTATTAGTTTGTAGGCAATATCGTTCTTTTAGAACTACTTTAGGTCTTTTTTTAAGTAAATTTTTTTTTGTAGGCGTGAAGCAATCTATTAGTTTCTTAATTGATAGAACTCCTAAAAAAATATTTTACTACTACTTAGGCTTAGTTTGTGGGCTTATAGGGCTCAGAAATAATTTTATTAAAAAAATCAATTAAAAATTACATGTGTTGTAATATATGAAATCATGTAAAGTATCAATTATAGTTCCTGTCTTTAACGGGTCATTTTTAATCTCACGATGCTTGGATTCTATCTTCACACAAATTGGAAATTTTAAAATAGAAGTAATTGTAATCGATGACGGATCAACAGACAATACTCTTGAAATTTTAGAGAATTACAAAAAACCTATTACCATCTTAAAGCAAGTTAACAATGGTCCTGCAGCTGCAAGAAATGAAGGTATAAAAATATCAACTGGTAAATATCTTACTTTTCTAGATGCTGATGATTACTGGGAACCAGCTTTTTTAAAAGAAACTATTTCTTTTTTGGATGATAACAATGATGCTATTTCAGTGAGTGTTGGTCAAGTACATAAATTTTATGCTAAAACTGAAAAAATATTACCAAATTTCTTGAGCGAAGAGAATAGTAATTTTAAAAAACCTGTGGTTCTAAATGATTTTTATGCTTTTTGGGCAAATCATAATCATGTTTGCACAGGAAGTGTTTTGTTTAGAACTGACATAGTAAAACAAACTGGAGGGCAAAGATCTGACTTAAGAATTACTGAAGACCTTGAATTCTGGGCTTATTTAGCAACTTTTGGAAAATGGGGGTTCATTCCAAAAGTTTTATTCGTCAGTGATGGAGGAAAAGTAACTAGAGAAATAGGTTGGTTTAAAAAGAATCAAAAAAGATGGGCGTCAGCCCCTACAGTTAAAATTTGGGAATCAAGAATTATTAAAAGAATCTCAAACAAACTATTACCTTCGTATGATACTGCAAAAGGAAGAATTGCCAAAAATCTAGCTTACTCAATGATTTTATCAAAGAGAATCAATCTTTCCAGAAAAACTATAATAAAATATAAACACCTGTTCCCAAAGGATAAATTATCTTTATGCATGTCATTTTTTGCAAACTATAAATTTATATTCGTATTTTTTTCGAAAATAATGTTTGTGCGAGAAAGGTATAGAAAGTTATGAATACAATTCAAAAGCAATTCTCTTTGTTAGAGCTGTTCAGAGCTGCCGGTGTTCCAGGATATTTACTTTTTTTTCAAAATATACTACTTTTCTTTGTCAAAAGAAAAAGAGATTTAATTGAATATTCTATTATTGACAATTCAGCATTATTTCAAATTTTATTTGTATTTGTAGTTTTTGCTCTTTGCCTAAACCAAATAATTTCATCTAAAAATTACGTTAGATTTATTCAAAGAAAACCAAATTTATACATATTAATTTTTAGTGTAATTTGTCTAGCTTCGGGCATATGGTCATCAAATAGTTATTTAACCATATATAGATCATTTGAGATGATTACATTTTTACTGCTTATTTTTTGGACAGTCTATAAACTAGCTTTAAGATTAGATTTCCAAAATATTATTGAATGGTTAGTTTTTTGGGCAGTATGGTCTATAATTTGGGGATTCTTTACTTATCTTAAACTTTATGGTATTTCTTACACTTTTTCAGAAATTAATAATGTTGCAAGATTAGAGTATCCGGCAGTATTATTCTTTGCTCTATTAATTTCGAAACGTAAATTATTTATGTTGATAATAGTTTCTTTAGCTATATTTTCTTTATCAAATAAGATTTATTTAGGTATTGTATTGGGATCTTTAGCTATGATTTTTGGTAATCTAAAAAACAAATTATTTTTTATCTTATTTGCTCTAATTACTTCAATATTTGTATTGTTTTTTGACTTAAATACTGTTTTATTAGAAACCATTTTTGTAGGTAGAGAAGCTGTTAGTATTGAAAATTCTAGCGGAAGAAATTTAGTTTGGCAGAAATCTATAGAAGCAATTAAAAATAAACCCTTTTTGGGATATGGGTTTGTAGCTGGTGAAAATAAAATTTTATTTCAAGATTTTTCAGGTGCAATTTCATCACATAATTTTTTGATTTCTTCATTACTAAATACTGGAATTTTAGGCTCTATTTTCATGATTCTATATTTTATTTCATATATAAAAATCTCTTTAAATAATTTCTGGCCAAAAAATAAATGGCGAGTTGCAATTTTAGGGAGTTTTATTATGTGTTTAATTTTATCATTAACATCTCCTGGTTTAGGTAGTCGTGTTTATGGCTCTTTTATTAGTGTTGCTCTAGTATTATCTACAATAAATGTATTAAGCATAAAGTCTTATAATAATTTTAAAAAAATAAATAATGAAAATAACATGGGTAACTCGTAGTTTTTTAGATTATCGAATTCCAATTTATGAAGAGATAAATAGGCTTTCTAATAACCAATTAATTGTCATATACAATGCAGAAGTAACTCCTTTAAGATGTCAAGAAGGTTTGAAGAAAATTTTAGGCTCTAGAGCAGTTGGTTTAAAAGGAGAAATTAGATTCGGTGGAAAAAAAATTGAAAATCAAACTTTTGCAAATAAAGGTGGTCTAAGAATTCCTTTACTACCTGGTTTAATAAATAAAATCAAAAAATCAGAACCAGATATTATATTATCAGATGGTTTTTTTCAATGGACATATGCAGCATTAATAAATAATGCAATATGGCAAACTCCGCATTTAATGCTTTATGAGAGAACCAAACATACAGAAAGAAACGTTTCTTTTCTTAGATATTATTTAAGACAAATTGCCTCAAAATTTATTACAGCAATTTCATGTAATGGAATTCAAACAAAAGAGTATTTACAAGAATTTGGTATTGCTGAAAAGAAATTATTTATTGGTAATATGGCCGCAGATAGTTCTGGACTTCAAAATGCTATTTCTAAAATTTCAAAAAATGAAATTTTAAAATTAAAGAAAAGCTTCAATTTAAAAGAAGATGTATTTTTATTTGTGGGGCAATTAATTCCAAGAAAAGGAGTGATTGAATTAATTAAAGCTTGGAAAGATTTTGAAAAAAATTTTTCAAACGCGTCTTTAGTTCTATTAGGAAGTGGAGAACAGTTAGAATTGGCAAGTGATTTGTTGAACAAAAATCGAATTAATAATGTGTGTTTACCAGGCAAAGTAGATTATTCAGAAGTTGCAACGTTTTATGCAGTCGCCGATATTTTTATTATTCCTACATTAGAGGATAATTGGTCATTGGTTGTTCCAGAAGCAATGAGCTGTAGCCTTCCAATAATTTGTTCAAAATATAATGGCTGTTGGCCCGAATTGGTAAAAAAAGAAAATGGTTGGGTGTTTGATCCATTGGATACTAGTAATTTTAATCATACACTTAATTTAGCGTATAAAAACAAAGAGAAATGGAAAGAAATGGGTGAATCCTCTGCAAAAATAGTATCAGATTTTTCTACCGAAAAAATTGCAAATAAGATTGTTAACTCATGTAAAGAGATTATTTCAGATAAATAAAATGAATATTACTGATTACATTTTCTTAAAGCGTTATTCCCTTGCAAAAAATGGAGCTTTGGATGCATATAAAACAGCTATTTTAAATCAAAGAATGGATGAAAGTGCACTCAACGAGTTAGTTTGGGAAAAAACAAAAAAATTAGTTTCTCACGCTTATGCGAATGTTAGTTGGTATAAAGACAAATTTGATGAATTAGGTTTACATCCATTTGACATAACTAAGCCTGAGTATTTTGGTCAAATCCCAATCTTAAAACGTCATGAAATTATTAATAATTTCGACAAATTTATATCGAAAGGTGTTACATCTAAAAATCTTAAATTTATTACAACTGGCGGTTCCTCTGGTAAACCATTGAAAATTGGGGTAAGTAAAAGAAGGATTAGAGAAATTCAAAAATGGCAAATGTTTGATTGGTGGAATGTTCCACTAAATGCAAATATGGCAAGTATATATAGAGGTGTTCCAGTAAATGGATTAAAGAAGTTAGCATTAAGTTTTATAAATTGGCCGCAAAAAATTATTAGACTAGATGCGGCAAAAATTACTTCACATAATATAAGGCAATTTATTCATCAATATAGAAAAGTTCGTCCAAAATTAATTCACGGTTATGTTGGTGCTCTCGATGCTTTAGCAGATTATATTTTAGAAAATAATATCAAGTTTGACTTTAAACCAAATTCAATTTGGTGTACCGCTGCTCCAATTTCAGTTGTACAAGAAAATAAGATTTCAAAGGCTTTCAACGCACCTGTTTGTGATCAATACGGTTGTAGCGAGTTATATTTTGTTTCAGCAGAATGTTCACATAAAAGAGGATTGCATATTTTTTCAGATTCTGTTAAAGTTGAGATTGTTGATTATAGAGGACAAGCAGTTCGTAATGATCTCTATGGGAATATTATTCTTACAAATTTAGATGAATATGCATTCCCATTAATTAGATATGAAAATGGGGATAGAGGAAGAATTTTAGATGACAAATGTTCATGTGGAATGACTTTACCACTTATGGATAAAGTTAAAGGAAGAATTTCTGACAATATTAATCTCCCAAACAGTGTAGTTTTATCTGGTGAATACCTAACAACAATATTTGACAATCATACAGATTATGTGAAGCAGTTTCAGATAATTCAAAAGAAAGATTTAAGTCTAAAGATAAAGGTTAAGCTATCTAACAGTAATTATACAGATTTAATAAAAAAATTTTTAGAACGTGAATTAGGTGAAAAAATTAACAATCAAGTTGGTTATACTATCGATTTTGTTGATGAAATATTTTCAGATAAAGGAAAACTTAGATTTATAATTAAAGAATGACCATGAAAATCCTTTTTGTACATAATAATTACGCCAGCAATAACAGCGGTGAGGAACATGCCTCTCAAGCGTTAGCAACTTTATTAATTGCAAATGGTCATAAAGTTGATTGGTATAGAAAGAGCTCAGACATTATAAAAGATTCTGTATGGATGAAGATGAAAGCTTTTATCTTCGGAATATACAATCCTTACGCTGTTAAAGATTTGATGGCAAAAATAAATCAGTTTTCGCCAGACATTATTCAATGTCAAAATTTATATCCTTTTATTTCTCCAGCTATTATTAAACCAATTAAAAAGTTAAACATTCCTTTAATAATGAGGTGTCCAAATTATAGATTATTTTGCCCAACAGGCCTTCATCTCGATAGCAGTAATAAAATTTGTGAAAGTTGTTTAACTAAATTAAAAGAGTTTAACTGTGTTATGAAAAATTGTGAAAAAAATTGGTTTAAATCAATCGGCTATGCACTTCGAAATTTAGTTGCAAGAAAATATTGGAATATTACAAAATTGTTCGATGCCTATATTGTTCAAACAGAATTTCAAAAGCAAAAGTTCGTCAAAAATGGTATTTCAAAAGAAAAATTATTTGTTGTTCCAGGGCTAACTCCTGAAATTAAAGCTATTGACAACAGAAATATTGCTTCAAACTATGTTAGTTTCATAGGCAGAGTCAGTGAAGAAAAAGGAATAGAAGAATTTATTTATGCTGCGAATAAATTACAAGACATATCATTTAAAGTAGTCGGAGCATACTCAGATTCTTTTATAAACCTAAAACAAAAATCATCTCGCAATGTTGAGTGGACTGGTTTTATGAGTGGTAAAAATTTAGATGAAATTTTTGTAAAATCTAGAATTATTGTTGTTCCAGGCAAGTGGTATGAAGGGTTTCCAAATGTAATTACTCGTGCCATGAGACACGGCAAAGCAATTATAACTTCTGATTTAGGAGCAATGTCTTCAATTATTGATCATAAAAAAAATGGACTCTTGGTTAGTGCTGGAGACGGAGAATTGTTACATTCAGCTATAAAAAAACTATTTTATGATAAAAGTTTATGCGCTAAATACGGAGAAAATGCAAAGAAAAAAGCATCTGATTATTATTCAAACAAAATAATTTACGAAAAACTTTTAGATTCTTACAACTACATACTAAATAAAAATGTTATTTAACTCTTGGGAATATCTTTTTTTATTTTTAGTAACAACAATACTATACTTTAATATATCTCTGAAGTATAGAACATTTTTGCTGCTAATTAGTTCATATATATTTTATATATCTTGGCGCTTAGATTTTGCTCTTTTAATGCTAGCTGTTACAATGGTAAATTTTTTTGGCGGCATAAAAATCAATGCCTCAAGATCAAAGAAATCAAAGAAATACTGGTTAGCCTTAACAATATTTTTATCTCTTATACCACTAATTTATTTTAAGTATTTTAATTTTTTGATTGAGAATATTAATTTCATCATTCCGTTTTTTGATAACAATTTGCAATTACCTTATATCGAAATTATCTTACCTGTAGGTATTTCCTTTTTCACATTTCAAGCACTAAGTTACTCTTTGGATGTATATTATGGAAAAACTAATGTTGAGTATAATTTCATAAATTTCAGCGGATTTGTAGCTTTTTTTCCTCAACTTGTTGCCGGCCCCATTGAACGCTCTTCAAATTTACTTTCTCAATTTAGAAACAAACATTTGTTCCTGAAAGAAAATTTTTTAATTGGAGCAAAATTATTTATATGGGGTTTATTTAAAAAAGTTGTAATTGCGGATCGTCTAGCAATTTATGTTAATAATATTTATGATAACCCAGAACTATTTAACTCTGCTACTTTAGCTGTAGCAACAATGTTTTTTGCTTTTCAAATATATTGTGATTTTAGTGGTTATTCTGATATGGCAATTGGTTCTGCTAAAATTTTAGGGTTTAATCTAAGACAAAACTTCAATTTACCATACCTCGCAAATTCTATTGGAGACTTTTGGAAACGTTGGCACATATCATTATCGTCTTGGTTTGGAGACTACCTTTATATTCCTCTTGGCGGTAATAGAGTTCGTTACTACAGGTGGGTTATTAATATTTTTCTTGTTTTTTTACTAAGTGGTTTTTGGCATGGTGCTAGCTGGACTTTTATAATATGGGGCTCATTGCATGCTTTTTACTATTTAGTTGAAAGCTGGGGTGATAAGTTTCTTAATTTGATTGATTTCAATTTTATTAAAAGGTATTGGGGTTATAAAGTATTTAAGATTTTAACTGTTTTCGTTTTAGTTTGTTTTGCATGGGTTTTTTTTCGTGCAAATTCAATCACAGATGCCTTCTTTATAATTGATGAAATTTTATCTTTTAAAAAAGGTGATTTATATATTGGCAGTTCAGCTGTTACATTTATATTGTCAATATTTTTAATCTTTCTCTTATTAATAGTACAAATAATGCAGTATCTCAAAATTGCATCTATGTACTTTTATAAATCTAAAGCTCCTGCATCAATTCAATTTTTATGGTATTTATTAATATGCGTGGCGATATCAACTTTGAGTGTCAGTTCAAATGCCTTTATTTACTTTCAATTTTAAATCATGGCCCTAAAAAAAATTTTAAAGTTTAAAATCATAAACACATTTACAATAGTTATTTCATTTATAGTCTCATTTTTCATTTTAGATTTAGGCGTAAATTCATTTCTAAGAAAAGGGTTGAAAAAATACTATGGTATTGAAGATAATTCTGAAATAGCACTTATTGGTCACTCTCATATAATGTTGGGTTTAGATAAAGAAAGTATGGAGAAAAAACTAAACATAAAAGTTGCAAAATATACAAGCGAAGGTGTTGATATATTAAATAGAAAAGTAATGATTGACTACTTACTTGAAAAAAATGACAGCATAAGATTATTAATTTATGGGGTTGATGCCTGGTCATTTAGTGGGGAGGGTTTAAGTGCAAATTCTCAAGTATTGTTTTATCCTTTTTTAGATAATGTTAATATTGACCACTATTTGAGAGAATGTGTCCCTTTCAAAGATTATTTGACTAGAAAAATAATAAAAACTACACGCTATAACGAAGGCCTTATATCTTCTTCTTTTAGAGGATATTTACGAAACTGGGATAATATGAAATCTGGAACTGTAAATTTAAAAAAAGTAAAAGAGCAAATTGCCAAAAATAAGTACAGGAAAATCAATAATAATCCACTTTATATTGAGACCCTAACGCAAACAATTGAAACTCTATCATTAAACAAGATAGAAATTATTTTGTTTTATATTCCAACTTTGCATCTTATAAACCAAGTGGAAAATAAAAAGTTTAAAAAAAATATAGATATTTTTGAGCAAATTGAGTCAGATTATGATAATGTGAAATTCATTAATTTTACAGATGCATATTCACATCGCTATGAATTATTTTACGACCCCATACATTTAAACTCAGTTGGACAAAAAGTAGTTACAGATTCATTAATTAAAATTCTACAAAAAAATTACTACAATGATATTGGGATATGACATCTTTTCAAATAAGCTTGAGGACATTAATCTTGAGAAAAAACTTATTATTAATACGATAAATCCTCATAGTTATTGTATTGCAAAAAAGGATGAGGTTTTTCAACAAGCTTTAAAATCATCTGATATTTTATTGCCTGACGGTATTGGAATTGTGTGGGCTGCAAAATTTTTAAGAAACTTCAAATTAAAAAAAATAGCTGGCTTTGATCTTTTTATTTTTTTAATGAATGACATTAATAAAAAAAATGGTTCTGTTTACTTTCTTGGATCGACTGAAAATACACTGAAACTAATTAGTGAAAAAATAGTAGTAGAATATCCTAAAATTAATTTTAAAAAATATTCTCCGCCTTTTAAAGACGAATTTTCACATGAAGAATCGCTTGAAATTTGTAATAGAATTAATGACTTTAGTGCCGATATTTTATTTGTTGGAATGACAGCTCCCAAACAAGAAAAATGGATTCACAAATACAAAAATGAAATAAATGTCAAAAAAATATGTGCCGTAGGTGCTGTTTTTGATTTTTATGCAGGTAATATAAAGCGTTCATCTAATTTTTGGATTAGTATTGGTTTAGAGTGGTTGCCGAGATTTTTGCGTGAACCGAAAAGACTATACAAAAGAACTTTTTTTTCAACTCCCAAATTTATTTTAGAGGTTTTATTTCACAAATTATTTGGTAAAGGCATCTTATGAAAAACATAAGTTATTTTTAAATTTACATTTAACATAAAAACTTTAAAATAAAATCCATACAAAAACATATAAACCCATTATTAATAAAATATGATTATTTTTGGTATATGAAATGGTTTGTTCTTTTAATAACATGTGCATTAATAACCTCATGCTCGACTAAAAATCAGTTGATATATCTAAAAGATTCAAAAAAAGAAGAAGCAAATTCATGGGCTAAATACTCTGAAATAGATAATTTAATTCAAAAAGGAGATATTTTAAAGATTGATATTCACACTGCTATTTCTGAAGCCTCAGTAGCTTACAATAGAAATAATCCCAAAAGTGTTTCAAACAACATAGATTTGTTAATGTTAGATGGGTATTTAGTAGATGAAAATATGACAATAAACTTTCCTATACTAGGAAAAATCAGCGTAGAAAAACTAAATGAAACTAAACTTGAGGAAAAGATAAAATCACTTTTGATAAAAGGAAATCATCTTACAAAGCCAACTGTAAAAATAACTAGACTAAATAATAAATTTACTGTTTTGGGAGAGGTGAAAAATCCAGGCACATTTTCGTACATTAATAAAGAGTTGAATATTCTACAGGCACTTGGATATGCGGGTGATATTACTATTGATGGTAAAAGAAAAGATGTAACATTAATTAGAGAAAAAAATGGCAAAAGAAAAATCTTTAATATTGAACTAACAAAATCTGATTTTTTAGAAAGCCCTGTATATAAAATAAGAAATAATGATGTCATAATTATAAACCCAAATTTTAGTAAAGTTAAAAGTGCTGGATTTATTGGCAGTCCTACTTCTATCGCTTCAATTGCATCTATTCTACTTAGCATCACGTTATTAATTACAAATAATTAAACATGAACAGCCAACAAGAAAATTTTGATTTGAATCAAAGTACAGATGATGGTTTAGATTTGAAAAAGTCGTTTTTCAAATACTTCTATTATTGGAAGTTTTTTGTTGTAAGTTGTTTACTTACGATGATTGCTGCATATTCATATTTAAGATACACTCCTAATGTTTACAGCGTATCTGCTAAAATTAAGATTATTGATGAAAAAGATTACTCACTTGAACTTCCTTCAGCTTCCAATTTATTAAATAAATCTAAAATCAATTTAGAAAACAGTGTTGAAATTTTATCATCATATCCAATACTAAGCCAAGTAGTTAAAAATAAAAATCTAAATATCTCTGTTTATGAAGCAGGTAATGTAATCAAATCATTGACAGTAAATTACCCATTTGAAATAATACCAACTTTACCTATTGATAGTTTATTATACTACAAATTCAAAATTGATATCACTGAGCAAGGATTTGAGATTATTGACTTTCAAAAAGATGAAAAAAAATATAATTTTAACGGAATCTCAACAAAAAAATATAAACATAACCTTCCTTTTGAAATCGTAAATTTTAATAAAGAGCTTTACGTTGCTGATAAAGGATATTACTTTAGCTTTCTTCCTACTTATGATGTGGTACAATCATTGAAAAAATCAATTCAAGTTTCTCAAGTTGGTAATGAAAGTGATATTATTCAATTAGAATTAAAATCAACAAGTTCAGAATATTCAAAGATTGTTATAAATGAAGTCATAAAAGTTTTTAATAATGACGGAATAAGTGACCGTCGTTTAGTACATAAAAGAACTATAGATTTTGTTAATGAGAGATACGCATTTCTTTCTTTAGAGCTAGACTCGATTGAAGTGTCAAAACAGCAGTATAAAGTTAACAATGATTTGGTTGATTTTGAAATTAACTCTAATATTTCATTAGAAAAAAGTTCTGCATCTAAGGATAATATATTTTCAACTGAGAACCAAATTTTTCTTACCAATCTATTAATTAATACTCTAGGTGACAGTCAACTTAAATTACTGCCGTCCAATTTAGGTATTGAAAACAGTGAGATAAATCTACTAATATCAAATTATAATCAATTTATTCTAGATAGAAAAAAGTTAGTTATTAGTGCTGGATCAAATAATCCTTCCTTAGCATATATTGATGATTTAATTTATGAAGGGAAAAAGAATATAATTTTTTCTTTACAAAACCATCTTTCACAACTTAAAAATTTAAAGAATAAACTAAACTTTAAAGTTGAAGAGTATGATAGTCAAGTATCAAATTTACCTAAAAAAGAAAAAATACTTAGAGCTATAGAGCGTAATCAGCAAATTAAAGAAGCTCTTTATTTATTTCTACTACAAAAAAGAGAAGAGGCAGAAGTTAGTTATGCTGTAACTGAGCCTAGCATTAAGGTTGTAGAGTATGCAATGATAGATAGTTCTCCAGTATCCCCAAGAAGAAATACAATTTATATTGTTGCGTTTATTATGGGGCTTCTGACACCTTTTTTTACAATTTATTTCTCATTTCTATTGAACAGAAAAATATTTTCTAAAAATCAATTTCAAGAGCTTGGGATTCCTATTCCCTTAATTGGAGAAGTTCCTGAGATCACAGATCAGCCAAATAAAATAATTTTGTCGTCCGAAGAAAGATCACCACTTGCAGAGTCATTTAGAGTATTGTGCTCTAATTTGAAGTTTTTTACTAAAAAAACTAATGATTGTCAAGTTATAATGGTAACCTCAACAATTAAAGGTGAAGGTAAAACATTTTGTGCCACAAATATTGCATTTACTAAAGCTTCACTTGGTAAAAAAGTTCTTCTCATTGGGGCTGATTTGCATAACCCTCAGATTCATTCTTATCTTGATTTAGAAAAAAATATTAATGGACTAGTTAATTATTTAGTTGATGACAGTTTTGATTGGAAGAAGTCATTATTGAGACCTAATTCATCTTTAAATTGTGACGTTATGCTATGCGGGCAAATTCCTCCTAATCCTGCACAGCTGCTAAATAATAGTAGTTTTAAAAAATTAATTGATGAGGCAAAAAACTCTTATGACTTTATAGTTATAGATACACCACCTTGCTTATTGGTTTCAGACACATTAAGTATTAGTTATTTATCTGATTTGCTTTTATTTGTTGTACGCTGTAATCATACGAAAATTGAAGTCCTTGATTTCTTAAAGGACATTCATAAAAAAGGAGTTATTAAAGATAATTCTATGATAATTCTTAATGGAATAGGTGCTAACAATAAATATGGTTACGGTTACGCTTACAATTATAACTATAGTTATAAATATGGATATAATTATGGATATGGGTATGAATACAACTCTTCAGAATGATTTTATGTGTGAATTTGCTTAGTTTAATAGCTTTTTTACTTTACTAAATTGACTAAGAATTTCAATCAACAACAAAATTATAATGAAACCCCCAACAAGAACTTGAGTACATGTGACCTAGAGAGGATTCGAACCCCTAACCATCAGAGCCGAAATCTGACATTCTATCCAGTTGAACTACTAGGCCTACCACAAATTTAAATCATTAAATCATATTTGTAAATAATCTTCGTTTATATTTAAATTTGTGTTGTGAGAATTCTTCTTGTCTTATTTTTTATCGTTAATCAAAGTTTTTCTAACGAGATTGGAATTTGGAAAGATTACTATTCTTACAGTGGTGCAAAAAAAGTTTTTTATACAAACTATCAAACCTACTGTGTTACTAATAATGGGTTGTTTAGCTATAACAAAAACAATGAACTATTTCTTTACAATAAATTAAACTTTACAAGTGATTATGGAATTAACAATTTAGCTTTTGGCTCAAATAAAATTATTATTTCGTATGAAAATTCAAATATTGATATAATTGAGGATAATTTAACAACAAGTATCAGGGATATAAAAAATTTAGAGATTGCTGGCAAAAGAATAAATAACTTAACTGTGATAGACAATGAGTTATTCGTTTCTACATCTTATGGTATCTCTAAAGTAAACTTAGTTAAAAAAGAAATTAGTGATACATATTATCTTTATAAAAATGGAGAATCTATTGAAATCAATGATTTTAAGAAAATTGACAATTATTATTTAGCAGCTACAAACACTGGTGTGTTTAAAGCTGAACAGAATTCATTGTTGAACGACCCAAATAATTGGAGCCTGATTGATACTAACTCAAATGTTATTAAAATAATTAATGGTTCAAGAATTATTTTCTTATATGAAAATGAATCTGAAACTAATTACAAAGTTTCACAAGACTTATCAAATATAAGTTCTAATTTGATTAGCTCTAATAATCTTAATGATATAACATACAGTGATAATAAGTTTTTATTTGTCTATGACAATTCAGTTGTAACTAGCGTTAATGGTATTGACACGATTGATATTTATAATGAAAACTCGCGACTCGTAAAATTTAAAAGCGCATGCTACGACAATCAAAACAATATTTGGATAGCTGATAGTATAAATGGATTAGTTAAAATAACTAATGGTAGTATAGAATCTTCTATCCTTCCAAATGGTCCAGCATCGAATATTATATTTGATTTAAACTTTGCAAATTCAAAATTGTATATTTCTCACGGTGGACACTCTAATTATAATGTGAACAATTTAAATTATCAAGGTGTTTCTTTACTTGAAAATAATTCATGGACAGAATATTCATCCCAATTTCTTGGAAACAGTAGAGATATTGTCTCTAGTGTAACTAATGGTGATTATGAATATTTTACTTCTTGGTATGACGGAATATCAGAAATATTAAACGGAAATCTTTCAAACAAATTTGGATACAACAATACTAATGGTATACTTGATACAACGTACTACTCTAATAACAGAATCCAAATTTCGGACTTAAAATTTGATAATAATGGAAATTTATGGGGGCTAAATTCACAAGTTCAAAAACCATTATTTGTTAAAACACCTCAAAATGAATGGTATTCATATACATTAAATTTAGCTATTGAGGGTTTATATTTTGATGAAATTTTAATAGATGACTCAAACCAAAAGTGGGGAATAATTGCAAAGGGAAGTGGAAAAGGGTTATTTGTTTATAGCGATAACAATACAATAGATAATCAGTATGATGACGATTACAAGTTAATCACCACAAATTTAGGTCAGGGAGCACTTCCAAATAACAACGTTAACTGCATAACTAATGACAGAAATGGGGAAATTTGGGTGGGCACCTATGAAGGGATTTGTGTTTTTAATAATCCTTCACTAGTTTTTAGTGGGTATAATTTTGATGCACAACAAATATTAATCACAGAGGGAGAATATGGACAATATCTTCTGAGTACTGAGTCTGTGAAATGTATTGCTGTTGACGGAGGTAATAGAAAATGGATTGGAACGCTGGGTGCTGGATTATATTTGTTATCATCTGATGGAACAGAAGAAATTCATCATTTCACAAGTGAAAACTCTCCTCTTCCTTCAAATAACATAATTGATATTGCTGTTAATTCGAAAAATGGGGAAGTATTTATTGGCACAGACAAAGGATTAATGTCATATACTAGCGACGCAACTGTCGGAGAGAGCTCTCAAAGCAATTTAAAAATCTTTCCAAATCCAGTTAGACAAAGCTACAGTGGCCTGATCACAATAGACAAGATTTACACTGATGCCAATATTAAAATCACTGACATGAACTTTAATTTGATTTATGAAGGCTTTGCAAATGGTGGTAGAGCCACTTGGAATGGTAGAGATATTGACGGAAATAAAGTGCCAACTGGGGTATATTTGATTTTTACTTCAGACGATATGGGAGATGAAAAGATTTCTGGAAAAATATTAATTATTAAGTAGATGTCTTACATCTGTAAAGCCATCTCGTTGGGATATAAAAAAATTAATTCAAGCACAGTAATTTGCAGTCTGATTACTGAAAAGTTTGGTCTAGTATCTTATTTAATTAAAGGATTTCAATCAAAAAAAAGTAAAACCAAAATAAATACTCTAGAACCCATGGGGTTAATTCAAATTAAATCAGCTCAATCTAAAAATAGAAATTTACAAAGGTTAGATGAAATACGGCTTTTAGTTCCTCCAACAAATTTTATTTCGGCCAAACTTTTGAAACTGTTTTATGCAGAGTTTCTTAAAAAAGTTATTAGTGAATCAACTGAAGATATTAGCTTGTTTAACTTCTTATGGAAAATCATTTTTGATTTAAATAGTGATAAGAGAATCAATAAGTCAGATCATTTATTGTTCATAATTAAATTAACTAATTATTTAGGCTTTTACCCAAATGTTATGAATATAAAAAACAGTTATTTTAACTTAGAAAATGGTGATTTTGAAAATATTAAATCTGAAAACACTATTACAAAAAAAGAGTCAGATATTTTTAAATCAATACTAAATGACAAGTGTGATGATTTTAATAAAAATGACAGGGAAGTAGGTCTTGATATTTTAGTTAAATACTATAACTATCATAATCATGAAATTAAAAATTTAAAATCAAAAAAAATAATTGAATCATTAAATGAATAAGATAAAATTAATATTTGGTTTTTTTCTTTTAGCTCACTCACATGGTGTTTTAAGTCAAATTATCTTCAACAATTATGAGCTAGATTCAGTTACGATAATTTCTCCAAAATTTGAATTTAATAACAAAGAGTTTCAAAAAATAAAAAAAAAGGAATTAGAACTTGCTCCAGTAAAAAATATTGATGATGTTCTACTCTCAAAGTTAAATGTGAGTATACAAAAAAGTCAATCAGGCTCGGGAAGCCCAAATGTTAGAGGTATGGAGGCTAGCAGACTACAATTAATATTCAACGGAATTTCTTTAAACAATTGTATTACAAGAAGTGGGCACTCTCAGAACTTAAAATATATAGATTATTTTAATATTAATGATATCTATACATCATCATCTAATAGTGTAAGTTTTGGTTCTGGAATTATGAACAGTGCTATATATATTAATAGTGCTCCAATAAGAAAAAGTGATTCACTTAATTCAAGTTTTTTTCAAGAATTCTCTTCAGCACTTAATAGTGCAAAAATGAATCTTAGTTCTGCTTATAGAATTGGTAAAGTTAATGCCTTTACATCTATATCAATTAACGATTACGGTCTTATAAAAGCAGGTAAAAATAGGGCACACGGATATGATGATTGGGGGGGCTTACCTCACATGTTTGAAAACAAAAGGCAAAAATATACTCAAAATCATTCTGTTTATTTAACACAAAGGATTAGTAAAAATATCTCTGATTTTTCTATTGCGAATATAAACTTGTACAGCTCTCATTTTAGTAAGCTAAATAGAATCGATAAATTAAATGACCTAAAGGACGGAGTGCCAAAGTTCGAAAAGTGGTATTATGGCCCTCAAAATTATTTTTTATCTAAACTGTCTTTATTAAATTACAAGAGTTATATGTTAAGTGACAAGTTTCAAATAACAGCTGCTTATCAAAATCTAAACGAATCTCGTCACAAAAAAAAATATACAGATTACTTTCAAAGTAACAGGTATGAAGATTTAGATGTTATTGATTCAAAAATGGATTTTAAAAAAAATTTTACAAAAAGCACTTTAAATTACGGTATCAGTAACAGAGTAGAGATTTTAAATTCAAAAGCGAACCTTTCAGATAGTATTTGCAATACTTTTTATAATTCTACAAGGTACCCAGATGGTGGTAGTTATGTGGTTGATAACAATATATATGCCCAAATCCAATATGAGATAAATGATTTATTTTCTTTAACTCTAAGTGGCGGACTAAACGATTATTTTATTAGCTCTAAGTTTAGTGATACTAGCACAATTAATCTTGGCTATAAAAAATTAGAACTCAACAACTTATCAATAATAAAAAACTTTTCACTAAACTACGCCAAATCCAATTTGGTAATAAACTTTAAGTTATTTGATGGATTTAGAAATCCAAATGTTGATGATATGACTAAAATTTTCTCAAAAGATGATAAAAATGTTGTTATCCCAAATAACAATTTAAGTTCTGAGAAAGTAAGTAATTATGAAATTGCAACAACTTATAAAACAAATAAATTTGAACTTTCATTTAATAGTTATTTAAGCTTAATAAATAATGCTATTTCGAGAGAATTTTCACAAATAAATAATCAAGACTCGATATTATACGATGGTGAAGTTATGAGAGTTCAAATGAATAAGAATATTTATAAAATTACAATTTATGGATTTGAAGCTTTCATAAAAAGTTTGTTTGCTAATAATTACACAATGGATAGCAAGTTAATATATACAGCTGGACAAAAATCCAATAATGACCCATTAGCGCATATTGCCCCCATTCAAATAAAGAATAACTTTAAAAAGAAAATTGGTAATTCATATATTGTGCTGTCACACACATACAATGGTAAGAAAGACCGTGAAGATTTTGACTTAAGTGGTATTGATAATTTAGATGAAGCTACAATTGACGGAATTCCCTCCGTTAACTTTTTTGATATTTCATATTTTAATCAGATAAACAAAAATATAATTATTAATTTTTCCATAGAAAACATCTTTGATATACACCATAAATTTTTCTCCTCAGCAATTGTTAGCAGTGGAAGAAATTATGTCATATCTTTGCAAAAAAAGTTTTAATATGTTAAGATTTTTATTGCTTTCTATATCTCTGTTTTTTACACAAGGTTTATATGCTCAGATTTGGGAAGATAATCTAAGAAAAACAAATGCTTCCCCATCAATTGAAGATAAAGTAAATGCTTTCAATAAGTACAGAGAAAGCATTCCTTATGAAAAAGGGAATGGATATAAGCCTTATGCTAGAGAGATAGATTTTGTTGAGAAAAGAGTTTCAAATGATAGACCATTTCCTCATTTAGCTCTTTACAATGAGTGGGTCAAAGAAAAAGGTAAAAGCGAGAAAGCAAGCAATTCAAACTGGAAGCCACTAGGCCCAACAAACGTTCCAATAATTTTATCCAACGGAAAAAATCGCGGTGTTGGCAGAATTAATGCAATTGCTTTTGACCCGTATGATCAAAATATTATTTACGTGGGTTCTCCAGGTGGTGGATTTTGGAAATCAATTGATGGAGGGGCTAATTGGTTGACAACAAGTGATGACTTACCAGTCCTTGGCGTTTCTTCAATTGCTGTTGACCCAATCAATACAGATATAATTTATATAGCAACTGGTGATGCAAATGCTTCAGACACATACAGCATAGGAGTTTTGAAATCTATCGACCAAGGAGACACGTGGAGTACAACAGGCCTAAGTTATAATGTAAGTGCTAACAAGAGAGTCAACAAAATATTGATCAACCCCAATAACACAGATAGTGTTTTTGCTGCAACAAACACAAACATAATGTTAAGCGTTGATGGCGGCATAAGTTGGAATAATTGTGCTCCCTTGGGTAGATGGAGAGATATAGAGTTTATGCCAGGCAATCCCAATATTATTTACGCAGCTAAACAATCAAGTGGCGGTTCAAACGTGTACAGATCCTTGGACGGTGGTGGCAACTGGTCTGTAATTAATAATGGCGTTGCTTCTTCGGGAAAATATAGGCCGCTAATTGCTGTTACACCAATTAATCCTAACGTAATTTATGCACTTTATTCAGCTTCTGATTATAGTTTTCATGGAATTTATAAATCTATTGATGGAGGAAATAATTGGAATCTACAATCTAATTCACCAAATATACTTGGAAGAGATACTGACGGTACAGGAACAGGAGGTCAGTCTTGGTATGATCTAAGTTTAGGTGTTTCGAATAATAATGAAAACCATTTATTTGTTGGTGGAATAAACTTATGGGAAAGTACTGATGGAGGTGCAAATTGGACTATTGAAGCATCGAGCGGAAATGGCAATTATGCATATATGCATGTTGATCAGCATTGTCTAGAATTTCATCCAATAACTAATGTGCCTTATGCTGGAAATGATGGTGGTTTGTACAAGTATTTAGATAATTTAAATAACTGGATAGATATTAGCGATGGACTAGAAATATCACAATTTTACAAGCTAGGGCTTTCTGAATCAAATGCAAGTAGATTAATCGCAGGTGCGCAGGATAATGGAACTGAGATGCTAACAAATGGGGTGTGGGATGCGGTTAGAGGTGCAGACGGAATGGAATGTGCTATTGATCCTTATGATGAAGATTTGTTATATTCTTCATCTCAATATGGAGGATTAAGAAAATCATTTAATGGCGGAAATAATTGGGACAACATTAAACCTGTTTCGTATGACGGCGCATGGGTTACTCCTTACAAAATACATCCAAACAATAATAATATGATTGTTGCTGGTTATGATGAGGTTTACTTGTCTCTTACTTCTGGTGCAGTTTGGGACTCTATCTCATACAATGTTAGTGGAGGACAATCAGTTAGAACAATAGCTCTAGCTCCCTCTAACGAAGATTATATTTACGCTGCAACCTATTCTAGATTAATGAAGACAATAAACAGCGGTCAGTCTTGGACTAGCATAAAACCAGGGCTACCTAATTATAATATCTCAGACGTTACAGTAAGCGATAACGACCCCGATAGGCTTTGGGTTACTATGTCGGAATATAATGCATCTAATAAAGTTTTTGAGTCTAGCAATGGAGGTGCAACTTGGACAAATATAACAGGTGCTAATCTTCCCAACCTTCCTGTTAACTGTATTGTTTATCAAGCCAATGCAAATGAAGATCTTTATATTGGCACAGATATTGGTGTATATCATAAAGATAATACTATGAGCGATTGGGTGCCATATAAGAACGGACTCCCTAGCGTTGTTATCAATGAGCTTGAAATACATTACCCCACCAACAGAATTAGAGCTGCAACTTTTGGTAGAGGTGTTTGGGATAGCCCCTTAAACTCAAGCTCTACGTATACAAACTCTGAAATAGTTAATAATTTAAATATTTACCCAAATCCAGCCAGCAATCAATTATTCGTTAAATTAAAATCAAGTGATTTAATTCATTTTGAAATTAGAAGTATTTCTGGAAAAATTATAAAAGAGGGGAGCCTTGTTTCTAGTAACCATATAGATGTAAGCAGAATTAACTCGGGTACTTATATTATTAAAATTAGAGTAGGCAACTCAGTATATCGTCAAAAAATCAGCATTACTCAAAACTCAAGATAGCCTCCATTTTTTTTATATAGCTACGCTTATCCTTATTTGGTGCAAAAATAATACCAAAAGTTATAATCTCTAATTCATTGTAGTTGCTAATGATAATCGGTCCACCCATAAATCCTTTATTAAGCTTCCACAAGCCTCTATAAAACCCTTTATAAAGAACTGGTTCGTACATATTCTCAATCTTGACATGCGAACCTAATTTACCCCCTTTTAATAATCTTTCAGATAATGAGTCTGTTAACATATACAATTGATTTTTTGAAAGGACGGTTTTTTCAGGTTTAAAGAATACTATGTGTTGTATGAGTTCACTGTTTGACTTATTATCTGTGATAATTGTAACTTTATCTCCATCATATGCTTTTATAAAATTATTGGTAATAATAAATTGCTTGCCATACTTTAGACTCAAAAGTTCTGAAAGTTTAGTATTTCTATTGCCTCGATTAATGGCCTTGTAAGATTTTAGCTCTTGTAAATAAAAGTCATCAAAAATCTCATTAATTTTTTGATTAAAATTTATATCGTTGTAGTCAAGATACCACACTATTTGATTTTTTGACCAAATATTATTCATCTTTTTTGTCTGATACTTGTCTGTAAAAATGATTATATTTTTGTGTCTTCTTATGATGCTTTTAAAATTAGACTCTTTTACATTTAAAAGTTTGAAATGGGGCTCAAATCTAGTTAAGCCATAAATCTCACTTGAAAATAATTTTTCAAGTTTTTCTATTTGCTCATTATTTGCCGTGCTAGCATTTGAAACAATAACAATTTCACTTGAATGACCAGTAGAATCTAATTTAATAGACTCTGTTGAACAAGCAAATAAAAAAATTAATATAATTAGTATTCTCACGTTTGAGGTATAATTATTTCCATGCCTGGCTTTAAATTATCAGAATCAA
The DNA here is from genome assembly GCA_028408365.1 of Bacteroidota bacterium. Classification (GTDB taxonomy): domain Bacteria; phylum Bacteroidota; class Bacteroidia; order Flavobacteriales; family BACL11. The sequence goes on from JAOOLD010000001.1 coordinate 114,076, forward strand.
GGTTATTCATCTCTTTTAACTTCCATATTGACAAACCATCATACCTACTTGCTATTCCCCAAAGAGTATCTCCTGGCTGAACTTTATATACATGAAGATTCCTGGATTGATTGTCAACTTGATTAGAATTATTTTTTACATATATGACTAACCTATCATTTATATCAATAAGTGATGTTCTAAGATTGTTCCACTTCTTAATTTCATAAACTTTAACTCCAAAATACCTTGCAATCTTTCCTAAATAATCTCCATCTTTAACAAAATATTCGACACGTTGCTCATCTATTAATATTTCTTTTTTTTCAACTGAAGCAATAAAATTAATGCATACTTCCTCATTTTGCAAATAATCTTCAACTGCAAAGCTTGGTAAGATTATTCTATTATTATTGGGCACAATGTTTGACTTATACTGAGGATTCAGAAATACAAGCTCATCATTGGTAACACATAACATTTCTCTGATACATGAATAACTTACCTGATCATTTAATGTCAGCGTATCTAATTCTTTTAATCTCAAATCGATAGTATCTTTAATTATAGCATGTTCGTTATAAAAACTCATAATATAATTCATTGCTATAAAAGTCGGAACATAATTTCTTGTTTCTGTTCTTAGATAAGGTCTTAAACTCCAAAAGTCCTGCGTTCCTGTTTTATTAATTTTTCTTTTAATATAACCTGGCCCTCCGTTGTAGGCGGCTAAAACTAGATTCCAATCTCCAAACATATCATAAAGTTTTTGAAAATAAATACATGCAGCCTCAGTGGATTTATAAGGGTCTTGTCTTTCGTCTAGATAAGATGTTACTTTTAAATCATATTCTTTGCCAGTTGTATACATAAACTGCCACAAACCAACTGCTCCAGATTTAGATCTGGCTTTGGGGTTGAGTGCTGACTCAACAATAGACAAATATTTAAGTTCAAGAGGTAGATCATATTTATCTAAACATTGTTCAAAAATTGGGAAGTAGTACTCGCAAAGATTTAACATTCTTGATATTAATCTACTATTTTTATTTATATAATTTTTAATGAAAGAATCTACATGTTCATTGTATTTTAAATCCATTGGAGATTGATTGTTCAAATGATTTAACCTTTTTAAAAAAACATTTGCATCACACATTTGTGTTTGGATTGAATCTTTTTCTTTTTTAAAACACACACCATAACTTCTTGTGCTTAAAAAAATAAAAAAAACCAGTAAGCATCTTATATAAATATGCATTTTACAAAATTCTTAATTACTTTTAGGGATTTACAAATTAAATCATGCAATTATCAACTTATTATTGTTGATTATGACAACAAATACAAGAGTTAATGTTTTTTGATTAGTGTGAAAATTATTTTACGGTTTCGTTAATAATTTTGCCTGATAGCCTGTAAAGATTGAGTTCTGCTATTTTCGCCTTAAATAATGATTGGTTTAATCTATTTTTTGAAATACTTAAATCAACTTGAGCTAATCTAAAATCACTTCTGCTTAATTGACCTTGAAAAAACTGATTTTTTGCTCTCTGAAAAAATCTTTCAGACGCTTCATTATTTCTTTTTTCAATTTCAATTAACTTAATATTATTTTCATATTGTTGGTAGGTAACATTGAATTCTTTTTGAATCTCTTTTTTAATAGCTTCTAATTTTAATTCATTTGACTCAATTTCTATTTGTGTATTTTGAGCAATTCTTTTTCTTGCCATAGCATCAAACATATCCCATGATAAATTTACAAATCCTGTTAGTCCGACATTTGATTGATCTAAAATTATACTAGTATTGCTTTCGTTTTGATTGTAACCGTATTGAGCAGAAACACTTACTCTAGGAAAAATTGAGGTATTATTAATTTTTTTATCTTTTCTAGCAATCTCAATCAAATATTGATGAAATAAAATGTTATTGTTGTTTTGGCTTGTTAGATCTAATAACTCACTGTAATTTAAAGCCTTATTAATTTCAACATAGCTTTCAACTTCATAATCTGTACTTAAGTCTCTATTAAGTATTTGATTCAGCCTTTCTTTTGCCGCTTTTAATTCATGGTCTGAGCTCATAACATTTACGCTGTCTTTGTTTAAATCTATTTCAGCAGCTAGCAAATCTAATTTTGATGCATTTCCAAACTCGTTCTGAATCTTAACTCTAGAATACCTTTCTTTAGAAACTTCTAATAATTCATATAATATTTTATTTTCTTCTTGTAAATAAGCAATATCATAGTACTGTTTAGCAGTATTTAACAGTACTTGCTCCATTTTCATGAGTAGTTCTGTAGATTTTAAATCACTTTGTTTTTTTAATTTTTGGTATGTATATATCGATGCTAGGCCTCCAAACAAACTGTAGCTGATTTCTACATTTCCGTTTATACTTTTTGATTCTGAATCAGCATCATTAATTTCAGGGAAGTCTTCTGTTGCAAATTCAATGCTAGAGCTACCTGTATTTCCAGATGCCGCACCATTAACTTTAATTTTAGGTAGAACTCCTAAAACACCTACTTTTTCATAATTTTTTACCTGGTCTAACTCTGTAATTTTTATTTTAATATCAATGTTTTCCTCAATTGTTATTGCTAAAATTTTCTCCAAACTTATTGAGTTCTGAGCATCAACAGCTCCAAAGATGGAAAGCAAAATAAATGTCCACATGGCCTTTAATTTATTAAATGTTTTCATACTCCATTTCTTTAATTGCGGGCTCTCTAAGCTCACTATTGAGGCTTTTACCGGTGAAAATCCATTCTTTAGTATATCTAATTTTATTAACGACCTTTAAAAATGCAGGTAGGAAAACAAGTGTCAATAACGTTGCTAAAACAAGTCCATATGCAATAGCTATTGCCATTGGAATTAAAAATTGAGCTTGTAATTGCTTTTCAAAAATTAATGGAGCAAGTCCAACAATTGTTGTTATCGAAGTTAAAATAATTGGTCTAAACCTGGACATACCAGTAGCTGTTAGTGCATCCTCAAACTTTAAACCATCTTTTAGGTTTTTATTAAACTTACTTATAAAGACAAGTGAGTCATTAACCAATATTCCAATTAATGCAATCATACCGAAATATGAAAACATTGAAAGCTGAAAGTCATGAATAAAATGTCCCCAGCCTACGCCAATAAAGCCAAATGGAATAAGAACAAAAACAGCAAATGTTTGTAATATACTCCTAAAAGTAAATAATACAATAGTGAGCATTAATATTAGCACAATTGGTCCAGAAAATTTTAATGAGTTGCCTGTCTCTGCTTGTGACCTGATTTGCCCCTCAACTGAGTGTTTAATAGACGGATAAATCGTTTTAATATTTGAGTTAATAAAGTCCTCTAAACTTGAGGCAATAGCAATAGGGTTATCTATTTTTGGGTTTAAAAGGTCAGCATCAATTTGCACTGATCTTTTTCCGTCTAGATGATCAATACTGAGTAAATCTCTTTCGATTTTAATATCAACTAAATCTCCAACAAGATAATTATTTCCCATTATTTTTATTCTCATATTTTCAAGATCATATATTGAATTTCTGTCTTGATTATCATATCTAATCCATATTTTGACTTCATCCGTTCCAATTTGTAATCTTTGTGACTCAAAACCGTAAAAACCATTTCTTACTTGACTTAAAATTTGAGCTGTTGACAAATTCATTTGATAAGCTTTATTTTTGAGTCTTAGCTTTAATTCCTTCAACCCCTTTTGATCACTACTTTCGATATTTTTCATCATATTTAAGCTAATCATATAGTCTTTTAATATTTTAACAGCACTTAGCAGTTCACTATTATTTTGGGAGTAAAGAGCTATACTAATAGGTCGTCCAAATGGAGATTCAATATCAAATGAAAGTGATTCGGCACCTGGAATTTCACCGACAGCTTCTTTAAAATACTTGGTTATTTCAGAAGTTCCTATCGATCTTTCTTCAGATGGGATTAATAGTACATTTAAATAACTTTTTTCAGAGCTTTGTGCGGTTGATAGTGTCCATTGATCAGCCGCTTGATTGTTTCCATATGTTTTTTCTATAGCTCTAATTAGTGAGTTACCATTGTTAAACTCACCGCTTATTTTATTATTGACATCTAAAATTTTATTTTCAACATAATTAATCCATTTTATAGATTTTTCTTCACTTGAGCCTGGCTCAAACTTTAAATTCACTAAAATACTTTCTCCTTCAATATTTGGAAAAACTGTTGATTTGATCAAGCCTGCACTCATTGCACTAACAGTAATAATCAGTGAACAGACAAATATTAAAATTACCGTTAATGGATTTTTTAAAGTAAACCTCAATAATGGAGCATAAAACTTATTCTTTATAATATCAAGTGTTTCAGTGGTTTTATTTATTATCTTTTTTAATCTGTAATGAGGCTCAACTCCCATTAACGCTTTTGAATGAGCAATGTGAGTTGGTAGTATAATAATTCCTTCAATTAAAGAAAAAATTAACGTTCCAATTACAACAAAACCCATTTCAGGAAAAAAATCACCAAGTATTCCTTCTAACATAAAAAACAATGAAAAAGCTACAATAGTTGTTAAAATTGCTGAAGTAACAGCTGGTAACACCTCCAAAGTTCCATTAATTGCAGCACTTATTCTATCTTCCCCTTTTTCAAATCTTTGATAGATATTTTCTCCAATAATTATACCGTCATCGACCAAAATACCTATCACAATTATCATTCCAAATAATGAAATAACATTTAAGGTAACACCATATAAAGAGGCAAGGATAAACATTCCCGAAAAAGAAATAGGAATAGCTACAGCAACCCATCCCGCTAGACTAGGGTGTAAAAATAGAGTTAAAACTAAAAGAACTAGAACAAATCCAATAACTCCATTTTTTGTAAGAAGTGCGATTCTTTGTTCAATAATAACTGAGTTGTCAACAATTATATCTGCTTTTATATTTTTATTAATATTATTGAAGTTTTGAAGATAAGATCTAGCTTTTGAAGCAACTATTGTAATATCTTCACTATTTGTGTTAAAAACATTGATAACTACGCCTGGTATATTATTGTAGAACTTTCTGTTAGGTATATCCTGCCAAATTCTTTTAACAGTTGCTACATCTTTAATTTTTATTATTCTCTCGTTTATTTTTTTTATAACTATTTCTGAAATTTCATTCGCAGTGTATTTTTTATTATTACTTCTGATTTTAAAATTTTCATCTTTACTTTTTATAGTTCCACCAGTAATATCAATGTTTTCAGAACTAATCGCATTGTTTATGTCTTGAAATGATAATCCATATTTTTTAATGTCATTTTCTCTGACAGAGATTTCTATTTCTTCACTTGGATATCCAGAGATTCTCACCTTAGAAATTCCTTTCATAGCTTTTAAATCGTCTTCTATTTCCTCAGCTGTTTTTTTGAGTTGGTTCAAGGACACATCTCCGTTTATTGCAAATGAAATAGCTGGGTTGAGGTCTTCCATTAAAGATATCGAGGGAGATTCCATATCATCAGGAAAAGAATTAATCCTGTCAATAGCATTTTTAATATCTTGAACTACCAATTGATTATTAACATCATTCTCTATTTCAACAATAATAGTACTAGTGTTTTCTAATGACTTAGATGTTATTTTTTTTATTCCTGTAATCCCATCTATATTATCCTCTATTTTAAGTGTTACCATCTGTTCAATTTCTAGAGGTGAGGCTCCTGGTAATACTGAGTTGACAAAAATTATTTTTGCTGACCTCTCAGGAAAGAAAGTTTTTCTCAAATTGAATAAACTCATCGATCCAAATATTATAATAAGAACCATAATAACATTTGCTGATACTGGATACTTGACAAAATATTTAACAAGATCTCTCATTCTAATTTTTATGTCTTATTTCCATGCCGTCATAAGCATCTTTTATTGACTCATTTAAAATTAAATCATTGTTTTTTAAACCTCTGATGATAGCATTTTCCTCAAACACTTGTACAATCTCAATTTTCTTTGAAACCAATTTATTATCCAAAACCACATAAATTTGGTTTTTATCAATTAAATTCCTTTTAACTAAAAATGTGTTTTCAGCCTCACCAACAATTATTTCACCAAAAACATACATCCCGTTATATAAGTCATTATCAGTACTCTCAATGAATACACTCATGTTTTGAGAATTTGCATTTATTGTTTTATTTATTCTTGAGACATATCCTAATCTTTCACCTTGAAACTCGTCACTTTTTAGTAAAACTTTCGCTTTATTTTTCACAAGCAAGGTGTTTTTAATTGATGTACTTGATTCAAACTCTAAAGTTTTAGGACTGTGATACTTAGCAATTTTTTGACCGAATACAATTGCTGTTCCGTTTTTGATAGAGACCTCACTTAAACAGCCACTAAATTCAGAAATAAATAAATGCTTCTTTAGCCTATCCTCTGTTGCTTTAGCATTAAAATATGTGTTGAAGAAATTTTTTCCTGATAGGTAATTCTTAAGTTTTTTATTTTCTATGTTTGGTAGTTGAGGTAAAGGAGAATTAAATCTGATTTCCTGCATAAAATCATACCATAAATTATAAGACGCTGGAAAATCAAACTTTATTTCTGAAACTATTTTTGAAACTTGATTTAACAAGCTACTTTTTTGACTATTTAAACTACTTTCTATTTCTTCAAATTTTACAAACCCTAAGGTGTCTCCTTTAGAAAAATTGACTCCTGATTTAAAGTTTGTACTGTAAAATATACCGTTAACCTCTGAAACTATATTTATTTCATTGCTCGAAGACAGCTTTCCATACACGGGTACCGTTATTTTATTGCTTTCTAATTTTACATTTTTTACACTTACTAATCTTGTAGATTCTGTTAATTTATTTATGCTTGTATCTTTTTTAAAGCTCATTATAAGCTTTACGAAAAGAAATGATGCAAAAATTATTACTACAGCTCTTATGGTTTTTCTTTTTGTTTCACTCATATTTTGGTTTTATATTGGTGCTAAGCCTATTTTTAGGGTTTGCAAATTTACTTTATTTATTTGTTATAGTAATTGATGCAATAACTTTGAGAGTCATAAAGCTTATAAAATCTGTGAATAAAGCGTTATCTTTGTATAATTATTTTAACATGTTTAAACAAGGGTCTATACTATCTAAAATTAACGCGCCTAGTGATATTAAAAATTTATCATCAGAGAATCTATTAACATTATGTGTTGAGCTTAGAGATTACATTATTAGTGTTGTTTCTGAAAAAGGTGGTCATTTAGGTGCTAGTTTAGGAGTAGTTGAGTTAACAGTAGCTTTGCATTATGTGTTTAATACGCCATATGATCAGCTAGTTTGGGATGTTGGTCATCAAGCTTATGGTCATAAAATTTTAACAGGCAGAAAAGATAATTTTCACACAAACAGAATATATGATGGTATAAGTGGGTTTCCAAAAAGAAGTGAAAGTATATATGACACCTTTGGTGTTGGCCATTCATCAACTTCTATATCAGCTGCACTTGGAATGGCTACTGCTTCAAAGCTAAACAGTATAAAGGACAAACAACATATCGCTGTTATTGGTGATGGATCGATGAGTGCCGGACTTGCATTTGAAGGCTTAAACAATGCTGGGATAGAAAAATCTAACTTATTAGTGATTTTAAATGATAATTGCATGTCGATTGATCCTGCCGTAGGCGCATTGAAAGACTATTTAACATCTATATCTACCTCAAAAAACTATAATAAAACCAGAAAAAAAATATGGAAGTTGTTAGGAGAAATTGGAAAATTTGGCCCTAATCCACAAAAAATTGTAAAAAAACTAGAAGGGGCAATAAAATCAACAGTACTATCTGAGAGCAATTATTTTGAATCTTTAAATTTCAGATACTTTGGTCCTGTGGATGGTCATGATGTTGAACAACTATCAAAAGTTTTAACTGATTTAAAAGATATTGACGGGCCTAAAATTCTGCACTGTTTAACAGTTAAGGGTAAGGGATATACTCATGCAGAAAGAGGAGACACAACTAAGTGGCATGCACCAGGACTATTTGATAAAAAAACAGGCAGTATAATAAAAGGAAATGGGAATAAATCAGCTCCTAAGTATCAGGATGTTTTTGGAGAAACAATAATTGAGTTAGCTAAAGAAAATGAAAAAATTGTTGGAGTAACACCTGCAATGTTGACTGGATCTTCTCTTAAACATATGATGGAGGCTATGCCTGACAGGACTTTTGATGTTGGTATTGCCGAACAACATGCTGTAACATTTTCAGCAGGACTAGCTACACAAGACATCATTCCTTTTTGTAACATATACTCAACTTTTATGCAAAGAGCTTACGATCAGGTAATTCATGATGTTGCTATTCAAAACTTAAATGTTGTGTTTTGCCTTGACAGGGGCGGACTTGTTGGTGCTGATGGAGCTACACATCATGGAGCTTTTGATATTGCATATTTCAGATGTATTCCCAATATGATTGTCTCCGCACCAATGAATGAGATAGAACTAAGGAACTTAATGTATACTGCTCAACTTCCCAATCAGGGACCCTTTTCTATTAGATACCCTAGGGGGAAAGGTGTTATAATAGATTGGGTAAAACCTTTTAAAGAATTAAAAATAGGTAAGGGAGTTGCAGTAAAAGAAGGAAATGATGTTGCAATTTTATCAATTGGCCATGTAGGAAATTATGTTATTGAATCTTACGAAAAATTACAAAAAAAAGGAATAGATGTGGCGCATTACAATATGATTTTTGTGAAGCCGCTTGACGAAAAACTTTTACATAAAGTATTTCAAAAATTTGAAAATATAGTAACAATTGAAGACGGTTGTATACAAGGAGGATTTGGAAGTGCAGTTATTGAATTTATGTCAGACAACAATTACAAAGCGAATGTTGTTAGGCTAGGTATTCCTGATAAATTTATAAATCATGGAACTCAGGAGGAACTACATAAAGAGTGTTTATATGATGCTGAAACTTTACAGAAAACTGTTGTTAAACTAGTCACCAAAACAGTTGCCAATGTTGGATGATCAAATTATTTCAGTTAAGAAAATTCTTGAATTAGAAGCAAATAATCAAAAAATTGAAGTCAAAGGTTGGATTCGAAACAAAAGAGGTAGTAAAAAAACATCATTTTTATCTATCAATGACGGGTCTACAATTAATACATTGCAAGTAATTGCAGAAGGTCAAATAATCAATGAAGCCACAATAAAAGATATAACTACAGGCTGCTGTGTTCAAATAAATGGAATTCTAAAAAAATCAATTGGTGCCAACCAGCGATCAGAGCTTTTCGCTGAAAAAATCAAAATATTGGGGTTGGCTGATCCCAATGAATACCCTTTACAACCAAAAAAACATAGCTTAGAATTTTTAAGAGAAAAAGCGCATTTAAGGTTTAGAACAAATACTTTTTCTGCAGTTTTTAGAATTAGGCATTGCATTTCTTTTGCAATACACAAATACTTTAATGATAGAGGTTTTTATTATATCAACACTCCTATTATTACCTCCGCTGATGCAGAAGGAGCTGGAGAATTATTTCAGGTAACAAATTTGAAAAATATAAATTCTTCTGACGCTAATTATGAGAATGACTTCTTTGGCAAGAAAACTAATCTGACTGTTTCTGGTCAGCTAGAAGCTGAATTAGCTGCACTAGGCTTGGGCAAGGTATATACATTTGGGCCGACATTTAGAGCTGAAAACTCAAACACCTCAAGACATTTAGCCGAGTTTTGGATGATAGAGCCTGAAGTTGCCTTCTATGATTTGAAAAAAAATGCTGCTTTAGCAGAAGATTTTCTGAAGTATTGTATTAATCATTGTCTCGAACACTGTAAAGATGATTTGTTGTTTTTAGAACAAAGGCTAGCTTCAGAGGAATCCTCATTAAAAAAAGAGCTTAGATCAGAACAATCTTTGATAGAAAAACTTATGCATATTTCAAAATCTAGTTTTGAAAACCTTACTTATACAGAAGCAATAAGTATTTTAAAAAACTCCAAGCCAAACAAAAAGAAAAAATTTAAATATCTCATTTCAGAATTTGGGAATGAGCTACAGTCAGAACATGAAAGGTTTTTAGTAGAAAAAGTATTTAAAAAACCTGTTATCATTACTGATTACCCAAAAAAAATTAAAGCTTTCTACATGAGACTTAACGATGATAATAAAACAGTAAGGGCAATGGATATCCTGTTTCCAGGAATTGGTGAAATTATTGGAGGTTCACAAAGAGAAGAAAGATTAGATGTTTTAAATAAAAATATCCTTGATTTCAAAATTGATAAAGAAGAACTGTGGTGGTTTTTAGAGACAAGGAAATTTGGAACTTGTGAACATAGTGGTTTCGGACTTGGCCTTGAAAGATTGGTTATGTTTATCACTGGAATGAAAAATATTAGAGATGTTATTCCATTTCCAAGAACACCAAAAAATGTTTCTTTTTAAAGGATGCAAAAACAGAAGTTACAACAAAATCAAAAACTAAATATTAGTGTTGAGCAAATTCAGTTTTTAAACCTGCTACAAATTCCTGCAATTAATTTAGAACAAAGAATTAGAGAGGAGCTTGAAGATAATCCAACATTAGAAGAGGAGTTAGTAGATGATGAAATAGAAGAAAAATCAGAAACAGGATACTCAAAAAACACTTACTCATTAAAAAGCAAGGAAAATAAGACTGAGAAGATTACTTTATCTTCACACTTAAAAACCCAACTAATTGGTGAAGATTTTGATGATAGAAAGCTTTTTATTTTAGACTACATCATTGAAAGCATAGACACAAGAGGCTATTTAACAAGAAATGCATATTCAATTTCTAGTGATTTGTTAACTAACCATGATATTGAAATAGATGAAGACTATATAAAAAATTGCATTAAAATATTACAAACTTTAGAGCCAAAAGGTGTTGGTGCTTCTGACTTAAAAGAATGTATACTGATCCAGCTTCAATTACTTGAAAAAAATGAGATATCAGAAAAGTCCATTGAAGTTATAGCTGATTTTTATGAGGATTTTATAAACAAAAAATATGAGTTATTATGTGAAAAATTAAAAATAGACTTAAATACTCTAAAAAAAATTTATCAGCAAATTGAAAAATTAAATCCTTTTCCTGGTAAAAGTTTTGATACAGATGAAGTGAAAAACAACTTTATCGTTCATGACTTTTCTATCTTGAACGTAGGTGGAAAGCTAGAAATGAAAATTGAGAAAGGTCATAATATTAATCTTAATATTAGTTCTTATTATGAAAACCTGATACAAGAAACAAAGGATAAGGAAGCAAAAAAGTTCTTAAAAGAAAAGATTGGTAAGGCAATGTGGTTCAAAGAATCACTAATAAAAAGACAGATAACCTTAAAAAAGGTCGCTAAAGCCATTATGTCTTTACAAGAAAGTTATTTTTTGTCAGGAGATATATCTACATTGAAACCCATGAAGCTTGCAGACGTTTCTGAAATTATCAACATGGACGTTTCAACTGTATCAAGGGTCTCAAACGGAAAATATATAGAAACTTCTTTTGGGAGTTTTTTGATGAAAGAACTGTTTTCTGAAGCTTATAAAAAAGAAAATGGCGAAAGTGTTTCAAACAAGTATGTTAAAATGCTACTAAAAGACATTGTTGAGAAAGAAAATAAATTAAAGCCTTTTAATGATGAAAAAATTGTTGAAATTTTAGAAAAAGACGAGTTTTTTATTTCAAGAAGAACCGTTGCAAAATATCGTAAAGAGTTAAAAATTCCCAATGCTAGATTGAGGAAATCTATTGTTTAGATGCATTGTTTTTCTTATTTGTTCCACCCTATTTTCATTCCCCTAATGGTTTTCATGTTTGTTCACCTTGGAAACAAGTTATTTGTTTATCCTATTCAAACTCATTTAAGCTATTTTTATCTCATATTAATCTTCACGACAATTATTGCTCCTTTATCAATAATAGCATTGAAAAAAAAATACGGAATCATTGATTCGTATGAGATAATTAATCACAAAAAAAGACATCATGCTCTTTTTCCTGCACTTATTTGGAACTGTGTTTGTTACTACCTAGTTCGTGGCTTATTATATTTTTCTGCTGAACTAAACATTATTTTTATTACTCCAATTGTTTTGATTTTTATTTGTTTAATAATCTCTAACTTTTGGAAAATCAGTATACACATGACAGCTTTAGGCGGAGCAACAGGAATATTTTATTACCTTTCGATTAATTACAATGAATATTTTTTAATTTTTTGCTTTTTTGTTATCATTTCAGGCTTAGTTGCTAGCTCAAGGCACCTCAAGAAAGCTCACAGTTTCACTCAAATATACTCAGGCTATTTGTTAGGTGCATTAGTTTTTTTCCTTTTAATTAATATTTAAACTATTTAAAAAACCTCAACACTACTTATTCTTACTTTCCTCTCTAAAACATATTCTATATTATAGATTGCTTCATCTTTATTTTTTGGTATTTCCAAAATGCTATTATATTCGCCAAAAGGCATTAACTTAATGTCTATTTGATCATTTTCAAAAAATTGTTTTAAAACATAAGAGTCATAAGATTCGATATAGTTTTTTACACTTGAGATTCTTCTTTTTGATAAAGATTGATTATATAAACTTTCAAATAATGGACTTGCGTAACCCTCAATTGTAATCGATATGCTTTTCCCTTGTCTAACTAAGATAATTATCTGATCAATAAGATTATTGAATTTATTAAAGTTTTTAATCAATGAATCTTCAAAAAAACTAATGATTTGATTATTTCTATTAAAATCATAATACTGATTTTTTAAAAGATAATAATCAACGTAAGACTCATAATAATCTTTATTAGTAGTTGTATCTAATGTGCAGCAATCAGGTTGATCATTATGAAAATATAAATTAATTGGTAATTCAAATTTTTGACTAAATTTTAATTTATCATCTCTCGAATATACTTTTTTTAAAAAATAAATATCGCTACAACAACTTATCGAATCACTACAATTATCTCTACTAGATGAAAAATAAGAAACGGTATCACTAATGACTGAAAAATATGTTTCATCATATTTAGAGTTAATCTCTGAGTAAGATTTCGATGATTCCCATTTATTTAGAAAACCTGATGAATAATATATGTCAAAACCCATTGATAAGTTTTTATTTGAACTGTAATACATGAGTTCCCGCGAAGTATCATAAAAAGGAGTTATTTCATCATATTCTGAGTTAACTGCAGGCCCTGCATTTATTGGTGAACTGAATGTTCCGTCGTCATTTTTAAAAGAAAACCATATATCCAAACCGCCATAACCTCCTTTTCTGTCGCTAGCAAAATATAAAACTTTTCTATTATTATGATCAACGAAGAACGGATTTGTATTGTTATAATTTTTTTCGTTTATGCTTTTTGAAAGAAGTTTAAACCTTCTAACATTTGTAATATTCTCTACATATGAAATCTTACATGATTTAGCGTTTTCACAAATACTAAAATATCCGGAATTATTATTTTCAAAACAAAAGTTTGCAATTTTTTTAATTGAATTAAATTTAAGTTCTCTTGACTTAAACCATTCGTCTTGTTTTTTTACCGCATAAGACAAATTAGATTTCTCATTATTTAGCTCCGTGTAAATTGCTGTACTGTCGTTAATATATCTAAAGTTGAGTTCAGAATTTTTAATAGTATTAATACTGCCCTTTAGCTTTTCTATTTGCAAAGATTGCGAAGTAGAAAAAAAATATAGATGAAGAAAAATTAAAATTAAATATAACTTGGACATTTAACTATTGTATTTTGTTGTTGCTTTTTAAAAAGATAGTAAATTAAAGTAAACTCAATAGCTCCACTGTAATTGGTAGCTTTTGAAAACTCAGAAACATTAATGTCATATGTAAATGTAAACTCGTAGTTATTATGACGAAATCCAGATCCTGCAACTATTGCGTCAGAAAATCTATAGCACAAAAGTGGTTTTATTATTGTTTTATTTTTAATAGTATTTCTAAAAATATATTGAAGATTAAAGCCTAGTAATGTTTCGTTCTGGCTGTTTTGAAGAGAATGAAAAAGGAATGTTTCATAATTTATATTGTTAAGATTCAAATTATAAAAGTATGCGAAATTATATTTCAATTGTAATTTATCATCTGATGAAATTAATGAAACATTAGGTTTATTCAAATGATTAATGGATAGTCCAAGGTTGTGAGAATGATTATTATTAAAATCAAAAGAGTAATTAGTTCCAAGAGCAAGGTCAAAGTAGTTTTTTTTTGAGCTTGAAAAGTATTCATATTGTTCAAAATTTAATTCGGAAAAATTTACTGACCGCTGGTTAAAAGAAATTCCCGTGCCAAATGAAAGACCTTCTACAAACATAATATCTTTTGAGAAAAAAAAATTCAAACCATTATTATTTAGGCTAGCATTTCCAGAATTATCAGATAAGAAATTAATACCCAATGATCCTATATTTCGAATTTCTTTGATATAGACAGTTGCTGAAAATGTTTTAAATGGTTCTGCAACACTTTGCCATTGACTCCTAGATTGAACTTTAAACGCATAATCGCTTACAATTTTTTGAGTAAAACATGGATTGATTAGTAGTTCATTTTTTGATATTTGTGAAAAGTGAGTGTCTTGCGATCTACAAATAATTGATGAGAATATTAACGTGTAAAAAATAACTTTTTTCATCTAATAAGGTTAATATTTCCTTTATATATAAATTCTTTATTTCCGTAACATCCTATATCGAGGTAAAAGTCAAAAACCTGGTTTGTCAAAACTTTTCCATCGTATCTTCCATCCCAATAGTCAAAAATATTTTTTGATTCAAAGACTTTTTGGCCCAGGCGATTGTAAATTAGAATATGAAACCTTTCAACTACACCGTCATAATCTGTGATTCTATAAAGATCATTTATCTGGTCCCCATTTGGAGAAAATGCATTTGGGATATTTATTTTTGATAGATCGCAATTATAATCTCTTACCTTAATAAATATAGAACCTTTTTCAACACATCCACTATTATTTACTTCAACAAAAAACATTTCATCTGAATACAGATTCAATGTGAAAGATTTGTTTTGATAGTTATTTGACCAAGAATAAGGAAAGTCAGTTAGTAGGCTTAGTGTTACTTCTTGACCGTAGAATATTATAGAGTCACTTACCCATAGTGAGTCAATAGTTGGTCTTTGAATAACTTCCACGTAAATAGAGTCATTAATTTTACAACCTTGGTTGTTGATTACTTCAACTTCATAATACTTTGAAAACTCTGGAACAACATATACTTGAGAGGAGTCTGTTCCAAATGATGAGATGCTTTCTTTCCAGTCGTAAGATTGAATTGGGTTTCCTGGCACTAAATTATTAACTATTATCAAACTACTGTCTCCAAAGCAAATACTATTATCACCAACTAAAGATACATCAATATTTTCTGACTTAATTGAGACACTATCACTACTAAAGCAATTCCCATTATCAGCTCTAACAAAATATTTCATAACCTGTATCGCTTTAATACTATCTCCTGAACTTAAAATATTGCTAAAATTAACATCACTTGACCAAATAAGATTTGCACTACTGTCATTTGAAACTGCAGTTAAAATAATTGAATCATTACAGTATGATGTGTCATCGCTAGCAAATACATTAATGTCATCTACATTCACTTTTTGAGTTATCGTGTCAAAACAGTTGTTATTATAATTAATTACTAAAGTATATTCTGTTGTGGAATCAATGTTGGTAAACGGTCTTTGAACGTTGTAAGAGCTTAATCCGTTAATGGGATTCCAAGAGTAACTCGAATTAATTGAAATTGGATTATTTAAACCAATTCTAATTTTTTCATATTTGCATTTATAAAGCTCAGGAGCTGATTTTTTTTGATTACCGAGTATATACAATTCTTTTTGTATTGTATCAGAAATATTGCATGAAAGTGAATCGATAGAAATAAGTCTAACCAAATAGTTTCCTGTAGTATCATATGTGTGTATGGGTGAGGCTTGAATACTTGAGTTACCATCACCAAAATCCCAATAAAATAATGTATTAGAAATAGTATCTGTAATATTATTAAACTGAATTGTTAAATCACACCCTATTAAAGGTGCTTGAAAATCTGAAACAACAAGAGGTGTGTTCATGTCAAATTTAAAAACCCCATTATTACAGTTTGGGCTATTATTTGTTGTTGAAACAGCTCCAGGATTTGGCTTCACTGGAAAATCATTATTGCCATCACAGCCTGCACAAACTGATTGATATATTACACCTTTATTATCAAATCTTGACGTGCCACCATCAACATGCTCTCTGCTTACATTTCCCCCAAAAAAAGTTGCATAATCAACATTGTCCATGCTTTCACTGATAACCATGAAGTAAAAATCATTACCATCTGTTGTGATTTGAAAAGCACTATCTGAAGTAGGAAGGTTTAAGGTTGAGAGCTGTCCGTTTATACTACTTCCCCAACCTGACAGATAATAACTATTACATAAATCAACCATAAATGCTGTTGGTGATATGTCAGGCGTTCCTTTACCTGACCCTACTGCAGATGACCTTATGAGTGAGGATAAACTACTTGAAAGAGTCGAAATAAATTGTCCTGACTTTTGTGTAGATATTGTTGAGTTTTTAATAAAAAAATTATTGGTGTCATTTGTTTGTCCTAAGACGTGAACTTGATCATTTTTGCTAACATCTATAAAAAAAACTTGATCATATGAGTCTGTGCCAAAATATGTAGAGAAAAAGATACTATCTGCATTATTATCAATCGTAGTTATAAAACCATCTGAGCTTAGTGCATTAGAACTATTATAACTTTGCTGAAATGCTGAAGGTGTCGTGTTTAAATCTGGTGATGTTGTTCCCCCTCCAAATACAATATCATTATTTCTATTAAAATCAACAGAGTAAATGCAATCGTCACCTGACCCACCAAAATACGTGCTCCAAATAATATTTGATAAGTGCCTGTCTAGCTTAAAAATACAGCCTTCTAATCCAGAACTTAAATCAGGTTGGATTGGCTTAAGTGTGGGGAAGTCTTTGGATCTAGTACAAGTTCCTACTACTATATTGTTGTCGCTATCAATTTCTATTTCTCCCCTTACCTCATCAGCGTAATTAAAAGTAAGTTTTGATGAATTATTTAACCCATCATTTAAAGATCCTCCAAAAAAAGTTGATGCAACTAGTTGCCCCCCACTAGAGCTTAATTTTGAAATAATTATATCAGATCCGTTAGGAAAGCTAGCTCCTATTCCATTAGGCACAAAATTAGTTCCTCCATTAAAAGTTGTATCAAAGCTAGATTCAGTAGTGGGGAAATCTTCCGATCCAGTTGTTCCAAACATATAAAGCTCACCTAAATCACTAACTATCATACTATGAGGTAATTCATCAAAACTCCCCCCTAGATAAGTTGAATATATTCTTTGTGTGCCAGTATTATTGTATTTAGTTATTGCTATATCTGTTCCTCCGTTACCAACACCTCCATTAAAGTTTAGCTGATAAGCTCCCAGTGTGGTTGGATAGCCTGGTCCAAATGAAATACTTCCAGCATATAGGTTTCCCTGTTTATCATAAGTAGCAGTATATCCAAAATTATCAGCTGAAGAACCTGAGTAGGTTGAAAAAACTAGTTCTGGATCAATTACTAGCTCATAATTTTTATCGTATCCATTTGGAAAGGAAAAGCTAACAACATTATTTTTTAGTTGATATTTACAGTCTACATAGATTTTTTTTCCATTAATTATTTGATAGACTTCAGGTATTTTCTCCTCTACTTGAGTAAATGAAGCTTTTATAACAATAGTATTGTTTTCAGTTAATTTTATGTCATCTACATATTTATATTCAATCTGTATATTTCTAGGATTATGGTTTTTTTCAACATGAATATCATATTTTATATTATTTCCTTCAAAATAAATTACATAGAATATTCCTTCATAAAGAGGTCGCTTAATTTTATTGTAAGTTTTTACATTCTCAACCCAATTTTCTTTAGAGCCTATGTAATAATTTTCATAGTAATTACCTGCATCAATAAAATCTATCTCATTTGATTTTAGTGAATTTATGAAGCTAACCTTGTATGAGTGAGCATCAATATAGCTATCTTCAGAAAACCCCTCGTGTATATCTCTTAATTTATTTTTATCAAATAAGTTATATGTAAAGCCTCCAGTCTCAACAAAGAAAGCCCCTTGAGAAAAATTAGCTTTTGAAAAAACTTTCTTTGGATGCTGACCGTCATTTTTAATAAAATTATTTTGTGAAAAAGATGTAGAAGTTAACAAAAGAGTTAAAAAAAAAGAAATTAATTTTTTATCAAAGATCATAAAGTGTTTCTGATTGTAACAACTGTAACAAACTGTCTTTAAGAAGCATATAATTCTCTTTATTTTCTTTTTTTATTGGCTCTCCAGCAGGAAGTTTTTCTCTGTAGGGATCTACTTGTCTTCCGTTTTTCCAAAACCTATAACAAACATGTGGTCCGGTTGCTAGTCCTGTACTACCAACATAACCAATGACATCTCCTTGTTTAACAAATTTTCCTTTTTTTATACCTGAAGCTATTTTACTCATGTGTAAATATTGAGTTGAGTATTTTGTATTGTGTTTAATTTTAACATAATTGCCATTATTTCTGCTGTATGAGGCCCTGCTAATCGTACCATTTGCTGTTGCCATTATGGGAGTTCCTGTGGGAGCTGCATAGTCGGTGCCAAAATGACCTTTCCACTGTCCAGTTACGGGGTGTTTTCGTCTTTTACTGAATCTTGATGAAATTCTACTATATTTAATGGGTGCCCTTAAAAATGTTTTTCTCAGGTTGTTCCCCTCGTGATCAAAAAAATCTCCGTAAAGCTCATTTTCTTCAAAATAAAATGCATAAAAATTATTTCCTGAATGTGTGAAAGAACTTGCTTTCACATCTCCTATTCCAATAAACTCTCCTTCAACATATTTTTCTTCAAACAATACAGTAAAGTAATCTCCTTTTTGAATTTTAAAAAAATCTAATGTCCAAGCATATATTGCTTCAAGCTCCACAACTAAAGCTGGGCTTAAGTTATTATTAACTAAAGTGTTCCATAATGAGCTTTCAATAATGCCACTGGACAGTCTGTTTTTTATCTCAATAGGTTTTTTACCTATATAAACCTTAATATCATTTCTAATATCGAATACGACATATTCTGCGAGTGATTTTTCATAAATAAATACCTGTGCAGTTTCATTTGTGTCTTTAGAGCATAAGACTGTATATTTTTTACCAGGAACAGCTCTTCTAAAATCAAAAATATCTTTTGATTTTTTTACAATTCTATTAATTTGATTGTGATCAATATGATGCAAGTATAATATCTCACCTAGAACCTGCCCATCTTTTATCGTTCCATTTTTTATGCTAAACAAATCTAAATCAAACCCGAATTTTATATTTGGCTCTTTAATTTCTTCCTCAAAATCAATTTTAATCTTGTCCGTATTGTTAACTAAATAAAAGATGGTAGATAAAACAATAACTATTAGAATTAAATATCTTTTCACAAATGCAATTTAGTGTTTTAAATATTTGCTGAAAAAAACTTATAATTTATTTATTAAATATTATGTGTCAAAAATTGATTAACAAAGTTGAAAATTTTCTTCTCATCAAAGTTTTTAGCTTGTATTTGAATTCCAAATGGTAAGTTTTTTTTACATTTTCCAAAAGGAACTGATATAGCAGGGTTACCTGTAAGATTAGCATGAACCGTAAAGATATCTTCAATGTAAAGGTCTGTCGGATCATCAGTTTCACTGTCTATTTCAAAAGCAGTATTAGGCGTTGAAGGTGTGATAATAAAATCGAATTTTTCAAAAATTTTATTGGTTTCCTTTTGTATTAAAGACCTGATTTTTTGAGCTTTAGTATAATATGCGTCTTGATACTCAGAACTCAAAACAAAGGTTCCTAACATAATTCTTCTCTTTACTTCCTGTCCGAACCCCTCAGTCCTAGACTTTACAAATGTGTCATTAAGATTTTCTGCTTCACTACTTCTGTGTCCATATCTTATACCATCATATCTAGCAAGATTAGATGAGGCTTCAGCAGTAGTTAGGACGTAATACGTTGGTACTATATATTTAAGAAAAGGAAAACTATATATTTCAACTTGATGTCCGCTAGACTTAAGTGACTCTATTAAATCTGATATTGATTTTTTGATACTAATATCGAGTCCTTTTAAATCTAGAGTTTCTTTTAAAAACGCTATTTTATAATTGGGCTTCTTTTCGAAATTAGAATAAGATTCAACTCTTTTCTTACTAGACGTATTATCATTATAATCATGTCCGGAAATTACCTCTAAGACCAAGGCGTTATCAAAGAGAGAGTTTGATAAAACTCCTATTTGATCAAATGATGAAGCGTATGAAATTAAACCATGTCTTGAAACTCTTGAATATGTAGGTTTAAAGCCAAAAACACCACAAAAAGATGCTGGCTGACGAGCAGAACCACCCGTGTCTGAGCCTAAACTCAACATGCAAAGATTTGCTGCCACAGCTGCAGCTGACCCTCCAGAAGACCCTCCAGTAACCATCTTTTTGTTTAATGGATTTAATGGTGGGCCATAGACGCTATTTTTATTAGTGCTTCCCATTGCAAACTCATCACAGTTTACTCGACCAATAATTATAGCATCCTCTTTTAAAAGTCTTTCGATTGCTGTAGCAGAATAATTAGACTTAAAGCCTTTAAGTATGTTTGATGAGGCTGTTACAAGATGATTCTCATAGCACAAGTTATCTTTGATTGCTATAATCATACCAGCAAGCTTACCCTGAGTTTTGCTTTTTATTTTTTCATCGATTTCATTAGCTCGATTTAAAGCTTCATTTTCAAAAACTTCAATAAAAACATTTAAGTCTTTATTATCATGTATTGACTTTATGTAATTTGCAGTTATAGACCTAACGGTAGTTTTTTGGTTCTGAAGGTCATCTCTTACTTGTAAAAAAGATTTTTTGTTTTTCAACTCAGCTCTTATCTTTGTCTTTATCAATTTCCTTGGTAGCATCTTTGAATTCCTTCATTCCCTTTCCTAGGCCCTTCATAAGCTCTGGGATTTTTTTTCCACCAAATAAAATTAAGACAACTAGAACTATAAGAACCACTTGCCATGGTCCAATCATACCTAAGATAATCATTGATTTCATAATTTAATTTTAGCAAATTTAACAATTTGTTGCTTAATAAAGTTTGTAAATCCAATCTCCAGGATCAACTTTATCATAACCTTTCCAAATTTCAAAATGTAAAAGAGATCTTTGTTCTTTTTCATTATATCTAACTTCACCTATCTTCTCTCTTGTTAAAACTTTCTCTCCGGTTTCAACAACTACATCTTGAAGTCCAGAGTAGACAGTGTAAAATTCTCCATGCGAAATTAATATTGCCTTTCCTTCTCCCTTAACAACAAAAATTCTTGAGATTTTTCCATCAAAAATTGCATTCACTATTGCGTTTTTTTCTGTTACTATATCAACACCATTGTTAAAAGTTTGTACTTCCGAAAAAATTTGATGTTTTTTGTTCCCAAATTTTTGAATAACAACCCCCGTCTCAACTGGCCACGGCAACTTTCTCTTGTTTTCTGCAAACTTTTTTGTTAACTCTAAAGCTTCAGGTGAAAGGTTTAATTTATTAGCTTTTTCTGCAAGCTCTCTTGCTTTCTTAATCTCCTCTTCAATAATTTTTCTAATTTTTTCATCTAAATCATTAGCTTTTTTTTGTTTCTCCTTGAGTTCTTTCTTAAAATATTTTTCTGATTTAACAAGTTTAGAAATCAATTGTTCTTTCTCAGCTTTTTTATCAGAAATTTCGTTAAGGTTTTCATATTTGTTTTCATAAAGTTTTTTCTTTTGAAAAGTGTTTTCCTCAAGCTCTTTCTTTATGAGTTCTAGCTTATTAATTTCTTGCTTTACTTCATTCTGTTCTTTTGATATTTGAATTGAATAGTTTTTTCTTTGAGCCGTATATTGCTTTACATATAATAGCCTTTTATAAGCCTGGTTAAAATCATCAGAAGAAATAATAAACATTAACTGATCTTTTAAACCTTTATTTTTACTATATGAAAAAATAATTTTGGAATAATTTTCCATAAGTGTTTCAAGCTCTGCTTCTTTAGAGGAAATAACCTCATTACTTTCTAATATTGTTTTATTAATATTTTTTATTTTTCTTTCTTTTAATTTAATTTCAATGTTCAGCATTTTAACTAAACTTTCCTCTTTTTCTATTTGTGTACTAAGAGCATTCAAATAATTTAAAGATTTTAATTTATTTTGTTTTGTTTTTTCTAGAAGACCATTTGTTATTTTGATCTCATTTTCTATTTTTTTCTTCTCTTTTTTTAAATCGTCTTTACTTTGAGCGAAGACAATCTTACAGACAACAACTAAGAAAAGAATGAGATTAAATTTTTTCATAGCTGTCTGGAATATTAATCTCAATTTTTTGATTTGTTCTTTGAACTTTGTTGAGGTTGATTTTTAAAAAAATGTCTTCATCGTCTTCTTTTTTTAAAATTATTTTTTTAGGCAATTTAGAAAATGTAGCATCATTAAATTCACTGAAAAATAAATGAAAAGTGGTTCCTTTAAATTCTAATTCGGTATTCTCAAAATTCTTTATTTTCTCCAATAAATTTTCATTCAAGATGTTTGTTGAGTCATTAAAACTTATTTTTTGGTAATTTTTTTCAATTCTGTTTATTAAACAAAGTGTATCTGCTATTAAACTAACACGAAAGAGCTCTAAATTAAATAATGAATTTACCGAAACCCATAGATTATCATTATAATCGAAAATTAAATTAATTTTCCCATTCACTGGAGAGTTTTGTTCGTAATACGTAAATTTTCCTGAAGCTTTGAAACTGTTTTTAATTTGCAAATCAGAATTTTGGCTTTCATTAACATTTGTATTTGTTAAATAAGGAAAGCTACAAGATGTTAAGAAAAAAAACAACAAGTATTTAATCTTACTCATATAATTTTTTTTCTCTTATTTTTTTTTCTAATAGATCTGAACCCTTACCTAAAGTCTTGGCTTGTTCCCATTTTTCAACCGCCTCATTTTTTCGGTTTAGCCTATAAAGTATATCTCCATAATGTTCTAATACGACAGGGCTTTCTCTGCTTCCATTTTCAACCGCCTTCACAATCCATGATAAAGCTTCATCATATCGTTGTAATTTATAAAGTATCCAGGCATATGTGTCTTGAAATGTTCCATTATTTGGCTCTAGCAAATTACTATTAAATGACATTTCTTTTGCTTTTTCTAAATCCACACCTCTTAAAGATAAGTAGTAGCTATAATTATTTAATACAGTTGGATTTGACGGATTTATCTTAAGCGACAATTCAAACAGAGAATCTGAAGATTCATGCTCTTTTATTTCATTATAACATTCTGCTAAAGAATTATAAAATTCATTTAATAAAATATTATTGTCAAAAACGTATTCTATGCCTTGATTAAAAATATTGATAGAAGTTTTATATTCTTTTTTTCTAAGCAAGGATATTCCATTAAAGTAATAAAAAACAGCATTTGTTGGAAAATATAATAAAGCTTCTTCTGTAATGTTTAGCACCTTATCATATTCATTTCTTTCTGCATTTACAAAAATTAGCTGAGTCCAAATTTGAGGCTTGGATTTATCAATTTTTAAAACTTCATTGTAATAAACCTCTGCTGAGTCAAGCTGTCTATCCTCATAAAGCAAATCTCCAAAGACGGCATATGATTTAGGGTCTAAAGGGTGCGCTTGGACTATTTTTCTACAAAGATGAAATGCTTGAGCCTTATAACTTGAATCTTGTAATAAGTTTAAATAAGAGACTAGTATTGGTATTTTCCCATCAATACTTAAGCTACTGCTTTCAAAGGCTCTAGCGAGCTCCTCAAAAGCTTTTTCATTTTCTCCAATAGATTTATAGTAGTCATATAACATTAGATATACTCTTCCGTTATCTTTATCTAGTTCAGAAATTTTTTTAAATATTTCAAACGCTTTTTCCTTTTCATTATTTAGTAAATATCCCTCAGCTAAAATTTCCAAAACATCTGTATCCTCAGGAAATTCTTCTGCTAGCCTTAAAAGCTCTTTGTTTCCATTTTCTACATCTAAGATTTGCATATATATTTTATGCTTTTGTAAAGAAAGCATTTTATTAATTCCTATTATACTTTCAAGTTCATTGTATGTTTTTATTGCACCTTTAAAATCACTTGATAGTATATAAATATCAGCTAGTTCATAAAAGTATATTTCACTTTTTTTATTTGTTTTGGTTAAGGATTTATATATGTCTTTAGCCTGCTGGTATTTTTTTTGCTTACTAAGCAAACGAGCACATAAATACGCGTATGTTTCATTAGCTTCATTTAGCTTATAAGCTTTTAAAGAATATTCTTGCGCTTGATTGCTTTGGTTTAGATTTTTGTAAATTTTTGCAGCCTCATATAAAGGTGCTGCAGCGTTAGGATTAATTTTTATACATTTTTCAAACAGTACTAAAGCATCATCATAGTTTTCAAGATGTTTCTGCTTTAATGCTTCAAAAAAATTATGATCAAACTTCTTTCTGTCACCATCACTTAAAACAAGCTTAGTTTTATTTTTTTCTCTTTTTTTGTTCCACTGGGAATATGTGTGTTCTGAGAAAAAGATTAATGAACATAATATTAAAATTTTAATTTTCATTCTATGACAGTAAAGTCTCCTATACTAACTTGATGAGACGTGTTTTTTCCATCTATAGATGTAAAACTACCAACCATTGAGTTTTTGAGTTTAATTTTACTAATATCATTATTGCTTTGCAAAATAACATTGTTCAGCTCACAATCTTCTATTTTGTTGTTGTCCTCGATTGAGACATGCGGACCAATTATAGAATCTTGAATGAAATTATTTTTACCAATATAACATGGTTCTATAATTTCACAATTAATAATTTGGCTGGTTTGATCCACATTGTTTTTTTGATGATGTAATACCCTTTGATTAGTATAACATGTTGCGTCTTTGTTACCACAATCTAACCACTCTCGAACCTCAGCTGCACCAAACTTATAATTTTTATTTTTCATATTTTCCAAAGCATTGGTAAGTTGGTATTCACCTTTGTCTTTTATATTATTGTCAATCAAAAACTTTATTTCACTTTTTAAAATTGATGAGTCTTTAACATGATAAATTCCAATAATGGCGAGGTCCGAAACAAACACATCCGGTTTCTCAACAAAGTCTGTGATAATATCCTTATCAATTTTTACAACTCCAAATGAACTAGGGTCATCTATTTTTTTTACCCATATTGTTCCATCTACAGATTTATTTATATTAAAATCAGACTTGAACAGAGTGTCAGCAAAAGCTATTACACAACTTCCAGTCATTATTTTCTCAGCACATAAAACAGCATGCGCTGTTCCTAAGGGCCTGTTTTGATAAAAGATGTGCCCATTGGCCCCTAACTTTTCTGCAATTTTTATTAGGTCTTTTTCCACCTCAGTGCCATAATCTCCAACAACAAATCCAATATTATCAATTGCTTCCTCAAATGAAGCAGATATTTCTTCAACCAATCTTTGAACTATTGTTTTTCCGGCTATTTTGATTAGTGGCTTTGGTGTAGTGAGAGTATGCGGTCTTAGCCTTGTGCCTCTTCCAGCCATAGGTATTATAATATTCATTTAAAATTTTTATATAAATTGTTTAAGTTTTGGAGCCTCCCATCCTTTCGGCTTTAACACCTTTCCATCCTCACGCTTAATTACTTTTCCTGTTTCTGCACTGATTTTAGCAAAGTTTGTCTTCATCACTTCTTTCCATGCACTTTTGCCTTTAAAATCACCTGCTCTAATGGCGCCTAGTGTAACCACTAAGATGTCGATTAATGCATCTAACTGTTCTACTCTATCGTTTTTCTTAATAGCTTCTTCTAATTCGTCCATTTCTTCTCGAACTAGATTAAGATACATATCGTAATTTTCTTTGCTTGGCTCTTGATCACAAGCCGTTGCGAATTTGTTTATATCTTCAAATACATCTGTCATTTTGTTCTTATTTTTTTGTTTTAAACTCTAACACATATGCTGCAAAAATAAAGATAAGGATATAGATAGAATTAATTATTTCACCTAATTTATAAAATTGACTAATCATAAAAATAAAAATCATTAAAATAAAGTATATTGATATTGACCTTAAGTCATATGGGACTTTGTAATTAAACCTTGAAAAATAAAACGAAACTATGGTCATTGTTACATAACAAACTAGAGTAGTTATTGCAGATCCAAAAATACCAATAACTGGCACAAGCATGAAATTTAGTGATATAGTAATAGCCGCTCCAAAAATTGAAATATATGCCCCATAGTGTGTTTTGTCTGTTAGTTTATACCAAATAGATAAATTATAATAAAGTCCAAAGAAATAATTAGCGAGCATCAGAACGGCAACAATCTTAAAGCCTCTTATATCATGAAATTGTGTTCCAATAAAGTACTTGAACAAATCGAAATTTATCATTACTACTAAAAAAATAGTTGAAGAGACAATAACAAAATATTTCATTACATCAGCATATAATTTTTTTGAATCTTTTTCCTTCTTATACTTAAAATAAAAGGGCTCCGCCGCATATCTGAATGTTTGTATAAATAGCATCATAAATATTGATATTTTATAAAAAGCACCATAAATTCCTATTTCATACATTATATCTCCACTCGGATTTGCTGATGTATCTTTTATTGAGGGTAATAGTTTTTTTAGAAGTACCCTATCAACAGTTTCATTTATCATTCCTGCTAGGCCCGCTATCATAAGCGGTAATGAATATCTGATCATTTTTTTCCATAAAATGTAATTAAGGCCCCACCTTATACCTTTCATTTCTGAAAGTAAAACTAATAAGGTTGCTGATGAGGCAATTAAGTTTGCTATAAAAACATAGCCAACTCCAACTTGTGGGTCGTAAAAACTTTTTGTTAGATAAGATAGTGTGTCTTCGCTTTGTAATAATGGACAGACAATAAGAAAAAATAATACTGCAAAAATATTTATGGCTATAGACATGACTCTGACTAGTGAAAACTTTAAGGCCTTGTTCTCATATCTTAACTTAGCAAAAACAATAGAACATACCGCGTCAATTCCCACAATAATTGAAAACCATTTAACGTACTCTTGATTATTTGGATAGCCTAAAAAGCTTGAAATTTCAAATGAAAAAAGGAATACGCAAAAAATAAATAGTGTTGAAGATGCTAGTAAAGAGATTAAAGCAGTGCTATAAACATATTTTTTATCCTCATTTTTTTGTTTAAACCTAAAGAATGCTGTTTCCAAGCCGTATGTTAAAAAAACAATCAGGAATGCAAGGTAAGCGTACATTTCTGTAATAACACCATACTCTCCAGGGTTGAATCCTCCTATTTCTGGTCTTGTTAGAATAGGTGTAAGTAAATAATTTAATAGTCTACCTATAACACTACTAACTCCGTATATGGCTGTTTGACCGGCTAATTTTTTTAATTGGATCAATTATATTTTGGTTTTCTTTTTTCTAGAAAAGCAGTCGTGCCTTCAATGAAGTCATCTGTTTGAAAACATTTACCAAACTCCTCAATTTCAGTTTCATACCCGCTTTCGTTCTTTAAACTCGCATTTATGCATTTTATTGCCTTTGAAATTGCTCTTGGAGAGTTTTTAATAATTTTTCTAGCTATAATTTCACAGTTAGGCAAGAGCTCCTCTAGCTCACAATATTCGTTTATTAAACCACTATGCCTTGCGTCTTCAACCCCAATCATTTTAGCTGTTAATATATATTCCATAGCTCTTCCTTTTCCGACTAAATTTGTTAGCCTCTGTGTTCCTCCATAACCGGGAATTACACCTAGTGAAACTTCTGGAAGTCCAAGTTTAGCATTTTTCGAGGCAACTCTAATATGTGCAGATAATGCAAGCTCAAGGCCTCCTCCTAATGCGTATCCATTTATAGCTGCAATGACTGGTTTTGGAAAATCTTCAATTAAATTAAATAGGTTTAAATGACCGTTTCGCGATAGATCTGTGCCTTGTTTGTTATCATAATTGCTAAACTCTTTTATGTCTGCTCCAGCTACAAAAGATTTTTCTCCAGCCCCTGTTAAAATTATAACTCTTGTGTTTTTATCATTTTGCAAGTTATTGAAGACTTTTCCAAGCTCTTCGATTGTAGAAATGTTTAGAGCATTTAGTTGTTTAGGCCTATTAATAGTAATAGTTGTAATAAGTTCTTTGTTGGAAATTAATAGATTGTTCATTTCACACAATTTTAAATGTAAATATATAAAAAGGTATTAACTGAGCTTAGCCGTTAAGAGCTTCTGCTCCACCAACGATTTCAAGTATCTCTCCAGTGATTGCGGCTTGTCTTGCTTTGTTGTAGGAAAGTGTTAATTCATTTTTTAGTTCAGTGGCATTTTCTGTAGCCTTATGCATTGCGGTCATTCTAGCCCCGTGCTCTGATGCGTTTGAGTCTAATATTGCTTTAAAGAGTTGTGTTTTTAACGATTTCGGTATTAATTCGTTTAAAATTTCATCCTTACCAGGCTCGTAAATATAGTCTATAGCTTCTTGGCTATTTTCAGATTGAGTTTTATTAAGTGGTAAGAAATCCTCTTGCATAACAATTTGAGTTGCGGCATTTTTAAATTGATTATAAACTATAATAACTTTATCAAATTTTTCATTTGCAAAATCATTTAATATCAGTTCTGCGATTTTTGATACATCTTCATAGTTAACATCTTGAAAAACCTCATCATGAGTTGAGTGAACATTGTATTTGTTTTTTTTAAAAAACTCTGAAGACTTTTTTCCAATAGATAGTATTGTTAACTCTGACTTAGAGTTTAAATCTTTTTCTATCTCAATTGTTTTTTTTAGAATATTTGCATTAAAACCACCGCACAAGCCCCTGTTAGACGTAATTGGAACAAGTAAAATTTTATTAACATCTCTTACTTCTGAATATTTGTTTTGAGAACTGTCTTCTGAAGCTGATGATACTGATGACATTATTTCAGTTAGCTTATTTGAATATGGCCTTAATTGTATTATAGCATCTTGAGCTTTTTTCAACTTGGCGGCTGAAACCATTTTCATCGCTGAAGTTATCTGTATAGTAGACTTTACAGATGTTATTCTAGATTTTATTTCTTTTAAATTAGGCATTTTCCTTATACTTTGGAGCTAATTCATTTACTGCTTCTTTTAGACATGATGTTATTTTATCATCTAATTTGCCTGATGCTAACTGATCTAACACATCTTGATGTTTAGTGTGTAAGAAAGAGATGTATTCCTTTTCAAATTCTTTTATTTTAGATACAGGAACATCCATTAACAGGCCATTTGTTCCGCAATAAATTATAGCTGCCTGCTCCTCTACTCTTAAAGGGGAATATTGTCCTTGTTTTAAAATTTCAACATTTCGTTTTCCCTTTTCAATTACGGCTGTTGTTGCTGCATCAAGGTCTGATCCAAATTTTGCAAAAGCCTCTAATTCTCTGTACTGCGCCTGATCTAACTTAAGCGTTCCTGCTATTTTTTTCATTGATTTAATTTGAGCAGACCCACCTACTCTAGAAACTGAAATCCCTACATTAATTGCCGGCCTTACTCCTGAAAGAAATAAGTTTGATTCAAGAAAGATTTGACCATCGGTAATTGAAATCACATTAGTTGGTATATATGCGGACACATCTCCCGCCTGTGTTTCAATTATCGGTAACGCTGTTAATGACCCTCCTCCTTTTACTTTTGATTTTAAAGACTCTGGAAGATCATTCATTTGAGAAGCTATTTTATCATCATTTATGACTTTTGCCGCTCTTTCTAACAGTCTGGAATGTAAATAGAATACATCTCCTGGATAAGCCTCTCTGCCCGGGGGCCTTCTTAGAAGCAGTGAAACCTCTCTATATGCTACGGCTTGTTTTGACAAATCATCATAAACTATTAAAGCAGGTCTTCCTGTATCTCTAAAATACTCTCCGATTGCGGCGCCTGAAAGAGGAGCGTAAAATTGAAGAGGTGCGGGGTCACTTGCGTTAGCTGAAACGATTACAGTATATTCAAGTGCGCCCGCTTCTTGTAATGTCTTTGCGATTGCTGCAACTGTTGAGGCTTTTTGTCCAACAGCAACATAGATGCAAAATACAGGCTCACCTTTGTCGTAGAATTCCTTCTGATTAATGATTGTGTCAATTACAACAGCTGTTTTCCCCGTTTGTCTATCTCCAATAACTAATTCTCTCTGCCCTCTTCCAATGGGAATCATAGCGTCAACAGCTTTAATTCCTGTTTGTAAAGGCTCGTTTACTGGTTGTCTATAAATAACTCCTGGTGCTTTTCTTTCAATCGGCATTTGAAAAGTTTCTCCTTCAATTGGGCCTTTACCATCTATTGGCATTCCTAAAGTGTTTACAACCCTTCCTAGCATTCCTTCACCAACATTAATTGATGCGATTTTACCTGTTCTTTTAACAGTATCCCCCTCCTTTATTCCTTTAGAAGGCCCAAGAAGTACAGCGCCAACATTGTCTTCTTCAAGGTTAAGGACAATTGCCTGTAGGCCGTTTTGAAATTGGACCAACTCTCCAGACTGCGCATTATTCAAACCATATATTCTAGCTATACCGTCTCCTACTTGCAATACAGTTCCAATTTCTTCAAGTTTTGATTCGGTATTAAATCCTGATAGTTGTTTTCTTAAAATAGCTGACACCTCAGCCGGCTTTACTTCTCCCATGTTTGTTTGTTTAAATAGTTTTGTTCATATAAGTTTACACTAAAATTTTGCTTCATTTCATTAATCTTGTTGGAAACACTAGCGTCTATTTGCTTGTTGCCAATATTAATTATTGCTCCCCCGATTATACTCTTATCAATTTTTTCCTGCAGATCTACATCTTTATACCCCTTTTTCTTTATAAAATCTAACACATCTTCTCTTGTTTCATTATCGATCTCTGTAGCTGTAACTAATTTTGCAGATATTATGTTTTTCTTCTCTTTGTATAGAGAAATAAAACTTTTTGCTACTGAGTCTAATATTGACTCTCTTTTTTTACTTGTGATGATTTTTATAAAACCGTTGGTAAGCTTGGATAATTTATTGGAAAATATTTCTTCAATTATAATTATTTTTTTGTTGGTCTTAATGATAGGGCTTTTTAAGAACAGGTGAAATTCTTTGGAGTCTCGGCAGACAGTCAAAATCGTATTCATATCAGAAAAACAATCTTCCAAATTGTTAGTTTCAACAGCTAGTTCTAGCAATGCTTTTGCATATCTATTTGATACTTTTAAATCTTTCATCAATTTAAATCTTTATCTTCCATTGCGTCAACAACAAGTTTTTTCTGAGCTTGTTTATCTTTAAGTTCGTTTTTTATGATTTTTTCAGCAATTTCGATAGATAAATCAGCTACTTGGTTTTTTAGGTCTGTTATCGCTTTCATTTTTTGATTATGAATCTGTTCCCTTGTGTCGTCCATTATTTTCTCTGCTTCTAAAGTTGCTTTTTCTTTTGCATCCTTTATCAAACTTTCTTTCATTTCACGAGCATCTTTTAAAATCAAATCTCTTTGAGTTTTTGCTTCTGATAATATTTTTTCATTATCTGCAGTGAGGTTTTCCATTTCTTTTTTTGCATTTTCTGCAGATTGTAGTGCGTCTTCGATATTTTTATTCCTTTTGTCTACAGAGTCTAAAATAGGTTTCCACGCAAATTTTTTCAAAATAAATATTAATAATATAAACACCACGCTTGTCCAAAAAACAAGCCCTATCGCTGGTGTTACTAAAGCCATTGGATCCATATAATTTGTTTTTGTATAACTAGCCACAACCAACCGTTGTGGCTAGCTAGTTAATTAATAATTCTTAGCCTTGCAATAATGCAACTACAACGCCAAATAACGCTACACCTTCGACTAGTGCTGCGGCAATAATCATGTTGGTTTGTATCATTCCAGAATGCTCTGGCTGTCTAGCCATAGCCTCAAGTGCAGAGCCGCCTATTCTTCCGATTCCAATACCTGCTCCGATTGCTGCCAAACCAGCTCCAATTGCTGCGATTCCTGTTATTTCCATTTTCTTGTTTTTAGTTATTAATAATTTAATTTAATGGTGTTCTACTGTCGCTAATCCTATAAACAAAGAGGTTAACAAAGTAAAAATGTATGCCTGTAAAAAGGCAACAAGCACTTCTATAAAGTACATAAACAGTACAAATAGAACTGATACCGGCGCAACACCAAAAGCGCCTGCATTTCCTAATCCACTCTGAGCCATAAATATCAAAGAAATAAGGCTCATAATAATGATATGTCCTGCAGAAATATTTGCAAATAACCTTATCATTAAAGCAAATGGTTTTGTAAATATTCCAACTATTTCAATGGGTATCATAATCGGCATCAAAGCCAATGGGACACCGGGAGGGTTAAAAATATGCCCCCAGTACGTTTTGTTTCCTGAAAGATTAGTTACTATTAGAGTTATGAAAGATAAAACTAGAGTAACTGCTATATTACCAGTTAAATTTGCTGCGGCAGGAATAAGACCTAAAAGGTTGTTAACTAGTATAAAAAAGAATAGTGTTAGTAAATAGGGTACATACTTTTTAAAGCCATGACCTATGTTTGGTTTGACAATATCGTCTCTTACAAAAAGAACAAGCGGCTCTAAAAAGGAAAGTAGGCCATTAGGAGCCTTATCTTGATTGCTTTTTCTTGCTGCACCCACAAACAAAAGAAGAAGTACCAGCACAGATAATAACATAGAGGCAACATTCTTTGTGATAGAAAGATCTACAAACTCTTTGTTATTAACCTCAACTAAATGACCATGATCCAGTGCATACTCGCGATCTTCGATTTTTACGTTTTTTTTCCCATGATGAAACTTAGAAGAAAAGAAAATATCTAGTTTCCCGTCACAATATAATATTAAAGGAAGAGGTATTGAAACAGACTTTTTACCCTCGCCCCAAAGATGCCACTCATGAGAATCAGCAATATGATGCATAATTGCGGGAACAGGATTGTAAATCTCACCTTCTTTTAATGGTTTTGGGTCTCCTGAAAAAGAAAACAATGGATATAAAAACAGAAAAATCAGAGCTACTAATTTGTTTTTATTGTGAGTCATTTAATTATATTAAGACAAGACAAAATTAACTTTTTATTTATATTAAGGCCCGTCAACTTTAGCTTTTATTTAAATGTTTTTTGTTGTTTATTAAATTAATTATTAGAAAAACAAAATAAAGGAGAAAAAAATTGATAATGTATAGTTTTCTGTCTGTGTTTGAAGATGTAATTTGAGGTAGTAAAAAGACAATGCAAAAAACAATTCTAAAAAAATTTATTGATAATGCCAATAAAGGGTTTCTGTTGTTAAGTCGCTTTTCAAAAATTTGAGTACAAACATCAAGGGCAAAAAGGAATAAGTGAGCACTTACAGCAAAGCATAACAGTTCATTTTTCTGAAAAATATATATAGCACTAATGTTGACAACTAAAAGGACTAATCTTAATTTAAGATTCATTTTTTATTTTTACGTACATGTAATAAAGTGAAATAAAAACAGATATTAAAGAAAAAAATATCGTGAAGAACTGATTGCTTTCAAAAACATCATCTGTTTTTTGACCAAGCCATGTTCCTATAAAAATAATTACCCCCATTTGCAGTGCAATCGAGGAAAACATTACATATTTCTTAGGCTGACCTTTCCTTTTTTTCAGGTTTTTCAACGTTTTTAATGTCTTTAATAACGGCACCCATGCTGCAAGAGCCTGTAAATGTTGCTCCAGGCTCAATAGAAAGTTTGCTTGTAACAATGTCTCCGTTTAATCTTGCTGTTGCTTTTAATGACAGCAGTTTTGACACAGTAATTTTTGCGTTTATCGTCCCCGAAATATCAGCGTCCTGGCAAACAACATCGCCTTCTATAGTTCCATTAGCCCCTAACACAACCTTGCCTTCTGTATTTATAGAGCCCTTTAATATTCCATCCACACGAATATCTCCCTTAGACTGAATATCGCCTGTAATAATTGTACCTGACCCAATCATATTAATAGCTGGGCTAAAATCATTTTTTACCATTGATTCATTTTTATTTGTAAACATCTTGTTTCGTTTTTGGCAAATCTAAGAAATTTGTTTTATTAAATAGTTGGGTAGTTTTTGTTATAAAAATCTTTGTACCTCTGCAAGTCTTTGCCTTTATAAAAGTCTGAAAAGTTATCTTTTGAAATTAATATTTTTTCAAAATTTAATTTTAACATTTCCTTCATAACCCCCTTGTCTGCTAGGGCCTTTGCCTCATAATTTAGCGACCCCTTGTAGTCCATATATGTTTTTATAATTAAGATGTTTTGGTCCAGGCCCATCATCAAAGAGCTAACCTCAATGGTTTGGGTAGAAAATTCTTTTTTATTAAAGTCTGAAAAAACACTCATTAAATAGTTCATGTCACTGTTTTCTTTTGGCATTACAAAAACAAGCATATGATCATTTAATAAATTTAGCTTATATGGGCTTTTATTAACGGCCAAGTAGTTTGATTCTTGTATTATTTCAGGGTTTTCAATATTCTTTAAGACCTGGGCATATTCTTCTCTCTCGCTCTGATCCAGGTCTTTGTTGCTTATAATTTTATTAATTTCTGATATGGCTGAAGCAGTATCACCAAGTCTGTACATTGAAAGAGCTCTCAAAAAAAGCTCTTTATCAATCAGTGTTCGTGTTTTTATATTTGCAGTTAGGCTAATTACCTGATTGTGGTTATCATTTAAAAAACTCTCAATAATTGTTGAGTAGTAATCCTCGTCTTTAACTCTTTGTTTTTCACTACCAGATACATAAACAGAGTCGTCAAGAATTTTTGCATACTTTGATTTTGGATAATTTGATATTATGGTTTCTTTGGTCTTAAATGCAAGACTCTTTTTTTCTTGATTAAGCTGGTTTATATATATATTATAGTAGGCAAGAGGAACGTAAATCGTATCAGAACTATATCTTCTGAATATTTCGTAAAAAGTAGCGTTGCTTTTTTTATAGTCATCGAAATAGTCTCTGTAAATAATTGCTACTTGATAAAGCGCTTCTTTTATTTTTTTATTTGTAGCGATTAGATCTTTTTCGCTTTTTGGAATCTTAGATAGATAGTAATTAGGATTTTTCTTATCGCTTAATTCTTTTAGCTCATTTAGCTGGCTACTTGTTAATGTCGTGTCTTCCCCAAACTCATTTAAAACACCCTTGTCGCTCCTTCTCCAGTTGTCCTCTAATTTTCTTTTTCCCCACTTTTTTCTAAACTCAGAAAGTCCAAAGCTAAGTGTTGAGGGGTTGTAAAAGTACCACTTACCTCCTGATGTTTTTCTTCCAAACTGTTCTCTTGTGCCATATCGGTTGTTTTCATACATGCTTTGCTCCATGAGTGTTTTCTGTTCTTTTGCTTTTTTTTCATTTTCGATTATGTTGTTTATGATCTCATTAACTAGCTCGAGTTGAATGTTTTTTGGCAGTGCTGAAAGAGCTATTAAGCTGTCTTGTAGGTAAACAATGTCTAAGTTAGTAATGAGCTTGTTTAGGTTTTGAGAGGTTTCAGATATTTCAGCATATTTTTCGTCATTTTTATCTACATAAAATACAGTGCTGTCATAGTAAAGCCCGGCTTTTCTGTATTCCTGCTTTCCGTAGTATATCTTAGCAAGGCTATAAAAAGAGAGCGCCTTTTGAACGTCATTTTCAAGACTGTATTTTGTTGAATTTAAAAGGCTATTTATACAGGCTGCTGTATCCATTTCAGCAATATCAATTTCAGAGATGGTGAAATAAATTTGATCAAGATATTCTTTGTTTTTATCATCTTTCAACATTTTTTTTAAAACCTCTTTTGACTTCCTTACGTTGATTCCGGTTTGAATTGCAGATTTTGCCAAATTCATTTTAGCATTAAAAGTCATTTCGTAATCTGAGCTTTCTCTAATTACGTCTTCAAAAAGTTCAAACGCATTTTTTTGATTTCCCACTTTTTGATAAACTTGTGCTAAAATATATTTAAACCTTGAGGCTTGTTTTTTGTTTGAAAGCTTAATACATTGCTTTAATTCATCTGTTGCAAGAGAGTAGTTTTGTTGTTTTAAATAACAGTCTGCTATCGAGCTGTGCTTAAATAATTTTGTTTTTTTATTTAGTGTTCTTTTTTTATTAAGTTCAGCTATTACGCCCTCACAGGCTAAAAAGTCGTTTTTTTCAGAATAAGCTCGTAAAGCAAAGATTTTGGCCTCATAAGCGGTCTCTGTCTTTTTGAACTCATCAATAATAAATAAAAATGTCTTTAGCGCCTCATCAAATTCTCCTTTGTAAAAATAGGCCTTACCAATCATTAAGTAGTTGTCGTCTATCCACTTGCAATACTCTTTACCCTTTATTTTCATCGAATGCCTTTGAATAACTACAGAGCCCTTTCTTATCGCCTTGTCCATATAAGAGTGCGCTGATTTGGACGCAGAAAGGTTTTTTTCTTTAAAAACAGTAATTATTTGACTGTAATCCTCTTCAGTGTTTTGATTGATTTTGTTAAGCCCTTTTTTAATGCTTTCTTTGCCATTAAAATACCCGTTATATTTTGCGGTTGTGTTATGATATTGTCTGTTGACCCATCTGTTTTTCTTTGTTGAACAAGAAGACAAAAACATAATAAGAAGTAATGATTGTATTAGGAGTTGTTGTGTTGTTCGAGAATTCATTAAAACATTAACTATTATAATAGTTTTTTATTACAAATTTATCTTAAAAATAAATATGTTTATAATTTATGATATTTGTAACAAATATAAATTAGCCAATAAAATTGGAAAAAAAGAATAAATTTTTTCGCTTTGCAATAATAAACGACAACAGCCTAGAGGAGATTTTTAACATTAAGTTTTCTAGAGCTAGTCTATTGTGGCTAACCTCTATTATTTTACTAGCCGTTTCTATTGTTTTTGTATTGCTGCTTGGCTACACTCCGTTACGAAATTTGATTCCCGGAAAGTCTAAAACTCATGTGCAAAATGAATTAATAATGATGATTCAAAAAGCCGACTCTCTTGAAAAAAGTCTTGGTAACTATAGCCTTTACACAAAAAACCTAAAAAAAGTTCTTTCAGACAGTGTTTCTAATGATATTGTTCAGGATCTGTTTGAAGATGATTTTATGGTAAAAGAGTTTGATTTTCAACCTTCTGGTGAAGATTCTATTTTAAGAGCAGAGGTAGAGGCTGAGGAAAGCATAAGCTTAAATTCTAATTTACAGGAAAAAAACCTGAGTAGTTTTTTTATAAAACCAGTTAATGGGTTGATTACCGAAGGGTTTAATAAAAAGATTGGTCATTTTGGAATAGATGTTGTTTCAAAAAAAGGAGCTTTTATTTCTTCCATTGATGACGGAATGGTTCTGTTTAGCTCATGGACTCACGAATTTGGTTATGTTCTCATTATCAAGCACCAAAACAGCTTTATATCCTTTTACAAGCACAACTCTGAGGTTTTTAAATCAAAAGGGGACTATGTAAAGTCTGGTGAAATGATCGCTATTATTGGAAATTCCGGAAAATATTCTACGGGGCCTCACTTGCATTTTGAGCTTTGGAAGGGCTCTTCGCCAGTAAATCCAATGAATTATATTTTATTTTAAATGAGTTTGAAAAGCATTCTTGCGTATCCTTTTGCATACATTGTCAAATTAAGAAATGATCGGTGGATAAAGAACCCCCTTAAGTTTCAAAAAAAAACTTTTTATAAACTTATAGAAAAGGCGAAAAAAACAACTTTCGGCATTGATCATGGTTTCGAAAGCATTAAAACATACGAAGATTGGAAAAAAAATGTGCCTATTAGAGATTATGAGGGTCTCAAAGAATATGTTGATTTAGTTGTAGGTGGTGAGAAAGATGTTTTATGGCCTGGAAAACCTCAGTATTTTTGCAAAACTTCAGGAACAACTTCTGGTACCAAATATATTCCCTTAACAAAAGAGGCGCTTCCATTTCATATTAAAGCTGCTCGCGATGCAATTCTTTCTTTCATATATGAAACAAAAAAAACTGCTGTTGTAAATGGAAAAATGATTTTTCTTCAAGGCAGTCCTAAATTGGAAAACATAAATGGTGTTTTAACAGGAAGGCTTTCCGGAATAACTGCGCATCATATTCCTAAATACTTACAAAAAAACAGACTACCAAGCCTTACTACTAACTGCATTGAAGGCTGGGAAGATAAGGTTGATGCTATTGTAGATGAAACCATAAATCAGCCTATGAGCATAATTGGAGGCATCCCTCCTTGGGTTCAAATGTATTTTGAACGGCTTTCAAAAAAAAGCAACAAAAAAATAAAAGATTTATTTAGCAACTTCTCTCTATATATATACGGGGGTGTTAACTATGAACCTTATCGCGACAGCATTGAGTCTATAATTGGTAAAAAGGTGCCTTCTGTGGAATTGTTTCCTGCTTCTGAAGGTTTTATAGCTTATCAAAACTCTCAAAAAGATGAGGGTCTATTGCTTTGTGTTAATCATGGTATTTTTTATGAGTTCGTTGAGGCAAACTCTTTTTTTGATAAAAAGCCAAAAAGGATTTCTTTAGATGATGTTTCTTTAAACGTAAACTACGTTATAATCCTCAACACTAACTCTGGGCTTTGGGGTTATAACATTGGGGATACCGTTATGTTTGTGAGCTTAACTCCTTATAAATTAATAGTAACTGGAAGAATCAAGCATTTCACCTCAGCTTTTGGAGAGCATGTAATTGGAAGCGAAGTTGAGAGTGCTCTTTCAAAGGCAAGCAAGCTATATGGTTGTAGAGTAAATGAATTTCATGTCGCACCTGTAGTTACTCCAAAAAAGGGGAGGCCGCACCACGAATGGCTCATTGAGTTTGATAAAGATCCAGAATCTTTAATTAATTTTGCGAATGAGATTGATAAAAACATGCAAAAAATTAATTCTTACTACTTCGACCTAGTAAAAGGTGATATTTTAGATAGTTTAAAAATTAGAGTTATAGAAAAAGGAGGGTTCGTTCAACACATGAAAAGTGTTGGCAAGCTTGGTGGACAGAATAAAGTCCCAAGACTTTCAAACGACAGAAGTGTTGCTGACAATCTATTAAAATATGAAAACAAAGGTTAATATAGGTGTTCTTGGCTCAACTGGCTCGATTGGAACACAAGCACTACAAGTTATTAGCGAGTGTAAAACAACAGATTATTCGGTAGACTTTTTAACTGCAAATAATAATTTTAAGCTTTTGATACAACAGGCTATCAAACACAGGCCAAAAAGTGTCGTTATAGCGAACAGTATTCACGCAGAGGAAATAAAAAAGCAGCTCAAGGGGCTAAACATATCTGTCTACAGCGGTGTTTCGT
Source organism: Bacteroidota bacterium (assembly GCA_028408365.1). Lineage (GTDB taxonomy): Bacteria > Bacteroidota > Bacteroidia > Flavobacteriales > BACL11. Next base: position 153,716 of record JAOOLD010000001.1, read on the forward strand.
CTCTTGAAAAAGTTGTTGAAACCGAAACAACAGACGTTGTTTTAACGGCCCTAGTTGGTTTTAGCGGATTAAAACCAACTATTAATGCTATTAAGTGTGGTAAAAAAATTGCATTAGCTAATAAAGAAACCCTGGTAGTTGCTGGCGAATTAATAATGAACTTATGCAAGAAAGAAGGAGTTCCAATTATTCCTGTTGACTCTGAACACTCAGCTATTTTTCAATGTCTTCAAGGAGAGCCTCGGGAGCATGTTGAATCTTTGATATTAACCGCTTCAGGTGGGCCTTTCGTTGGAAAAAAAAGAAGCGGCTTGAAGAATATACTGGTCAGTGACGCTTTAAATCACCCCAACTGGGAAATGGGAGCAAAGATTACTATTGATTCTGCCTCTCTAATGAATAAAGGGCTAGAGGTAATAGAAGCTATGTGGCTGTTTGACATTAGCGCCAAAAATATAGAAGTGGTTGTTCATAGGCAGTCCATCATTCATTCTGCTGTTCGCTTTATCGACGGCTCTATTGTCGCTCAACTCGGGGCTCCTGACATGAAATTGCCTATACACTATGCTTTGTCGTTTCCACAAAGACAGCCTTCGAGCTTAAAAAGATTTGACTTCTCAGACTCCCCAAGCCTTTCTTTTGAAGAGCCCGACTACAAAACATTTAAAAACTTATCTCTGGCCTTTCTTGCGGCAAATAAAGGGGGAAGCGCTCCTTGTGTTTTAAACGCGGCTAATGAAATTGTTGTTCAGGCTTTTTTGGACGAAAGAATTAGTTTTTTAAAGATGTCCGATATCATTGAAAATTGCATGGAAAAAATTAACTTTGTAAAGAAGCCTGATCTCAAATTATTAATTGATATTGATCAGGAAACTAGATTTTTAGCAAAAAGCCTTATTAAATGATATTTTTAATTAAAGCCTCTCAATTATTACTAAGTTTATCAATACTTGTTGTTTTGCATGAACTAGGTCACTTTTTACCCGCCAAGTATTTTAAAACAAAGGTTGAAAAATTCTATCTTTTCTTTGACCCTTGGTTTTCTGTTTTTAAAAAAAAGGTTGGAGACACTGAATACGGAATCGGGTGGCTTCCTCTTGGTGGCTATGTAAAAATAGCAGGCATGATTGACGAGTCTATGGACAAAGAACAGATGAAAAAAGAGCCTGAAAGCTGGGAGTTCCGCTCAAAACCCGCTTGGCAAAGGCTTATCATCATGCTAGGTGGTGTAGCTGTAAATTTTTTACTTGGTATTTTTATTTACTCTATGACCTTATACGCTTATGGAGACAAGTACCTCCCAAATCAAAACTTGAATAATGGGGTTTGGTGTGTTGACGACATGGCGTATTCCCTTGGTTTTGAAAATGGTGATAAAATTATTTCGATTGACAACAAAAAACCCCAGAGGTTTTCTTCAATTTTAGAGGCTCTTCTCCTTGGTGATGAGGTTCTGATTGATCGAGGAGGCTCGTTAATTAAGATGTCTTTGCCTGAAGACTTCGCAAAACAATTAATTGAAAACCAGCCATCAATGATGTTTTATCCAAGGATACCTGCTATGGTAAAAGAGGTTCTCAGGGGCTCCAGCGCTGAAAAGGCTGGGCTGTTAAGCGGTGATAAAATTATTTCAATAAACAACACCGAAATTCTTTTTTTTGATGAGCTGAAAAGATCCTTAGAAAAGTATAAAGAACAGTCTGTTTCATTAACCATTAAAAGAAAGGGTGGTGTTAAGTCATTAAATGTTGATGTTGATGCTGAAGGAAAAATAGGCTATCAAGCCTTAATTCCTTCAATAAGCCAGCTTTCAGAAATGGGTATATATAATTTAAAAACCGCTAATTATTCCTTTTTTGAATCACTACCAGCGGGCTACAAAAAGGCCAAAAGCAAGCTAGGTAGCTATGTAGATCAGTTCAAATTAATACTTAAGCCTAGTACAGGCGCATACAAGGGGCTGGGTGGTTTTGGCGCAATAGGAAACCTGTTTCCGGCTGTTTGGGATTGGGAAGTCTTTTGGAACCTAACTGCTTTTTTATCTTTGATGTTGGCATTCATGAATTTACTTCCAATCCCCGCTCTAGACGGAGGCCATGTAGTTTTTTTGTTATACGAAATGGCAGTTGGAAAGCCTGCGCCTGAAAAGGTAATGGAGTATGCTCAGGTTGTTGGAATGGTTATTTTATTGAGTTTGTTAGTCTATGCGAATGGTAACGATATAGCAAGGCTTTTGTTCTGATGGAAAACCTAAGCTCATACGGACTGATCATTATATTCTCTTTAACGATAATTCTTTCATATTTTTTTAATCTTATTTCAAGCCGGTCTGGAGTTCCTTCTGTTTTAATGCTTATCCTGTTAGGCATGGTTGTGAATTTTGGTTTAAATATGATGAACTTTGACAAACCAAACCTTGGGCCCATACTAGAAATTCTTGGAGTGGTCGGGCTAATTTTAATTGTACTGGAGGCGGCCTTAGACCTAAAGCTTGTTAAAAACAAAATTGGGCTGATTGTTAAGTCTTTTGCTGCTGCCTTATTGGGCCTTGCTGCAACTGCTTATTTAGGTGCTGTTGTTCTGCAAGGATTGTTTGTTCTGGATTTCGAAACCTCTTTGCTTTTTACCATTCCTCTTTCTGTATTGAGCTCTGCTATTATTATTCCTAGCCTAGAAGGGCTATCTGAATATAAAAAAGAATTTATGATATATGAAAGCACGTTCTCAGATATCTTAGGAATCGTTGCCTTTTACAGTGTGCTCTCCCTTGCTGAAAGCGATTCTAACTCAGGTGTTTATGGAGAGGTTGCTGGCAACTTATTGCTCACAGTGTTTTTTGCGGTGATAATTAGTTATGTGTTGATTTATATTTTTCAGAACTTAAAAGGTCACGCTAAACTCTTTTTGCTGATATCTGTTTTGCTTTTACTTTATGCTGTCGGTAAAATTTTTCATCTTTCTCCGCTAATAATAATTTTAATGTTTGGTGTGATATTAAATAACTACTCCTCGTTTTTTAGAGGAGGTTTGTCAAGGCTGATAAAGAGAGAGCAAATGGATCATGTTTTAGGGGACTTCAAAGTGATTACCGCTGAGTCTGCTTTTGTTGTCAGAACGTTCTTTTTTATAATTTTCGGCTGGAGTGTCTCTTTGATTTCTGTTTTTAACCTAAAGGTAATTTTAATTGGATTTGCATTATTAGTTATTATTTATTTGTGTAGGGCTCTTGTTCTTTTCTCTGTTTCGGGAAAGAAAATAATACCACAACTATATCTTGCACCCAGAGGTTTAATTAGTGTTTTATTATTTTATAAGATTCCTCCCCACTTTAAGAGTGGCCTAGAGTTTGAACCATATCTCCTTTTTATAATTATAGCAACATGCTTAGTTATGAGCTGGTCTCTTATCAGACAAAAAAATAAATCAGGCGAGCTAGAGTTAAATACTAGCGATTTAGATCGTGTTGAAACTGACTTTGAGGCTAGTGATGACTTATTAAATGAAGATATGACTGATGATATTTCTGAAGAAAAAATAGTCGTGGACGAAAATGATAAAGAATTTTAAAAAAATACAAATGTTAGATATTAAAAAAACACTTGAAAAACTAAATATCTCCAAAGAAAATGTGGGAACCTCAACTGGAAACACCTTTTTTGGTAATGGACCTCTAATTGAATCTTACTCGCCTGTTGATGGAGAACTTATTGGCTCTATTTCATCAACAACAAAAAATGACTATGAGAAGGTTGTTTTGACTGCGCAAGAAGCTTTTAAGTTTTGGAGAAACCATCCTGCTCCAAAAAGAGGAGAAATTGTAAGAAAATATGGTGAGAAGCTTAGACAAAACAAACGTTTTTTAGGGGAGTTGGTTTCCTATGAAATGGGGAAGTCTCTTCAAGAAGGTCTAGGCGAAGTACAAGAAATGATTGATATCTGTGATTTTGCCGTTGGCCTTTCAAGACAGCTAAACGGATTAACAATGCATTCTGAAAGGCCTAAACATAGAATGTACGAACAATACCATCCTCTTGGAATTGTTGGTATAATCTCAGCTTTTAACTTTCCTGTTGCTGTTTGGAACTGGAATACAGCTCTCGCATGGGTTTGTGGTGATGTTTGCATTTGGAAACCTTCTGAAAAAACACCCCTATGTGGAATTGCTTGTCAAAACTTATGGGCTGATGTGGCTAAAGAAAATGATTTACCTGATGGTATTTCTTGCTTAGTAACTGGAAATTATGAAGTTGGCGAATACTTAACTACTGATGAGCGTGTTCCTCTTATTTCAGCAACGGGGTCAACCAGAATGGGAAGAGTTGTTGGCTCAACTGTGGCAAAAAGATTTGGAAAAAGCTTATTAGAGCTAGGTGGAAATAATGCAATAATTGTAACTCCTAATGCTGATTTAAAAATAACAGTAATTGGATCTTTATTTGGAGCAGTAGGAACTTGTGGGCAAAGATGTACGACAACAAGGAGGCTAATTGTTCATGATTCTATTTATGAGGATGTGAAAAATAAGCTGAGAACAGCTTATAAGCAGATAAAAATAGGTAATCCATTAGACGAATCAAATCATGTTGGTCCATTGATTGATATTGATGCTGTTAGTGCTTATCTAAACGCTATCAAAAGAGCTAAAGATGAAGGTGGAAAAATTGTTGTTGATGGCGGAGTTATTGAGGGTGAAGGTTATGAAAGCGGTTGTTATGTTAAGCCAGTAATAATTGAGGCAGAGAACAGTTATAATATTGTACAAGAAGAAACATTTGCTCCTATTTTATATTTAATAAAGTACAATAATATTGAGGAGGCAATTTATATGCAAAACAATGTAAAACAAGGTCTTTCATCTGCAATAATGACTTCTAATCTAAAAGAAGCTGAACGTTTTCTTGCAGCAGACGGAAGTGATTGTGGAATAGCGAATGTTAATATTGGAACTTCTGGTGCAGAAATTGGAGGTGCATTTGGTGGGGAAAAAGAAACTGGTGGAGGAAGAGAAAGTGGTTCAGATGCTTGGAAAATTTATATGAGAAGACAAACCAACACAATTAACTACTCGTCAGACCTTCCTCTTGCTCAAGGTATTAAATTTGATTTATAGTCTGAATTTAATTTAAAGCGGGCCTTTTATCTCTGTTTGCAATTTCCCAAGCAGTTAGGAATATTAATTTAGTTATTCTTTCAGTTTTTTCTAAATCAATTTTATCTATTGTATCACTTGGCTTGTGGTAATCCTCATGTACTCCATTAAAATAAAATATTACAGGAATGTTATTTTTTGCAAAATTATAATGATCTGATCTGTAGTAATATCTATTAGGATCATCAACATCATTATATGTATAATCAAGCTCTAAACCTACATGCTTTTTATTTGTTTCCTCACTTATCTCATGAAGTTCAAGACTTAATCTGTCTGAGCCTATTAAATAAACATAATTACTGTGTGTATGCCAATCATCTATTCTTCCAATCATATCTATATTTAAATTAGCAACTGTGTTCTCAAGAGGATAAACTGGATTTTCAGTATAATGTTTACTTCCTAATAATCCTTTTTCTTCACCTGAAACAGGCATTATAAGAATACTTCTTCTTGGTCCTTTTCCTTCCTTTTTTGCAATCATAAAAGCTTCTGCTATTTCCAGTGTTGCTGCTGTTCCAGAAGCGTTATCATCTGCTCCATAAAAAACCAAACTATCATGCTTACCTAAATGATCATAATGAGCTGTTATAATAATTAGCTCATCTTTTAAATCACTTCCTTCAATATAAGCTAATATATTTTCTCCTTTGACCATCCTCTTCTTTCTTAAAATTCTTTTCATAAATGGTAAATCACAATCTTCACATTTACAAACATGTCTGTTTGATTTTACATTAAATTTTTGAGTGTATTTTTTTCTTTTATATGGTGGTATATTGATTCCTTTGAATGACTCTATTATATACTTTGCTGCTTTTTTTTGTCCTGGCTTACCAGTTTCTCTCCCCTCTAATGAATCTGATGAAAATACTGATATGTGTTTAAATAAGTCTTTTTTATTAATTGTATTTGCATATTTTAATTTGTCTTGGCTAAAACATATTAAAGGAAATATTAAAAAAACTAAAACTCTCAATTATGATATATTTATTTTTTTTATTCTTCTTTCATGTCTTCCTCCTTCAAATTTTGTTATTAGAAAAACATCTACTATCTCTCTAACTTGATTCCAGTTTAGATGCCTAGCAGGCATAGTTAAGATATTGGCATTGTTGTGTAGTCTAGACTGCTCTGCGATATGAACGTTCCAACAAAGGGCTGATCTGATTCCCTTATGTTTATTAGCACTCATATTAATACCATTTCCAGTTCCACAAAATTGTATTCCTAAGTCATTTGTTTTTATTTGAATACTTTTTGCAAGCTCATGAGCAAAATCTGGATAATCAACACTTTCTTCACTAAAACATCCAAAATCATTCACTTCAACTCCTTTTTCTTTAAGATAATTTTTCAAATTTTGTTTATGCGTAAATCCCGCATGATCACATGCTATTCC
>JAOOLD010000010.1 GCA_028408365.1 Bacteroidota bacterium
CCAACCTCGATTAAAATATTTTTTTTCGAAACTAGTGCAGCGATTTTTTTCGAAATTTCATAGTTTTTTAGAAAGTTTTGACTGAATCTTTTTTTAGGTGAAATTTTCATTTCTTAATGTTTTGAACAATTTCGATGCAAATACGAAATTATTTAGTTCATTATTTTTTGATTTTGTTAAATCATTTTTATTTCCTTTCCACAAAATTTTTCCATGATGAATGAATAAAATATTTGATCCTATTTGTATTACTGAGTTCATATCGTGGGTATTTACTATTGTTGTAATATTAAATTCTTCTGTAATCTCTAGTATTAAATTATCAATTAGTATTGCTGTTTTTGGATCTAGCCCAGAATTAGGCTCATCACAAAATAGATATTTTGGATTTAATGCAATTGCTCTGGCTATCGCAACTCTTTTAGTCATTCCACCACTAAGCTCTGATGGAAATAAATTATTAGTTTTTTCAAGATTTACTTTACAGAGGCAAAAATTAACTCTTTCTCTTTTCTCTTTTAAGCTCAGTCTAGTGAACATGTTCAATGGAAACATAATATTATCTTCAACGCTTAAATAATCATACAATGCTCCACCTTGAAATAAAACTCCGATTTCTTGTCTAAATTTTCTGATGTTTTTGTCATTCATTTTAGAAAACTTTCGATTGTCAAATAATATTTCTCCATTGTCAATACTATGTAAGCCAATTAAGCATTTTAAAAAAGTTGTTTTTCCAGATCCACTTTCTCCAATAATCAAATTTGTTTTTCCCCTCTCTAACTTGACTGATATGTTGTCTAGCACTAAATTTTCCTTAAATGATTTTGATAAATTTTGTACCTCAATCATGTTAAAAGTAATTCTGTTATTATAAAATTAAAAATAAGTATCAAAATACTACTGTTCACAACAGCTGTAGTACTTGACTTGCCAACTTCTAAGGCTCCTCCTTTTGTAAAATAACCATAGAAAGCTGATATTGATGTTATTAGAAAAGCAAATACTACAGTTTTAATTAATGAGTACGAGACATAAAATGGTGAAAATTCTGTTTGAAGCCCAAGAACAAAATCAGCAGTTGTAACTCCAATTGAGATTCCTCCAATCCAGCCTCCAAAAATTCCTATAAAAATACTTAATATAACTAGTACAGGAAAAAAAAGCATGGATGCTATTATTTTTGGTAAAACTAAGTATGATGCAGAATTTATTCCCATTATTTCTAGAGCGTCTATCTGCTCAGATATTCTCATACTACCAATTTCAGACGCAATATTTGACCCCACTTTACCGGCTAAAATTAACGCAATCATTGTTGGAGAAAACTCTAATATGAGTGCGTCACGCGTTACAAAACCAATCAGATATTTTGGTATTAACGGGTCATCGATATTAATTGCTTGCTGAATAGTAACAACCCCACCCACAAAAAAAGATATGATTAAAACAATACTTAGAGAGCTTAATCCAACTTTTTCAAATTCATTAAATAGCTGTTTAAAAAAAATATCTTTCTTTTCTGGAACTGAAAATACTTTTTTCATTAAGATGAAGTAACGACCTATTTCTTTAAAGTATTTAAGCATTTTATAAAAATAGACAATTACTTTATCTTTGCACAAAAAATCAAATGAGGATATTTTTTTTATCTATTATAACTTTTGTTTTGATGCTTACCTCTTGTTCAAGTTTAAAAAAGAAAGATTGTGATTGTCCAGATTTTAAAATGCATAAAAAAAAATAATTAGTAATTTTTAACTAGAATAATTCTAAATAAGTTTAAATTTGTTATGATTGCAATAGTATTCAAAAACTATTTTTTGACATAAACATATGAGTTTTGAATTCAAAGCTTTTTTATTTGAAAATCTCGAGGCTGCTGGCTCAATAGCTGGCTATGTATCGATTTCTATTATTGGATTTGCACTATTTACACTCTACGCGAAAAAAAAGCACAAAAATTTTGAAAGTCAATTAGGCCCCAAATGGGCTCAACCTGTAGTTGGTGCTTTTTTAGGAGCAATTCCTGGATGTGGAGCAACCATTGTTGTAGCCTCACTCTACAAGCAAAAAAAAATATCATTTGGAGGTTTATTAGCTACGTTCATTAGTACTTTAGGTGAGGGATCATTTGTTTTGTTAGGGGCTTCAGCAGAAGCAGATGTAGTTGCTAATGTAAAAGCTTATGCTATTATTACAATATTTGGATTAATTTCTGGAATAATCTTTGGATATATTTCTGATACTATTGGATTTAGAGATAACTTTAAAAGAAGTGATAAAGTGTTAAATAAAGAAGGTCAAAATAAATCTAGAACCTTTAGTATGAATATCGAATTTGTTGAAAAACTAAGACTTTATATAGTTTTGATAATAACTATTTTTTTAGCACCAGCTTCAATTATGGCATTGTGGGGAGGAAGTATTGAATCAATTGCTGAAATAGTTTATTGGTTTTCAATAATTTTCACAGTTAGTTGTATTATTTTTTATTTATTGGAAAAATTTCTTTTTGCAAATCATGATTGTATTGGTGATTACAATAATATTCGTTCAACCGTATCTCACGCAACTTTAGATGTTTCGATGGTTGTAACTTATGTTTTTATTGGATTATTTGTTGCAAACTTTTTTATTGATGTAGTTGTGGGCTCAGAAACTTTTAACTCATGGATGATGTCATCAACTAATTTAGTAATATTTATAGCTGCAGTAATAGGTGTATTGCCTGGCTGCGGTGGAATGATATCAGTTGCTGTAGCATTCATTGTTATTCCTAACTTCCCTATTTCAGCACTCATTGCAGCTGGTATTGCAACCAGTGGGGATGGGCTTTTCCCATTGTTGGCTGATAACAAAGAAGATGGATTGATTGTTTCTATTGTTAGTTTTTTTGTTGCCTTATTGGTTGGGTTTAGCTCATTATTGTTAGGTTTATAATCAAATAAAAAAATATTTGATTAAACTCTTATTTTTTTTTCGAATATCAATACATCGAAAAAGTTTAACTTTACAATATGAATAAAAATAATTATGCCATTATCATGGCAGGTGGAGTAGGTACAAGATTTTGGCCAAAAAGTAAGAAAAGTTTACCCAAACAGTTCATTGACATATTGAACACTGGTGAAACTTTAATTCAATCAACTTTTAAAAGATTATCCAATTGTGTGAAAGCAGAAAACATATATGTTGTAACCAATAACAACTATGCTCAATTGTGTATTGATCAATTAAAAATTAAAAAAGAAAATATTTTTTTAGAGCCAATAATGAGAAATACAGCTCCATGCATTGCATATTCATCTTTTAAAATTAAACAAAAAAATCCTGAAGCTAACATATTGGTTTGTCCTAGTGATCATATCGTTCATGATAATAATTTATTTTCAAAAATCATTGAAGAGTCCTTAAAAATATCTTCAACCTCAGAAATCATTGTTACATTAGGAATAAGCCCTACAAGGCCAGATACTGGTTATGGTTATATTCAATACGAACAAAATGAAACTCTTGAAAACTGTAAAATTAAAAAAGTAAAAACTTTTACTGAGAAACCATCGCAATCTTTAGCTCTCCAGTTTATAGACTCAGGAGATTTTTTATGGAACTCCGGCATGTTTATATTTAACGTCAACACAATAATTAATTCATTTAAAACTCACTTAAATGAAATTTATGAGATTTTTAACGATGCGTCTGATATTTATTGGACTACAAAAGAGGTCAAATATATTGAGAGATTTTTTCCAGCTTGCAAAAATATTTCCATTGATTATGGAATACTGGAAAAATCAGACAACGTTTATGTTTACCCATCAAATTTTGGTTGGAGTGATTTAGGAACTTGGGGATCTATTTATGCAATCTCAGAAAAAGACGAAAATCAAAATATAGTTAAAGGAGAAAAAGTTATTACTTACGAATGCACAAACTCAATTTTTAATATTTCCGATGACAAATTATTAATTGCTCATGGCCTAGACAACTATATTGTAATAGAGTCAAATAATAATATCTTAATTTGTAAAAAGGAAGATGAACAACAAGTAAAGAATTTTGTTAATGATATAAAAGTAAAGTTTGGTGATGAAAGAATTTAGCACATAAGTTTTGGATTTACCAATTTTTCATATTCACTCTCATCTAAAAGCCCTGTTTTAAGCGCCTCTTCTTTAAGTGTTGTTCCGTTTGCGAAAGCCTTTTTTGCAATTTTAGCTGCATTATCATAACCAATTTTTGTATTAAGTGCAGTAACAAGCATTAGTGAGTTTTTTAAATTATTTTCAATCTTTTCGAAATTTGGTTCAATTCCTGAGAAGCAGTTTAAATTAAATGAATTTACCGAATCAGATAGCAATGTGGCAGACTGTATAAAATTACTTGCAATCACTGGCATAAAAGTATTTAGTTGGAAATGACTTTGCATTGCAGAAACATTTATTGTCGAGTCATTTCCAATTATTTGAGAACACACCATACTTAATGATTCACATTGTGTTGGATTTACTTTGCCTGGCATAATTGATGAGCCAGGTTCGTTCATTGGTAGTTTAATTTCGGAAATTCCAGCTCTTGGACCTGAAGCTAAAAATCTAATGTCATTTGCAATCTTATTTAAAGATACAGCAATTAATTTCAAGCATGAATGAACATCAACAAATGTATCTTTACTGCTTATAGACTCAAATTTATTTTTAGATGGTAAAAATTCAATTCCAATAAATTTAGATATGTTTTTACACATAATTTTGTCATAATTTTTTGGAGTATTTAAGCCTGTACCAACTGCAGTTCCTCCAATGGGTATTTCTAAGAATCTTTTCATACTACTTTCAAGACTTTTAATTCCATTTTCTATTTGAGCTCCAAAGGCTGAAAACTCTTGACCTAAACTTATTGGAGTTGCATCCATTAAATGTGTTCTCCCAATTTTAATTACCTCTTTGTATCTCTTACTCTTTTTTTCAATAGTATTTTTTAAATCTTTAAGGGCAGGCAAAGTATGTTCATTAATAATTTTATAGCATGCTATATTCATTGAAGTGGGAAATGTATCATTAGAACTTTGAGATTTATTTACATCATCATTAGGATGTATAATTTTGACATCATCATCTAATTTACCTCCACTGATTTCATGAGCTCTGTTTGAAATCACTTCATTGATATTCATATTTGTTTGCGTACCACTTCCTGTTTGCCAAATAACTAAAGGAAATTGAGAATCATGCTTCCCTTCAAGAATCTCTTTACAAACTTTGACGATTAAATTCTTTTTGTTTGAATCTAGAATTTTTAGTTCGTTGTTAGATACTGCAGCAGACATTTTTACTATGGCATAAGCGTAAATTATTTCTTTAGGCATACTTCCAATTGGACCAATTTTAAAGTTTTCTATTGATCTCTGGGTTTGAGCTCCCCAGTATTTTCCTTCAGCAACTTTTACATTACCTAAAGTGTCTTTTTCAATTCTATATTTCATAATTGAATATGTTTGATAATTTATTAGATTTGTACAAAATTACTAAATATGAAATTGATAGGTTTTATAGTGTTCTTACTAATCTTTTTTATGGCTTTTTGGTGTTTAATTTTCTTAGCATCAGTGGTCCCATTTTTTATTTTGGTATGGCTTAAAGAGGGAAAATTAGATAAGGATCAAATATTGCCCTAAATATCTTTTTCACCAGCCAATAAATAAGACTTTAGAAATTCGTTAATATCACCATCTAGTATAGCATTTGGGTTAGTTGATTCAACGTCAGTTCTCAAATCCTTTACCAATTTATAAGGGTGCAGGACATAGTTTCTGATTTGCGATCCCCATTCAATTTTCTTTTTATTATTCTCAGCTTTTTGTTTTTCTTCTTCAAGCTTTCTCATTTCTAGTTCATATAGCTGAGATCTCAGAAGTTGCATGGCCTTTTCTTTATTTTCTAGCTGAGACCTAGTTTCGGAATTTTCAATTATAATTCCAGTTGGTTCATGTTTTAATCTAACTGCTGTTTCAACTTTATTCACACCTTGACCACCGGCACCTCCAGATCTAAAAGTATCCCAACTGATTTCGCTCGGGTCTATTTTAATTTCGATAGAATTATCAACTAGTGGGTATACAAATACAGATGCAAACGATGTATGTCTTTTTGAGTTAGAATCGAAAGGTGATATCCTAACTAATCTGTGGACTCCGCTTTCTCCTTTTAAAAAACCAAATGAGTGATTTCCCTCAAATTCAATAATAACGGATTTAATGCCAGCTACATCACCTTTTTTTAAGTCAATAATTTTAGTGTTATAACTATTTTTCTCTCCCCACATTAGATACATTCTCATAATCATTTCTGCCCAGTCTTGACTTTCAGTTCCTCCTGCTCCTGGATTAATATTAAGAATTGCATTCATTTTATCCTCCTTTTTATTCAACATTTTTTTAAATTCAAAATCTTTTATACTTTTTTCAAATTTTGATAGATGATTAATCATTTCATTTTCCGAAATTTCCTTGCACTCAAAAAAATCATACATTACTACCACATCATCGAACTCATCATTTAATTTCTTGAAACTGTTTACTAGACTTTTGAGCTCTCCTTGCTTCTTCAAGATTTTTTGAGCTTTTTCTTGATCATTCCAAAAGTTTTCATCACTTGATACTATGTCTAGGCTTTTGATTTTTTCGATTTTATTATCAATTTTAAAAATTTCTTTTAGATTATCTAGTCTATTTTTAAATTCAGAAATAGTGTTAGAGTTCATTATTAGTTAAAATTTTTTATTAATTATTGAAATAAATTTTTCAGGCTCATATCCTTTGCTGTATAAGTATCTACTAACTAATTGTTTCTTCTCAAAGTCACTTCTGTTTTTGATTCTTCTTAATTTTTTTTCTACTAATTCTTTAATTGTTTCAGCATATATATCATGTTCAATTTTATCAATTTCTTCTTTAATGATTGTATCTTCAATCTTGTTTTGAAGAAGCTTCAATCTAATTTTAGTTTTACCCCACTTACTTAGATTAAACTTTGATCTGACAAAAGCACTTGTAAATCTAGTGTCACAATAAAATTTGTCATTTTTTAATTTTTTTAAATATTCTTTTGCATCGTTTGCACTGATATTTTCCTTTTTTAATCTGTGAATGATTTCACTCTCGCATCTTTCTCTAAAGTTGCAAAAAATCTCAATTTTTTTTAAAATGCTATTGTCTAACAAAAAATTAATATTAATGATTCAAAAGTAATTATAATATTTAATCTTAGTTTTGCATCCGTGAAAAATAAGAATGCTGTTTATCTTTTGTTTCTTGCTAATATAATATCTGGATTAGCTCAAGGAATTAGTATGATTGCAATTCCTTGGTATTTTATTGAAATAATTGAAAAGCCAAAGTTTTTTACATATTGTTACTTCATAATTACATTCTTGACCTTTTTTTGGGGAATGTATGCAGGTACGTTAATTGATAGATATTCTAGAAAAAAATTATTCTTAATTACAAATTTTATTTGTGGAACAATAATTGCATTAGTTTCCTCTTATGGATTTTATAATCAATCTACCAGTGAGTATTTAGTCATATTAGTATTTCTGATAACAATTTTTAATTATAATGTTCATTACCCTAACTTATATGCTTTTGGACAAGAAATAACTGAGAAAAAAAATTATGGAAAGCTTAATTCATATATAGAGATACAAGGACAATCAACAAGTATGTTTGCTGGAGCTATTGCCGCTATACTACTAACAGGCTCATCTAATGATATGATTTCTTTCGGTGGTTTTAATTTTAATTTTCCATTGAATTTTAAAGCTTGGGATATTCATGAAATATTTTTGATGGATGCAATAACATACTTTATTTCACTATTAATTATAATGTTAATCAAATATGTCAAAATAGAAAAATTAAATATTGAAACTGGCTCTCTATACAATCGTTTTATTTCTGGATTAAATTTTTTAAAGAAAAGAACTTACATCTTTTATTTTGGCTTATTTAGTTACATGCTATTTGCATTTACACTTGTACAAATTCATATAATATTACCAATTTATGTAAAAAACTTTTTACAAATGGGAGCAGATGTATATGCTTCATCAGAATTTTATTATTCAATAGGTGCAATTTTTTCAGGAATTTTTGTAATTAGAGTTTTTAAAAACAATTACAAGCTTTTGGGAGTTATAATATTTTTCACAACAATATCAATTTTCTTTTATCTCATCTCATTTATAAATTCAGTTTATTTATTTTTTATTACTTGTCTTTTACTTGGCATAACAAATGCAGGTGTGAGAGTGTTAAGAACAACTTTTTTATTTAATGCAATTCCTAACAATATAATTGGACGTGCAACTTCTGTATTCAGTTCAATTAATATCATAGTAAGACTTTTTTTAATAGGAATTTTTTCAATCTCATTTTTCCAATCAGGTGATAACATTAAGTATTCATACTTGATTGGTGTAGTTTTGTTAATGTCTTCTGCTATACCTTTAGCGTTGAATTATAGAAAAATTATTGAAAGTGAAAATTAGTTTTTTAGAACTGAGTATTGAAGTAGATGCAAGCGATCATCTGAGCTAACAGTTATTTTTCTACTATATTTTCTCTGCCATTTACTTCTTATCGAATTAAAGAACCAGCCTTTGTTTATGTGGCTACAAATAAAAGGGTGAGTTGCTATTTTAATTTCACCTTTGATTTCTTTTGTTAGTTCTAAAACTTTATTTTCAATCTTGTCAATAAGTTGTAGGCTAGACTCAATTTTTCCATTGCCTGCACACATTGGGCAATTTTCTTGTGTTTCAATATGCATAACCGGCCTAACTCTTTGTCTTGTAATTTGTATTAAGCCAAACTTTGTTGGAGGTAGAATATGATGTTTTGCTTTATCATCGTCCATAAACTCTTTCATTTTTTGAAATAATGTTCTTTTATTTTTTTCAGATTGTAAATCAATGAAATCAACAATTATTATTCCCCCCATATCTCTTAGCCTAAGTTGTCTAGCTATCTCTTCTGCAGCTTCTAAATTAACACTTAATGCATTAGCTTCTTGATTCTTTTTTGAGTCTACTTTTTTGCCACTATTTACATCTATAACATGCATAGCTTCAGTGTGTTCAATTACCAAGTATGTTCCATTTTTAATGGTTACATTTTTTCCAAACGAAGATTTAATTTGTTTGGTTATATTAAATTTTTGAAAAATAGGACTTTTCCCTTTGTATAATTTAACAATTTTCTCCTGGTCTGGTGAAATTGAAGATAGATATTCTTTTAACTCATGATGTAAATCTTTATCATTAATGTAGATATTATTGAATTTTGAGTTCAATAAATCCCTAACTATTACAGCTGATCTGTTTATCTCAGAAAGTATTGTTTCTCTAGATTGGGCAACTTTTAATTTCTTGGTTACAAGTTGCCACTTCTTGTATAAGTTTTTTAAATCTTTATCTAGTTCAGCTACTTTTTTATTTTCGGCAACTGTTCGAATAATCACTCCAAACCCTTCAGGTCTTATGCTTGTGATTAGTTTTTTTAGTCTTTTCTTTTCTGAACTACTACTAATTTTTTGAGATACAGATACTCTATTTGAAAAAGGTATTAAGACCATAAATCTGCCAGCAAGTGAAATTTCTGTAGTTAATCTTGGGCCTTTTGTTGAAATAGGTTCTTTTGTTATTTGAACTAAAACTTTTTGATTTTGTTTAATAATATCAGAGATTTTACCCTCTTTATCTATATCTTTTTCTTTTTTGAAATTTTTTAATGAAGAGGTATTTAGTTTTTTATCGAAACATTTTTGAGTGTACTTTGTGTAAGAGTTGATTTGTGGCCCAAGATCTAGGTAATGTAAAAAACCATCCTTTTCATGGCCTACATCTACAAATGCAGCATTGAGACCTGGAATAATTTTTTTTATTCTTCCAAGTAGAATATCACCAACTGAATAGTTGTTATCTCTTTTTTCTTTATGAAGCTCAATAAGAAGATCATTTTTTAAGAGCGCTATAACTACCTCGTTTGGCTTTGAATCGATTATCAGTTCGAATTTCATGCCTTTTAGCTCTTAATCTATTTATTCTTATGTCTGTTTTTTCTTGAACGTTTCTTGCGCTTGTGTGTGGCAATTTTTGTTCTCTTTTTTTTCTTATCTCCTGGCATCTAATATATTATTTGTAAATAATGATTTACCTATTTTTAACTTTATTGACAAAAGATTTAGCTGGTTTAAAAGATGGGATAAAATGTTCAGGGATTATAACTGCAACATTTTTTTTGATATTTCTACCAATTTTTTTTGCTCTTTTTTTTGGCTTAAATGTGCCAAAACCTCTTAAGAAAATAGATTTATTATCTATAACATTGCTTTTTACCTCACTCATAAATCCTTCCACTATAGAAGCAACAACAATTTTTTCAACTCCAGTCTTTTCAGAAATATTGACTATAATTTCTGCTTTCGTCATATTAAGTATATTTTTAACGCAAATATACTAAATTCAGTTTATATTTTGATAATCAGCATGATACAGAGTTTTAGTCATAAATTAATAAGTTGGTATAAGTCAAACAAAAGAGATTTACCATGGAGAAACACTGATGATCCATATAAGATTTGGATTTCAGAAATTATTTTACAACAAACCAGAGTAAAGTTTGCAATTGATTATTACAATAAGTTTATTGAAAAATTTCCAACAATTGAATCACTATCAGAAGCAAAAGAGGATGATGTTTTAAACTCATGGCAGGGGCTTGGGTATTATTCTAGAGCTAGAAATATTCACCATACTTCAAAAATCCTCAAAGAAAAATATTCATCTGTTTTCCCAAATAAATATGATGAAATAATTAGCCTTAAAGGAATAGGAAGATATACCACTGGTGCCATTTTGTCTTTCGCATTCAAAAAAAAAATTCCAGTTGTCGATGGGAATGTATTTAGACTTTTTTCTAGACTTTTTTTTATTGATAAGTTTATTGATACAGCAAGCGGACAAAATTATTTTTATAATGTTGCTGAAGATCTAATATGCGAAAAAAATCCAGACTTATTTAATCAAGCAATTATTGAGTACGGAGCTATGGTTTGTAAGCCAAAAAATCCGACTTGCACAACTTGTGTTTTCAATCATCAGTGTGAAGCATACAAAAAAAATAAAGTATTTGAACTTCCCTTAAAAAAAAATAGTGTAAGAACCACTGATAGATTTCTGATTTTTATTTTAGGAACAAAAAAGAATATTTTTTTGAAAAAGAAAAAAGATGGTATTTGGAAAGGATTGTATACTCCTCCTATACATGAAGCTAAGAGTAAAAAAGAGCTAAACAAAATTAAGGAAAATGAAGAGTTATATATACTCAATAATAATGTTAAAGTTCTAAAAACTTCAGCAGTGATTCATCATAAATTAACTCATCAAAATTTATCAATCAAATTCTGTTACTCTGATTTAGATTTAGACAATCAAAATGAATTTGTTAAAGTCAAGTTAAAAAACTTTGATCATTTTCCTGTACCAAGAGTAATTGAAAAATTTTTAAAAAACTTATACGATGAACAAAAAAAATAATAATACATTTGTTTAATGTCTGGTGTTAATAAAGTAATATTAATTGGTAATTTAGGTAAAGATCCTGAAGTCAAGTACTTAGAGTCCGGTGTTGCAGTAGCAAATATTACATTGGCAACTACTGAAAATTATAAAAATAAAGAAGGAGAGAAAGTAAGTCAAACTGTCTGGCATGATATTGTTTTGTGGAGAGGCTTAGCAGAAATAGCTGAAAAATATCTAAAAAAAGGTAGCTCTGTTTACATAGAAGGTAAAATAAGAAATAGAAAGTGGGAAGATAAAGAAGGTATTACCAGATATAAGAATGAAATTTTAGCTGATAACATGACAATGTTAAGTTCAAGGCCATCAACTGAAAAATCAAGTGAGAATGAGTCTCAAACTCAAGAGAACCCTAATGGTCTTGATGACTTGCCATTCTAATTTTAAGTTATTCACATAGTCTATCGTAACAATAATTATTAAAGTATAAGAACATATATTAGAAATTAGATCTATAAAATCAAGAATCTTAATTTTGAATCTTCTAAATGATAAATAATTAACCGAAAATTAAATTGCTTTGAGAACTAGATTAATTCCAATTTGTTTTTTGATAATTTTAACTTCTTGCAAGGAAGATAGCACTGTGCCTAGACCAAAAGCATTTGTGAGCATTCAATTTGATGATAAACAATATTACAAACCAAAATTTCCAAAGGAGTATCCATTTAGCTTTGAAGTTCCAAAATATTCAGAGCTTGAAAGAATCGATAATCATTTAAATCTTAACTTCAAAAAATATAAGGCTAAGTTACATATTTCATACTTTTCTCTTGAAAACGATCTTAAAAGACACACTGAAAATTCAAGAAGATTAGCATTTCATCATACAAGCAAAGCCAATTCAATTTCAGAAATTATTTATCAAAATGATGAAAGAAATGTATACGGTGTGAAGTTTGATTTTGATGGAAATACTGCTACATCAACCCAATTTTTTTTAACTGACAGCTCCAATCATTTTTTTCGAGGAGCATTATATTTTAATACTCATAAAAGTGACTCTCTTGCTATTATTGAGGAATATTTAAAAGTTGATGTGACAAGAATCATTGAAACTTTTTATTGGAAATAAAAAATATCCTCAACGTCTGCGTAAGTAATAGTACTGCCAAAATTTGATGTAGCAAGGCTATTTCTATTCTTACTCTACTAATTATCGTTATAATGCCTAGTAGAATTTGAAAAGAAACCAGAACTAGAATTCTTTTTGAAACATCTTGTGCAAATGTATTTCTACAAATTTTACAGAGATAAAGAGAGGTAATTAAAACAAGCCACGCAAAAAGTCTATGAAATGCTTGAATATCAATAGCATTGTTAAATATGTCTATGCTTTTTTTTGTTGAGTCAATACTAAAAATTGTCTTTATAAAATTGTTTTGATCTAGCATGAAGTAGCCAGCTTTGAGTCCAGCTACAAATCCGCCATAACAAATTTGAATAAATAAAAAAATCAGCAATATTAGCGAAGCCCTATTTATCTTCTTTGAAAAGTTTTTTTCAACTCCTTTGAGCTCCATTAAAATCCAATATATATAACCAATTATTGAGAATGCTGTAATTAAGTGAAGAGATAGTCTAAAGTGACTAACATCAGGCACATCTACAAGTCCACTTTTAACCATGAACCATCCAAAGAACGCTTGTAACGCACCTAAAAGTAGCAGAACTATTAACTTTTTATTTAGTTTTTTATTTATGTAACCTTTGAAGAGAAAAAAACAATAAGGTAAAATGAAACATAATCCTATTAATCTACCCCAAACGCGATGTAAGTATTCCCACCAAAAAATGAACTTAAATTCACTTAGTGACATACTTTTGTTTATCTTTTTGTACTCAGGAAATTGTTTATACTTATCAAAAGTATCTATCCAATCTTGATTGTCAAGCGGGGGAATTGACCCAGAAATTAGTTTCCAATCAACCATTGAAAGTCCAGAGTTTGTAAGTCTTGTTATCCCACCAATTGTTATCATAATTAGGATTAGCAAAATACCTAGATTTAGCCATCTTTCTATATAAATCATTTCTAATTTAGATTCTTTCACACCACAAAATTATGACATATTTATTTATATATAATTACAATTCTCAAAGAATATAATCGATATAAGTTATAATTTTATAAATTTGCATTCCAAATTAAAAAAAATGTTTGCAGTAGTAGATATAGCTGGACAACAATTTAAAGTCAGTAGCGGAGAAAAACTTTATGTCAACAGATTAGACGAAAAAGAAGGTTCATCAATTAAAATTGACAAAGTTCTTCTGATTAATGACACAAAAAAAACAACTCTTGGAAAACCGCATATAAAGAATGCGAGTGTCACTGCAAAAGTAATCAATCATCTTAAAGGAGAAAAGGTTACAGTTTTTAAGAAAAAAAGAAGAAAAGGATATAAAGTCAAAAATGGATTTAGAGCTAGTTTGACTGAAATTGAAATAATTAAGATTTCTGAAAAAGCTGACCAAAAAAAAACAACAGCTAAGACCAAAGCAACAAAAACGTCAACATCCAAGACTACACCAAAGAAGGCAGTAGTCTCGAAAAAGAAAGTTGTAAAAAAAGTTGCAGCAAAAAAAAGCACTAAAACAACAAAAAAATAATATAAATGGCT
This sequence comes from Bacteroidota bacterium, assembly GCA_028408365.1. Lineage (GTDB taxonomy): Bacteria > Bacteroidota > Bacteroidia > Flavobacteriales > BACL11. Next base: position 14,268 of record JAOOLD010000010.1, read on the forward strand.
CATAAAAAAGGTGCAGGAAGTACAAAAAATGGAAGAGATTCTCACAGTAAAAGACTTGGTGTCAAAATCTACGGCGGTCAGTCTGTAAAAGCTGGTAATATTATCGTTAGACAAAGAGGCACTGTTCACAAGCCTGGCAAAAATGTAGGAATCGGAAAAGATCACACATTATTTGCTTTAAAGCATGGAACAGTTTCTTTTAAGAAATCCCAAAATAACAAATCTTTTGTTTCTGTAGTTGAATCATAATTAACATTTTCAAAACAAAACCTATTTAGTTTACTCTGTTTCTTATTTTTGTTAAATGATTGAAATAAAGAACTTAAGCTCCAACACTTCTCGTGTTGTTGAACTGCTAAAAAAAAGAGGATCTGATTTTTCTTCAGATATTGATACTCTTTTAAGCTTAGATCACAAAAGAAAAAGTATTCAAAAAAATAATGATGAGAGACTAAATAAATCGAAGCAAATTGCAAAACAAATAGGTGAAATATTTTCAAGCGATATAAAAAGTCCTTTAATTCAAAAATTAAAACAAGAATCATCAAATTTAAAAGAAGAAATTAAATTGCTGCAAGCAGAGCTAAAAGAAATTGAGGCTCAAATAAAAGAGGGTCTGCTAAAGTTGCCTAATATACCTGATCCTTCAGTTCCTGAGGGGTCAAAAGAATCTGATAATCAAATCATTAGGTCTGTAGTTAATGAAAAAACATACAGTGAAAAAATATACCCACATTGGGATTTATGTGAAAAATACAAGCTTATAGATTTTAAAAATGGAACTAAGGTTACAGGTTCAGGTTTTCCAATTTACAAAGGAAAAGGCTCAAAGCTTCAACGGTCTTTAATTTCATATTTCTTAGATAGAAACACAAAACATGGCTACGAAGAATATTTACCACCTTTTTTAGTAAATGTGGAGTCCGCTTTTGGGACAGGTCAACTCCCTGATAAAGACAGTCAGATGTATCATATTAGTAATGATAATCTATATTTAATTCCTACTTCTGAGGTTCCCATTACAAATATTTATAGAGATAATGTACTTGCATACAATGACTTGCCAATAAAATGTACCTCCTACTCACCCTGTTTTAGAAGAGAAGCAGGATCTTATGGTAAAAATGTTAGGGGACTAAATAGATTGCATCAGTTTGAAAAAGTTGAAATTGTAGAAATACAAGAACAAGAAAAATCTGAACAAGCCCTAAATAATATGATTAAGCATGTTGAATCTATTTTAATTGAACTTGGGCTTTCTTATAGATTAGTAAAATTATGTGGGGGAGATTTGGGATTCACATCCTCTTTAACATATGATTTTGAGGTGTTTTCACCAGGCCAAAACAAATGGCTTGAAGTAAGTTCCATTTCAAATTTTAAGACTTACCAATCTAACAGATTAAAACTAAGGTATAAAGATATTTCTGGAAAAATAAAATTATGTCATACGTTAAATGGTAGTTCTTTAGCCTTGCCAAGAATATTTTCTACAATAATTGAAACTTTTCAAAAAAAGAATTTTATTGAAATTCCAAAAGTACTTCAAAAGTATACAGGCTTTAGTAAGATAGACTTATGAGGTTTATCATACTTTTATTACTTATACCATTTATTTCTATTTCACAAAACAATGATGTGCAAAAGGCTCAAATTTTTTTTTCAAAAGGTGAATATGAGAAAGCTGTTCAGATTTATGAGAAGCTACCTGCAAATAAAGTGCCAAGATTTTATAGCTCATACTTATATAGCTTAAACACTTTAAGTAAGTACAAAGAAGCAAGAAAAGTTGCTCAAAAAATGTATCTGCGAGATAAAAAAAACCTGAGATATCTTTCTGATGTTATTATTTTCGAAAGAAAAAATGATGATAAGTTACAAGCGAGTAAAAATCTCAATATTTTAATCAAAGAATTAAAAACAAAGCCTAGTCAAGCATTAACAATTTCCAATAATTTTAATAGAAACGAAATGTATGATTTTGCAATTAAAGTTTTGGATGCAACGGAAAATGATAATAATAGAACTAATTATTTGATTCAAAAAGCTGAAAACTATTCTTCTTTGCAAGACTATGAGAAAATGATTATCAGTCTGCTAGATCTTCTAGAATATAATGCTTCAAGAGAATTGTATGTTCGAAATAAATTTCAAAAAACAATCTACAATTTTGGTATAAGAAATGAAACTTTTAATAAATCCTTAAAGAAGTTTCTCATATCTTACTCAAACAAAAATTCAAAAAATCCAATTTACTCAGACCTATTAGTTTGGTATTTTATCCAAAATAAAAATTATGAAATGGCTTACAGGCAAAGTGTTTCTATGGATTTAAAGTTTGGAGATTACGATTTTACTTTGCTTGATATAGCAAATCTTTTTCAGCAGGAAAAGAAACACATGCAGGCTAACAAAGTTTACAATTATATTATTTCAAAAAACAAAAAAGATAAGCTTTTTTATCAAGCACATGCTCAGAAGATAAATCTTGCATTTATCTCAGATAATCAGCAATTCATTAAAGAGGTTAGAGAAAATTATGATAATTACGAATTAGATTTTCCTTTAAACAAAATCACAATTAATTTTTATTCAGCATATGCAAAATTCCAAGCTTTACATAACAATGATTATGAATCATCGAAAAAAATATTTTTAAAAATTCTAAATCTAGAAAATATCAAAGATGAAGTAGATATGGCTGAAGCAAAATTAAATTATTCTGATATTTTAGTTTATGATGGCAGAATATGGGAAGCTTTGATATACTATTCACAAGTAGAAAAAAAGTTCAAAGAAAATCCCATTGGACATAAAGCAAAACTTAAAATTGCAAAAGTATACTATTATAATGGAGACTTTGAAGTTGCTCAAGCTCAACTAGATGTATTAAAAAGATCCACATCAAAATTAATTTCTAATGATGCAATAGATTTATCGCTTCTAATTACAGATAACTTGTCTTTAGATACAACTGACATAGTTATGAGAATGTATGCAAAAGCAGAAATGTTAGCATATCAAAGAAAATATATTGAGGCATTATCTCTTTATGATTCATTAATTAATAAATATCAATTTCATTCACTTGTTGATGAAGCATTTTTCGAAAAGTATAAAATTTATTATAAGCTTGAAGATTTTGACAATTGTATTTTTGCATTAAATAAAATACTAGACTATAGTCTTAATGATATTTTAGGTGATGATGCTACTTACTTTTTAGCTAAAATTTATGATGAAAAAATTAATGACATTAATCAGGCACTCCTAAATTATAATATTATTATTGAAAAATTCCAAGGAAGTATTTATTACGATTTTAGTAGAAAAAAAATAAGAAGTATTCAAATAAAACAAAATGATAATTTATAATGTTACGGTTACTTTAAATGAAAATATTCATTCTAGATGGGCAGAGTGGATAAGACACGAACATATACCTGAGGTTCTATCAACTAGACTATTTAAAAAGGCTGTTCTTTCAAGAATTATCTCTGATAAAGAATTAACTTATGCAATTGCATATTATGCTGAAAACAGTAGTAAACTCGAGTCATACAAGAAGAATTATTCCAATCAATTAAGACAAAAATCATTTGAAAAATTTGGTGATTCCGCTCTTTCCTTCAGAACAGAATTAGAATTTATTGATGAATTTGTAATATAAAAGGGTTCATCTTTTTTTCGATATCTAAAGTTGTGGTTGGTCCATGACCACTATATATTTTTACATTTTTTTCAATCAAACAAACTTTTCTAAGTGAGTTGCAAAGAGTTTGATAGTCTGATCCTGGTAAATCATATCTTCCAATACTATTTTTAAAAATTAAATCACCTGAAAACATAATTTCTTTGCTTTCTTCGTAAAATAAAATGTGACCAGGTGAATGGCCAGGACATGAAATTGTTTTGAATTTTAATTCAAATATTTCAATAATCTGATTTTCCTCAATGAAAAAATCTGGTTTTGGAGACTCTTTAAAATTTTCTATTCCATAGTTATTAGCTATAATTTTAGAATTTTTTAAAAGCTCATTTTCTAATTTATGAATTCCAAATTTTACATCCCAATTGCTTTTAATAAAATTGTTACCTAAAATATGATCAATATGACAATGTGTGTTTAATAGGTATTTAGGAGAAAGATTATTATTCTCTATGTAAAAATTAATCTCTTTCTCTTCATTCAAATTACTGCAGCCAGGATCTATGATTATACATTCTTTTTTTTCATTACTTATTATGTAGGTGTTTTCTTGAAAAGGATTGAAGGTGAATTTTTTTACTTTGATCATTATTGTTTTTATACAAATATATTAAGTTATGTATATTTGTTTAACTCAAAAAACTTATGCTCTTATTAGAAATAATCAAAGAAAAGTCAAAAGAAATTTTTGATGAAATTGTATCAATAAGAAGGCACTTGCATATGTATCCCGAGTTATCATTTAATGAGTATGAAACTTCAAAATATATAAAATCATTACTTAAAAATTGGAATATTTCCTACATGGAAAATATTGCAGAGAATGGAATAGTTGTTGTTATTTCTGGTGATATTGAGCATAAAAATGATAATTGTTTAAATACCATTGCACTAAGAGCAGATTTTGATGCACTTCCGATTGAAGAAGAAACTAATTTAAATTTTAAATCTAAAAAGCCAGGAGTCATGCATGCATGTGGACATGATTTACATACTGCATCTTTACTGGGCGTAATAAAAATTCTTAGTTCTTTAAAGCATAAATTTAGTGGTACAATTAAGTTTATATTTCAGCCTGCTGAGGAAATGTTGCCTGGCGGTGCAGCTCAGATGATTAGTGAAGGTATTTTAAAAAATCCAAATGTTAATATTGCATTAGCACAGCATGTTTATACTGAACTAGATGTTGGAAAAGTAGGATTTAGAAAAGGGCAGTATATGGCTTCCACTGATGAAATATACATTAATGTTGAAGGCCAAAATGGTCATGCCGCAATAGTTGAGGGATCTAAAAATCCAATTTCAGTTGCATCTCAGCTAGTCTATGAACTAAACTCTTACTTTAAAAAAAAGAAATCCAATAAACATATTTTTTCAATTGGAGACTTTATTTCTAAGGGATCTACTAATATCGTTCCTAAAATAGCAAAATTGAAAGGTACTTTTAGAGCTATGTCTGAGGATTTTAGAAAAAAAAGCCATGAAAATATTAGAAAAATAGTTTCGGTAATTGAAAAAGAAAGTAATTGTAAAGTATTTTTAGAAATCAGAAAAGGATACCCGTCATTATTTAATGATGTTGAAATTACACAGAAAACTATAGACTTTGCTGCAAAGTACTTGGGTGAAGAAAATGTGGTTGAACTAGATGAAAGAATGACAGCAGAGGATTTTGCATATTTTAGTCAAAAAGTTCCTTCATGCTTTTATAGACTTGGTGTTTCAAATAAGCATGACAAAAATAGGTACGGTTTGCATAATTCAAAATTTAATCCTGACGAAAAATCATTGCTAATTGGTTATGGTTTGATGAGTTGGATTGCTATAAATCATATTAATTACCAACACTAGAAATAAATTCAATTCTCAATAGTCTGATTTCATCATCACTGAACTCATCCTCTTCAAACTCTTCACGTGCCTCATCAAAAGAGAAATTTTCTGATTCTTTAAAAAAATCAATAATCTCTTCAAGATCTTCTTCATTAACAAAATCAGAAATAATATGATGTAAATTTAATTTTGTTCCAGACTCGACAATTGATTCAATTTCATCAATAAGTTCACCGCTCTCTAAGCCTATTCCTCTAGCAATATCCTCTAAATTAAGTTTTTTATCTAGTGATTGTATAATATGAATTTTGTTATTTCCTTTATTAGCTACACTTTTCACAATCATTTCGTTTGGTCTTTCAATATTATTTTCTTTAACATATTCTTCAATAAGTTTTATAAAAGGAATTCCATATTTTGTAGCCTTTCCGTTTCCAACACCTGAAATATTTGAAATTTCTTCAATTGTAATTGGATACATATTACTCATTTCTATGAGTGATGGCTCTGAAAAAATTATAGACGGTGGAAGAGAAATTCTAATTGCTTCTTTTTTTCTTAGATCCTTAAGCAAAAGGAACAAATTTTTATCTAACGATTCTCCTTTTTGAACTGTGTTAATAGCTTGTGAGCTTAATTTGTTATAGTCATGATCCTCAGTAATCTCAAATGATACAGGATTTTTAATAAAATCCTTTCCTAATTGCGTTAGTTTAATTGTTCCATAAGATTCAATTTCTTTATTAATTAGCCCTTTAACATATATTTGTCTTAAAATAGAGTGCCAAAACTGAATCGATTTTTCTTTACCAGTTCCAGAAATTTTCGAAACAATATCTTTATACTGATTAATTAAACTATTGCTTTCCCCAACCATTATTTTTGCTATCTCTTTTGATTTAAAACTTTCGTTACATGCTTGTATACATTCGAGAAGGTCAACAATGAACCTTTTACCGTCAATTTTCGGCTTAGGACTTTTACAATTATCGCACATATCATTGCATTTGTTTTCATCAAAATTTTCACCAAAGTAATGAAGTAAATATTTTCTTCTACAAAGAGATGTTTCAGAAAATGCTATTGTTTCCATTATCATCAATTTACCAAGTTCTTGTTCTGATATTGGTTTTGATTGAAGAAATTTTTCAAGTTTTTCAATATCTTTATAATCGTACAAAGTCAAACAGTCTCCTTTACCTCCATCTCTTCCTGCTCTTCCCGTCTCTTGGTAATAACCCTCCAAGCTTTTTGGAATATCATGATGTACAACAAATCGAATATCAGGTTTATCAATACCCATTCCAAATGCTATTGTTGCAACTATAACGTCGCATTCTTCCATAAGAAAGGCATCTTGATTTTGCATTCTTACCTTAGACTCTAAGCCGGCATGATACGGTAAAGCTTTAATTCCATTTACTATTAAAATTTCAGCTATTTGTTCTACTTTTTTTCTACTCAAGCAATAAACAATACCTGATTGCCCATCACGTTCTTTAATAAACTTTATAATTTGCTTTGCAGGTTCAACTTTTGGCTTGATTTCATAAAATAAATTATTTCTGTTAAACGAGTCAATAAATAATTTTGCATTTTCAATTTTTAAATTTTTTTTAATGTCATTTCTTACTTTTGGAGTAGCCGTTGCGGTGAGTGCTATTATGGGAGCAATTTTAATTTTTTCAAAAATTTGTCTTAATTTTCTATATTCTGGTCTAAAATCATGTCCCCACTCTGAAATGCAATGTGCCTCGTCAATTGCATAAAAACTTATTTCAATTTTTTTTAATAAATCAATTATTGAATCTTTTATTAGTGACTCTGGAGCTACATATAATAACTTTGTCTTTTTTGAATACAAATCATTTTTAACATTTTCAGCTTCAGCTTTTGATAATGATGAATTAAGTACATGCGCTATGTTGTCTGATTTGCTAAACCCTCTTAGCAAATCAACTTGATTTTTCATTAAAGCAATTAATGGAGATATAACAATTGCTGTACCACTTGAGATAAGTGCTGGCAGCTGGTAACACATTGATTTACCACCACCAGTTGGCATAATTATAATTGAATCTTTTTCTTTTAATAAATTTAAAATTATCTCTTCTTGGCGACCTTTAAAAGAATTAAAACCAAAGTTTTTTTTAAGTTCTAGATATAAGTCAGTTTTATTTACTGTTTTCAAACTATTCAAATAAACCTAAAAATAATACTTTTGTTTTATAATTTATAAGTTGAATTAATTTATTTATATGGTAAATCATAATAAAAAAATCAAGAGTATTTTAACAGATGTTTTTAATCATCAGATTGAAAATATTGAAAGAAATAAATCTATTTTAAATGAGCAGCTGTGTGATATTGTAACTAAAATTTATGAGTGTAAGGGTAAACTTGTAATAACTGGAGTGGGTAAAAATGCTATTATTTCAAAAAAAATAGTCTCAACATTAATTTCAACTAAACAAAATGCTTATTATTTACATGGCAATGATGCTGTACATGGAGATTTAGGAGTAATTAATGAAGACGATATTGTTATGTTAATTTCTAAAAGTGGAAATACTTATGAAATAAAAAAAATAATAAATTTCTTGAAGAAGAAAAATATTCCAATGATAGCTTTAACCTCAAACAGCAGATCATTTTTAGCTCTTGAGTCAAATTTTAAGTGTATTTATAATATAAAAAAAGAGTCATCAGCTGGAAATATAGCTCCAACAACATCTTTGATTACGTGCCAACTTATTGGTGATGCAATCGCTGTAGCATTGATGAATCTTAGAAATTTTTCTGCTAAAGATTTTTCTGAGGTCCATCCAAGTGGAGCTTTAGGACTAGAACTTAATAAAACTGTTTCTGAAATATTTTTGAAAAAAACACAAGTTTGTACAAATGATAGTGTTTTTGATGTCATTTTAGAAATTACAAAAAGTAGATTAGGAGCTACTGTCGTGACAGAGCAAGAAAGAGTTGTGGGTATAATTACTGACGGTGATTTGAGAAGAACTTTTCAGTCAAATAAAAAATTTGAGGAAATGTCTGCGAAGGATATTATGACAAGAAATCCAATAACTATTGCTGAATCTCTTAATGTAAAAGAATCACTTGAAATTATGAACGGAAAAAAAATTATGCATTTGGTTGTAATTAAAGATTCAAATTATATGGGATTGCTTCACATGCATGATTTGATAGATCTTGATAAAAATGACTAAAGCTAGCAATATGTCTTTTTTAGAACATCTTGAGGTGCTGAGGTGGCATATTATAAGATCTATATTTGTAACTCTTGCCTTTACTATTCTCGCATTTATTTTTAAGACCATAATATTTGATAAGATTTTATTTGCGATAAAAAATCCTGATTTTTTAACTTATAAGATTATTTGTAAAGTATCTGGATTTTTTGGATTTAGCGATAATTTCTGTATACAAGATTTACCATTTAATTTAATTAACATAAGTATGTCTGGCCAATTTAGTGCACATATCACAACATCATTAATTGTTGGTATAATTATTTCATTTCCATATTTTGTTTGGGAAATGTGGAGATTCATTAAACCTGCTCTACACAAGAACGAAAAAATTAAAGTAAGAGGCGTAGTATTTTTTTCATCAATTTTATTTTTTACTGGAGTTTTATTTGGATATTTTGTTGTAAGTCCATTATCAATTAATTTTTTAGGAGGTTATTTTGTAAGTTCAACAATTGAAAACCAAATCAGCTTTTCCTCTTATATTAATACCGTTTCAATACTGACACTAGCTAATGGATTAATTTTTCAGTTACCAATATTTGTTTATTTCCTAAGCAAAGCTGGAATTTTGACAGAATCATTTATGAAAAAGTATAGAAAACACTCTCTTGTAATTATCTTAATTTTATCAGCTATAATAACTCCACCTGATGTTACAAGTCAAATATTATTATCATTACCAGTTTTGTTTTTATATGAAATAAGTATAAAAATTTCAAAATATGTAAACCCAAAATCATGAAATTAGAAACAGTTCTCATATCAAAAAAATATGCAAGTAGACATGTTGTAAAACAAGTTTCTTTAGAGTTAAGTAGAGGAGAGATTGTTGGATTGTTAGGGCCAAATGGTGCTGGAAAAACAACTTTTTTTAATTCAATTGTTGGGTTAGTAAAGCCAAATTCGGGCAAAGTTTTTTTAAACAATAATGATATTACAAAACTTCCTATGTACAAAAGAGCTCGAAAAGGCATGGGCTACTTACCTCAAGAACCATCAATATTTACTGGTTTATCTGTAAAAGAAAATATTTTATCTGTTTTAGAGATGATGGGAAATAACAAATCTTCACAGATAAGAAAATGCAACTTTTTAATTTCTGAGTTCAAGTTAGAGAAAGTAATGGACAGTATCGGCTCAACTTTGTCTGGTGGTGAAAGAAGAAGAACCGAAATTGCAAGAGCACTAGCATGTGATCCAAAATTTATATTGTTAGATGAACCATTTGCAGGTGTTGACCCAATAGCTGTTGAAGAAATTCAAAATATAATATTAAAACTCAAAAATAAAAATATAGGAGTTTTGCTTACTGATCATAATGTTCATGAGACACTTTCGATCACAGACCGATCATATTTGCTGTTTGATGGTAAAATTCTTAAGTCTGGAACTTCAGAAGAGCTCTCTAAAGATGAGGTTGCTAGAAAATTCTATCTTGGAGATAAGTTTGAGTTAAGATAATTAAGATTTTTTAATATCAAATTCGAAAGACTCCATAATTTCGTTGGCGAGTATTTTTTTGCAGGCATCTCTGACTATATCACTAGCTTTTTTTTCATCTGATGCAATAACCTCTAGTTCTATATGTTTACCAATTCTAACATTTGAAATCTGAGGTAAACCAACGTTTTTCATATTTGAGCTAACAGCTTTACCTTGGGGATCTAAAAGATTTTTTAGAGGCATGATTTTAATTTCGGCTTTATAAGTATTCATTTTTAACAAAAATAGTTGACAATAAAATGTAGCTTGCCAAAATAAGTGGCACTGCAGTAAATTTAAAAAAAACAATTAAAAATATGCTTAAAACTAACAAGATACTTAAAAAGTAAATTGTGTTTTTGTTTATCTTTTTTATTGAAATAATTTGAAGATTTATGATCATCAAAAAAGATAAAATGAAAACATAGCAAGAGATTATAATTAGATTTATTTCAAATTCAACAAATGGTAGTAAAATAACAGTTAATGCTGCTACTGGAGAAGGTATCCCATTAAAATGAGTAGATTGATTATTAAATAATGAAAGTCTGATCAATGCTGCAACTGAATAAATGAATACAAAGCTAGAAGCAAGAAATATTTGTATTTCATTGGTATAATCAAGATTGTTTTTTAATATACCCTTAGTGATATCAAAAAGTAGTATTGCAGGTGCAACACCAAAACTTATCATATCGCTGAGACTGTCAGCTTGCTTCCCAAAATCGCTAAAAATATTTAATTTTCTTGCAAAATACCCGTCTAAAAAATCAAAAAATGAAGCAAAAATTATAAACAAGCATCCAAAATTTACTAATCCATTTGAAAAGAAAACAATTGCAATAAGTCCACACAATAAATTCAAAATTGTGAAAAAGTTAGCGATATTTAATATTTTTGAATTCATCAATACAATATTAAAACATTATTTTATTTAGAACAGATGAAAAAGCTTTTATTGTCTTTATTAACTGGTATTTTGTTATTCATTTCCTGGCCTAACAATGGACTAAGTTTTTTTATCTTTTTTGCATTCATTCCTTTGTTTATATTGTCAGATATGATTTTAAAAAAAGGTTTAAGTTCATTTTCAGCTATTAAATTTTTCTTTTTTTCTTTTTTTCTTTTTAATGTATTAACTACATATTGGATCTGGAATGCATCTCCTGGCGGTTCGATTTTTGCTTTTATTGTTAATTCACTAATGATGACGTTTGTTTTCTGGACTTTTCAATTTTCAAGAAAAGTAATTTCTACAAGACTTTCATTTTTTTTATTAATTACAGTTTGGATTTCCATGGAGTATATTCACCTGAATTGGCAACTTTCTTGGCCTTGGTTAATTTTAGGAAATGTTTTTAGCAATGATATTTTTCTTGTTCAGTGGTATGAATATACTGGAATTCTTGGCGGTAGTTTGTGGATTTTGCTAGCTAACATATATTTATACAAATCATTTCTTCACAAAAAACTAGATTTAAAAACTTCATTAGTTTTAATTATTCCAATAATTTTTTCTTTAACGATCAAAAAAAATAAGACACCTATTGATAAATTAGACGTCATTATTGTTCAGCCAAATATAGATCCTTACACTGAAAAATTTACTGCTGATAGTAAGTACCATTTTGAAAGTTTTTTATCAAAAATTGATAGTGTAGCAACAAGTGAAACAGATTTAGTTTTAGCACCTGAAACTTTTTTACAAGAGCAAATTTGGGAACATTTGTTTGAGAATTCAGTGAGTTATAATGGTTTACAAAAATTGATTGCTAAATATCCAAATTTAAATATACTAATTGGTGCAACCACTTTTAAAATTCTTGATGCTAATAGTCTAACATCAACTGCTAGAAAAGTTATTGGTAAAAATATTTATTATGATGTTTACAATTCCGCAATATTAATTTCAAAAGAATCATATGAATTTTATCATAAAACTAAATTAGTACCTGGAGCTGAATCAACACCTTTTCCGAAAGTTTTTGATAAATTAAGTGCTAAAATAATTGAGTTGGGAGGTATCTCTGGCTCTTTGGCCTCAGATAATTACCTATCTTCATTTAGTATTTCAAAGTTTAAAATAAAGCCTTTGATTTGTTATGAAAGTGTTTTCGGGCATCTTGTAAATGAGAGTGATAATCTGATATGTGTTATAACTAATGATGGATGGTGGGGTGACACACAAGGACATAAGCAACATTTCTCTTATTCAAAACTAAGAGCAATTGAAAGTCGTAAATCCTTGGTTAGGTCAGCAAACACAGGTATTTCTGGAGTTATTTTGCCAAATGGAAGAGTTTCATCCAGCTTGCAGTGGGATAAAAAAAAATATCTCAGTACTGAAGTTGGGATTTATGATCAAAAAACATTTTATAACAAGTATGGTGATTATTTAGGTAGAATTTCAGCTTTTATTAGCGTAATGATTTTACTTATTTTTATTCCAAAAAGAATTATTTTCTCTTCCTAGAGTATTTATTTTATTACTATCTAGAGAATATCCTCTTTCTTCTAAATAAAAATCTATTAAATTTTCGATTTTTATTTGATTTTCATTTTTTGTTTTAAAAATTGAAAATGATGGTTTTTCAGTATTTTGTGTTTTTGTTTGAAAGAAGGTAATTGAAAAAATCATTATCAAAATAAGTACTGAAGTAAATTTTTTTTCTGATTTCATAAAATTCAAATTAGTTCACTAGGTATTTTGCAAACAGGAATTGGAAGCATTTTATGAGTATTAGACTGATTAAATTTTTTGTAAATTCTTATTACTTCCTTTTGCCTAGTAGTTAATTTGTTTTCACTACTACCGAAGGTCATCGCCCATTCTAACTCATCATACGTAGCTCCAATTTGTTGCTCATCTGTTTTGTCATTATCCCATAGACCATCTGTTGGTGGTGCCTTTATGATATTCTGAGAAATATTGAGAAATTCTGCAAGCTCCTTTACTTGAGATTTCATTAGGTCAGCAATAGGACTTAAATCTACTCCACCATCTCCATATTTTGTGTAAAATCCTATGCCAAAATCTTCAACTTTGTTACCAGTGCCTGTGACCAAAACATTTTTTTCTTGAGCAATGCAATATAAAGAAACCATTCTAAGCCTTGATTTTGAATTGACAAAAGAAATTTCCGAATTACAATATTTGCTGAGCTCAGCTTTAAAATGATTGAAACTATCACTTAAATTCAAATCGATGGACACTACATTTTTGAATTGTTTCTTTAAAAACCTAATGTGTTCATTAGCTCTCTCAATCTGATTCGTATTTTGATTAATGGGCATACTTAAGCAAATTGTTTGTTTTGAAGTTAATGCGCATAAAGTGGATGTTAAGGCTGAGTCTATACCCCCAGATACTCCTATTACAAAGCCATCTTTTTTACTTGAAATGCAGTATTGGCTGAGCCAATCAATTATATGATTTTTAACTAATTCATTTTTCATAATGCAAAGTTAAGTTAAAACTATTTATTTTGTAAGATGAAAAGATTATTAATACTAATAATTTTTATTGGGTGCAATGTCGAAAAATCACAAAAGATTAATATTAATGACTTTCATAAGTTAATTTCTATTAAAGATACATTAGCTTTTACTGATAGTATAAATGGTTGGAAAGAAAATCATGAAGTTTTTTTAGAGTTTTTTTCTAATTACATAATGAGAAATAATGATGATTTCTTATTAAGTCTAATGTCATTTAAAAATGACACATTAATTGAAGAAACTAATGATTCAATAAGTTTATTTTTAAATATAAATGAAGATGAGATTTATGATGAGATTTTTTATTCTTTAAATAAGTTTTATGGCTTTTTTCCAAGCTTAACTCAAACAAAAGTATACATTTATAACAGTGGGTTTAATTATGGTATAATTTCATATGATGATATTGTTGCAATTGGATTAGATAATTACCTTAACGAAAATTCAAAGTTTTATAAAATGTTATTAACTCCTGATTATTTAAGAAAATACAAGAGCAAGCGTTATATTACTGCAAATTTAATCGAGGTTATTTTTAATTCATACTTTCAAGAATATTACAAAAGAAACAATTTTTTATCTTCATTAATATATAAAGGAAAAATAATGTATGTTGTAGAAAAATGTAGCAAAAATTCAATAGAGGTGAACTTTTCATACACTAATGAAGAATTCCTTTGGTGTGAAGAAAATGAATTTCAAATTTGGAATTTTTTTATTGAAAATAACCTTATTTTTTCTAATAATCAAAATAACTTAAGAAGTTACTTAGATTATTCTCCGTTTGCAAAAGGAATGCCCCAAGAGTCACCAGGAAGAATTGCATACTATGTTGGATATAAAATTTTTAAAAAATATGCAGAAAAGTATAAGCATAAAACCTTGTTTGAATTAATTGCTGAGACTGATGAAAATAAAATTTTAAGTGAATCAAAATACAGACCAAAAAAATGAAAAAAACTATATCTTTTGAAATTGAACTAGATGAAAATCATTTAGCGGATAAAATCAAAATGTCATCAGCTGATAGTGATAAGGACATTGATAAGATTAAATCTATCTTTTTATCAATGTGGGATTCTAATCAGACGAACTCTCTAAATATAAGCTTATGGACTAAAGACATGCCATTAAACGATATGTTTATATTCTATCACCAAACACTAATTACAATGGCAAAAAATTTGGAAAAAGCAACTGATAATCAAAAAGTGTCAACT
Source organism: Bacteroidota bacterium (assembly GCA_028408365.1). Lineage (GTDB taxonomy): Bacteria > Bacteroidota > Bacteroidia > Flavobacteriales > BACL11. The sequence goes on from JAOOLD010000010.1 coordinate 29,279, forward strand.
TCACTGGTAAATTTTGCAGAAAAGTTTGCAAAATTGTCAAATATTTTAAAGTGATTCAAGAGTTTTTTTTATAGACGCAAGAATTTCTTTACGACCAATTTTTTTTAAGGATGAGCTTATGAAAATTGGTGGTAGTTTGCTCCAATGTTCAAGTAATTTATCTTTTATTAAAACAATATTTTGATTCAATTCTGTCTTAGAGATTTTATCAATCTTCGTTAGTATAATGTAAAATGGGAGTTCATTTATGCCCATCCAGTTAATGAATTCAAGATCTATTTTTTGAAGTTCTCTTCTGCTGTCCAATAAAACAAATGTAAGCTTTAATTTTTTTCTATTAAGAAGATAATCAACAACAATATGCTTTAATTGTTCTCTATTTTTTTTTGAAGTTTTAGCATATCCATATCCAGGTAGGTCTACTAAATACCAGTTGTCATTAATGCTAAAATGATTAATAAGTTGAGTTTTTCCAGGTGTGCTTGATGTTTTTGCTAATTTTTTTTTGTTTGTTAAATAGTTTATTAGAGTTGATTTGCCAACATTAGATCTACCAATAAAAGCAAATTCGAAAAAAGTTGAGTTGGGACACTGTTTAAAATCTGCACTGCTACAAATAAAAGTAGCTGATTTTATTATCATTACTATGAACTTATGTGTTTATTCATCCATTTAAGAACAATTTCGCTAAATTTTTTTGGATGTTCCCACATTGGTGCATGTCCACATAAGTCAATCCAATGAAGTTCAGAGTTTGGTAATAAAGAATGAAACTCTTCAGCTACACGAGGAGGCGTCACTTGGTCTTGTTTTCCCCAGATTAGTAAGCTTGGCATATTTAATTTTGGTAAATCTTTTGCCATGTTATGCCTTATCGCAGATTTAGCATATGCTAATACTCGAATGACAGAACCCCTATTATTTGCCATTTCAAATACACTGTCGACAAGTTCTTTGGTTGCAGTTTTTGGATCGTAAAAAACTTCCTCAGTTTTTCTTTTTATATAATCATAATCACCACGTCTGGGATATGTGTTTCCCATAGAGTTTTCATAAAGTCCAGAGCTTCCCGTTAGAATCATACCATTAACCATGTTTGGATAAAGTTTTGAAAAAATCAAAGCTATGTGACCTCCCATAGAGTTTCCAAGTAATGTTGCCTTTTCAATTTTAAGATGACTCATAAAGCTATGTAGATAATCAGCAAGTGTTTTTACAGAGGTCTTAGAAAGCGGAGTCGTATATAATTTTAAATCAAGTCCATAAATCTTGTGACTGGATGAAATATGTTTAACCATATCTCCAAAATTTTCGATACTGCCCATTAGGCCATGTAATAAAATAATTGGCTTCCCCTCACCTGTTTCCAAGTAATTGAAGCCTCCATCTTCTTTGAATATCATTTAAATAATTTCAGATTTACATGCAAAGAAAAGAAATTTTAAACAAATAGATTTTCATGCGCATCTTGACTTATGACAAAAAAATGTGTTAAAAGTTATTAACAAAGTGGATAAAAGTGGATAAAAGTGGGGTAATTTACTATATTTACAATATGATAAACATAGTTGGAACATATGAATGTAAAATTGACATAAAAGGAAGAGTAAATGTGCCAAGTGCTATAAAAAAACAATTAGCAACTGTTATTCATGAAAAATTTATTTTAAAAAGAAGTGTTTTTTCAAATTGTATTGAGATACATCCAAACTGTGAGTGGAAAAAGGTCATGAAACAAATGGATAAGCTTAATAGGTTTAGTAGAAAAAATAACACATTTATCAGAACTTATTTATCTGGTTTGAAAGAAGTTGAACTAGATGCTAATTTTAGAATATTAATACCAAAAGACTTAATGGTCTTTGCAAATCTTAAAAAAGATATTGTCTTCTCTTCATCTCTTAATATGATTGAAGTTTGGTCTAAAGATAATTATGAAAAGTCTATCAAATCATCGCTTAAAAACTTCCCTGATCTTGTTGAAGATGTAATGGGTGGAGCCGAAAAAGATGAATAAATATCATATGCCAGTTATGTTAGATGAAAGTATAGATGCTTTAAATGTTAATAATGGTATTTACGTTGACGCGACTTTTGGTGGTGGAGGTCATTCAAAAAAAATATTAGAAAAATTAAAGAAAGGAAAATTATATGCTTTTGATAAAGATCGAGATTCAAATAAAAATTTTTTAAAAGACGATAGGTTTAAATTATTTATTTCTGATTATAAATATATCAGTGAATATTTAAAAATTGAAAATGTTTCAAAAATTGATGGTTTAATAGCAGACTTAGGTATATCATCTCATCAGATAGACAAGAAAGAGAGAGGTTTTTCATATAGGAAGGACTATGAGCTGGACATGAGAATGAATCAAAACTCAAAGCTTAGTGCTATTGATGTGGTTAATAGCTATAATGTTGATGAGCTCAATAAAGTTTTTAAGTTATACGGTGATTTTAATAATCCATCAAAAATCACATCAAAGATTTTGGAACACAGAAAAAAAAATAAAATTAAAACTACTGCTCAACTTGCAAGAGTTGTTACAGATAATCAAAATAATGATTCTGTCAATTTAAACAAGTTTTTGTCAAGAGTTTTTCAAGCAGTCAGAATTGAAGTTAATGATGAATTGAATGCTTTAAAAAACTTATTGATTTCAAGTACTAACATGCTCAAAGAATCTGCGAGGCTTGTAATTATTTCATATCACTCTGCTGAGGATAGAATTGTTAAAAATTGGTTTAAAAAAGGAGATTTTGATGGAACTCTAAAAAAAGATTTTTACGGAAACAAAAAGTTAAGATTAAAGGAAGTCAACAAAAAGGTTATTACGCCTGATTCAAATGAAATAAAAAATAATTTAAGAAGTAGAAGTGCTAAAATGAGAGTTGCTTTTAAAACTTAAATATATGAGCTTAAATAAAATCAAAACATTAATGAGAGGAGACTTTATTTTAGTTGACAAGAAGCTGAAAAATATGAGATTCTTATTTTTTGTGGTAGCACTTTTAATAATTAATATTTCAGTGACTTTCGAATGTCAAAGCGTAATTATTGATATTTCAAAAAAAGAGAAGGACATAAACGAACTAAGGTTAAAATCAATTACAACTAAATCACAACTAGCCAGTCTGACTAAGAGGACTGAAATAGAAAAAATAGTTCGTGAGATTAAATTGTTCACTTCAATTGAGCCAAACTATATTTTAGAAAATGCAGAAAAATAACTTCAGAATTTTTATTTCATATTTTTTATTAGCATTTGTAGCTATAATCATTGTTTTTAGAGTTATCTATATCCAAAAGTCTGATAAAAAATTCTCATCATCAAATGCACCAAAATTTTTTGAGATTGAAGCTTTGAGAGGAAATATAAAAGCAGAAAATGGTGAGTTACTTGCAATCTCAATGCCTCTTTATGATCTTCATGTTGATTTTTCTGTAATTGAAAAAGAAATATTTGATAGTAATATTAATGAATTAGCAGCGAGATTTTCAAAATTATTGGAAAAAGATGAGGATTTAGTAAAAAAAGAATTTTTACGAGCTAAAGAAAGTAATAAGAAATACTATCCAATTGCAAAAAAAGTTAATCACAATGATCTTCAAAAAATTAAAAAACTTCCAATTTTTATTTATGGACAAAACAAAGGTGGATTAATTATTGAAAAAAGAACAAATAGACAAAAGCCCTATGGAATACTTGCTAGTAGAACCATTGGAATTTTAAGAGATGAAAATCCTGTAGGTATCGAAAGATCGTTCAATAAAAATCTGTCAGGAACAAATGGTATCCAGCTTAAACAAAATATTGGTAAAAATAGGTGGATTTCAAAAAAATCTGAAGCTAACATGAATCCTATTGCTGGAAATGACATAGTAACAACAATAAATATTGATTTTCAAGATGTAGTTGAAAATGCACTTGCCTTTGGAATAATAGAAAATAATGCATCGTGGGGCTGTGCAGTTGTTATGGAAGTAACTACTGGAAAAGTAAAAGCTATTGCTAATTTGCACTATGACACAATTAATAATCAATTAGATGAATATTATAATTATGCGATAGGAACTCATATGGAGCCTGGATCAACATTTAAGCTTGCATCTTTGATTTCAGGGCTTGAGGATAAGAAATTCAGTATTGATGATCTTGTGAACACTGGAAATGGAGTTTATAAATTTTATGATAAAGAAATAAACGATTCAAAAAAAGGGGGGTACGGTGAGTTGACCATAGCAGATGCTTTCATAAAGTCCTCAAATATTTTTTCAAAAATAATTAACGAATCATATAAGAATAAACCTTGGGACTTTATAAACAGAGTGTATAAATTTGGACTTGGTGAGCCTCTAAATCTTGATTTACCATATTCAAATAATTTATTTATAAACAATCCAAACGAAAGAAGTTGGTCTGGAATAAGTATTCCGTACATGGCTATAGGATATGAGATGCAGTTTTCTCCAATGCATATTTTAACTTTTTATAATGCAGTAGCAAATCATGGTAAAATGGTTAATCCCACTTTTATTGATATGATAAAGAAACAAAATAATGTCATTTATAAAAATAAAGTTGAAGTTTTAAACTCTTCTATTTGCTCAAAAGCAACATTAGATAAAGTTACACCTTTATTACAAGGAGTTGTTGAGTATGGAACAGCTAAGAAAATTTGGACAGATAATTATTCAATCTCTGGAAAAACTGGTACAACTGTGACAAACTATTCAAACTCTGGTGAAAAGAAATCTTATCAAACATCTTTTGTTGGATTTTTTCCATCAGAGCAACCCAAATACTCTTGTATAGTTTTAATAAATGATCCGAAAGGTAATTATCATTATGGTGGAGATGTTGCTGCACCAGTATTCAAAGAAATATCAGATAAAATTTTTGCAATGGACTTAGACCTTCAAAAAGAATCAGATTATGAAAAAATTTCTTCTTTTCTGCCAAAATATAATTCTGCTAAATCAAATAATTTAGAAGACATAATATCAAATTACAATCAAATTCAAATACAACATGACTCAGCTTCAGTATCGCAATTTTTAATTAAATCAATTACAAATCATAATAAAAATATTAAAAAGTTGGATTTTAATATTATGCCTGATTTAAAAGGATACAGTAAAAGAGAAGCAGTTTTTCATCTTGAAAATAAAAAAATAATAGTAGTTGCAAAAGGAACAGGGAAAGTTGTTAGTCAATCAATTATGGGCGGAAAAAAAGTCTATGCTGGCCAAGAAGTTATTTTAAATTTTTTATGAAATATTTATCTCAAATACTTGAAGTAATTACAGCAGTTGTTAAAAAAAATATAACTGAAATACTAATAGAAAATATTGCTTCTGATAGCAGACTTGTAAAAAAAAATGGGATGTTTTTTAGCGTAAGTGGGTCTAATTTAAATGGTAGAGATTTTGAGAAAAAAGCTATTGAAAATGGTGCTAAAGTTATTGTAAGTGAAAATGAACCCAAAGAATATTTTCCTGATGTAGCTTACATTAAAGTAAAAAATGTGAGGAAACAAATTTCAATAGTCTCTGACTTTTTCTTTGACAGTCCTTCAAAAAAAATATCTGTAGTTGGGGTAACCGGTACAAATGGAAAATCATCAGTAGTTAATTTTTTATTCCAAATTTTTAATTCTTTGGGTTATAAATCTGGCTTGATATCAACCATTAATTATATTATCGGAGACAAGAAATTTGATTCAACACACACCACTCCAGATTCAATCACTTTAAACTATATGCTTAAAGAGATGGTAAAAGTGAATTGTAAATTTTGTTTTATGGAGGTAAGTTCACATTCTTTATCTCAATTTCGAGTGCATGCCATAAAATATAAAATTGGGATTTTTACAAACATAAGTCATGATCACTTAGATTATCATAAAACATTTGAAAATTATTTGAAAACAAAAAAAATCTTTTTTGATTCTTTACCAGTTGACTCAAAATTAATTTATAATGCTGATGACAAAAATAGTTCAAAAATTGTTGAAGATAGTAATGCTGAAATAAAAAAATATTCAATAAAAAACAAAACTGATTATTCATGCAAAGTGATAGAATCTACCATTAACGGACTGCATTTAAAAATTAATAATAAGGAAATCTACACAAGAGTGTGCGGTGAATTTAATGCTTATAACTTATTAGCAGTATATGCTACTTGCATGGAACTAAACCTACAAAAAGAAATGGTATTGATTGCGATTTCTAATATTGTTGCAGCAGAAGGAAGATTTGAAATTATAAAGAACAAGAATTTCGTATCAATTTTAGATTACGCTCATACTGATGACGCTTTTCGTAATATTTATTCCTCAATAAAGAAAATTACTAAAAAAAGTATAACCACAGTTTTTGGCTGCGGCGGAGATAGAGATAAACATAAAAGATCAGTCATGTTGGATGTTGTTAGCAAAAACAGTGATTTCGTAATTATCACGTCTGATAATCCACGTAGTGAGACATTTGAAGAAATTACTAAAGATATGTTATCTAGTTCAAGTAATGATGAGATTAAAAGATATTTTATTATCGAGGATAGAGAGCAAGCAATAAAGTTAGGATGTACTCTCTCAGTTCAAAAGAAATCTCTTTTACTAGTAGCAGGAAAAGGACATGAGAAATTTCAGGAAAAAAATGGAATAAAAACTCCATTTGATGATAAAAAAATAATAATTAAATATAGTTAAATGTTATACCACTTATTTGAGTTTTTACAAGATGAATATAATTTAGTAGGAGCAAGCATATTTAAATACATTTCATTTAGGGCATCAGCAGCAGTTTTACTTTCATTATTATTCTCTATAGTATTTGGAAAGAGAATTATAAGGACTATATCTAATTATCAAATCAAAGAAAATGTAAGAAAACTTGGCTTAAAAGATGAGGAAACTAAAGAAGGAACCCCTACTATGGGTGGCATCATAATTATTCTATCAATCTTATTCCCTACACTTCTGCTTTGCAATTTGACAAATATATATGTGCAAATTATGTTACTTACAACTGTTTGGTTAGGAGCAATTGGTTTTATAGATGATTATATAAAGGTTTTTAAAAAAAATAAATCAGGGCTATCTGGAAAATTTAAAATTTTTGGACAAGTTACTTTAGCGCTGATTGTTGGATTAGTTATTGTTTTTAGTAACGATATTACAATTAAAGAGAAGCAGAGAGTTAAAATAGACGATCAAAATAAAACAATTGTTGTTTTCTCTGAAACACCAAAAAAATCCTCAAAAACAACAATCCCTTTTTTTAAAAATAATGAGTTTGATTATAAAAGTTTAACTAGTTGGATAGGTAATGAGTTTGAAAATTATGCCTGGATATTATTTGTATTGATTGTTATTTTTATTGTAACTGCTGTATCCAATGGGGCAAATATGACAGATGGTTTGGATGGATTGGCTACAGGAGTTTCTTCAATAATAGGCATAACCTTAGCTGTATTTGGTTATGTTTCAGGTAATATAATAGCAGCCGACTATTTGAATATAATGTATATTCCAAATAGTGGTGAAATTGTTATTTTTTTATCTGCATTTATTGCTTCATGTGTAGGCTTTCTATGGCACAACTCTTATCCTGCCGATATATTTATGGGCGATACAGGAAGTCTTACCATTGGAGGTATTATCGCTGTTAGTGCAATTTTAATAAGGAAAGAGTTACTCATCCCTATTTTTTGTGGTGTTTTTTTAATTCAAAATCTTTCTGTAATAATTCAGGTTGCATATTTTAAATACACAAAAAAGAAAACTGGAGTAGGTAGAAGAGTTTTTTTAATGTCTCCCATACATCATCATTTCCAAAAAAAGGGAATTCACGAAAATAAAATAGTTCTACGCTTTTGGATCATTGCTTTGTTATTTGCTGTTATTTCAATTCTTACGCTGAAGATTAGATGAAAAAAAGAATCTCAATAATTGGTGGAGGAGTTAGTGGTCTAGGAGCAGCTCTGCTCGCAAAGTCAAAAAATAACCGTGTTTTTTTATCTGACAAAAATCAATTAAATAACAAGATAAAACAAATATTAAAATCAAATTATATAAATTATGAGGAGGGATATCACTCTAACAATTTATTTAGCTCAGATTTAATCATCAAAAGTCCAGGAATTTCTGATAATAGTTTGATAGTAAAACAAATAAAAGAAAAGGGAATACCTATTATTTCGGAAATTGAATATGGTTTTGAAAATACAGATTCGAAAATTATTGCTGTAACAGGTACTAACGGTAAAACTACAACTTGTTTGATGCTTAAGCATATTTTTAATCAAACTGCATTAAATGTATTGTTAGCTGGTAATGTAGGAAATAGTCTCTGTCATGAGCTTTCATTAAAAAATAACTATGATGTTATAGTATTAGAGGTAAGTAGTTTTCAACTCGAAAACATAAATAAATTCCAACCACATATTTCTGTAATCCTTAATATTTCAGAAGATCATTTAGATAGATATTCAAATTTCAATGAATATAGAAAATCAAAATTTATGATCACAAAAAACCAGAAAAAAGAAGACTATCTAATTTATAATTATGATGATAAATGCTTAAAAGATTTAAAAACAAATGCTAACAAAATTCCATTTTCATTAGAACGTGAATTTGAAAATGGAGTTTTTTTTAAAAAAAATAAAATAAATATTAATCTAAAAAATAAAAAAATGACCATAGATCAATTATCTCTAAAAGGGAAGCACAATATTTATAATTCAATGGCTGCTGCTATTTCAGCTAGAGTTTTTGAAATAAGTGATTCTTTAATTCGTAAATCATTGCAAGATTTTCAAAATGTTGAACATAGACTCGAGTCTGTATTAAAAGTAAATAACATTGAATTTATAAATGACTCAAAAGCTACTAATGTTCATGCAACTTGGTATGCTTTGGAAAGCATGACTAGAACTACAGTTTGGATAGCAGGAGGAGTTGATAAAGGAAATAATTATGATGAACTCTTCAATTTAGTTAAAAATAAAGTGAAAGCTATTATCGTACTTGGTGATGATAAAAAAATAAATAAATCTTTTAAGTCGGCAGTTGAGAATATTATTAATGTTAGTTCAATGAAAGAAGCTGTTAGCCTTTCATATGATCTTTCAAGCGATGGAGATTGTGTACTGTTATCTCCAGCTTGTGCTAGCTTTAATCTGTTTAAATCGTTTGAAGACAGAGGTTCTAAATTTAAGGAAGCTGTTCGTCAATTATGAGTAATTTAAGCTTACAAGGAGATAAAACGATTTGGGGAGTTGTTTTTTCATTATTTACGTTATCTGTTCTTGTTGTTTATAGTACAGCGGGGATAAGTTATCTTTTTAATCATATTTCAAAGATATTTTTGGGTTTGATTTGTATGTATTTTATACATAATTTGAAGTTTAAATATTTTGCAAGGATTGGACTACTTTTATTTTGGATTAGTATTTTTCTGCTTCTTTGTGTTCTTTTTTTTGGCATAAACATTAATGGTGCATCTAGATGGTTATCAGTTGGAGGACAACAATTTCAGCCCTCTGACATTGCAAAACTCGCGATAATTATGTATTTGTGTAGGCAAATAAGTAAATACAGAATAAAAATAAAGAAACTTAAAGGTCTATTTCTCTACTTATTATTACCAGCATCAACAATTTGTTTATTAGTTTTACCTAATAACTTTTCAACATCAGCATTAATTTTCTCTAATGTTCTGCTGTTGTTGTTTCTGTCAAATATAGATTTGAAACATATTTCACTTATTTTATTATCTTCAATTTTCATTTCATTATCTATTTATCTTTCAACAAAATATTCAAATCTTGAAGATTTGTTCCCAAGATCTCAAACTTGGGTAAATAGAATTGATAGTTTTTTTGATGAAAAAGATGATAAATTAAATAAAGATTATCAAGTTACTCAAGCTCTCATTGCTGTAAAAAAAGGTGGTATTCTAGGCTTAGGCCCTGGTAAAAGTGTTCAAAGAGATTTACTGCCATATTCATATTCTGATTTTATTTTTGCAATTATGATTGAAGAATATGGATTATTTATTGGAGCTATATTGCCAATTTTACTGTATCTAATTCTTCTTTATAGATCGATAATTATTTACTTAAAAACTGAAAGTGTCTTTGGAAGTTTATTAGCCGTGAGTTTAGTTTTTAGTCTTGTAATACAAGCATTTGTGAATATGTTGGTAGCAGTAAATATACTACCTGTAACAGGACAAACATTACCACTGATAAGTATGGGAGGGACATCTATTTTATTTACTTGTTTTTCAATAGGAGTTGTGTTGAGTATTAGTAGAGATTCAAATGATAGACAGTATGATAAAGAATAATATTTTAATTAGCGGTGGAGGAAGTGGAGGTCATATTTTTCCTGCATTAGCTATAGCTGATAAGATAAAAGAAAAAAATCAAAATTTGAAAATCATTTTTGTTGGCGCTAGAGGAAAAATGGAAATGAAAAAAGTTCCAAGCTACGGATATAAGATTATACCTATTCCAATCTCTGGCTTTCAAAGAAATAATTTTTTCAAGAATTTATTTTTACCTATTAAATTGATAGTAAGTTTAATCAACTCTTTATTTATCATCATTAAATATAAGCCGGTTTTAGTAATAGGTACAGGTGGATATGCAAGTGGTCCATTACTTTTTGTATCATCTATTTTAAACATACCTTCAATAATACAAGAACAAAACTCTTTTCCGGGAATTACCAATAAAATTCTTTCAAAGTTTGTTGATAAAATTTGTGTTGCTTATGAAAATATGCAAAATTTCTTTCCAGAAAGTAAAATTGTTTTGACTGGTAATCCGATCAGATCATTAGTTTTTAAAAGTCATAACCAATTTGAGGCCAATAGTTATTTTAAATTACCAAAATCTAATTTTACAGTACTTTCGATTGGTGGTAGCTTAGGTGCATTTAGTATCAACAATGCAATCAAACAAAATATTGGTTTTTTCAGTGAAAAAAAAATTAATTTAATATGGCAGACTGGCAAAACATTTTACAATGAAGCCAAGCGAGTTGTAGCTAAAGAAAAAAACATTGCTTTATTTGAATTTATAAAAGATATGGACTATGCATACTCTGCAGCTGACATAATTATTTCCAGAGCTGGTGCGATAGCTATTTCTGAACTAACAGTAGTTGGTAAACCGGTTATTTTAATACCATCGCCTAATGTTGCAGAAAATCACCAGTATAAAAATGCACAATCGTTAGTTAATAATAATGCTGCTTTGCTTGTTAATGATGATGATACAAATCTTAAAATTGTAAATGAAATTAATAAACTTATTTTGAGTAAAGAACTTAGAGAAGACCTTTCATCTAATATTAAAAAATTAGAAAAAAATCATGCAGCTGATACAATTTTTGATATTGCAAGAGAACTATTAAGAGATGTTTAAAAATTATAAAAAAATATTTTTTGTAGGAATAGGTGGCATTGGGATGAGTGCCTTAGCCAAATATTTTTTAAATAAAGATAAAATAATTTATGGTTACGATATTCTCAGATCTGATATTTGTATTTCGTTAGAAAAGCAAGGTTCAAAAATTACATATTGTCAGAAAAATCTAGATTTTATATTAGATAATAATTTGTTTAAAGATCAAGAAAGTTGCTTAATAGTTTATACACCAGCAATCAAAAATGATAATATTTTTTTAAAATTTTTTACTGATAATAATTTTAATGTTAAAAAAAGATCAGAAATATTATCAAAAATATGTGAAGAAAAATTTTTAGTTGCTGTTGCGGGTACTCACGGAAAGACAACAACAACAAGTATAATATCTCATATATTAAACAATACAGACTTTAATATAACAGCCTTTATAGGTGGTATAAGCAGAAACGAGAATTCTAATTTAATAGGTGGAGAGATTGATAGTAAACTTATAATTGTGGAAGCAGATGAATATGATAAGTCCTTTTTAAAACTATCACCAAATATTGCAATAATAACTTCTGTTGATATGGATCATTCAGATATTTATATAAAAACTTCCTCGCTAAAAAAAGCATATCATCAATTTATAAGTAACATAGCTAGTGATGGAGTTTTAATAATCGAAAATAAAGCACTCCAAGATTTGGGAAATATTAATTTTTCTAACATCATTACCTATTCATTTTCTGAGGATACTGATTTTAGAATTAGCTCTTATGAAATAACAAACAGAAACTCACGTTTTAATTTTATTAATTCTAATTCTAAATTTTTCTTTTCTAAAGAGATTGTTTTTTGTTTGCCTGGTAAACATAATATTTTAAATGCTTTAGCTTCAATTTTAGTTTGCATACAATTAGATGTTAAAAAAGAAGATATAGCTAAATCAATTAATTCTTTTTTGGGAATTAAAAGAAGATTTGAAATTCACTTTGAATCAAAAAATAAAGTTTTTATTGATGACTACGCTCATCATCCCAACGAAATAAAGAAGACTTTAGAAACTTTATTCAAAATGTATCCAAACAGAAAGCTAACACTTATTTTTCAACCACACCTTTATACAAGGACAAGAGATTTTATGAACGAATTTGCAGATGTATTATCCTTACCCAATCATTTACTTTTACTTGATATATTTCCTGCAAGAGAAAAACCTATAAAAGGAATTGATTCATCTAAACTTTTAAAAAAGTGTAGAAATAAAAATAAAGAATTAGTAAAAAAAGAAACGGTATTAAATATTTTAAATAAATCTGACTTTGATGTTTTAGTGACAATGGGAGCAGGTAATATTTCCAGTTTAGTTGAACAAATTAAAAATGAATACTTTGTCAAATAATTATACTAAAATCTTTATCAGCTTAATAATTTCCTTTCTGTTGTTTATTTTAGTTTTTAAATTTCAAACTCAATATAATCAGGAATTAAATCAAAAAATTAAAATCTCTGCGGAAAATTTATATACTGATCATAACAAAATTTTAGATTATGTAAAGCAAATTGTATATTCAGGTAATCATCAAGAAATAAGTTCATTAGAAAATGAATTAGAAAAGATGAGTCATATTGAAAGTGCTGAAATTTACTTTAGTGTGAATGGGGAGGTAAGTTTGAGTTATTATGAGTTTGAACCAGTAGTGAGAGTGTTTAGTTCAGAAAATCAATCATATTACTTAGATCCCAATTGTAAGAGAATACCTTTATCTGAAAAATATACTGCTGACCTTATATTATTTACTGGACATACAGAAAATATTAAAGATCATTTAATATTAAATTTAGCAAAGAAAATTAATTCTAATAAATTTCTGTCTAATCAAGTTTCAGAAGTATTTATAAATGAATCAAGCGAAGCTTTTTTTATACCAGTTATTGGAAGTCATAAAATTAAATTAGGAGGTTTTAATAATCTAGAAGTTAAGATTAAAAAAATGATGACTTTTTATGATAAAATTATACCAAAACATGGTTGGGAAAAATATTCCGAAATAAATTTAGAATATCAAAATCAAATTATTTGTTTAAAAAATGACTGACATAGACAAAAGTAGAAATATAGTAGTTGGACTTGATATTGGAACTACTAAAATATCACTAATGGTAGGTAAAATGAATGAGTATAAAAAATTAGAAATTGTTGCTCAAGGTAAGTCTGAGTCATATGGTGTTTCTAGAGGAATTGTTGCAAATATAGATCGAACAGTTGAATCAATTAAAGAGGCAATTAATCAAGCAAGTCAGCATTACAATATAAATGAAGTTTATGTAGGAATTGCTGGTCAACATATTAAAAGCCTTCAACATAGAGGTGAAATAGTTCGAGATGATGTCGAAAATGAAATTAACATTAGTGACATGAAAAAGCTTAAAGAAAATATGTTTAAGCTGATAACTATTCCTGGTGAAGAAGTTATTCATGTAATTCCACAAGAGTATACAGTTGATGGGGAGGATGGAATACAAGATCCAAGAGGTATGGCTGGAATAAAATTATCTGCAAATTTCCATGTCATAACAGCTCAGGTAGGCGCAGTAAGAAATATTATTCGCTGTGTTGAAAAAGCGGGATTAAGAACTAAAGAGTTAATACTAGAGCCCTTTGCATCAGCACTAGCAACATTGGACGAGGATGAGTTAAGAGAAGGAGTTGCTCTTGTTGATATTGGTGGAGGTACAACTGATGTTGCAATTTTTTTAGATAAAGTTATCAGACATACCGCAGTCATACCATTTGGAGGTAATGTTATTACTAAAGACATTAAGACTGGGTTATCAATTTTAGAAAAGCAAGCGGAGTTATTAAAAATAAAATTTGGCTCTGCGGTTCATAGTGATGATCATGATAATGTAATGGTGTCTATACCTGGACTTAGAGGTAGAGAGCCTAAGGAAATATCTGTTAAAAATCTTACTGAAATTATTAGTGCAAGAATGAAAGAAATAATTGATCTTGTATATCATCAAATTAAAGTTTCAGGATACGAAGATAAGCTAATGACTGGAGTAGTTTTAACAGGGGGAGGAGCGCAATTAAGAAATTTAAACCAATTAGTTTCATTTATTACTGGTATGGAAGCTAGAGTTGGTTATCCTAATGAACATCTTGGTAAGGAATCTAAAGATAATGTAACAAGTCCAATGTATTCTACAGGTACAGGTCTCGTGATGAAAGGCTTTCAAGGTATGCCTTCTAATGAAAATAGTATAAAAAATAACAATAAAAGCGAAACTTCACTTTTAAAAATCTTTAAGGAAATTAAAGGTTTTTTTGATGAAGAAATTGAATAATTAAAATAATAAAGATGAAAACAAATTTTGAATTTCAATTACCAAAAAATCAATCTTCAGTAATAAAAGTACTTGGAGTTGGAGGAGGTGGTAGTAATGCAGTTAATTATATGCATTCTAACGGAATTAAAGGAGTTGATTTTGTTGTATGTAACACTGATTCACAAGCTCTTGAAGCAAGTCAAGTTCCAGTTAAAATTCAATTAGGAGCTGAGCTAACTGAAGGATTAGGTGCAGGCTCAAATCCCGATATTGGTAAAAAAGCTGCTGAAGAGAGCATAGATAGAATTAATGAGTTACTGGACTCAAATACAAAAATGTTATTTATTACTGCAGGAATGGGTGGCGGAACAGGAACAGGTGCAGCCCCAGTAATTGCTGAAGTTGCAAAGCAAAAAGGAATTTTAACAGTTGGTGTAGTAACTAATCCTTTTTCAACAGAAGGTGGAAATAGAAAAAAATATGCAAAGGATGGACTTGTTGAGCTAAGAAAAAGCGTTGATACACTACTAATTATTAACAATGATAAGCTAATTGAAGTATATGGTGATTTAACATTAAGTAAGGCATTTGCGAAAGCTAATGAGGTTTTAAATACAGCTACTAAAGGAATAGCAGAAGTAATTTCACAACATCTTCTAGTAAATATAGATTTGAATGATGCGAGAAGAGTTTTACAAAATAGTGGTACAGCAGTGATGGGTCAATCTGAGGCCAGTGGGGAAAATCGTGCTATTGAAGCCGTTGAAGGTGCATTAGATTCTCCCTTACTTAATGATAACGATATCTTCGGTGCTGAACAGGTACTATTAAAGATAGTAACTGGTCCAGGTGATGATGAAATTAAAATGTCTGAATTAAATAAAATTAAAAGCAAAATACAGCAAGCAGCCGGAAATGATGTAAATATTATTGAAGGAGTTGGCATTGATAATGACTTAGATTCTTCAATTAGTGTAACAGTGATTGCAACTGGATTTGAGCAAAAGATCGATAAAGATCCTGTAAAAATTAATCTATCGGACTCTAATAATATTGAGGATTATATTACAAAAGAAAAAGTTGCAGAAGATGATGATAAAAAAATAGAAATTTTACAAACGAAAATATTTAATTTTGATAATGAGGTTTTAGTTAAAGAGATTACTAAATCTGAGGAAAATAATATTAATAACAAATCATTCGCTGATGAAAATAAAATTATTTTTGAGCTTGATAGTGAAATAAAGCCAGATCATATTAGCAACGCAGAGCTAACAAAAAATGAAGTCAATATCGATAATCCAGCAATTATAATTGATGAGATAAAAAATGACGATAATTTAAGTGATAATAATTTTGAAAAAAATGATATTAATGATAGCTCCAAAACTGAAATAGATAAAAATGTTAGTTCTATTTCTAATAAAAGCTTAGAGTCTAGAGAAAGGGAAGAAAGGCTTAGAGAAATTTCAAAAAAGTTAAGAACACCATCAGGTTTAACTTATTTAGAAGAACAACCAGCTTACAAAAGAAACAATGTAACATTGGAAAATGTGCCTAAATCTGATAAAGAAGATACAACCAATTTTACTTTAGAACAAAATGGTGAAGACATTACCTTAAAAAAGAATAACAGTTTTTTGCATGATAATGTAGATTAAAGGAAAGCCAAATATGACTAGTATTTGGCTTTTAATGTTTTTACATCATTCCAGGCATTCCACCTCCACCCATAGGAGGCATAGGTGGATCTTCTTTTGAAGGTATTTCAGAAATAATACACTCAGTAGTTAGCAACATACCTGCAACAGATGAAGCATTTTCTAACGCAACTCTGACCACTTTTGCTGGATCAATTATTCCAGCTTTAAGCATATTTTCATATTTTTCATTCTTTGCGTTAAATCCAAAATCGTCTTTTCCATCTTTAATTTTTGAAACTACAACTGAGCCCTCTAGTCCAGCATTCTCTACAATTTGTCTTATAGGTTCTTCCACAGCACGTTCTATGATGTTAATTCCGGTTTGTTCATCATCATTGTCTCCTTTTACTTTAGATAGGGTTTTTGCTGCTCTAATGATTGCAATTCCACCGCCAGGAACAATTCCTTCTTCAACTGCAGCTCTGGTGGCTGCAAGGGCATCATCTACTCTGTCCTTTTTTTCTTTCATTTCAACTTCTGATGCTGCACCAACATACAAAACAGCAACTCCGCCAGCAAGCTTAGCTAACCTTTCCTGCAATTTTTCTTTGTCATAATCTGAAGTTGATGATTCTATTTGTGATTTAATCTGGCTAACTCTAGACTTAATATTATTTTTGTCACCGCTTCCATTTACAATTGTAGTGTTATCTTTATCTATCACAACCTTTTCGCATGTTCCAAGCATGTCAACAGTAGTACTTTCTAATTTAAATCCTCTTTCTTCAGAAACGACAGTTGCATTAGTTAAAATTGCAATATCTTCAAGCATAGCTTTTCTCCGATCACCAAAGCCTGGTGCTTTTACAGCAGCTACTTTTAAAGCACCTCTGAGTTTGTTTACAACTAATGTAGATAATGCCTCACCGTCTACATCTTCGGCAATTATCATTAGCGGTTTTCCCCCCTGTGCAGTTTGCTCTAATATTGGAAGTAAATCTTTCATTGATGAAATTTTCTTATCATAGAGTAGAATATATGGGCTTTCAAGCTCTGTTTCCATCTTATCAGGATCAGTAATAAAATAAGGAGATAAATAACCTCGATCAAACTGCATACCTTCAACTACTTCGACATTAGTTTCTGTTCCCTTAGCCTCTTCAACAGTAATAACTCCCTCAGTTTTCACTTTTTTCATTGCCTCTGCAATTAATGACCCGATTACGTTATCGTTATTTGCAGAGATGGATGCTACTTGTTCAATTTTGTCATATGAACTACCAACTTCCTGAGAGATTTTGTTTATATTTTTTACTATTTCATTGACAGCCTTGTCAATACCTCTTTTTAGATCCATAGGATTAGCACCTGCAGCTACGTTCTTCAAACCAGCATTTACAATTGCTTGAGCTAAGACTGTTGCTGTTGTTGTACCATCGCCTGCAATATCTGCTGTTTTGGAAGCAACTTCTTTGACCATTTGTGCACCCATGTTTTCCATTGCATCTTCTAATTCAATTTCTTTTGCTACTGTAACACCATCCTTAGTTATTGAAGGGCCACCAAATTTTTTGTCAATTACAACATTTCTACCTTTGGGTCCTAATGTTACTTTAACAGCATTTGCTAATGCATCGACTCCTTTTTTGAGTGAATCTCTTGCATCCGTATTAAAAGTTATATTTTTTGCCATGTTTTTTTTTTTTTTTAATTAATTATTGCTAAAATGTCAGATTCTTTCATTATGAGATAATCTTTTCCGTCAAATTTTAAATCAGTTCCAGAGTACTTTCCGTATAGTACGCTGTCACCTACTTTTACACTTAGCGGATTTTCTTTTGTTCCTTTACCAACAGCAACGATTTTACCCTTTTGAGGCTTCTCTTGAGCTGTATCAGGTATTATAATACCTGATGTTGTTTTTGTTTCTGCAGCTGAGGGTTCAACTAAAACTCTGTCTGCTAATGGTTTTAATTTCATATTTTTTTATTTTGTTTAAATTTATAATTAATATATTCAAAAATCATGCCAACAAGATTTTTATGAAATTATGTCAGATTTATTAATTTAATGGATTGTCCTCAGGTAAATTTTGAGGTATAATAGCTTCATCAATTTGTTCTTGAGATTTAATCTCGTTTGTAGAATCAAAATTTCTGGTTATAGCAAAGTTGGATAACATTGTTAATGAAATCAACACTATTGCTAATGTCCAAGTAGTCTTCTCTAAAAAATCGGTTGTCTTTTTTGCTCCCATTATTTGGTTACTTGATCCTCCTCCAAAGGTTGAAGAAAGACCACCGCCCTTTGGATTTTGAACTAAAACAACAAGTACCAAAAGTACAGAAGTTAATATGATTAAAATTGCAAATACTGAATACATTTTACTTTATTTTTTTTATATCACTAATTTGGGATGCAAATAACGTATTTTTTTCTGGAAATTTCAAAATTAATTTTTCAAATGCGTCTATAGCTTTGTCAAAATGACCTTGTTCTTTGTAAATTTTTGCTAGTGTTTCAGTTATAAAATCATCATTTTCACTCAAACTTTTTTTAGCTGTCTCTGTAGCTGAAAAAAAAGTTGGTTTCTCTTTTTTTTCCTCAATTTTTTCAATCCACTCTAGCATTGTGAGTTTTTGGTCAAAATTTTGATGTGGTTTTACAAAAACTTTTGTTTTGTTTTTAATAAGTATTTTAAAAAGTTTTTTTCTTGATTGTACGTACAAAGCACATTTTCTTAACTCACTTATGTAGCGAACACTACCGATATTTTTAAGAACTATTAGTCGTGCTATTAAAGCTGTTGAATGAAAACTATGCTTTTTTAAAAAAATATCGAGTTTAGTCAAGTTTTCATCATTTTGAAGTTCCTCAACTTCAATAATTTTAAATATTTCTTCTGTTACCAATTAACAAACGTTTTATTAAAGATATCTATGCATATTTCCTCTAAAATTTGATCAGTCAATTCACTTTCAATTTCCTCTAAATTTTGATCACTTTTGTAGTCGACATATCTAGTAAATTTTTGATTGTAATTTTCTTTTTCATTTATGTAATTTTTAAAATCAATATTTACTGAGATAGAAAGTCTATTTTGATTAGCAAAATCGTTTGATGATATAGATATTGGAGAAATATCATAGCTGATAATTTTGCCATTGATTTCAATCTCATAGTTATTACCATTGAGACTTAAATCAGTTTGTTCAATTATGAAATCTGTCAACTTTTGGGTAATATCTCTATCTAGGTTTGCTTTAAAATTCTCAGCCTCGTTAATAAAATAACCTATCTTGATATTTTTTATTTCAGCGTTAATTGAAGCTCCGCTGAATGTATAAAAACCACATGAGCTTATTGTAAGTATTAAAGTTATGTAGAGAAAATTTTTCAATTACAAATTCAGTTCTTTTATTTTTCTATATAGTGTTCTCTCTGAAATTCCTAAATCTTTAGCAGCATTCTTTCTTTTGCCACTATGTTTGCTTAGCGCCTTTGAAATTAAATTTTTCTCATGTTCAAACAAAGATAGATTTTGCTCAATGACATATTCTTCTTGTTTGTTATCTTTCTTATAAAAATTGTCAACTTGTAATATATTTTCGCCAAATTCATCTTTGTTAATTTTATTTTTACCAATCAGTTCGTCTGTTATTTTTTTCAAGTGATTTAAATCTTTTTTCATGTCAAAGAGAACTTTGTACAAAATTTCTCTTTCACTGAAATCATTTTCTTCAATATTTGATTTAACAATAGGTAAATTTTGATTTTTTGAAGAAAGATACTCAACAATCTTGGACTTTGAAATATTTTTTTCTTTTTCTAGTACTGATAAGTTTTGCACAAAGTTTTTAAGTTCTCTAATATTTCCTGGCCAATTATAATCTTGTATTAATTTAATACCCTCATGATCAAGTATAATGGGATCAGTATTATACTTATCTGCAAAATCTACAGCAAATTTTCTAAACAAAAGTTGTACGTCTTCACCTCTTTTTCTTAATGGAGGCAGATTTATATTTATTGTAGATAATCTATAATATAAATCTTCTCTAAATTTCCCTTCTTTGATTGCTTGTGAGAGATTAACATTTGTAGCAGCAATTATTCTAACATCAGTTTTGGAAACCTCTGATGAACCAACTTTAATATAATCTCCGTTTTCAAGTACTCTAAGTAATCTTGCTTGAGTTGACATCGGTAGTTCCCCAACTTCGTCCAGAAATATAGTCCCTTTGTTTGCAACTTCAAAATATCCTTTTCTAGTTTCATGAGCGCCAGTAAATGCACCTTTAACATGTCCAAAAAGTTCGCTATCAATTGTTCCTTCGGGTATAGCTCCACAGTTCACAGAAATAAAGTTCTCATGCTTTCTGTTGCTGAGTGAGTGAATAATTTTCGGAATATTTTCTTTACCAGTTCCACTTTCTCCAGTGACTAGTGTTGTTATCTCAGTAGATGATACTTGAACTGCAATGTCAATTGCTCTGTTCAAGTCAATACTTTTACCAATTATCCCATAATTTCTTTTAATCGAATTTATATCCATTTAAATAATATTACCAATTAGTGTTGCTGATGTACATTTTTCTACCTCAACTGTAACTGTATCTCCAATTTTTGCTTTTTGCTTTGGGAAAATGATTACGTTGTTTTGCATATTTCGCCCAAAGAAATCATATTCCGATTTTTTAGAGATACCTTCAATTAATACTTCAAACTTGCTGCCAATTTTTCTTTTATTATTTTCCAATGAATGTTGTCTTTGCTTTGAAATAATTTCTGAAAGCCTAATTGCTTTTGTTTCATCCTCAACATTATCCTCTAACTTTCTGTGGGCTTGAGTGTTAGGTCTATCAGAATACTTAAACATGTAGCCATAATCATACTTTACATAATCCATTAAAGATAATGTCATTGCGTGATCAGAATCTGTTTCATGACAAAATCCGCTTATCATATCCATTGATAATCCACAATCAGGGATATGTTTTTTTATAGTATCTATGAGATTGATATACTCCTCTCTTGTATATCCTCTGTTCATTAATTTTAAAATTTTGTTACTACCTGATTGAACGGGCAAATGTATGTAGTTGCAAATGTTATGATAAGATTTCATGGTTTTAATCACTTCCTCAGTCATATCTTGAGGGTTTGAAGTTGAAAAGCGTATTCTTAGCTCAGGACATTCTTCAGCTACAATACTTAATAGTTTGGCAAAATTTATACTATCAGCTTTTTCTTTGTTTTTTGCTTTAATAAAGTCTTTTTTGAGACCACCTCCATACCACAAATAAGAGTCTACATTTTGACCAAGCAAAGTAACTTCTTTGAAATTATTTCTAACTAATTCTTTACATTCAACAACTATACTGTTTGGATTTCTACTCCTTTCTCTTCCTCTTGTGAAAGGGACAACACAGAATGAACACATGTTATCACATCCTCTAGTTATAGAGACAAAAGCTGTTACTCCATTGGATAAAAATCTTACTGGACTAACATTTCCATAAGTTTCTTCTTTTGAAAGAATAACGTTGATTGCCTTTCTTCCATCTTCTACCTTTCTAATTAATTTGGGTAAATCTCTATATGCATCTGGTCCCACAACTATATCAACTAATTTTTCTTCCTCTAACAGTTTTGTTTTAAGTCGTTCAGCCATACACCCCATAACACCAATCATCATGTTTTTGTTTCTTTTTTTTACACTGTTGTAAAACTTAAGTCTTTTTCTCACCGTTTCTTCAGCTTTTTCTCTAATTGAGCATGTGTTAACAAGGATTATGTCAGCTTCTTCGATATTATTCGTTGATATATAGTTATCTTCGGTTAAAATGGCTGCAACAATTTCACTATCAGAAAAATTCATTTGACAACCATATGTTTCAATATACATCATCTTACCTTTAGATTTAGTTCTTTTTTTTGTAAGTAGGTTTTGATCAATCAACATTTCTTTAGTAATAAATTTTTTGCAAAGATAAGTAAAACTGACAATATGTCATATTACGTATATATTATATACATAATATAAAATTTTAATACAATTTTTTTTGGTCAAAAAAAAAATCTTGCCTTATTTTTGCAAAAAAAAAATTGTCTAAAAATTTATTAATTGTAGAATCACCTGCTAAGAAAAAGACTATACAATCTTATCTAGGTAAAGACTATATAGTAGAATCTAGTGTAGGACACATAAGAGACTTGCCAAAAAAAGGCAATAAAGCAATCGATATTGAGAATGGATTTACTCCAAATTACGTCGTAAGTGAAGACAAGAAAAAAATTGTTAAGGAATTACAAAAATGTGTAAAAAGTGCTGATGTAATATGGTTAGCTACAGATGAAGATAGAGAGGGAGAAGCAATTGCATGGCATCTAACTCAGGCACTAGATGTAAGAAACAAAAAAATAAATAGAATTGTTTTTAATGAAATTACAAAAGAAGCTATTCACAATGCAATTAAAAAACCTAAAAAAATAAATGAAAATCTCGTTAATGCTCAACAAGCTAGACGTGTTCTTGATAGATTAGTTGGATTTGAATTATCTCCGCTTTTATGGAAAAAAATTAAAAGAGGACTTTCAGCAGGACGTGTACAATCAGTTG
Organism: Bacteroidota bacterium; assembly: GCA_028408365.1. Classification (GTDB taxonomy): domain Bacteria; phylum Bacteroidota; class Bacteroidia; order Flavobacteriales; family BACL11. Next base: position 52,312 of record JAOOLD010000010.1, read on the forward strand.
CGGTTCGCTTAATTGTTGAAAGAGAAAATGAAATAAATAAATTTGAATCATCATCAAGTTTTAAAATCATTTCGAGCTTCAAAACTGAAAACGGTGAAATATTTAGTTGTGAATTGAATCAAAAATTTGATAACATTGAAGATGTTAGAGAATTCTTAATTAACTCATCTAATTTTCAACATGTTTTAAATGAAATTGAAAAGAAACCCTCCAAAAGAAGCCCGCAGGCTGCATTCACAACATCAACATTACAACAGGAGGCATCAAGAAAACTATCTTTTTCTGTAAACAGAACAATGTCCGTTGCACAAAAATTGTATGAGCAAGGTAGAATAACATACATGCGAACTGATAGTACAAATTTATCTAAAACAGCTGTTGATTCAATAAAAGACTTGGTAGTAAAAAGTTATGGTAGTAGCTTCTTCACAAAAAGAACTTATCAAACTAAAACAAAAGGGGCTCAAGAAGCCCATGAGGCCATACGCCCAACAGATTTTAATCTAATAAATATTGATAATGATAATGATCAAAATAAGTTGTATAGACTAATATGGGAAAGAGCTGTTGCATCTCAAATGTCTGATGCAAAAATAGAAAGAACTACTTATAAAGTAAACTCGTTTAACGATAAAATGTTATTTCAAGCTAAAGGTGAAGTTGTAACATTTGCTGGATTTCTTGCAATTAACAAAACAAATAGTAGTTCTGACACTTTCTTGCCTAAGGCAAAAATATCAAAACCATTAAATTTAGATACTTTAAAATCTGATGAAGTTTATGCAAAACCACCCGCGAGATACAATGAAGCAAGTTTAGTTAGAAAGTTAGAGGATTTAGGTATAGGAAGACCGTCTACATATGCCTCCACCATTACAACTGTTCAGAAAAGAAACTATGTTATAAAGGAAAATCGTGAGGGAAAAATTGTCAAATCAAAAGTACTTATACTAAGCGACAACTCAGTAAATGAGACAACAGTAGATAAAATTACAGGTGCTGAAAAAAACAAACTATTTCCAACTGATACTGGAGACATCGTTACAAAATTTCTAGTTAGGCATTTTAGTAAAATACTAGATTACGGTTTCACAGCTACTGTAGAAGATGAATTTGACTTAATCGCTGACGGTAAAAAGGTTTGGAATGAAATGATTCAAAATTTTTATACTGGTTTTATTTCAAAAGTCAATGATGTTAATGATAACGAAAAAAGAGAATCAGGTGAACGCACACTAGGTAATCACCCAGAAACCAATGAAGTAGTAATCGCAAGGCTTGGACCTTTTGGCCCTATGGTTCAAATCGGTGAAAAAAGCGATGAAAAATCTGAAAAAAAACCAAGATTTGCTTCACTTCAAAAGGGTCAAACAATTCAAAATATATCACTTGAAAAAGCACTGGATTTGTTCAAATTACCAAGATCAGTAGGCTATTACAATGATGAGGAAATTATTGCTGCTGTTGGAAGATTTGGTCCTTACCTTAAATATAAAAACAAATTTTATTCTCTTAAAGGTACAGAATATGATCCACTCATAATTTCTTTAGAGGATGCTAAAATTCACATCGAAAATAAAATCAAGCAAGAGAAAGAAAGAATAATAAATTTTTTTGATGGAGAGCCTGCTTTTTATATTTTAAATGGTAGATATGGCCCATTTGTTCAAGTTGTTCCAAAAGAAGGAAAAAAAATAAATTTAAGAATACCAAAAGATACTACGCCAAAATCTTTAAAAAGAGAAGATTGCATGCAGCTATTAAATAAAAAATCAAATAGTTGAAAGATTTAAATTTAGCTAAATTCTTTGAATCTTTGAATACAGATTATTTTTCAGTAAAAGAAAAGTGGCAATCAACACAAATTGGATATTTAATTGAATCATTCATTGATCATAAATTTCCAGATTTAAGCTATTGTGAAATAGCAATTTTCAATGTTAATGAATATAATGGAAGTTCTAACAAAGGGCATGAAGATATTTGTAAAATTAGAAAAAACTTTTATGCTTTACACGTTGAAAATATGCCCAGGATTAAGGATTTGGGAAATTTGAAACTTGAAAATAATAGAAAACAAAATTTTGATACCATTACTGATGTATGTTACACACTATTGAATAATGGAACATTACCAATTTTGATTGGAGGTGGTCATGACATAGTTTATGCAATGTATAAAGCTCAAACTAAGTTCAAGAAAAAAATATCATATACATGCATTGATAGTAAATTTGATATTGGTCTCATTGATGATAAACTTTCAAATCAATCACATTTAAGCAAAATAATAAAAGCGAAGCCAAATTATCTTCACAATTATACAAACTTGGCATATCAATCCTTCTTTGTTAGTCCGCATGCGGTTAAAATGCTAGAAACAATTAAATTTTCTTATTTGCGCTTGGGTGACATTAGAAAAAATATTTCAAGTGCTGAGCCAATTCTCAGAGATTCTAACATGCTATCTTTAGATATATCGTCAATTTCTAGCGCCTACGCTAAGGCAAACAATTATTGTTCCCCAAACGGACTTAATGGTAATGAAATTTGCAAATTATTATTTTATGCTGGTGTTAGTGATAAATTAAAATCATTTGGAATCTTTGAATATAACCAAAACTTAGATCAAGATGAACAAACGGCAAAACTTATTTCACAAATTATTTGGTATTTTTTAGAAGGATTTCAATCAAGAGTCTCAGAAGATATCCCATCTTCAAAAAACTTAATATTTTACAATGTTACCGGAGAAAATGACACAAACAACATGGTTTTTTGCAAAAGTAAACTTTCAAATAGGTGGTGGATTGTTATGAAAAAAGATCACAGATATAACAAGTTAAAGGTCGATCAATTTTTTGCATGTAGCTACAGTGACTATGAACTTGCAATGAACGGAGATGTCCCTGATACATGGTTAAGAATTATTAAGTTATTAAGCTAAATTCATTTTTTTTTTTAGGCTTTTATTTAAACTTTCTACAAACCTATTTTATGCTATGTTTAGTGTAAGATAAATGCCTACTTAACTAAAAATTGTTTATTTTAGCATTCATTATAAGTGAAGGACAGTATGAAAAGGACTTTAATATTTGTATGTTTTATTGTTTTTGCTAGCCCAAAGGTCGATGCTCAGCAAACACCCCAGTTTAGTCAAAACATGTTTAACAAACTTGCAAACAATCCTGGCTTTGCTGGAAGTATGGAGGCTATTTGTGCAACAGCGCTACACAGACAACAGTGGATTGGTTTTGGAGATGGAAGACCTGTTACAACCAACCTTAGTGTTGACGCTGGAATACCTGCAATTTACGGTGGTTTGGGATTAAATATTGTTAATGAAACTATTGGGCAATATGATAACCTTGGACTTCAGTTAAGTTATGCTTACAGAACCGAGCTTGGTAATGGGCAAGTAGGTACAGGAATATCTTTAGGAATGTATCAAAGTTCTTTAGACGGGTCTTCACTAAATCCTGCCAACTCTGGTGATCCTGCACTTCCTACTGCTGACGCTCAAGGCTCTGCTTTAGATTTTGGTTTTGGAATATACTACAACAATGAAGACGCATACATTGGTTTATCAAGTTCAAATATTACCGAACCAACTATTGAGTGGGAAAATGCTACTACGCAAAAGTTGGTCAGACATTATTACCTAATATCTGGCTATTACTATCAAGTTTCAAACGCAATATCTCTCAACCCATCTATTTTTTTAAAGTCTGATGGCGTAACGTCACAGTTAGATATTAACACAAACTTGATATATGATGATAAAATATGGGGAGGTTTAAGTTATAGACTTGGTGAAAGTATTATTATTCTTTCTGGAATGAATATTACTGAAGACTTAAAATTTGGAATTTCCTATGATGTTGTTGTTAACAGCATCAAACAAAATAGTTTAGAGTTTATGCTCGGTTACTGCTTCAAGATTAATTATGATAGACCAGTTTCGAGGTATAAAAATCCTAGATTCTTATAATTTAAAATTAATGTTATGAAAAAATATATTGGTATTACAATAATCTCGATAATTCTCTTTGGTTGCGGCAGTTCCGGCAATGGAGAGCTTGTTGGAGTACAAAAGAGAAGTGTCTGGAATCCAACTACTCCTTATGGAATGGTATATGTTCCTCAAGGTAGCTATGTTATGGGACCATCTGATCAAGATGTGCCATTTGCTAATGTCACATCAGCAAAAACTGTTTCTGTTGGAGCTTTTTATTTGGATGAAACAGAAATCACAAATAACGAGTATCGACAATTTACTAATTGGGTAAGAGATTCCATTGCTCACATTGTATTGGGAGAAGCAGGAATTGAGGGACATTTGATTGAAGAAGATGAATTTGGTAATTTTCTTGAGCCAGCCAGAATAAACTGGAAGACGAAAATTAGATGGAATGATCCTGAGATAAGAGAAATCTTAGAGGAGGAAATGTACCTGTCTGATCATGAGAGATTTGATGGAAAAAGAGAGTTCGACACCAGAAAATTTATCTACAAATACCAGACTATTGATTTACAAGAAGCTTCTATTAAAGAGAATAGAGAGGGTGATGCAGTTGGAAAGAGAGATAGAAGTCAATTTTTGTCTGAAGTAGAAATAAACATATACCCTGACACATTAGTATGGACGCATGATTATGCATACTCTTTTAATGATCCATACTCTAAAAATTATTTTCATCACCCCGCTTTTGATGATTACCCAGTTGTTGGTGTAAATTGGAAGCAAGCTAATGCATTTGCTGACTGGAGAACAAAAGTGATGACAGATTTTCTTAAAAAATCAGGTGATCCAGTCATAGCTGAGTTTAGACTTCCAACTGAATCAGAATGGGAATATGCTGCTAGAGGTGGCTTAGACTTTTCTCCTTACCCTTGGGGTGGCCCATACACAAGAAATGTAAAAGGTTGTTTTTTGGCTAACTTCAAACCATTAAGAGGAAATTACACTGCGGATGGAGGTCTAAAGACAATAAAAGTAGGAAGTTACAATCCAAATGGTTATGGCTTATACGATATGTCAGGTAACGTTGCTGAGTGGACATCAAATGCATTTGATGAGTCTGCTTTTAGCTTTTCGCACGATTTAAATAAGGATTACCATTATGATGCAAAAGAAGATGATCATCAAGTTTTGAAAAGAAAAGTTATAAGAGGTGGATCATGGAAAGACATCTCTTATTTTATACAAACTAGCACAAGATCATATGAATATCAAGATACTGCGAAATCTTATATTGGATTTAGATGTGCAGTTGATTTTCTTGGAAGAGATCAAAAAGACTTTGAATAATTAACAATTAAAAATTAAAAATATGAGTATTGCTGCAAGCATTTCAAAAATAACAGAAGCTAAATGGTATAAAGTAATGATGCCAAAATTATATGGTTGGGGAGCATCACTTGTAATTATAGGAGCATTGTTCAAGATTCAAAATTGGCCATTCGCTGGTCTATTTCTAACAATTGGTCTAACTACTGAGGCAGTTATCTTCTTCTTTTCTGCTTTTGAGAAACAATATGAAGATTATGATTGGTCACTTGTTTATCCTGAACTCGCTCACATGCAAGACCCCTCTGCTAAAAAACCAGCACAACAATTAGATGAAGCTTTACAAAGAGCCAAAATTGACAATGAGTTAATTGAAAGTTTAAACGAAGGATTAAGATCTTTTGGTGATGCAACAACAAAATTAAATGAAACAATTGCTGCTGCAGCCTCAATAAACGACTATAATGACCAAATACAAGAGGGAGTTAAAAATATGAATGCTTTAAATTCTTTATATGAACTTCAACTGCAGGCTTCTAATCAGCAAATGGAAGCAACTAATCAGTTTTTAAATAACTTACAATCTTCTGTCGAAGATTCAAAAAGATTTCAAGAACAAGTTAGTAGCTTAGCAGAAAACCTTGAGTCACTAAATAAGGTCTATGCTAAGATGTTAGATGCTATGAACCCCAATAAGTAATTTTCAGAGATGGCAAGCGGAAAATTATCTCCAAGACAGAAAATGATTAACATGATGTATTTAGTGCTTACTGCACTTCTTGCATTAAATGTTTCTAAGGAAGTTCTAAATTCTTTTTTTGAAGTTAATAAAGGAATTGAGAGAACAACCGAAAGCTTTTCATCAAAAAATGATGAAACATATTCAGATTTTGCTGCAGCAGTTGAATTAAATCCTGTTAAAGCTGGTCCTTTTAGAGACAAAGCTCTTGAGGTTAAGAAATCAGCTGATGAGATAGTAGAATTTATTAAAGAACTCAAGCATGATCTTGTTCTCAAAGTTGATAAGAAAGTATATTTAGGTGCTTATTTGGATGCAAATGGAGATAAGATTGATGAGAACTCTACTGAAAAACCTTACAACGAATTAACACCTAAACAAAGGAAAGAGGAGATTGCCTATTTGTACAATAAAAAAAATAGACAAGCTCCAGGAGAGCTATTTGTATTTACAGGTAAAGCGACTGAATTAAAGAACAAAATTAATTCTTTCAAAGAAAATTTACTGTTTATTTCTGATGGAAATGAAGTTTTAGCTTCCAATATCAATTCATCTTTAAATACTGATGATAAAATTGGACAAAAAGGAGTTGGAGGTCAGTCTTGGGAACAATATAATTTTGAAGATATGCCAGCTGTTGGTGCACTTACTTTACTTTCAAAAATGCAATCAGATATTAGAAATGCTGAAGCAGATATAATTAAGTTACTAAGAGAAAATATTGATGCTGGATCTTTAAAGTTCACATCTGCTGAGGCAATTCAGATTCCTCAATCTAGCTTCATATTGCGAGGCGATTCTTTTAGAGCAGATATTTTTATTTCTGCAAAAGATACAACACAAGATCCATTAATTTTTGTAGGTGAATATGATTCAATTGGATTAGGTAACTATCAAATGGTTGGTGATTACGACACTGTAAGAGTTGTAAACGGAAAAGGAATTTTTTCAAAAAAGACTATTAGGGAAGGTCTACAGAAATGGGGAGGTCTTATTGCTATGAAGACTGAAACTGGCACAAAGACATACCCATTTAAAGGTAGTTATTTGGTAGCTAATAGGACAGCAGTTGTGTCACCAGTAAATATGAATATTTTATATCTTGAAGTAGATAATCCTTTGAAAATATCTGTTCCAGGATTTGCAGCATCAGAGATAACTGCTGTACTAAACAATGGGAAACTTGTACCTACCAAGAAATCACAAGGTGAATATATAGCTAGGCCTTCTAAAAAAGGAAAAGCAACAGTTTCATTATTTGCAAATATTGATGGGAAAAGGTCAAAGATGGGAGAGATGGAATTTAGAGTGAAGCCAGTTCCTCCACCAAAGCCTTACGTGCAATTTACAGTTGAGGCTGGAGGCAGCAAGGTGATTGATAAAATGAAAATGGTTAACGCTGGTGGAGTACTAGCACAGCTAAAGGATTTTGATTTTAAAGGAGTAAGATATTCTGTTATATCATTTAGGATGTCTGGAATTTATAAGGGAGAACAGCAAAAAGCTGAAGCAAAAGGACCAAAATTCTCTTCTAAAATGGAGGGAATTATTAAAAATTCAAAATCTGGAAATACAATAACAATCTACGATATTAGAGCTAAGAGAACAGATGCAAAAAATATTGAACCTGTTGGATTAGATCCTCTAGTACTTGAAATTAAATAAAAAACTATGAAAAAATCTATAATTATAATAATGTCATTCATTTTCTGCTCAACAGCTTATGCTCAAGATGTACTAAGTGTTGACGAAATGAATTCTATATACAAAAAAGACCATCATGTAAATAAAAATGTTAATAAATATTCTCCCTTAAGACAAGCTGATGTTATGTGGTCAAGAAAAATTTGGAGAGAAATAGACATGAGAGAAAAAATTAACCATCCATTTTACTACCCTGAAAATGATGGTGTAGCACATACTATCCAAGACAGACAAAGCTTAATTGATGTGATATACTCTGCTATACAGGAAGGAAGCATAAGAGCTTTTGGAAATGCAGCTATGGATGATGAATTTAGAGAAGAAATGACCTCTGAAGAAATTAAAAAAATTGGAGGAGCAAAGGAAGAAATTATTGAGGTTATTGATTGGGATGCTGTAGCGGAAGGAGCTGACCCTGATGAAGCTAAAACCACAAAATTAAATAAAGTTCCTTTTGATCGAAATAGTGTAAAGAAATGGAGGTTAAAAGAAGAATGGTATTTCGATAAGCAAAGGTCTGAGATGGGAGTTAGGATTTTAGGTCTTTGTCCATTACAAGAAGCTAAGGACGAAGTTACTGGTAGGTTGACTGGAGCATACACTCCACTTTTTTGGGTATATTTTCCTGAAGCAAGAGAAGTATTAGTCAACAAAGAGGTCTTTAATATGATGAAAAATGATGCAGAGAGAAGAACTTACGATGATTTGTTTTGGAAAAGAATGTTTTCATCAACAATAACAAAAGAGGCTAGCGTTATGGACAGAAAAATTAGTGAATATATGATAGGTCTTGATGCTTTGTTAGAAGCTGATAGAATAAAGGCAGAGATACTTAATATTGAACATGATCTTTGGGAGTATTAATCAATTCTAATAACTCTTTATCATGACAGACGATTTACAAGTCAGTAATTCAATCGCTGGCTTTATCAGATTTATCAAGCGTAATAAGAATACTCTATTTCTTTTTGTATCGATAGGAGTTTCTTCCACAATTTTGTTTCAAAAATTTAAAAAACCTTATTATACTACTGAGGCTATTTGTAGTTCAGGAATTTCTGAGTACGAAAGAATGGAGCAAGTACAGGAAATGAGTCAAAGAACAGCCGTCGATTTAATTAATTTAATTGATATTAATGCTCAAAATAAAGACTTCAATCAATTATCTGAGCTTTTAGGTGTTGATTTAGATGTAGCTAAGGCGATAAGAGAAATAGAAGCTGAGCAATTATATCAACAAGATATGGATGAAAAATATTATGCTTTAAACAAGTTTTCAATAAAATTAACAACTTATAACAAGGATCTTTTAAAAGAAATTCAAATAGGTCTTGAAAATTATATTAATGAAAATGAGTTCATAAAAAAATATCATCAAACATATTTAAAATGTAATGAGGACCTGATTAAGGACATAGATTTAGAAATTAGTGATCTAAAAGAAAATAGATCTCAAGGAATTAAACAAAATTATAATCTTTCTTCTTACAGTATTTTAAGTGGTAAAAATAGAAGTTTGAGTAATGAAATAATAAGTTTATCTCACATGAGAGAGGAACTAATAACTAAATCTAAAAATCTAAATTCTTTAACTTTTGTTCAACCATTTATTAAAATTAATAAAGCTGAGGACGATATTATTATTTGGTCAATTTTAGCATTATTCATATCATTTTCATTAGGTTCTATATTTTGCTATTTCAGAGAAATTGAATAATTTCTTAAATATTTTTTCAAAAAAAACTTTAATAAAATCTATTAAAGATTTTTCAAGTTTATTTTTTTCCAACGTTTTGCAAAAAATATTTGGTTTAATTAGGGAGCCAGTATTGGCATTTGTTTTTGGAACCTCTAATCTTTTTGCTAATTATTTAATGATTAAAACAGTCTCGGATTTTATATCACAATTTACTGTTGGTAACTCATTGAGAGCTAATTTGCTTCCTAAGTTCACAAAATTTTATAATGATAATCAACAAGTTTCATTGAAAAATTTAAATTCGTTTGTAAAAAAAATCAATATTTTCATATTCACTCAAATTTTACAATCACTAGTAATTTTTTACTTCGATTTTGAAAATAAACTTGTATTTTTTCTTGTTTCACTTTTTTTAAGTTTTGTTATATGTTTTAATTTTTACAATACAGTTTTTTTAACAATTTTACAAGCTAAAGGAAATTTTTTAAAATATGCCAAAGCATCAGTTTTGAATGCTTTTGTTTCAGTTTGCTTTTTATATCCCTTAACTCTATTTTTTTCTGTTATTGGTATAGTAATAAGTAGATTTTTAGGCATTATAACTCTTACTTTATCATATGTTTTGCCTATGAGTAAAGAAAATAGAGGTTCTAATATAAATGTATCTTATTCTGATTTTAATATTTACTTATTGATATTAAATAATGTAGTGCCATTAACGATAATAACTACTAAGTTTTTTTCAGGTATAGATGGTTCTAATACAATAACTTACTTTACATACGCAGTCTTTATTTTAAATGCAATTTTTACTGCAGTTATCACAAACCTTAATACTTTAATACTAAAATATAACTCTATTGTTAAAAATAATATTAGAACTTATTTTTCAATTGTTCTAGTAATATTTTTGGGTATATCATTTTATTCTTTTATTAATTTTTATGGAG
>JAOOLD010000011.1 GCA_028408365.1 Bacteroidota bacterium
AAGTAGCTGATAAAGGGTTAATAAAGAATAAAACTGAAAAAATAAAAATATTAGATGTAAAAAAAGAAAATAATATTGTAGTTCATGATGTAGATCAACTTCCTGAAGATCTTGCAAACGAACTTGTAGCAAGTGTGAATATTGAAAGAAGACATTTAATTTCTATAAATCATACTGCAACACATATTTTACATAATGTTTTAAGAAAAAATATAGGAGTTCATGTACAGCAAAAAGGCTCTTTTTTAGATGAAAATTATTTGCGTTTTGACTTTAGTAATAATGATGGTATTTATTAGATATTGAAAATTCTGTTAATGATATAATTTATAAAAACTATACAGTAAAAATTGAAGAGATTGACTTAAAAGATGCTAAAGATAGAGGTGCTATAATGTTGTTTGAAGAAAAATATCAAGATAAAGTCAGGGTAGTATCTTTTCATGATTCAGTTGAGCTTTGCGGAGGTACTCATGTAAAATCAACATCTGAAATTGGATTATTAAAAATAGTGAAAGAAACTTCTGTTTCATCTGGCATCAGAAGAATTGAAGCCATTACTAGTAAAGTTGCTTTTAATTTTCTGAATCAAATTGAATCAAGCTCTAAAAAAATTACAGAATTTATAAAGGAGAGAAATTTTGATCTAGCTGTAGATAAAATGATTGATAATTATAGTTCAACTCATAAGCAGTTAGTCGAAGTGAAATCAAGTTTGATTAGACACAAGTTTGAATCAAAAATTAACTCTCTAACTGATGATTTAATAGCTGTGAGTGGGCTTGATTTTGTAAATGTTAAAGATTTAAAACAATTGGGTCCAATTTTATTAAATAAAAATCTCGATAATGAAATTATTTCATTTTTTGTTAAAGACAATAATAAGTATTCAATAATGATACATGTTCCAAAGAAATATCAAACTAAATATCAGGCTGACATACTAGTTAAGATACTAACTAAAAAGTTTGGTGGAGGAGGGGGAGGTAATAAATCTATTGCTTTTGCTGGAGGATTGTCCAGAATTTCAGAAAAAATTATTATTGATTTCTTAAAGAAATAAAAAAACCACTATTTCTAGTGGTTTTTTTTAGTTTATATGAACTTTGGATTTAGAATCTCAAAGAGAATCCAATTTTAAATTCTCCATCTTCATCATTGTTGTCTCCTAAATTCATAGAATAGTTCGGTTCAACATATAGCATATTCCACACATTAAATCCATAACCTACACCTAGAACCATATTGTCTGTAGAGTTTTCAGTAGGCATTTGTAGTTGTACAAATAAATCATCGCTAACTAGGTATCTACCCATGATATCGAAATCATCACCGTTACTAATTCCACCTACTACAAATTTGTCAGATACCATGTATCCAATTCCAATGTTTTTAGTGAATTTATCTACAACTTCTTCTCTGTCATTATCAAATGTACCAACGACCATTATTTGAGCTGATGCAAAAATTGTCGCAAATGCAAAAATTGCTGAAAGTAAAAATTTTTTCATTTTAAAATATATTGGTTAATATCGAGCGCAAGATAGTAATTATACTTGTCTAAGAGCGCATTATTTCTTGTTTTTTTTAACATATTATTGTTAGTCTCAAAAAAAAAGGCTACTAGAAGTAGCCTTTTTTTAAATGTTTTCCGATGTAATTACGGAGTAACTGTTAAAGTAACATAAGTATATGTGTCATCTGCATCCATACCCATATCATCAGAAATTAATGTAATACCTAGAGAAGCATTGTCGCTAAAGCTGTAACCTAAATTGATTTCAGTAGCTGATCTCTCATAGTCATCGTCATTATTATCTGTGATTGTGTGTAAAGCTGCTCCTAATGAAACACTACCCATATCATAGCTTAGACCAACAGTTAAGTCGTCCATGCCTGATGCTAGGTAACCTAAGTTTCCTGTTACATCCCAACTTCCATCCATGTTAGTACCTGCCATACCGAAGTCACCATCGTTGTCTTCATCGTATGAAGTTTGCGATACCATAATTGACATGTCATCATTAATTGAGTAAGTTAGACCAAACATGTTCATTTTGTCACCCTCATAGTCAGAGTTGATTGACGCCATGATACCAGCACCAGCAACCTCACCAGAAAGATCGATACCCATTGCACCGTCTGAATCGTCAGCGTCACCTAATTGCTTGTCCATGTAAAGTACATTTACATCAAAACCGCTAAAGTTACCTGCTACGTTAACCCATGTCTTTGAGTAATCTTCATTACCAGTCATGTCACCGTTTACGTTAGCATAACCTAATGATGCAGAAACTGCATCTAAGTTAAAGTCAAACTTCATACCGTCCCATGTAGTTCTGTCATTACCCCAGTCATTTGTTGACATTAGTGCACCAGAACCATAGTTAAGCGCTTGACGTCCGATAGTTAAATTAGCAAAACCCATTAAATCAGTAGAACCGTAAGCTTCGTATATTGAAGCTGTTGGGTCTCCATCTACACCTAAAGTATAGTTGAAGTCATTACTCATATAGATTCCCCAATTAGAACCACCGAAAGTTACACCTGTAGTAACTCTTTGGTTAGTTAATTGTCTGTCATTATCACCACTCATATCTATTCTTGTTCTAGACTCAACGTTGATGTCTTGAGCAAAAGATACAGTAGTTAAAAGTCCTAAAGCAATGCTTAAGACGTTACGTAAAACTTTTGTCATAATTATAATTTTTATTAGTTAATACGGCGCAAAGATAAACTTCTCAATTAACATGAACAAAATATTAACACACCTTTTTTAACATTTATTTGTGTAAATAAGAGTTATATATCTCATTATCAACTACTTATCTATCATAGAAATTATGTGAAAAAACCACTTATTTTCATTAAAAAAACCCATTTTTGAGGCTTTTTTAATGAAAATTGAGAGATTTAGTCTGTTAATATGAAACTACAGATTGTTAACTAAAAACGTCTTTCAATTTTTCGAAAAAGTTCTTCTCGTTCTTTTTTGGTGCAGGAGAAAAATTTTTGTCTTTAAGATTTTTTTCAAAAAACTTTATTTGATCTTTTGATAATTTTTTTGGAGTCCATATGTTCAAATGAACAAGTAAGTCACCGTTACCATAATTATTTACACTAGGTAATCCTTTGCCTTTAAGTCTTAAGATTTTTCCACTTTGAATTCCAGAATCTATCTTAATTCTTACTGTACTGTCTATTGTTTCAATTTCTTTTGATGTTCCCAAGACAGCCTCACTGATACTGATAAATTCTTCACAGTGAATGTTTTGACCGTCTCTGATGAACTTATCATTTTCTTCCTCAGCAATAAGCACTAGCATATCTCCATTTATCCCGTCAAATGGAGCGGCATTACCTTTGCCATTTACTTTTAATTGCATTCCATCTTCGACTCCTGCAGGAATATTAATCTCAACAGTCTCACTTTTTTTAATCTGACCGTTGTGATCTGTTCCAGCTGGCTTATTGTCTATGACTTTGCCTATTCCATTGCAATTATTGCAAGTTGTTGAGGTTTGCATTTGACCCAGTATTGTATTGCTGACTCTTGTCACTTGGCCTGAGCCATTACAAACAGGGCAAGTTTTAAAGGTTACATTTTCAGCATTTGTTAGTCTGTCAACTTTGATTTTTTTCTTGACTCCACTATTGATTTCCTTAAGACCTAATTTTATTCTGATTCTCAGATTAGACCCTTTGATTACTCTTTTTCCTCTACCTGAGCTTCCGCCAAAAAATGAATCAAAGGGAGATCCGCCTCCAAAAATATCTCCAAATTGGCTAAATATATCATCCATGCTCATTCCTCCACCAAAGCCTCCAGCTCCTCCCATTCCCGCATGTCCAAATTGATCGTATCTCTGCTTTTTTTCAGCGCTACTTAATACTTCATAAGCTTCAGCAGCCTCTTTAAACTTTTCTTCAGCTTGATTATCTCCTGGATTTTTGTCAGGGTGATATTTAATAGCAAGTTTTCTGTAAGCTTTTTTGATTTCACTTGCGCTAGCAGATTTTGAAACACTTAACACATCGTAATAGTCTCTTTTACTCATATTACTTTCCTATAACAACCTTTGTAAATCTGATAACTTTATTTCCCATTTTGTAGCCTTTTTCAATTACATCAATAATTTTTCCTGAATCTTTTTTGCTTTTAGCAGGTATGCTAGTAATGGCTTCATGAAAATCTGTGTCCAAACTTTTACCAATTGGATTTTCTATTTCAACCAATCCTTTCTTTTCCATTTCTGACTTCATTTTCTTTAAAATTAGTGAAACGCCATGATCTTCTTCATAGTTGTTTGATTTTATACATCTCTCAAGATCGTCAATTACAGATACAATTGATGTCATAATATCATGACCTGCTGTTGTGTATAATTCGACTCTTTCTTTGGTAGTTCTTTTTCTGTAGTTATCAAATTCAGCGAAGAGCCTTAGATATCTGTCTTTTTCCTCAGCTACTTGCTCTTTTAAAGTTAATTTCTTTTGTGCTACCTTCTTGTTGCTATTCTTTTTCTTGGCCATTTTTTATTTAGTGCTAGTGCAAAAACTCTGCCTCATGACTTTAATCAGTCATTTTGTCAGTATTTGTTATCAGTCTATTTTTTTAATCCCTCTAAAAATCTGTGTAATCTTGCTCCTTTCAAATTTTTTGCCAGTATTTTGCCGTCTTTGTCAATGATTAGATTTGTTGGAATACTTCTTACAGAATATAGTCTGGCTCCTTTGGACTGCCAGCCACCTAAATCAGAAACATGAAATTCCCAGTTTAATCTGTCCTTTAGTATCGCTTCTTTCCAGCTTTTTTTTGACTTATCTAATGAAACACTGTATATCTCAAACTTTTCTCCATATTTAAAAGAGGTGTTTTTAAATTTTTCATACGCACTAACAATATTAGGGTTTTCAATTCGACAGGGTTTACACCAAGATGCCCAAAAATCAATTAGTACTATTTTGCCTCTAAGGGTAGATAAGCTCATCATCTCTCCATCTGGGTTTTTGTATTTTAGCTCAGGCGCAATATTACCAATGTTAGTGCCAATGATTTGAGAATTGCAGAATTGAACTGCAAAGAAAATACTTATAATAAGAAGGCTTACTTTTTTCATCTAGCTATCTACTCTACTGATTTTTGCTCCTAATTGATTTAATCTTATATCAATGTCTTCATAGCCTCTGTCAATTTGTTCTACGTTATGAATAATACTGGTTCCTTTTGCAGACAATGCAGCAATGAGTAACGCTACACCTGCTCTTATGTCTGGAGATGTCATCACTGTTCCTTTGAGTTTAGATTTTTGTTCAAGTCCGATCACTGTAGCTCTATGTGGATCACATAAAATGATTTTTGCGCCCATTTCTATAAGTTTATCAACAAAAAAGAGTCTAGATTCAAACATTTTTTGGTGTATTAAAACCGAACCTTTAGCCTGAGTGGCTACAACAAGGATGATGCTAATTAAATCAGGTGTAAATCCAGGCCACGGAGCGTCAGATATTGTTAGAATAGAACCATCAATAAAATTTTCAACTTCATAGCTGTTTTGCTTTTTTACAATAATATCATCTCCACTGATTTCTAAATTAATTCCTAATTTTTGGAACACAGAAGGAATAATTCCAAGATTTTTTACACTCACATCTTTAATTCTCAATTCAGATTTAGTTATGGCTGCAAGTCCAATAAATGAACCTATTTCAATCATATCAGGTAAAATTTTATGTGTACAACCATTCAATTTATTAACTCCAATAATAGTTAATAGATTAGAGCCTATTCCACTGATTTTTGCTCCCATATTATTTAGCATCTTGCATAATTGCTGGAGATATGGCTCACAAGCTGCATTATATATTTTGGTGGTTCCTTCACAAAGAACAGAGGCCATCAAAATATTAGCTGTTCCTGTAACTGAAGCCTCATCTAAAAGAATTTCATTACCTTTTATTTTTGAAGCCTTAACACTGTAGAATTTTTTCTCATCATCATATGAGAATTTTGCGCCTAATTTTTCAAAACCAATAAAGTGCGTATCTAATCTTCTTCTACCTATTTTATCGCCACCAGGTCGAGGAATATATGCTTTCTGAAATCTTGCTAATAGTGGCCCCATTATCATAATGGAACCTCTAATTTTTGTGCTTAGTGCATAAAACTCATCAGATTGCATAAAATTGAGATTTACCTTTTCAGATTTAAACTCAAAATCATTTCTACTAAGTTGATTAACCTCAACACCAAATTTTTTGATTAGATCAATTAAGACACGAATATCTCTAATATCAGGAATATTTTTAATAGTAATTTTTTCGCTAGTTAAAAGAACAGCACAAATTATTTGTAGAGCTTCGTTTTTGGCACCTTGGGGAGTTATAGTACCACTCAGACTTGTTCCACCATGGATTTCGAAAGAATTCATTTTCTCTTTTTGAATTTCTTTTTGTAAATCGGTTTTTTGTTTTTGTTTACAGATTTTGATTCAATAAAATCAAAATCTTCAGGAACAGACAATTGCCCCTTAGACAGAATCTTTAGGTGGGACAAGATAGTTTTGTTATCAACAGAATCTTTATTAAAAGAAAGGTATGCCTTTTTCATGTGGTTGGCAGTCATACATACTAATGATTGTTTTTCTTTTTCATCAGTTGTTTCAATAGCTTTTTTTATCATCTTTTCAATAGATAGCCCATAAAAAGAAAATTGAATGTTTCTGATTGGATATGATAATTTTTTTGGTTTTTCAGCAAGCTTTTCCATTTCAGGTAAAGGATACTTAGAATCCACATCTAATTTGAAATCAGAGATTATGTGAATCTGGTTCCAATATTTTTTTTCAGCTTCCTCAATATTCTTTTGAGACACATTGTTCGACTGAACCAAAAAACTTACAATTGCTTTTGCACACTTAGTTCTTTCTTCCTTTGAGCTTAGTGTCATTGCATGTTGAACCATTTTTTGAATATGCCTACCGTATTCAGGTTTGATGAGTTTTTCTCTTAGTGTATTATATTGCATGAATGCAAATGTAGTTATTTTGAAATATTAAAGTCCAATATTCAAACTCAACATATAATTTCTACCAGCTTGAGGGAAGTAAGAACTCATACTATAACTATTATCACTATTTAAATTTGTGTAGGGGTCGTCAGCTCTTGGGTCATAACCCTCAGAATAGTATCTGTAAGTCCATGCGTTATTTGCATATAGTTCATCAAAAACATTATTTACCATCAATGTAATTTTTGAATTAGAAAAATTAAAAAAATTGATGTTGTAACTTAAAATCAAGTTGTTTACAAAATAATCATCTAATTTTCTTTCCTCTGATGAGGTGTTGTCAATGAATTGCTCTCCAACATATTTTGAATTTAATGCGATTTGTATTCCGCTATTAAATGTTTTTTCAAATGTTGAAGAATATATGATGTTAGGAGAAAATGCTAAATCTACATTTTCGTGAGAAACAATAGTTTGTTCATATGGTGGATCCCAATTGTCGATATATTCATCATATCTAGTAATTTTGTTATCACTAATTGATAATGAGCCATTAAAAAGAAATCCACTTCCAAAATTAGATATACCTGAAATTTCAATTCCAGTTCTGTAGGATTCATCTACATTTGTTCTTATGTATGCACCAACATCATTCAGTTTACCAGTATTAACGAGTTGATCTTCGTAATACATAAAATATGCGTTGATAGAAATCATCGAAGCAGAGTTTTTGATTTCATGCCCAAGTTCAACATTGTAAAGTTTTTCACTTTTTGGGTAATTGTTGTATTCACTGTCAACATAGTCATTTCTACTAGGCTCTTTTTCTGCTTTTCCAAAATATAAATAAGTTCTTTTATCATTGTTGTCAAAGTTGATCCCAATCTTGGGATTCAAGAAATTAAGCTTTTGATTAAGGTTTGTTAATGATGTATTATCCTCGTCATAGCCCTCAAAATCATAAGAAATATTTCTTGATTGAACGTCGACAAACATGCTTATATTTTGATTAAATTCATAATTGATTTTTGCATATACATTATTATCTGTCTTTGTTGATTTATTGTTGTAGTATCTGTGTGGATATGAACCATCAGACATAAACTGAGACCAGATTACATTTCCAAAATGTTTACCTCTGTAAATATTATAACTACCACCTAAAATGAATTTAGCTTTTTCTAATGAGTTCTCAAAAGAATATATAGCACCTGTAAAATCATTTTCTAGCCACTTTCTTCTGACTAAATTCGTACTTGAAACAGTATCATTTCCAAAATATAAATCTGACAAGCCGTAGTCTGATAAACTTTCATTTAATTTTTCCTGCTCGTAGTAGCCTTCTCCTAGAGTATGGTGAGCAGAAAAATTGAAATATCTGCTGTTATTTAGTTGTTTTTTGTAATGTAGTTGATAATGGTCTTGAGTGTAGTTATCAATTTCATTTTTGTAAGTGTAATAATTATATGTTCTTAAAGAATCATTTTCCAAATAATTTTTTGGAACACCGTACCATGCTTGATAAGTAACTTCATTTCCTTTAAAGTTTATAATGTTAATGATTTCATCATCTCCAACATAGTTTGCAGAAAGATAATAGGATTCCAAGTCTGCTGTAGCTCTGTCAATATATCCGTCAGAATTCACCTTTGATATTCTACCGTCAAAAGAAAACCCGTTCATATTTCCAGTTCCAAAGCTTGCACTTCTTTTAAAGGTATTAAAGGATCCAATTGTATTTCTTGAGTTAAAATATGGTAATGGGTTAATTGTGTTTGTTTTTAAATTGATTGTTCCACCAAAGGCTGAAGCTCCGTTTGTTGAGGTTCCTACTCCTCTTTGAATTTGTATTTCGTCAACTGAGCTAACTAAATCAGGCATGTTTACCCACCAAACACCCTGACTTTCAGAGTCATTTATTGGGATACCATTTATAGTAACATTTATTCTTGTTTGATCACTTCCTCTTAATCTGAAATTTGTATAACCAATCCCTGTACCAGCATCTGATGAGCTTACAATCGAGGGAGTGTTTTCTATTACATATGGAATGTCTTTACCAAAATTAATTTTATCAATTTCAAATTTTTTGATGTTAGTAAAAGAAATAGGGGTTTTTTTGTCTGCTAGTGATGCATTTATTTCAAGCTCTTTAAGCAAACGATTTAACTTAATGGTATCATTTTGGATTTGGGCATAATTTATGTTACTAACTAAAAAAAATAACCCAATTATAAATATTCTCATGTATATCTAATTTAAAAAATAAAATAGGGGAGTTGATTTTGTCATTTTCCTTACATGAATTACCATGTCAGGTTCAATGGGTATAATCTCAGCGCAATGGCACCCCAATAACATTACAAAATTAATTAATTTTTAGATAAAAATCTTTCTTCAACTACTTTAATTGCATTATTAATTCTATTTATAGCGGTGCCCCTAATTATACTATAATTAAAACCTTTTTTTTCAAGAAGATTTTTATGTAGTGCAAAAATTTCAGATCTGTCGTTCTTATTTTTTCTTAATGGGTCGTATTCCCATTTAATGTCATCATTAAGCAATAAATAATATCTTTTGTTTCTGTCATAACTTGAAATTATTTTTTCAATTTCAGGATCACATGAACCATACTTGAACTCACTCCAAATTTTTATTGTTAGAAGGTCAGTGTCAATAATTATTTTTTCAGAGTTTTTATCTTTCTCAATTTGATTTTGTTGAATGGCAATTTTTTTTAAGTCTACATAGCTGTAAGAGTTACTTTTTTTTGATAAATATTCTCTAGAGTATTCTGCAATTAAATCAAAATTATAAAGCTTTGCAAGATAGATAGATAGTGTCGTCTTTCCAGTGCTCTCAGGTCCAATTAAAATTAGCTTTCTAGGCATTTAATGATTTACTCTTCCAGTTGAAGTAAGCGAAGGTTGCAATGACAGTGTAAATAATAAAAAGAAAAGCTGTCAAATGAAGATCTCTTTCATGATATAAAAACACAGATGTTAAATCAATTACAATCCAATATAGCCAATTTTCTAAAACCTTTTTAACAGTCATATAAGTTGCTAGTAAGCTGAAGGATGTTGTAAAAGCATCAATAAATGGCAGCTCAGATCTTGTGAAAGAATTGAGTAATATGCCTATTGAAAAACTCAATATTGTAAAAATTAAAATATATGTGAAGTGTTTTTTTATGGGCCATTCAGAAATTTTTAGCTTGAGCACTATATTATTCTCTAGAGACTCATTGACAAAAGATTTTTTTTTCCAACTATATAGCCCATAAAAAGATAAAAAAAGATAAACAATTTGCAATAAGGTTTCAGCGTATAACAACGCATCAAGACATAGATAAATATAGATTGATACACTTAAAATTCCAAAATACCAACAGTTATGATTTTCTCTGCTTGCCAGTACCACGTAAATGATACTTAAAATTACTGCAACAAATTCAATTTGCTCTATCACTATTTTTTAATTTTTCCAATTTGATTTAAAATTTTTTGATTTTTCTCAACAGCGTTTCCAATAACTACAATATCAGCTCCGTTTTCAAATGCCATTTCTACTTTTTCAATAGTGTTCAACCCACCACCAACAATTAGAGGGCAATCTATATTTTTTGAAACATTAACGATCATATTTCTATTTACGGAGTTAGTCGATCCACTTCCTGCCTCTAAATAAATTAATTGAAACCCCAGTAACTCCCCTGCTATTGCAGTTGCAGCTCCAATATCATGCTGTTCTGAAGGAATTGGACTGGAGTTACTAATGTAAGAAACAGCAGTATTTTTTTCATTTCCAACAAGTATGTAACCTGTAGATATTATTTCTAAAGATGATTTTTTTAGTTTGAAAGCTTGTTCAACATGTTTTCCAATCAAAAAATTCGGATTACGTCCTGAGATTAGAGATAGAAGAAGAAATCCATCAGCAATATTGCTTATTTTGGTATTGGTGCCAGGAAATAAAACAACAGGTATTTTACTATTTTTTTTAATTAAACGAAGATAATGTTCAGACATTGATGAGTTAATTAAACTTCCTCCAAAAAAAATCAAGTCTATTTTATTTGTATTACATAATTTTATTGTTGAGGTAAGTTTATTTTCTGTAGTTTTATCAGGATCAATTAGTATAGAAATAATTTTTTTATTGTTTTTTTTTGAATTTATTATTTGCTCAATTATTTTCATGATCTACAAATATACTATAATGTGTTTCTTAAAAGTAAACATATTTAAAGTGTATGTATGATTGTTATACACTGCAAATACTTTATTATTTTTTTGGATATTATTGGTTTCTACAGCTATATCATTTTTAAAGTTAATTTTTTTTGTTTTGTGTAATTTAAAAATACACTCCTTTGTAGACCATACTGTTGTTGATTCTTTTTTGTTAAGATTCTTTTTGTTTGAAAATTTGCTTAGTAGAACTTTTGATTTTTCACTTATTTCCTGAACATCAATTGCACAGTTTTTGTCAGATAATATTATTGCTACGATCTTTTTGCTGTGAGAAATTGAAATAAACTTTTCATAAATTTTAGGAGAGCCAGATGAATCATAAAAAATCTTTGATTGGCCTGAAATTTCTTTCAGTAAAGCCCTTGTGCATACCCATTCTTTCTTTCTTTTTGTGCTTGTAAAATTTTTTGGGATTTTTTCATCTAATTTTTCTGCAATTTCGGCTATTTTGAACATAGACTCATTAATTTCCCATAATCCAATTTTTGAATTATCATTAATTATTGTTTTTAGAAAAGGCATTGTTGCTAATATAATAATTATGAGTATTTTTGCATCCAATTTTAAAACACATGAACAATTATAAAGTAAAAGACATATCATTAGCCTCTTGGGGAAGGAAAGAAATTAGATTAGCTGAAGCTGAAATGCCAGGTTTGATGTCATTAAGAGAAGAATACTCTAATCAAAAACCTTTAAGCGGAGCAAGAATTGCAGGATGTTTACACATGACCATACAAACAGCTGTTTTAATAGAAACACTTGTTGAGCTTGGTGCTGAAGTTACCTGGTCTTCTTGTAATATTTTTTCAACTCAAGATCAAGCCGCCGCAGCAATAGCAAAAGAAGGTGTTCCAGTTTTTGCTTGGAAAGGAATGAATGAAGAAGAATTTGACTGGTGTATTGAACAAACTTTGACTGCATTCCAAGACAACAAACCGCTAAATATGATTCTTGATGATGGCGGAGATTTAACTAATATGGTTTTAGACAAATATCCTAATTTAGTGAAAGACATTAAAGGATTATCCGAAGAAACAACAACAGGGGTCCATAGACTGTATGAGCGTGTTGAAAAAGGAACTTTAACACTTCCAGCAATAAATGTTAATGATTCAGTAACAAAATCAAAATTTGATAACAAATACGGTTGTAAAGAATCATTGGTTGATGCAATAAGAAGAGCGACAGACACAATGATGGCAGGAAAGGTTGCTGTTGTCGCCGGATATGGAGACGTTGGAAAAGGATCAGCTGCATCACTAAGAGGTGCTGGTGCTAGAGTAATTGTTACTGAAATTGATCCTATTTGTGCACTTCAAGCCGCTATGGATGGTTTCAAAGTTATGAAAATGGTTGATGCAATTCCTGAGTCTGATATAGTTGTAACAACAACAGGTAACAAGGATATTATCCAATCTCACCACTTTGAAATAATGAAGGACAAAACGATTGTTTGTAATATTGGTCATTTTGATAATGAAATTGACGTTAGTTGGCTGAACGAAAAGTGGGGTGATACGAAGCAAGAAATTAAA
Source organism: Bacteroidota bacterium (assembly GCA_028408365.1). Lineage (GTDB taxonomy): Bacteria > Bacteroidota > Bacteroidia > Flavobacteriales > BACL11. The sequence goes on from JAOOLD010000011.1 coordinate 12,807, forward strand.
CCACAGGTAGATTTATATAATGTGAACGGGAATGATATAATCTTGCTAGCTGAAGGTAGATTAGTTAATCTTGGTTGTGCTACTGGTCATCCCTCATTTGTAATGTCCAATTCATTTACTAATCAAGTTCTTGCTCAGATTGAACTTTGGAAAAATCATAAAAATTATGAAAATAAGGTCTATATGTTACCAAAGCAATTGGATGAAAAAGTTGCAAGACTTCATCTAAAGAAAATTGGAGTAGAATTAGATGTGCTAAGAGAAGACCAAGCTGATTATATTGGAGTAGATGTTCACGGTCCATACAAGCCTGAGTATTATCGTTATTAATTTGAAATAAATAGCATATTACCGTCCAAGAACGTTGAGTATCTTTTTAATGATAAAATTGCAGGGCCATTTGCAACAGAGCCGTCTTGATCCAGTAAAAAAACAGAGTTACAACAGTTACAAATAGCCAGTGATGAGCTTATTGAGTCTATTTCTGCACAAGCTGTCAATGGCTCATATGTACAGCTTTTATCAAAAGCATGATATTCATAATTAGAAAATCTATATACAATTAGACCATTGTAGCCTTGATTTTCTATAATTAAATTACCACCAAGTGCGCTTAAAGAAATATTTTCTGGTGAATTTAGGTCAATCTCATGATTAACAAACACATCAGGAATATAATTATTTCTTTCCCCGCATGAGATTAAAAAAATTAAAAAAATAATAGTTACGCTATTTCTCATTTTTTTACAAAAGAATTAAAAATTAATCAAATCTATATTAAGAATTTATATATTTACATTTCTAAAAGATTTACAAATAGAAATGACAATTATGCTTAGAAAGACTCTTTTGTATTTAGCTTTTGTTTTATATAGTGCTTTAGCCTTTTCTCAAACAGGTACATTACAAGGTACAATAATAGATGCCATGACCAATGAGCCAATACCATTTGCAAATGTCGTTTTGACAAAAAATGGAAATCAATCTGCTGGAACAACTACTGATTTTGATGGAAAATATACCATTAAACCTATTAACCCTGGTACTTACAACATAAAAGCAACGTTTGTTGGTTATCAAACAAAAGAAATTACTGGAGTTGTTATTTCAGCTGACCAAATTAGATTCGTTGATATTAAATTACAAGAAGGAATACAGCTAGAAGTCGCTGAAGTTGTTGTATGGACAAAGCCTTTAATTGATCAAGGAAATTTATCTGGAGAAACTAAAACCTCTGAAGAAATTGTCGCATTACCAACAAGGTCTGTGGCTTCAGTAGCTGCAACAACTGCAGGAATTTATCAAAGAGATGAAGGTGATGCTGTAAACATAAGAGGATCTCGTTCCGATGCCACAGAATATTATATAGACGGAATCAAGGTCAGGGGAGCTCTTGGAGTTCCAACATCTGGAATTGAACAAATTAAAGTCGTAACTGGCGGCGTTCCTGCACAATATGGTGATGCAACAGGTGGTGTGATTTCTGTAACAACAAAAGGCCCCTCTAATAAGTTTTTTGGGCAATTAGAATTTGAATCTTCTGATTTATTTGACGAATATGATTACAATCTCTTAGGATTTGCTCTATCGGGTCCGATAATAAAAAAAAGAAATTCAGATGGAACTAAAGGAAGCTCAATTTTAGGTTATTTTATTTCTGGCGAACTTAGAAGCGTCGATGATACAGACCCCTCAGCAGTTGGAGTTTGGAAAGTAAAAGATAATGTTTTAAACAACTTAAGAAACAATCCATTTGTGATAGCACCTAATGCTGCAGCTGGTTTTTTGAGTACCTCTGACTTTTTGAGTGAATCAGACTTTGAAAATGTTCAAGCTAAACTAAACACAAATCAAAGAAGACTGAATGTGTCTGGAAAATTAGATTTCAAACCATCAAACAACACTTTTTTAACTTTTGGAGGTAGCTACTATTATAGAAAAAGTAGAGACTTTTCTTACTGGAGATCCATGTTCGCTTGGGACAATAACAGAGAGTCATCACAAAATACTTTCAGATTATTTGGAAAGTTGACCCAGAAGTTTGGCTCTGAAGAATCAAATGATGAAAATAGTGCATCTACAGTAAAAAATGCGTTTATAACAATTCAAGGGGATTACACCAACAACAAATACACATTTGTTGATTCTGATCATCAATTTGATTTATTTAAATATGGCCATGTTGGAAAATTTAGCACATCCAAAACAAAAGTTTACAACACTGGTGATGTATTGGATACTATTAATGGTAATCCAGTTTGGTGGAGTAATGTTCAAGTTCATAATGGATGGCAAGATACTTTAATGACTTTCAGCCCTGGATCTCATAACGCTAGTCTAGTTAACTACACATCAGCCTATTATAGAATGTTCAGGGATTACGGATTATCATCATATGTCGGTAGTTCAAATGACGGTATCATTAGAACAGCTGCTGACTTGCAAGGTCAAGGTCTTCTAAATGGTGAATTGCCTACATCAGTGTACTCATTGTTCGGTAACCATGGGTATTACTACAACGGTGCAGCAAAGCAAGAAAATACTCAAACAACTTTCAAAGCTTCAGGGTCAGCAGATATAGGATCTCACGAAGTTTCTTTTGGATTTGAGTTTGAGCAAAGACAAGATTATTATTGGGGTTCAAGTCCAAGATCATTATGGACATTGGGTAGGCAGCTAGCTAATAACCATATTCTTGAAAGAGATTTAAGTAATCCAATACCTGAATTTAATCAAAACGGTATTTTCAATGATACAATCAACTACAGCAGACTTTATAACTCTGAAATTCATTCTACTTTTGATAAAAGTTTGAGAGATGCTCTTAATATCAGTATTGATGGTTTAGAGTACATAGACATAGATTCGTATGGTCCAAGTACTTTTGACATTAGTATGTTTAGCCAAGATGAGTTATTAAACAACGGAAGTAACCTTGTATATTATTACGGTTTCGATATTTATGGAAACAAGTTGGATAATAAACCATCTCTTCAAGATTTCTTTACTAGAGAAGTGACAGACCAATTTGGTGATAATCGCTATGCTAGAGAAATAGCTCCTTTTGAGCCCATATATATGGCTGGATATATCCAAGATAAGTTCGCTGTTGAAGATTTAATATTCAACATTGGATTAAGAGTAGATCGATATGATGCTAATCAGCAAGTCTTGAAAGATAGATATGTATTATATCCAACTTATACTGCGGGAACTACACAAGGGTCCGAGGCAGCTGAAAGAGCAGGAGGATTACCATCAACAATTGGTAATGATTATGTAGTATATGTTGATGATTTTTCTTCTAATTCACCAACTGCGGTTGGATACAGAAATGGAGAGACATGGTATAATGCTGAAGGATTACAAATTTCAGATCCAACAATATTAGCAGATGCAGCAGGAGGTAAAATTGCACCGTATTTGCAAGATCAAAATGCATTAAACAATGATATAAATGTTAGCGAATCTTTTAAAGATTATGAGCCAGAGATTGTTTTCATGCCTAGAGTTGCTTTCTCATTCCCAATATCTGACGAAGCTCAATTTTTTGCTCATTACGATGTTTTGACACAAAGACCACCAAGCAATAATAGATTAGAGCCAGTTGATTATCTTTTTATGGCTGACAAGGTTGGTGCTTTACTAAATAACCCAGATTTAAAGCCCGAGAAGACAATAGATTATGAGCTTGGTTTTGCAAAGACATTATCTCTAAGTTCAGCTTTGAAAATATCTGCTTTCTACAAAGAAATGAGAGATATGATACAGGTAATTAACACTCTTGGAGCATACCCAGCTCAATACCTTACTTATGGAAATATTGATTTTGGAACTGTTAAAGGTATGTCAATTAATTATGACTTGAGAAGAACTAGCAACGTCAGTATGACTGCAAACTATACATTACAATTTGCTGATGGTACTGGATCATCTGCAACTTCAGGACAAAGTTTAGTAAACACAGGACAGCCAAATTTAAGAACGACTATTCCTCTTAGCTTTGATCAGAGACATTCACTAATGGCTTCCGTTGATTACAGCTACGGAACAGGAAAGAAATATAATGGTCCAATTTTATTTGGCAGGAAAGTTCTGCAAGATGCAGGAGCTAATATTATTATGACAGCTGGTTCGGGAACACCATATTCAAAACAATCTAATATCACACAAGAAGCAGCATCTGGAATAAATGATCGCTCTACCCTTGAAGGAAGTTTAAACGGATCAAGATTGCCGTGGCAGTTTAGATTGAGTATGAAATTAAATAAGAACTTTGTTATTAATTGGACTGACAAGAAGAAATCAAATCTTAATGTTTATGTTCAAGTTCAAAACTTACTTGATGCTAAAAATGTCATCAGCGTATATAGAGCTACCGGAAACCCAGACGATGACGGATATTTAACTGATGCAGCAGCACAAAATTCAATAAACTCAAAAAATGATCCTGATTCTTTCAGATATCTATATTCTTTGGCTGTAAATAATCCTTCAAATTACAGTTTGCCAAGAATGTGGAGAGCTGGAATTAGTATAGATTTTTAAACAAAATGAAATTGAATAATACACATATGATTAAAATTGAGAAAATAAAAATTACCCTTCTAGCCTTACTAATTTCAGTTCATGTTTCAGCTAAAGAAAATATTAATTACCCTGGAATTTCTAATGTAAAAAACGAAAGAGTTGCAGCTGGATGTACACCTTCTACTTCACAAACAGACTTAGATGTTAATAATGTAAGGACAACTATTATGGGTGGAGGAGATATGTGGTGGAATTTAGATGATGCGAGGTATGAAATTCCAAAAGATGGAAATAAACATTCAATGTTCGCTGGTGCTTTATGGATTGGTGGTGTTGATGCTGGAGGTCAATTAAAAGTAGCAGCAATGACATATAGACAAGGGGGTAATGACTTTTGGCCTGGTCCTCTTGATGTTAATACCGCAACCATATCACCAGAGGAATGTGAGGAATGGGATAAGCATTTTAAAATCAATAGAAGTGAGGTAGAACAATTTGTTTCTGATTATGATAATTCAAATGGAGCTATTAACCAAAGTGACATTCCAGAATCAGTTTTAGAGTGGCCAGCTCATGGGGATGTATCTCAAGGTCAAGATTATTACTTAGCACCATTCTATGATAGAAATGGTGATGGGAACTATAATCCTCTTGCCGGTGATTATCCTGATTACAATGTGACAGGAACAAATGATGATTCAAAATTATATGGTGATCAAACTCTTTTTTGGATTTTTAATGACAAAGGAAATATACATACAGAATCTGAAGCTGAAGCTTTAGGTCTTGAAATTCATGCTCAAGCATTTGGTTTTACTGCTGATAATGAAGTCAATGATATGACTTTCTACAATTACAAAATTATTAACAGATCTACTCTTCCGCTGTTAGATACATATTTTGGTCAGTGGGTAGATCCAGATTTAGGATATTATCTTGATGATTACGTAGGTTGTGATGTAGGACTAGGGCTTGGTTTTTGCTATAACGGAGATGCTGAAGATGAAGGAGCTGCAGGCTACGGTTTTAATCCTCCAGCAATCGGAGTTGACTTTTTCCAAGGACCATTAGCTGATGCAAATGATGGAATCGATAATGATAGAGATGGTACCGTAGATGAATATGGAGAGCAAATCATAATGTCAAAATTTGTTTACTATAATAATGACTTTACTGTTACAGGTAATCCTTCCACAGGTACACATATTTATAATTATTTAAGAGGAATTTGGAAAGACAATGTCCCAATGACATATGGTGGAGATGGTCACGGAAGTGGACAAGGATCTACAACAGACCTATGTAATTTTATGTTCCCAGGTACATCAGACCCTGACTTTCCAGGACAAGAGTGGACTGAAGTAACTGCTGGTAATACTCCTGCAGATAGAAGATTTTTACAATCTGCTGGTCCTTTTACTTTGCAGCCTGGAGCGGTAAATGAAATTACTACAGGTGTTGTATGGGCTAGAGCTAACACAGGGGGACAAACTGCGTCGGTGCAACTTGTTAAAATTTATGATAAAGAAGCTCAAGCACTCTTCGATAATAATTTTAATATTTTAAATGGACCGGATGCCCCAGACCTTGAAATTAGGGAGTTAAACCAAGAATTAATAATTACTTTGTCTAATAAAGTTACCTCTAATAATTATGAAGAATCATATTCAGAAAAAGATCCTTACATAACAAAGCCTGCTAATTTATTAAATAGTCCTAATTACGAGTTTCAAGGATATTTAGTTTATCAGTTAGTAGATGCTACAGTCTCAGTTACTGACTTAGATAACCCTGATAAAGCAAGGCTCGTTTATCGATCAGATGTAAAAGATGGAGTTACTGGAATAATTAATCAATACTTAGATCCTGTCTTAGGAGTATTTACCCCTGTTGAAGAGGTATCATCAGTTTTAAGTCAAGGAGTTATTGGTTCAGTCGACGAAGGTACAGAGTACTCATTTCAGATTTTAGATGATAAGTTTGCACTAGGTAGTACGAAGTTAGTTAACCATAAAACATATTACTTTATGAGTATTGCATATGGTTATAACCAAGCTGAAGAAAATGCTGATCCATACAATGTAAATGATCCAAATTATGATGGAAGAAATCAACCATATATTGGAGGTAGAAGAAATATTAAAGTTTACTCAGCCATTCCTCATAATATTGGCCCTGATGGTGGAGGTACTCAACTTAACTCAAGCTATGGTGATGGAGTAAAAATTACAAGAGTAGAGGGTCAAGGAAATGGAGGTTTGCAATTAACTATGACACAAAATTCTGAAAATGCAATCTTAAATGGAATTGATTACAGATCTTCGGAGATTGAATACGAAGCAGGTAGTGGACCAATTGAAATTACTGTAGTCGATCCTGTTAGTGTTGTTGCAGGTACTTATATTTTAAAGTTAGATAGTCCACAAGTTTCAAATCAAAACTTTGTTGAGAGCTATTATGGATGGACTCTGGAGGATGACAATGGAGATATTATATCTAGCTCAGAAAAGTCAATCACTGTTGGTGATAATCAGTTCATTGATGAACTTGGTCTAAGTTTTAAAATTAAACAATCAAGTAATCCTGGTGCAGATCCAAACAATATTAATAGTAATGGTCTTATCTCTGGCTCAGTTGATTATGATGACCCTAATGACAGGTGGCTTTCTGGTGTCCCAGACAGAGATGATGAGTCAGCTTTCTTCAGTCTGTGGGGGCTTAACTGGATCAGAGCTGGTTCGTTCACAAATGATAATGATGCTTCTTTGAGCGATTACAATCAAACAGATGACCCAAATGGTGTTTTTGAAACTGTAATCGAAAGATCTGTAACCGTCGGTTTTGGTAATTTCTCTATTGACGTAACTGGAGGAACTTGGGCTCCTTACAGATTTGCATCCAATTTTAATGATGGTCCTGGTTTTAATAATACCGTCACTAATTCGTATGTAAAAATTGATAAATTAAACTCAGTTGATGTTGTATTTACTCAAAATAAAGAATTATGGACAAGATGTCCAGTTGTTGAAGCGCAAGATGATCAAACATTATCAATCGGAGGTCAAATTAAAATGGGACTAAGACAAAGTCCTTCTGTTGACAAAGATGGTAATCCGGAGTCCGGAGTTGGTATGGGTTGGTTCCCTGGTTATGCCATAGACGTACAAACTGGTGAAAGATTGAATATAATTTTTGCTGAAGATTCATGGCTGACTAATGAAAACGGAAATGATATGATATGGAACCCTACATCCAACATCGTTACTAGTGATTTTCCACAGTATGATCCTACTGCACCTCAAGGTCAACAATTTTCAGGTGGAAATTACTTGCTCGGTGGTAAGCACTTTATATATATCTTAAGAGGGGAATCGTGGGTAAAAGGGACAGAAGATTATATAAGTGGAGACTATTTAGAGGTTGACAATTGTCCAAACTATGATGAGGGAGCATGGGCATATGCACAACTAAGCGATGGGGGTTTACCTGCTCAGTTTAACGTGTTTAAGCATGTTACCTGGACATCTGTACCTTTATTAGCTCCTGGAAGAAATTTACTCACCACTGACGCAAGAGTGAAGTTAAGAGTATCCAAGCCTTATAAACAATTTGAATCTGTTGATCCTTCAAGATTTCTATCAAGGGATGATGATTTGATAGTTGGAACCAATTATGTTGTAACTTTTAAAAATGATCAAACCACTTGGGGAGGATTTAATATTACTCATGATGGAACAACTTATAATCCTGGAGAGTCTTTCGTTGCAACTACAACTTCATTTACAGGAAATTCACGTGCTAGAGTTGTTGAAGGAGAATCATTAAATAATTTTAATCCAATATATAGATTTTCAACTGATGATATAGTAGCAGAAATCGGTAATAATTCTGTTGCAAAATCATCAATTGACATGATCAATGTTGTTCCAAACCCATATTATGGTTATTCAGAATATGAAACAAATCAGTTGGATAACAGAATAAAAATAACCAATCTCCCTCAAAAAGCAACCATTTCAATTTTTACATTAAGTGGAACGCTAGTAAGAACACTCAAAAAAGATGACTCCAGTATCAGCTCAATAGATTGGGATTTAAAAAACGATTTCGGTATTCCAATTGCAAGTGGTTTATACGTAATACATGTGAAAACAAATGAAGGAGAAAAAGTACTTAAATGGTTTGGTGCGCTTAGACCAATTGACTTAGACACATTCTAAAAAGAAGATTATGAAGAAATTAAATAAAAATATAATACTTAAAAGCTTTATAGTTCTTACCGTAATTTTAGCTGAGATTTTCTATTCTTCTAACATATACGCAGGCAATGAACAAAGATCTGGACAGGCTGGTGCATCTGAGTTGTTAATAAATCCATGGTCAAGATCTTCAGGATGGGGAACCGCTAACGTTGCAGGAGTTAGGGGCTTAGAAGGTATTTATTCTAATGTTGCAGGTCTAGCGTTTACTGAAAAAACTGAATTAATCTTTTCACAGACATCTTGGCTTCAATATGGTAGTAAAATGTTTGATGCTAATGAATCAGTTAGTAATATAAGTTCATTTGGTTTTTCTCAAAAAGTAGGAGAATCAGCAGTCTTAGGAATGTCAGTTATGTCTATGGATTTTGGTGAAATTGAAATTACAACAGTCGAGTTGCCTGATGGTGGAATTGGAACTTTTTCACCAAAATATTTAAACTTAGGATTTTCTTATGCAAGGATATTTTCAAATAGCATATATGGGGGTGTTACAGTCAAATTAGTTTCTGAGCAGATATCTAATCTATCTGCACAGGGTATAGCACTAGATGCTGGAATACAGTATGTGACAGGTAAAAAGGACAATCTTAAATTTGGTATTTCATTAAAGAATGTTGGCCCAAGAATGTCATTTTCTGGAGATGGTTTATCATTTAGAAATTATGTCGATCCAAATTACGAAATGACTGTAGAGCAAAGATCATCAGAGTTTGAGCTTCCTGCTCTTCTAAATATAGGTGCATCTTACGATTTCAATGTAAATTTACATAGAGTAACAGCTGCAGGAACATTTACTTCCAATTCTTTTCAAAAAGATCAATATAGGCTAGGTGTTGAGTATTCTTACAAAGAAATTTTAATGCTGAGAGGTGGTTATGTTGCTGAGGACGGAATTATGAATAGCAAAAAATCTGCTGAAGACAATTCACTAGATAGCTATAGAACAACTGCTCTTAGAGGACCTTCCGCAGGATTTACACTTGAACTACCTATGGGTAATGGCTCAACTTTTGGTTTAGATTATTCTTACAGACATACTAATCCTTTTCAGGGGTCGCATAGCATAGGAGCAAGAATAAATTTATAAAATTATGAGTGGCTTTATTTATCTCTCAAAAGAGGGAATGGAAAAATTAAAAGATGAGCTCAATTATCTCAAAAGTACTGAGCGTCCAAAAATAATAAATCAAATTGCTGAAGCTAGAGATAAAGGAGATTTGTCTGAGAATGCAGAGTATGATGCTGCTAAAGAAGCCCAAGGATTACTTGAGGCAAGAATTGCTAGGCTAGAAAATGAGTTGTCAAAATCAAGAGTATTAGATGAAAAAAATATTGATTTATCTACTGCCAAACTTTTAACTACAGTCGAAATTGAGAATATTCAATCAAAACAAAAGATGTCATACACACTAGTCTCTGAGTCTGAAGCCGATTTGAAAAACAAGAAGATTTCAATAAGCTCACCAATTGGAAGTGGACTAATGGGAAAAAAAGTTGGTGAAATTGTTGATATATCAGTTCCTTCAGGAATTATCAAATTTAAGATACTAGATATTACAATTTGAGTTTACATTCAATATTTACCAGAATAATAAATAGAGAATTACCTTCTTATATAGTTTGTGAGGATAAGGAGAACATTGCTTTTCTTGATATAAATCCCTTAAGAAGAGGACATACACTAATAGTCCCAAAATTAGAAGTTGATAACATTTTTAGTCTTAATAAAAATTCTTACAATAGTTTATTTTCTTTTGCAAAAAAAGTTGCTATAAATATGAAAAAAAAAATAGCCTGCAATAGAATTGGTATGTCAGTTGTTGGATTAGATGTTCCTCATGCTCATATTCATTTAATACCAATAAATTCTTTTGAAGATATGAACTTCAACAAATCTCCTTTAAAATTAACTGAAGAAGAAATGCTTAACATTTGTCAATTATTAAAGTTTACTTCTTAATCTTATTTTTATTTTGTTTAACAAATGATGACCAATTTGAATAGTTAGTTTTGTTATTTGTGTTATCGCGTTGAAAATGGTGACATAAAGCTGCAGCTAGTCCATCAGTTGCATCAAGGCTATCTGGTTTACTTTTCATATTTAAAAGATTTTGAATCATTCCAGCCACTTGATCTTTAGATGAATTCCCTTTTCCAGTTATAGATTTTTTTATTTTTCTTGGGCTATATTCAAAAACTGGTATGTTTTTATTAAGTGCGGCAGCCATTGCAACCCCTTGAGCCCTTCCAAGTTTTAACATTGATTGAACATTTTTTCCAAAAAAAGGAGCCTCAATCGAAATTTCATCAGGTTTGTATTCTGTAATTAGCTCAGAGATTCTTTCAAAAATTTTTTTCAGTTTATCTTGATGAGATTGATATTGAGCAAGTTTAATAACACCAAAATTTATTAGCTCAATGTTTTTATTTCTTATGTGCACTAGTCCGTACCCCATTATAATTGTTCCAGGATCAATACCTAAAATTATTTTATCGCTAACCATATTTTCTTTGTATTATTGTCCAGTTACTAATTAAAAATGTTAAAGAAAACAAATATTTTGAAGATATTAAAAGTTTTAATATCATTTACTATAATTTTTGTTTTGTACAGGCAATTTGATTCGAAGTTTGCCGATTATAACATAGCTCAAAATTTACCACTTCTCAAAAAAAATTATTTTTATTTATCTCTATTATTCATGCTAATGTTTATTCAGTGGTTAGTAGAGGCTCAAAAGTGGAGGTTTTTATTATATAAAGTTCAATATTTGAAACTTGGACAAAGCATTAAAGCGATTTTTTCTGGACTGTCTGTTTCTTTTTTAACACCAAACAGAACGGGAGAATTTTTAGGAAGAATTATTTTTATTTCAAAAGGAAATAGGATTAAGGCTTCAATAATAACATTTATTGGTAATTACAGTCAACTGCTGACTACAATTACTGTTGGACTGATTTCATTATTTTATTTACCAAACTATTTTAATATTGATGAGTATTTTGATAGAAATTATTACTACTTAATAATTTTTTTTACGTTAATTACCTCGAATATTTTATATTTTTTTACAAATAAAATTTATGATTTTGCATCAATTTTCTCAAAAAAAAATAAGAACTTAAGTCAAATTGAAGTTTTTAAAATCTATAGCAAAGAGGAACTTTTGATTGCATATTTATATTCAATTTTTAGATATTTAATTTTTATATTTCAGTATTATATTGCTTTTTTAACGTTTGACATTCATATTTCTCTGATAGATTTTGTAATACTGAAACCAATTTCTATTCTGTTAATTACAGCGATACCAACTATTTCAATCACAGATGCTGGTGTAAGAGTTAGTTCAGCTCTTGCGATTTTTGCATTCGTTGATATATCAACTAACATAATTTCAGCTACAATACTAGTTTGGTTAGTAAACCTAGCTATACCTTCATTAATTGGTCTTTTTTTCTTTAATAAATTAAAAAGCTAAGCGTGATAATATTTTCTTTAATCATATTACTGCTCTACTCTGTAGTTTTTATTGTGTTTCGGTTTTCTTGGAAAAATTTAAAACAAAATTTTTCTTCATTGGACGTAAGTACCTCAATAATAATTGCTGTTAGAAACGAGGAAGAAAACATTTTAAATCTTCTTAAAGATATTTCTGCTCAAAACTATCCTAAAAGAAATATTGAAACAATTTTAATAGATGATGGTTCTAGTGACAAAACAGTACAAATTTTAAAAGAAAATAAATCAAGATTTGATTTTAAATTATATCAACTAAGTGATGGTAAAAAGGGAAAAAAACAAGCCATACAAGAGGGCGTAAAGTATGCCCACGGAAATATATTATTATTTATAGACGCAGATTGTAGGTTAAATAAAAATTGGGCTGTCGAAATGTTATCAATTTTCAATGATAAATCTGTTTCTATGGTAAGTGGGCCTGTAATGTTTATTGAAAATAATATTTTGGATAAAATACAAAATTTAGAGTTTTTGTCATTAATTGGTACAGGAGCTGCTTCAATTGGATTGCAAAGACCTCTCTTTTGTAATGGAGCAAATCTAGCAATCAGAAAAACTATTTTTGAAAAAAATAAAAATAAAATAAGAAACGAGATATCATCTGGTGATGATGTTTTCTTGATGCATTCAGTTAAAAAAAACTCTAAAAAATCAATTAGGTTTATGAAATCATTTGAAGCAATTGTATTTACTCAGCCTAAAAAAAATATAAATGACTTCATTAATCAAAGAAAAAGATGGACAAAAAAAAGTATATTTTATACTGATAAAGACACAATTTTTTTAGGATTTCTTACTCTTTTAATGCACTTAAATGTGGTTGTTCTTGTGTTCAATTCCATTTTGTACAGTGAGTTTTTGCCCTTAATATTTATTTTTACTTCTAAGTTTATTATAGATTTATTTTTTCTGTATGAAATTTTGAAATTTTTTAATAAAAAGAACCTAATTAAGTACCTTTTTTTGGTTGAGATTTTGTATTGTTTTTATATTCCTTACATTATGATAATATCATTATTCACTAAATTTGAATGGAAGGGTAGATCATTATCAAAATGAAATTATTTGAACTAATAAATAGAGCAAGCTTAATAACAAAATTATCTCTTTTAATAATTTTCACATATGCTTTGCTTTCAATTTTTGGTTTTGCAATTATTAGTGATAAATCAAAGTTTGCTAATGACATGAATTTGCAAATATCAACATTAAAACCTTTATCTAAACTTGATTTTATTTTAATTGACGATAAAAAAATTTATATCAAAGAAGGTTCTATTTTAATCAACAAAAAAAATGGAGGTCTGATTAGTTTCGAAAAATATGGTAATAATGAAAAATTTATTTTTAGTAGTAGTTTAGGTTTAGAGAATATTCAGAGCCAATTTTTCTTAATGGGAACTGATAAATTTGGAAGAGATTTTTTTAGCAGGATAATTTATGGCATGAAAGTATCTTTGACAATTGGTTTCTTGTCTGTTATAATTTCATTAGCTGTAGGAATTTTTTTAGGCTCGATTTCAGGTTTTTACGGAGGAAATATTGATAAGGCTATAATGTGGTTAATAAATGTAACATGGTCTATACCAACACTACTTCTTGTAATTGCTATCTCTTTAGCAATTGGCAAAGGGTTTAATCAAGTTTTTATAGCAATTGGTTTAACCATGTGGGTTGATGTTGCAAGAATAGTTAGGGGACAATTTATGTCGTTAAAAGAAAAAGAGTTTGTAGAAGCCGGTCAAGTTCTTGGATATAAATCAAGCAGATTGATAGTTAAACATATCTTTCCTAATATACTTTCAACTATCTTGGTAATTTCAACAGCAAACTTTTCTGCAGCTATATTGCTTGAATCTGGCTTGTCTTTTTTAGGCCTTGGAGCCCAACCCCCAGTGCCAACATGGGGATCCATGTTAAGAGACCATTATTATTTTATATTTATGGATAAGTCATATCTTGCAATAATTCCTGGACTTTTCATAATGACTTTAGTTCTGTCATTTATAAACCTTGGAAATGGACTAAGAGATTTATTGGATGTTAAAAATTAAAATATCAAAAGACAGGTAATAAAAATTACTGATCCAATTAAAAGTAAAATTAGCGTATAAGGTAATAAATCTTTTGCATTAATCTTTGTAATTCCCAATAACGGCAAAGCCCAGAAAGGCTGTAGCATGTTTGTTATTTGATCTCCATAAGCTAGTGCCATAACACTCTTTGAAATACTTAAATTTAAATAATTGGCAGCTTCAATAATTATAGGTCCTTGAACGGCCCATTGACCTCCTCCACTAGGCACAAAAATATTTACTACGCCAGCACTGAGAAAAGTAAAGATTGGGAAAGTATTTTCACTTGAAATACTAATAAAAAAATTTGATAATACATTAATTAGCCCAGAGTATTTCATAATTCCCATTATTCCAAAATAAAGAGGAAATTGAATAAGAATAGCAGATGAGCTAATGATTGCTTTGTTGACGGATTCAATGAAACTGGATAAATTTTTATGTGAGAATATACAAAATGATAATAGCCAAAGATTAATAAGATTAGGATTAATTGATGCTATGAAGGAACCATCTGTAATATAAATGGCTTTTATAAAAAGATAAATAAGTAATAGAGTACCAATGATTTTTGAAAAAATGAATGAATTATCAATTTTTTCTGAAAGTGTTTTATTATCGGTATTCTCAAAGATTTTATTTTCAACAGAAATGACATGTTCAGCTACCTTAATCTTCTTTGCAAGAAAATACATTAAAGTTGGTACAATAAAAATTAATAAAATTGAAACTGTAATATTTAGCTCTGAGAAAATAGTTTCTTCAAGGCTTATAACTCCAATTTTATCACTTAAAAAATGACCTTTCTCAGCAATTTTAATGGGTGCTGATCCTGAAAGTCCACCATGCCAAACCATTAAACCACTATAGCCGCAAGCACCAAGAAAAGGGTAATTTATTTTAATATTATTTTTGGAAGCGTAAATCCCTACTTTTTTTACAAAAATAGCTCCAAATATTAATCCAAGTCCCCAATTTAACAGTGAAATTAGTATTGTTAGGAAAGTTATAATTAGTGCAGCTCTCGAGTTAGAATCACAAAATTTTAAAAAATAATTTATAAAATTTTCTATGGGTTTGGATAGTGCAAGGGAATATCCTAGTACAAGCATTAACATCATTTGCAAAGCAAAAACCATTAGTGCTTTATCCCAAATACCTCTTTCCCAAAACTGAATAATATCTAGTATGCTATTGGAGCTCTCATTACTTTGAGCTAAATAAGCAAAGAGAATGGTTAATAACGTTAGTAATATTGCTATAGAAAAAGGAGAGGGTAAAAAATTTTTAAAAAACTTTTCTAATGAAGTAATGATATTCATTATTAGAAAGGCAGATCATCCTCTTTGTCTAAATCATTTTCAAAAACAGGTGGAGGTTCATCATCATAAATTTCATTGTTTATTTGTTGTATTTTCCAAGCATCTATATTGTGGAAATATCTTCCATTATATTCTTTTGATGATAGGTTAAAAAAGACTTCAATCATTTCACCTTCTTTAAAATTAGTCAATAAATTTATTTTTTCTTCTCCAAAAAGTTGGAAGCAAATAAGAGGATTATATTGAGCATCTGTGTCAAGTACAAATGATTGTTTTTTCCACTCATTGCCGCTCTTAGCAACTCCTGATTCAACACTTAATTTTTGGGATAATTTTCCTTTGATACTAAAACTCATTTTTATTGTAAATATACATCTTATGATAATATTATAATCTATGAAAATTAAAAATAATATCTTTGCAGCCTATTTTGCGGGTGTGATGGAATTGGTAGACATGCTAGATTTAGGATCTAGTGCCGCAAGGCGTGGGGGTTCGACTCCCTTCACCCGCACAAACTTCAGTTAATAAACATGCAAATTACAACAAAAGAAAAAAAAGATAATGTACTTGAACTAAATGTGAATGTAGTAAAAGATGATTATTTTGATAGCTATCATAAAGTATTAAAAAGTTATAAAAGAGATATGCTGTTGCCTGGCTTCAGAAAAGGAAAAGTCCCAACTGGAATTATTGAGAAAAAATATGGTATCTCAATAATGGTTGACGAGGTAAATAAAATAGTTCAAAATAAATTATATGATTATTTAAAAGAAAATGAAGTAAAAACATTAGGCTCTCCGATTCCCAACGTTGAAAATAAAATAGAATGGAAAATTGGATCTGATTTTAATTTTGTTTTTGAGGTTGGAATATATCCAGAAATAAAGGCTGCAATTTCCAAAAAAGACAAATTAGATTTTTTCTTTATTGAGCCCGAAAAGCAAACAATTGATAATTATGTAAATGATATTTCCAAAAGATATGGAAAAATGGAAAGTCATAAATTAAGTAAGGAGGGTGATGTTATATTTTGTAAAATAAATCAGATAGATAGTAACGGTGAGATTATAAAAAATGGAATTACAAATGAAGCATCAATAACTACTGAATATATTGATTCCGAAAAAGAAAAAAATAAATTTATAAGTCTAAAACAAAAAGATAAAGTCAAAGCGAATGTGAAAAAAGCTTTTACAAATATGGCAGATCTTTCTGCAATGCTTAATATTGACAAGGGATCATTAGAAAAATTAGAAAATGATTTTTTTCTTTTTGAGGTAAAAGACATAAAAAGACTAACTCCTGCCAAGATAGATAAAGATTTGTTCGATAAATTGTATGGTAAGGATAATGTTAAAACAAAGAAAGATTTCTTAAACAAAATAAAAGAAGAAGCAAGAAATTCTTACAAACTAGAAAGTGATAGAATGCTAAAAAATGATATTGTAATTTATCTAATGAAAAAAACTAAAATTAGTTTACCTGATGAGTTTTTAAAAAGATGGTTACAAGTATCATCAAAGAATCCTATTTCAAGAGAAGATGTAGAAAAAGAATATGAAATGTATTCTAAAAGTTTGAAATGGCAGATTATTGAGAATAAAATTATAGAAGATAATAATCTTAAAGCAGATGAAAATGAAATTAAATTATTTGCTAATAATCTTGTTAAAAATCAGATGATGCAGTACGGAAGAAGTGATATTAGTGACAAAGAATTAAACGATATCTCACATAGTATAATGAAAAATGAAGACGAAAAAAAGAAAATAATTGACCAGCTATATGACAAAAAAACCCTTGATCATTACAAGAAATCATTCTCTCTAAAGTCAAAAAAAATCAGCTATGATGATTTTGTTAAATTAGCAACTGAAAAAAATAAATAATGGATTATAATAAAGAATTTAAAAAATTTGCAAAGCTAGATAGAGGAATTAGTAGTTTAACACTTGATAAATTCACCTCAGTGTATTCAAATTATATTTCACCAACTATAATTGAGGAAAGACAAATGAATATTGCTACCATGGATGTTTTTTCTAGACTAATGATGGATAGAATTATTTTTCTAGGAGTACCAATAAATGATTATGTAGCTAACATTATTCAAGCACAACTTCTTTTCTTAGAATCAGTTGATGCAAAAAAAGATATCTTAATTTATTTAAATACACCGGGGGGAAGTGTTTATGCTGGTCTTGGTATATATGATACCATGCAGTATATAAATTGCGATGTTTCTACAATCTGTACAGGTATGGCTGCATCTATGGGAGCTGTTCTGCTTTGTGCTGGAGAAAAAGGAAAGCGTACTGCGCTAAAACATTCAAGAGTGATGATACATCAGCCATTAGGAGGAGCACATGGTCAGGCATCTGATATCGAGATAACAGCTAATGAAATCAAGAAATTAAAAACCGAACTTTATGAGATTATTTCAAATCATACTGGTCAAAAATTTGATAAGGTTTGGGCTGACGGAGATAGAGATTTTTGGATGAAATCGGATGAAGCCAAAGATTATGGTATGATTGATGAAGTTTTACAGAAGAATAAATAATGAATTCGGATAAAAGTGTTTCATGTTCTTTTTGTAAAAAAGATAAAAATCAAACAGAAATATTAATCGCAGGAGATGGAGCACATATCTGTGATGTTTGTATTGAAAAAGCCCATCAGATTGTTCAAGCGGATGTATCAAAAAAAAGAAAAAAGGAATTTAATTTAAATATTAAGAAGCCAAAAGAGATTTTTAATCACTTAAACGACTATGTGATTGGTCAGGATACTGCAAAAAAAATATTATCAGTTGCAGTTTACAATCATTACAAAAGAGTTGTTCTGGCAGAGCCAAAAGATTCATTACAAGATGTTGAAATTGAAAAATCTAATATAATAATGGTGGGTGAAACAGGCACAGGAAAAACATTACTTGCTAAAACAATAGCTAAGATTTTAGATGTTCCTTTTTGTATTGCGGATGCAACAGTTTTAACTGAGGCAGGATACGTTGGAGAGGATGTAGAAAGTATTTTAACAAGACTTTTACAAGCATCTGACTATGATGTAGAAAAGGCAGCTCTTGGAATTGTTTTTATTGACGAAATTGATAAGATAGCAAGAAAAAGTGATAATCCATCAATAACGCGTGATGTTAGTGGTGAGGGAGTTCAACAAGCCTTATTGAAACTTCTTGAAGGAACAATTGTGAATGTGCCTCCCCAAGGTGGAAGAAAACATCCTGACCAAAAAATGATAGCTCTCGATACAAAGAACATATTATTTATTTGTGGAGGTGCTTTTGATGGAATTGAGAAAAGAATTTCCAGTAGATTAAATACATCAACAATAGGATTTAAGAAAAGCTCATACGATTACTCAAAAATAGATTCAGTTATTGAGCAGATATCACCTGTCGATTTAAAGAATTTTGGTTTGATACCAGAACTTATTGGTAGACTTCCTGTACTAACACATTTGAACAAATTAGATAAATCAGCACTCACGAGGATTTTAACTGAGCCAAAGAACTCAATTATTAATCAATACAAGAAATTGTTTAGTATTGATAATATAGAGTTAATAATAGATAAGAATATAATAGAAATAATTGTTAACAAAGCAATTGAATTAAATTTAGGTGCCAGAGGCTTGAAGTCAATTTGTGAAAAAATTCTTTTGGATGACATGTTTTCTCCTTCAAAAAGAGTTAAAAATAATAAGTTGAGAATTACAAAGTCATTTGCAAAATCACAACTGCAAGAAATTCAATTTTCAAAAAAAGCAGCCTAATCTAAATAAAGAGGGTAAAAATTTCCGTTTATAATTACATTGTAATTACAACTACAGCTTTGAGAACCAAAGATTATATCTTTTTTTGAAACATCATCCATTTCAACGTTTATTACAGAAATTCCATCATATACCAAGCAACTTTCAACACAGTCATATCTTATTTTTAAACTGTCTGATTTGGTAGAAAAGTTTATATTGTTTTTCCCATTTCCTGTAGTTGAGGAGTTTACAGTAAATTTATCATCTTCAATAATGACAGTTTGAAGTCCGTGAGATTGTGTTCTTATTTGTATAGAGTTCCAATTAATTTTTCCTGAGATATCTGTAACCTCACCATTTATAATTTGAATCTCTCCCTCATTATTATCAATTGTTATTGTACCATTAATTAAATTATTATTTAAGTAAAAATTATCAAAGTTAGATGAGCAATTAAAGTTTGTATCATTTACTGAACCTGAGTAAATATTAATTATTCTACCTCTAAAAAATTTACCATTAATTAAAGTGTTTGAATTGCCGTAATCAATAATTAAAGTATCCTCATTTAAAGGATTTAGATTGTGATTAATATAAATAGGAAATGTTCTAGAGCTAACATTAGTTGAGAATCCTTTCTCAATTTCATAGACAATACTATTGAAATAAACTTCGCATTTAATATAATCAGATGAGGTTTGAGTTATTTCTTGGTCTGGGACCATAATCACTTTATCATCAGTACAGGAAATAATAAGAAAATATCCCAAAAAAATGATGTTGAATTTCAAATCAAAAAAAATATTATTTTTCATAGGTAAAAAATGTATAATTAGATTCATGTTTTTCATCTGAATAAAATTTTCTTTCTTCTTTTACTTTCCATTCTTTACCAAGTATTGGGAAAAATGTATCACCCTCATAATATTTGTGAATTCTGGTTAGATAAATTCTGTCTATGAGATTTTCTTTAAGTGAAAGATCATAGATTTGTCCACCTCCAATTACAAAAGTTTCTTTTTGTTTTTCTTTTCTTGAGAATTCAATAGCTTGAGAAAGAGAATTAACTACTACTGCACCCTCAGCATCATAAGATAAGTTTCTTGTAATTACAATATTAGTCCTATTTGGTAGTGGCTTAAATTTATGTGGTATTGACTCAAAATTTTTCCTTCCCATTATTACATGATGGTTTAACGTTTTCTGTTTGAAAAAGCTCATGTCATTTGGAAAACTCCAAATTAAATCATTTTTGTTTCCAATGACATTATTTTCAGATGCAGCTACAATAATTGATACTATCATTTTTTCTCATAATTATATTTGACATTTCTTGCACTTAGGTAGTTCATAAAAAAACGCATATGATCACCTAAAAATTCAGGAGGAGATATTCCTACTTTTTTGTATTCTTTTTCTAAAATAAGTTTAACAGCTGCAGAACATGTAAATCCTGTTGTTCTAGCCATTGAAAGTGTATCATTTTGAAATTGATCAAAAAGATTATATTCATATCTTGTGATATTATTTTTTTCTGATCCTTTAATTATAATTTTCATAACTGTAAAATCCCTATCTCCCTCATTCATTTTCCAAATTGGAAACAAAAGCTTTGATGTTACATCAATGGGTTTAATTTTTACGCCATTTAGTTCTATTTCTTCTTTTGAAAAAAATCCAGTTTCTCTGAGAACTTTTATATATTCAACACAGCCAGGATAGCGAAGTGTTTTTTCTATCATGTTTGGCACATGAGCCATGGTTTTTATTAAAGTTCTGAGTCCATCTGAGTTCCAACTCTCAAGAGTTCCTACGCCTTTAAAATTCATTAGTTCAGTTTCAGAAAGAGCTTCTTTTGTAATGATTTTTGAATTTTGAACAAATCTAGCAGGCCTTGTATACTCCTCGATAACGTCAATTGGGGAAAAAACAGCTTTGTATTCATATGGCCATTCCCTTTCCACTGGTAATCCTCCAACATAACATTCGTAAGAATCAATTTGCATAAGCTTGTCATGAAACCCAAAAATTATATTTCCCATGCCAGGTGCAACTCCGCAATCAGTGATTGCAATAACATTATTTTTTTTTGCTAAATCATCTAGCTCAAAAGGATCTTCTGAGAAAAAAGAAATATCTACTATATTTTTTCCTATATCAATCACATCTTTTAAATTATTAAAACCCATGTAACCAGGTACTGCCCCAACTACTATATCGCAATCCTTTATAGACTCTATAATATTGGATTTGTTTCTAATGTCACATTGCTTTTTAGTTACAGAATCGTTAGTTCTTGAAAGATTTTTTTCTGAGATATCAATGCAAGTAACATCACAAAAAGTTGATAAGTCATTTGCTATAACACTGCCAACCAGTCCAGAGCCAAGCACAGTAACTCTCTTTTTCATATAGCAACTTTTCCTTTTATGTGAGGATGAGGATTATAATCTACTAAATCAAAATCATCAAATTTAAAATCAAAAATATTTTTAATATTAGGATTTATCATCATTTTAGCTAAAGTTTTTGGCTCTCTTGTAAGTTGAGTTTTAACTTGTTCAAAGTGATTTTTGTATATATGAGCATCTCCTAATGTATGAACAAAATCACCATATTGTAAATTACAAACTTGAGCTATCATCATTGTTAGTAGTGAATACGATGCAATATTAAATGGAACCCCTAAAAAAATATCAGCACTTCTTTGATAGAGCTGACAAGATAATTTATTTTCATTCACATAGAATTGAAAAAAAGCATGGCATGGTGGCAAAGCCATATTTTTTATATCGCCGACATTCCATGCACTAACAATTAATCTTCTGCTATTTGGATTTGATTTAATATCATTAATAACTTGTGAAATTTGATCAATATGATTACCATCTGGAGACGGCCAACTTCTCCACTGATAGCCGTAAATGCTACCTAGATTACCATCATCATCAGCCCACTCGTCCCAAATACGTACACCATTATCATTTAAATATTTTGTGTTTGTATCTCCGGCTAAAAACCATAATAGTTCGTGTATTATTGATTTTAAATGTAGCTTTTTAGTTGTGACACATGGAAAACCTCTAGATAAATCGAATCTCATTTGATGTCCAAAAATACTTTTTGTGCCAGTACCCGTTCGATCATTTTTCACGGAACCTTCTTTCATCACCCTATCGATTAAGTTAAGATATTGTTTCATAGTTTAGATTATTATTCCAACGATAGTTGCTGTAAATAAACATGCAGCAGTTCCAGCAACTAAAGCTAAGATACCTAATTTTGATAAATCTTTGGTTCTTGTTGGTGCAATTGCTCCAATTCCACCTATTTGAATGCCTATTGATGCAAAATTTGCAAAACCACAAAGAATATAAGTTGCTATAATCAGAGATTTTTGCTCAAAAAACATGTTAGATTCTTTGAGATCAGCCAAAGTTATGTATGCTACAAATTCATTTAATATTGTTTTTTCACCAAGTAATTGACCTACTAATAAAATATCTTCGTAACAAACACCAATAAGCCAAGAAAGTGGAGCAAATAAATATCCAAATAGAAATTCCATTGACAAGCTAGAGTAATTTCCGTTAGTAATATTTTCAATTAATTCATTAGCACCAGTTAAATTTCCAAAAAAATCAGAAAGAAAATAATTTATCATGCTTATAAAAGCAACAAAAACTAACAACATTGCACCTACATTAACAGCGAGACTAATTCCCTGTTTAGTTCCAATACTTATTGCTTCTAAAACATTTGTGCCTAAATCTTCATTGTTGATTTCTAATCCTTGATTAATTTCTTTAGTTTCGGGAATTAATATCTTAGACGCGACTATCGCTGCTGGAGCTGACATAACTGAGGCTGCGATAAGATGCTTTGCAAAAAATATTTGAGAATCAATGTCTGATCCACCAAGAAATCCAATGTAAGCAGCCAACACTCCTCCTGCAATAGTTGCCATTCCTCCACTCATTAAGCACAAAAGTTCTGATGTGGTCATATTCTTAATGTATGGTTTAACCAATAATGGAGACTCTGTTTGTCCTAAAAAAATATTTCCTACTGCAGCTAAACTTTCTGAGCCAGATAAGTTGAAAAATTTTTTCATCCATTTTGCGAAAAATAAAACAACTTTTTGCAAAATCCCATAGTAAAATAAAACACTTGTTAGTGATGAGAAAAATATAATTGTAGGTAATACTTGAAATGCAAAAATATATCCAAATGATTCTGTGTCCGAAATTAAACTGCCAAATAAAAACAACGAACCTTGTTCAGTAAAATTCAAGATAACAACAAAAGTCTTACTTACATATTCAAAAATATTCATTATCACTGGAACCTTCAGTATACAGATAGCAAAAAGTATTTGAATTATTATGCCCTTAAAAACTAATCCCCATTTTACTGAACCTTTGTTTCTACTAAAGGCAAATAATAAAAGTACAAGACTTGCTAGTCCTAAAATTCCCCTGAAAATATCATTTATCCAATTTTTTTGAATTTTTTTGAATTCAAATATTATGTCATTTTCATTTAATATCATTCTATCTTTTTGAATAGAAAGTTTATAAATTCTAGTGGTATCTTTTGGACTTGTGTAATTTAGTACTAAAATATCGTTCTCAATAGTAAAGTTTCCTTTTGCTTCTAAGTCCAAAGAATCAATTTTGTATTCAAACGAATTATCTAAATTAATTTTTAAAAAATCTTTTGGTCCAATAGGCTTTAAATTTTCGTTTTTATTAGATTTTTCATTAAATATGGCTTCAAATGACCATATACCAAATATGTTTTCCTCTGCAGAACTTTTTGTGAAGCTAAGAGCAAATACAAGAAAAAAACAGAATCTCATTTTTAATTATTACCTCTTTTGTTGATTTCATCTCTTATTTTAGACGCTTTTTCATAATTTTCTGATTCAATCGCTTTTTTAAGTAATTTTTTTAGTTCTGAAAGTTTCATTTCGCCATAAGTCTTCTCCTGTTTCTTCTGAACGATCTTTTCAGTGGTTTTTTGATTTTCAAATTTCTTATTCTTTCTAACAAGCACACCAGCTTTGTCAAGTATTTTTTCGTAAGTAAAAATTGGACAAGAAAACCTTAATGCTAATGCAATTGCGTCTGAGGTTCTTGCATCAATTTCTATTTCACCGTGTGTTTGACTTTTACAGTAAAAACTAGAGTGAAAAATTCCATCTTTTAGACTATGTATAATTATTTTGGTGACAGTGATGTCATGCTCTTTTGTCATAACCTTAAAGAGATCATGAGTGAGAGGTCGTTCATTTTCTTCAGTTCCGTCAAGAGCTATTGCAATTGACCTTGCCTCACACCAGCCAATAACAACTGGCAATTGTCGAGAACCTCTCAATTCTTTTAATAGAAGAACATAAGCATTGTTTTGTGTATCACTTGCTCTTATAGCTACTATATCAAGCTGAATGATTTCCAAAGCTAATTTTTAATATTTTTAATTTCTTCAATCAATTTTGGAACTACATTAAAGGCATCTCCAACGATTCCATAATGAGCAGCTTTAAAAAATGAGGCTTCAGGATCTGTGTTTATTGCGACCATAACTTTTGAAGAATTAACGCCAGCTAAGTGTTGTATTGCTCCTGAAATTCCTATTGCAAAATAAAGATTTGGAGCAACTGTTTTACCAGTTTGTCCTACATGTTCGCTGTGAGGTCTCCACCCAATATCTGAGACAGGTTTTGAGCATGCTGTTGCAGCATTTAGACAATTTGCTAACTCTTCAATAAGCTCCCAATTTTCAGGCCCTTTCATTCCTCTGCCAGCAGAAACAACTATATCTGCTTCAGATAGATTTACTTTGCCAGAACTTTTTTCAATGTTAATTATTTCAATTTCACTTTTACTTTCAGCTGTAAATTCTGATGACTGCAGATTAGATGAGAATTCTTTGACCCCATACGAATTTGGGTGTAACATAATTATATTTTTTTCTGAACTGGACTTTGCAATTTCAAAAGCTTTACTGGAAAATACTTTTTTCTTTAGCTTTAGTGGATTAAGAGATGAGGGTAATTCAACAACATTTGTAAAAATTGATGAGTTTAACTTAGCTGAAAGACGAGGAGCAAACATCTTAGAGGAATAAGTTGATGAGAAAATAAATAACTTGATATCATGTTGAATTGTTAAATCAGAAATCAATTTTGACATTGAAATACTATCTACTTTGTCAATGGGATTAGTAGTAAATACCGTTGAACTACCATACTTAGAAAGTTTATTAAGTTCCTCTTGAGAAACATTGTTGAAGCAAAGTGTAATGAGTTCATAATTGTTTTGTTCTGCTAATTCTCTTGAGTATGATATTGCTTCAAAAGAACTTTTTTTAAAAATTCCGTCCCAATTTTCTGCGAATACTAATATTTTCATTATATGACTTTTTCTTTTTCATTTAAAATTTTGACTAACTCAGCTACATTTTCTTTATCTATAAAAACGCATTCTTTGTTCTCAGAAGGCTTGCTAAACTCAATTGATTGAATAAAATCAAAGTTTTCGGATTCTAAAACATTTAGTGGTTTTGTTCTTGCTTGCATTATACCTCTCATGTTGGGGATTTTTAGATCTTTTTCTTCTACAAGTCCTTTCTGCCCAGCGATAATAACAGGAGATTTTATTTTAACCTTTTCTGTACCTCCTTCCATTTCTCTTTCAATGATGAATGAGTCATCAGAAATTTCTAGACCAACACAAGCATTTACAAACTGCATTCCAATGTTTTCTGCTATAATTCCATGAACAACACCACCATTATAGTCAGCAGATTCTTTCCCCATAATTATGAGATCAAACTTATTTTCTGCTAAGTAAGATGAGAGATTTTTTGCAACACAGATACTGTCTTTAGCTTTATTATCAATTCTAACCGCTGAATCAGCTCCAATTGCAAGAGCTTTTCTAAGTACTGGTTCAATTGATGATTCTCCTACAGATATTACTGTTACTTCAGCTTGATTTTGTTCTTTTATAAAAATGGCCTTTGTTAAGCCAAATTCGTCATTTGGATTAATAATGAATTGAATACCATCTTTATTAAACTCAGTGTTATTTTCAGTAAAATTTATTTTTGATGTTGTGTCAGGCACACAGCTTATGCATACTGCTATTTTCATTATTGAATAGTTTTAACAAATTTAACAAATTAACGCGTTAAAAATAATATAAAATTGCCCTTAATGCTTTATTAATCAAAAAGTCCTATTTTTGCGAAAATTTAAAAAATATACCATGGAATTAATAATTAATTTTTTACCAGCTTTTGGTTTAGTTGCACTTGTTTTTGTTTTTTGGAAAAACTCTTGGGTTTCTAAGCAGCCCGTCGGAGATGAAAAAATGTCAAATATTGCAAACAACATAGCTGAGGGAGCAATGTCATTTTTAAAAGCAGAATACAAAATTTTATCAGTTTTTGTTGTTGCTGTTTCTATATTATTAGTTTTTAAAGGAAATTCTGAAGAGGGATCTAATGCAATGGTAGCAGTTTCTTTTGTAGTTGGAGCAATTTGTTCTGCACTAGCTGGATTTATTGGAATGAAAGTTGCGACAAAAGCTAATGTGAGAACTACCAATGCTGCAAGAAGCTCATTAGCTAAAGCCCTTGAAGTTGCATTTGCTGGAGGCTCTGTTATGGGCCTAGGTGTTGTAGGTCTAGGTGTTCTTGGCTTAAGCAGCTTATTCATGATATATAGTAGAATGGAATGGGGAACAAACATCGAAATGGTATTAAATGTTTTATCAGGTTTTTCACTAGGAGCATCATCAATAGCACTTTTTGCTAGAGTTGGAGGCGGTATATATACTAAAGCTGCTGATGTTGGGGCAGACCTTGTTGGTAAAGTTGAAGCAGGAATTCCTGAGGACCACCCACTTAATCCAGCTACAATTGCTGATAATGTAGGTGATAATGTAGGAGATGTGGCTGGAATGGGAGCCGATCTATTTGAGTCTTATGTTGGCTCAATTATTGGTACTATGGTGTTGGGAGCAGTTTTTGTTAATTTACCTGAGTTTTCAAGTTCTTACAATGGTCTTGGAGCAGTTTACCTGCCAATGGCTTTGGCTGCTGTTGGTATTTTGATGTCAATTTTAGGTACATTTTTTGTGAAAGTTAAGGAGGGAGGATCACCACACAAAGCTCTGAATATTGGAGAATTTGGATCTGCAGGACTCATGCTAGTAGCATCTTACTTTTTAATTCAAGGATTATTACCTGAAACTTGGAGTGAAGGAGGTCAAAGTTATTCCTCAATAGGCGTATTTTGGGCTACTATTTCTGGACTAATTGCAGGTCTTCTAGTAGGAAAGATAACAGAATATTATACTGGAACAGGAACAAAGCCAGTCTCATCTATTGTTAAACAATCAGAAACGGGTTCAGCAACAAACATAATTGCGGGACTAGGAGTTGGAATGATGTCTACGGCATTACCCATAATAGTTATAGCAACTGCTATTATCGTATCACACAACTTTGCTGGCTTGTACGGAATTGCTATAGCAGCCGTAGGTATGTTAGCTAATACTGGCATACAATTAGCAGTTGATGCATATGGACCAATTTCGGACAATGCAGGAGGAATCGCCGAAATGTCTGAGCTTCCAGCTGAGGTAAGAGAAAGAACAGACAAGCTTGATGCAGTAGGTAATACAACAGCTGCAATAGGTAAAGGTTTTGCGATAGCTTCTGCGGCTTTGACTGCGTTGGCTCTTTTTGCTGCGTTTATGAAAACAGCTGGTGTTGAAACAATTGATGTATCTAAGCCTGTTATCATGGCCGGTTTACTTATTGGAGGTATGCTTCCTTTTGTCTTTTCAGCTCTTTCTATGAACGCTGTTGGTAGAGCAGCCATGTCAATGATTGAAGAAGTTAGAAGACAGTTCAAAGATATACCAGCTTTAAAAGCTGCTCTAGAAGTAATGAAAAAAAATAACTCAGATATGTCACAAGCAAGTGCAGCTGATAAGAAAATTTTTGATGCTGCAATTGGAGTTGCTGAGTATGATAAATGTGTTGAAATTTCAACTCAAGCGTCAATTAAGGAAATGGTTACGCCAGGACTATTAGCGATAATAGTTCCTGTTTTAATAGGTTTTTTTGGTGGTGCAGAAATGCTTGGTGGTTTGTTAGCAGGAGTTACAACATGTGGAGTGTTAATGGCAATTTTTCAATCAAATTCTGGTGGAGCATGGGATAATGCTAAAAAAATGATAGAGGAGCAGGGCAAAAAAGGTACAGAAGCTCACAAGGCAGCTGTTGTTGGAGATACTGTTGGTGATCCATTTAAGGATACCTCAGGACCATCATTAAATATTTTACTAAAGCTGATGTCAGTTGTTGCGCTTGTAATAGCTCCTTCAATTTCAATGAAAACCACATCAACCGTTAGCGAAACTGAGCCAGTAAATAATCTTTTTGTTGATGATATGAATACTACATATGATTTTGAAACTGTATCATCAGATTTCCTTATTAATAATCAATCAAACTTTGAAATGTATGATGTAAAATTTGTTTCACTTTCAAACGAACTCACTTTTGCTAACTTAGTCAATAATGATAATTCAAAAATTATCAATGATTTTACTAGCCTTTTTTCAAAAAATGAACTTACTTTCACTTCAAATCCTACGTCAAAATCCTCTGAAAAAAAAATTTATTGAAGTGAAATTAGTGTGAATTTAACTATTTCAAATTTAGATTGAATCGGTGTTAAATTTTTTGAAATGAAGTAGACGATTTTTTTAAGAGTTAATTGTTATTAGTTTTCCAAAAAATGAACTCCTTACAATTATGTTATCTCTTAATATAAGAATCAATGGGAAAAGCTAGTAATTAGAATAATCCGTTAATTTCCGCGTCAATTTTTTCAATGATGTCACCAAAGTCCTCTTCGTTTTCAGAAAAGTTAATATCGTCTACATCTATAATTAACAGATTTCCTTTGCTGTACTGGGTAATCCATGCTTCATATCTTTCGTTTAATCTTGTAAGATAATCAAGTCTGATACTGTTTTCATATTCTCTTCCTCTTTTTTGTATTTGTTCAACAAGCGTTGAAACAGATGATCTTAAATAGATTAATAAATCAGGTCCTTTAACGAACTCGTCCATGAGATTAAAAATTTCTTGATAATTGTTAAAGTCTCTAGTACTCATTAAGCCCATTGTATGTAGATTAGGGGCAAATATATGGGCATCTTCATAAATAGTTCTATCTTGTATATGAGTTTTCTTACTATTTTTTATATCTATTACTTGGCGAAATCTGCTATTAAGAAAATAAACCTGTAGATTGAAGGACCAGCGTTGCATGTCCTTATAAAAATCGTTCAAGTAAGGATTGTTTTCTACATCCTCATAGTTTGCTATCCATTTGTAATGCTCTGAAAGTTTTTTTGTTAAAGTTGTTTTGCCTGAGCCTATGTTTCCTGAAATTGCTAAGTGCATATTTTTTTTCTTCGAAAATAAAAAACATAATTAATTATTCAATAATTGAGACTAAATATTTAGTAGTTCTTTTATTAATTTATCATCGTTTCTAAGTCTTGGTATCTTATGTTGACCGCCTAATTTATTATTCTTTTTTAGCCATTTGTAGAAAGTTCCTTTTTTAAGTGATATAATTTTAAGGTTTTTAAGTACAAGGTTTTTAAATCTTTTAGCATTGTAATCATTATTAAGCTGTCTGAGGCTAGTATCTAAGGCCTTTTCAAATTCTAAAGTGTTAGTGTTTTTATTTTCAAATTCAATGAGCCAGAGGTGTTGTCCAGTTCCGTTCTGTAGAAATTTTGGCCCGGCAGTGTAATTATTAATCTTACAATTAAGAATCTCACATGTTTCTGCAATACCTCTTTCTGCATTATCCACTACTAGTTCTTCTCCAAACGAATTAATGTACGATTTGATTCGTCCACTAATTTTAATTTTGAACGGACTTGTATTAGTAAAGATTACAGTGTCGCCAATTAAATATCTCCAAAGCCCAGAATTTGTTGAAATTATAATAGCATATTCAATATTTTTCTCAACTTCCCAAAGCGGAATAGCACTATATCTTTCATTTATAAAATCTGACTTCTTTATGAATTCGTAGAAAATACCATAATCTAGCATAAGTAACAAATCTTCTTTTTCAAAATCATTTTTAATTCCAAAAAACCCTTCAGATGCATTGTAGATTTCTAAATAATTCAATTTAGATGATGGATATAAATCATAAAATTGTTTTTTATATGGTGAAAAACTTATTCCACCATGCATGAAGAGTTCAAGATTTGGCCAAATCTCAGTTAAATCATTAACGCCACTCATTTCTTTTATTTTTTTTAACAATACCAACATCCATGATGGCACTCCGGTAAGATTAGTGATATTTTCTCGAACTGCATTATCCGCTATTTTCTTCAGCTTATCCTCCCAATCATCAATTAATAATGTTTCAACGTCAGTTGAGCTATGTATGCTCACCCAAAATGGTAAATTTTCAAGAAGAATTGCAGATAAATCTCCCTCCACAAAATCATTTTTAACATTTTGACTACCTCCTAGCATTATTCCTTTACCATTAAACACATTAGTTGAAGAAAAGTTATTACAGTACATTGAAAGCATGTCCTTGCCTGCATTCAAATGGCAGTCCATAATTGAAGCCTTCGTCATTGGAATATATTTTCTATTTGAGTTTGTAGTTCCTGAAGAAATAGCGTACCATTTAATTTTACCTGGCCATAGAATATCTTTTTTCCCTTCTCTGGTCAGTTTAATGTACTTAAATATTTCTTCATATTTTCTTATCGGCACATGTTTTGAAAAATCAGAATAACTTTTTATTTTATTAAAATTATGTTCAATTCCAAAAAAAGTCCCCTTTGATTTATATATCAAAGAACTTAACACGTCTTCTTGAGTTTTTTTTGGATGTAAAATAAATTGATCAATTTGATAAATTCTTTTTTTAACAATCCAAGATAAAAGAGAATTTTTTATAGAAATATTAATCAATTTTATATTTTTAGTTTAAAATACAAAAATAGTATGCAATTTGTAATTAAAAAAATGAAAACCGAAAACTTAAGTCATGTTAATTACAATCTCTGTGATATTTCAATGAATGAGTTGATAGGACATGATGTTGAGATTTTTTGGACAGGAAAAGTTCAATGTTTTTGCAATAAATTATTTAAAAGTTTTTATAGACAAAACTTTTGTTATAACTGCTATTGGACATTGCCTCAAGCTTCACAAAGTATTTTCAAGCCTGAATTATGCACTGCTCATTTAGGGATTGAAGAAAGAGATTTAGAATGGGAAAAAAAATTTCAACTAGTGCCTCACTATGTGTATTTAGCAAATTCAACAGGCATAAAAGTAGGGATAACAAGAAAATCACAAATCTTTACTAGATGGATGGATCAAGGAGCATCACAGGCGATAATCTTTGCTGAAGTACCAAACAGGAGATTATCAGGTGAAATAGAGGTTATCTTGAAGTCTGAAATTAGTGATAAAACAAATTGGAGGAAAATGCTTTCAGGTAATCCCGATGATGTTGATTTAGTAGATTGGAAAAATAAACTTTCTAGACTATTGTCAGAGGATCTTAGAAAATATGTAAATGATGATGATACAGTTAATATTTTTAATTATCCAGTAGAAAAATATCCTACAAAGATTAAAAGCTTAAAGCTTGAAAAAAATAATTTAATCTCTGGTAAGTTGTCAGGAATTAAGGGGCAATACTTGATCTTCGATGGTGGAGAGGTATTCAATGTAAGATCACATGAAGGATATATTGTTGATTTAAAAACTTCTAATGAGAAAATTAAAACATTGTTCAATTAAAAAAAATTATGTTGTTCATGTGCATTTGAATAATATCTCTTTCAAGTTCAAGTGATTCTTCTAGATTTTTGAAATTATAATTATCTATTAAATTTAGAAATTTTGAGCTTGAATTAATTTTTGAAAAGATATTCTGGAATGGGTCTTTTTTCTTTGGTAGTTCTATTATCCTGTATTCATCAATATTAGCAATTAATTTAGCGGCATCAATAGCATCAAAAAGACCTCCATGAGTGTCAACAAGTCCTATTTCTTTTGCTTTTGCTCCACTCCATACTCTTCCTTGACCAATATTATCTACATATAGTGTATCCATATTTCTTCCAGCTGCAACTTTATTTATAAAGTCACTATAAATTTGATTAATATTTTCTCTTATTCTATCAATCTCAAAGTTGGTTAACCTTCTGTTAGTTCCCATATCTGAGTATTTGTGAGTATTAACCGTATCAAAAAAAACAGATAAATTTTCATTATATAATTTTTTAAGATTTGGAATTATACCAAAAACACCAATCGAACCTGTTACAGTGGTTTTATTTGAAAAAATACTATCAGCTGCACATGCAATATAGTAGCCTCCTGATGCCGCATAATCTCCCATTGAAACAATTATTGGTTTTTCTTTTTTTGTAATTATTGTTTCTCTCCAAATTAAGTCTGATGTCATTGCACTACCACCTGGTGAATTAACTCTTAGAACAATAGCTTTAACGTTTTTGTCCTCTCTAGCTTGAACTAATGATTTTGTAATTGTTTGTGTACCAATCTCATTTAATGAACCTTTGTTATTAGAAATTGTGCCATTGGCGTAAATAACAGCAATTTTGTTCCTACTGATTTTTTGTTTGTTATTCAATTTTACATTTACATAGCTTTTTAGATCAATTGTTTTTATTTTTGCGGAGCTACTAAAAAGTTTTAGTGAGTCTTTCAATTGATCCTCATATAAAATATCATCAATATAATTAAGCTTTTTACATGCTGCTGCAGAATTTAATCTTAGTTCGTTTATATCATTGTTAATTTTTGATACTTCAATATTTCTTTCTTCACTAATACAGTTTGTCATAAATTCTGAAATGTCCTCAATCAATAGCTTAGTTTGTAGTCTACTAGAACTACTCATCTTTGTTTCGGTAAAAGGTTCTACAGCACTTTTAAACTGACCTTTTCTTATTATTTGAGTTTCGACTCCAATTTTTGCAAGCAAATTTTTGAAAAAAACCACACTTGCCGATATTCCTTTTAAGTCAATAAATCCATTCGGATTAAGATAAATTTTATCTGCCACAGAACATAATAAATAAGAATACTGACTGTAATAATTAGAATATGCAATGATTTGCTTTCCGCTAGTTTTGTAGTCTACTAGCTTTGCTCTTATTTCTTCAATACAGGAAAGACCTGCATTTACTTCATTAAAGTTTAAATAAATTAATTTTATTCTGTCATCATTTTTTGCTTTTTCAATCGACAAAAGAACGTCCTTTAACTCAATAGGATTATCTCCCGAACTGTTTATAAACTGAATAGGGTTATCAGCTGAGCGCTCTACAACTGGTGTTGATAAATCAATTTTTAAAACGGTATTCTCTTCTACTGATATGCGATCTTTTTTGTTCATGTAATTCACTAAGGTCGAAAAGAAAATTAATAGAATGACAAAAAGTATTATTGTACTAATAATAGTAGATAAAATATTAGAAAAAATTTTTTTAATAAAGTTCACAAGCTTATAAGATTTTGATGTAAATTTATGAATATTTCTTTTATGACAATGCTATGATTTTTTTGCAAATTGGTTCAAATATTGGTGATAGGTATTTTAATTTGATGACATGCATAAAAAACATTGAGTTGTTCATTGGAAAAATCATTAACAAATCAAAAATATATGTTAGCGAATGTTGGGGGGTCAAAAACCAAAGAGATTATTTTAATATGGTAGTTGCGATAAAATCTATTTATGATCCTACTAAAGTTTTAAAAATCATATCAATGATAGAAAATGATATGGGTAGAATCAGAAAAAAGAAATGGGGTTCAAGAACTATTGACATTGACATATTATTTTTTGGTAAACAAATTGTCAAATCAAAAGAACTAATAATACCACATAAACATCTTGATCAAAGAATGTTTGTGTTAAGACCTTTGGCAGATATAGCACCTTTTTTTATTCACCCAGAATCAAAAAAAAATATAAAACAGTTAATTAAAGAGTGTAAAGACGATAGTAAAGTTTTTGAATATGAATTATAAATCAATATCAATAGAAGGAAATATTGGTGTAGGTAAAACAACATTGGCTAAGTTATTGTCAAATGATTTAGGATATAAACTAATACTTGAGACATTTGAAAATAATCCATTTCTTAAAGATTTTTATGAAAACTTAAATAAGAATGCGCTACCTCTTGAACTATT
>JAOOLD010000012.1 GCA_028408365.1 Bacteroidota bacterium
ATTGATTCAAAAATCAACTTAGAATCATTATTAAAAAAAATTAACAATAAAATTGACTATTTTCTTCTGGTTATGCCAGATTTCTTATTTGAAAAATTAGATACAAATAAAAACAATGGATTTACTAAAGTTGAAATAGAGGAGGAGATGTTAATCAAAGATGTAAACATATGGAAGAGTATTGATGATTATAAATCTTCATTGAGGACAAAGTATAGAAAGAAAATTAAAAACATTGAAAAAAAGTCTAAAAGCATAGAAATATTAGAGTTTAACAGCAAGGATAACGAAAATCATAAAAAGCAAATTCAAAAACTTTTTGACCAAGTACTAGAGAAATCTAAATTTAATGGTCCACACTTTAATACTGATACATTATTAGAAATGCAAAAAAATAAAATTTGTAAACTATATGGCTATTATATAAAAAGTGAGCTTATTGGATTTTCTTCCGAGATTAATTTTAACAATAAGTTATTTTCTTATTATGTAGGATTTGATAAACAACTAAATAAAGAATATTCAATTTATGGTAGAATGTTACTTGAAACAATTAAAAATGGTATAAACCAAAAATGTGAGGAAATAGTTTTTGGAAGAACAGCTAATGAATATAAAAGTAATTTTGGTGCAACACCAAAAAAATCTTTTATCTATCTAAGAACAAAAGGAAATATCTCAAATTATTTCATGACATTCTTATTTAAGAAACTAAAAAAACAAGATTGGAAACAAAGAAATCCATTTAAAATTAATAATTCAAATGCTTAAAATAGCTCACGATTTACTTTATAAACATCTTCTTAAAGAAAATCACAGATTTCCTATGATTAAGTATGAAATGATCCCAGAACAGCTAATAAAAGAGGGAACATGTAATATGAATAACTTCTTTATTCCTTCAGACATAGATGACTCAACTATATTATTAACTCATGATAAAAACTACTACCATAGACTTATAAATCAAGAATTGAGTGACAAAGAAAAAAGAGCTGTCGGTTTCCCAATGTCTGATAGGCTTGTTCAAAGAGAAAAGAAAATCATACAAGGTACTGTAGAGTGTTCATTGCATGCCCTTGAACATGGTATTTCAATGAATATTGCTGGAGGCACACATCATGCTTTTAGTAATAGAGCAGAGGCATTTTGCATTTTAAACGATCAAGCCATTGCATCTAACTATTTGATAAATAATGGTTTTAGTAAGAAAATCTTAATATTAGATTTAGATGTTCACCAGGGTAATGGAACAGCAGAGATTTTTAAAAATAACAAACAAGTATACACAGTATCCTTTCACGGAAAAAATAATTATCCATTTAGAAAAGAGATAAGTGATTATGATTATGGATTTGAAGATAAAACTTACGACAAAGAGTATTTAAAAGTTATCAGAAACGAAGTTCCTAGGCTAATTGAATCCTTTGAGCCTGATTTCATTTTTTATCTTTCAGGTGTTGATATCATAGAAAACGATAAGCTTGGTAAGTTATCAGTATCTCTTGAAGGCTGTAAGCTAAGAGATAAGTTTGTTCTAAATTATTGTAAAACCAATAAACTTCCTGTTCAAGTAAGCATGGGAGGAGGTTATTCTAAAGAAATAGATGATATTGTTGAAGCTCACTCAAATACGTTTAGGATAGCTCAAGATCTCTACTTCTAGTATGTCATCTGAAATATAATCTCAATAACTTTTTTAGCTCACTTTTTTTTTTATTTTTACTAAAATTTAATCTAAAAAATCATGAAAAAAATCTACTCATTAATATTTTCATTAATAATCACATTATCAGCTTTTGCACAAACTGGAATTGGAGTAACAACAAATACATCATCTCCTTACTCTTTTACTGCAACAAATGTTGATAGCACAACAACACAATCTATTACTCTTGTAAATACAGTTGCTGCACCTCAAACAGTCAGTCTCAGTGGACTTTCTGCACCTTTTTCAGCAAGTCAGAGTACACTAACAATACCTGCTAGTGACTCAATCTCATTTGACATAAGCTTTAATCCAACTAGTACTGGTAATTTCTCTGACACACTAGACTGGAACGGATCAGTATTTGGAAATGGATCACTTGTTATAAATGGTGAGGGAGTACAAGTTGTAATATCAACAAATGCGAATACACTTAATTTTGGTTCTATTGCACTTGGTGCTAGCTCAACTGTTAATTTAACAATTTCAAATTCTGGTACTGGTACAATGATTATAAATGATCTTATTTATGATACTTCAGTCATATCTACTTCAATATATCCTCCGGTTTTAATAGGTCAAGGATTAAGCCTTACTTTTGACTTTACTTACTCTCCAATTTCAAGTGGGTTCTTAAATGACTCTATTATTATTCAAAGTAATGACCCAAATAATCCTAATTACACAGTATATATTACAGGTGCTGGAATCAGTGAGATTAGTGGTAGTTTTTGTAATGATTTTACACTTGCTAATAGTCCTTACACATTAACTGATAATATTAATGTTCCTGATAGCTGTAATGTTAACATTGAAGCTGGTGTTGTTATAGATTGCAATGGTTTTTCTTTTAAAGTTGATGGGAACTTATCAATGAATGGAACCGCAACTGACAGTATTTTTATTAATAACCCTTCAGATTTAAATTTTAGCAGTTTAGATTCTGCTCAGTTTTTATCAATTACTAATGCTAGCAATCAAAATTCATTTTATGAAGATTTTGAAAATGGATATTCAAGAATGAATTTCACAGGTGATATTTCTTATATTAGCTACAACACAAGTCCTACTACTTTTAGTTATGGAAAAGGTGTAACCTCTAAGGGAATATATGTTAATGTTGTTGATGTTGACAGAAATATTTACACAGGGCCTTATACTGTTGACAATGATTATTTTTCTTTAAGCTTTGATTACAATGCTTACATAATGAATAATTGTAAGTTAGAAATATTCTATCAATTAAATGGCACTGGTAGTTGGATCAATCTTGGTGAGATTGGAACAACTAATTGGATGGGTTCCGGTTTAACCAATAATAATATCTACTGGACTTATTGGAAATCTTTTAACGCACATGTTGAAGATTTAAATGCAGGTGACCAAATTGAATTTAGGTTTTTTAGCAATATTTGGAATACGAATAGCAACTATGACAGAGTTGAATATTATCTAGATAATTTTTCTTTCAACAAGCCCTACACAGATTTAGATATTGTTACTAATAACAATGAAATAAAAATTAAAAATTCCTCTCTAGATGCTAACAATATTACAACAAAAAAGAATCAAACATTAGCTTATTACAATTTCGAAGACGAGTCTGTTCCTGAGAACTGGAACTTTTTTCATACAGGAAATATTTCCTCAGGTAATATCGCAAATTATATAGAATCCTCCTCTAATCCGACTAATTTTGATAACAGTGGTAGTAGTTCATTTGCATCATTGAGATTATATTCTTATTCATATAATAGTTACTATAATTACAATAATATTGAAACTGAACAATACTATGTTAGAAATAATGGTTCAATATCAATAAAATATGATTTCAAAAGATATGGAGGTCTTTTCCACAGTGCAAGCTATTCAAATTATTGGCTTTATTACAGAACCTCATCAAATGGTAGTTGGGTACAACTACAGAATTATTATGATGATTTAATGTTTAATTCCACTAATACAAACTCAAATGAGCCATGGCGTTATTATGATATTGAAATTCCTGGCTTAAGTGCAGGAGATTGGGTTCAATTTAAATTTACCTCTTTCAAGCAATATGGTCAATCTGGAGTTACTTTTTTAATTGATAATATAGAGATCAGCGATAATTCAATTCCGATTACAAGCAATTCTAGCTCATCAATAGAATTTGAACATTGTGATATTAATAGTGATTTAACCTCTTCAGTTAATTTAGCTTTCAATAACGTTAATTACAATTCTAAAACATTTAATATTACTCATCTTAAAAATAATTTTTACATAAATAATTCTACTTTAAAAGGAAATCAAGGAAATTATCCAATTATAACTAAATTTCAAGATAGTTTAAATATTTATGAATCAAATCTAAGTGATCAAGTAAATTCCTCAGCAATCAAATTAATGTCAAAAAACTCCTATGCAAGTTTATATGGATCAACTATTGATAATTGTAAAATTGGTGTTGAGTCTGGAAGCGACAGTACCAGTTTACATTTAAAGTATTCATTCATTGTAGATAACTTAGAAACTGGTGTTTACTCTGCTAATGAATTAAATATTTATTCAAATTCTAGTATGATTTCAAGAAATGGAAATTGGGGAGTGTACACTGCTGGCTCATTTAATTCAAATTATTCAAATATAACCTTCAATACTTGGAGCGGAATTTATTTACATGGAAATAATTTTTCTAACATAAAAAATTCAATACTCTGGGGTAGTGATGTGACAAATTATCGTCAAATACACATGCTAGGAGGCATTACTTCATTAACATATTCTACTGTTCAAGGAAGCGGAGCTTATGGTACATACAACCAGGGTGGTTCATTTTATTATGGAGATGGATCTATTGATGATGATCCAGTGTTTAATTCAATTTATAATCAACACTTGAGCAATTTTAGTAATTGCGTTGATGCAGGAACACCCTGGGAAAATGATGCAAATATGCCATATGGACTTGGTGGTGTAAGAGCTGATATTGGAATTTATGGAGGACCTGACAATTGGTATTGGGGAGGGACACCAGTTCCAGATGGCTCACCTGTAATTACCTCAATTGAAGACTCACCACAAGATCAAGGTGGTTTTGCGGGAGTTTTATTTGATAAGTCTGTTTGGGATAATGCGTCATTAATCAACAATGTAACTCATTATTCTGTTTGGAGACACTATGATGTTAATGGATTATCAATTGATTCAATTGATAACGGTAATTGGGAAAGGATGGGTAGTATGCCTGCACAAGGATTTAATGCTTACGCATATGCCTCAGAAACACTTGGAGATTCAAATCTAATATCTGGGATGTTTAATTCTTGTTTTGTTGTTGTTGCACATACCGCAGATAGTGCAACCTACTGGTACTCAAACTTAATGTGTGGATACTCAGTTGATAATTTAGCACCTAACGTGCCGATAGCATCAGCTAGAATTGATAGTCTATCCTCTGGTGTTCTAGTTCATTGGTCATTACCAATTGATGATGATTACTCGTATTCAAATGTTTATTCATTAAGTGGATTCTCTGCTCTTGGAGTAATTGACACATCAGCACTTGATTTAAGTACGCTTCCTGGAGGTACTTACACATACGGTGTTGTTCATTACGATGTTAATGGAAATAATTCTGATACAGCTTGGGTAACAATTACTATTGATGATAATGAGGATATCATTCCATTAAAGGCAGGTTGGAATCTTATCTCTTCAAATAAAATACCTTTAAACAACACTATGCAAGATATCTTTGGAGATTTACTACCAGGAAATCTTGTTTATGTAACAGGATTTAATCAAGGTTCATCACTATATAATCCAAACGGTTTGCCATTTTTAAACACACTAACTCAATTTGACCAGGGTTATGGATATTGGGTTAAGGTGAATCAGGCAGATACTTTAAGTATGATTGGAAATAATATTCCATCTAACTTTAAAATTAACCTTAACGCTGGATGGAACCTAAGTGGATATATGAACCCTGCGAGCTCAACACCTCAACAATATTTAGGTGATTTGATTTCAGCTAATAATCTTCTTTACTGCACTGGCTTTGATCAGGGTACACAGTTATTTAATCCAAATGGATTACCATTCTTAAATACTTTGAATAGCATGCAAAGACCATTTGGTTATTGGATAAAAGTAAATAACCCAGTAGGAAACAGTCAGTACAGATTAACAAATGAGTCTGGAAATTACTTCTCGCCTGAGTATATGTTTATTAATGGTAAAATGAATTTAGATGGATTTGATGGAAATACTATTAATGTCTACAACAGCAACAATGATAAGCTGGCTGAGATGTTAGTACTGAAAGAAGGATATTTGATGACAACACCTATTTATGGTGATGATCCACAAACTTCATACAATGAAGGTTTTATAGAAGGAGAAAACTTAATTTTTGAACTAAATGGGATGATTTTTGAAAGTGATATCACTTTTGAGCCAAACATGGAATTAAAGCAAATCAATCTTGAATTTGATGAAAATTCTGTTTGGAATATATATCCTAATCCAACTAACTCATTGTCAATAATTAGTTTCGATGTAAATGGTGAAACTAATGTTTCTGTTAAAGTATTTGACTTAACAGGTAAATTATTAGATGTAGTAGTAGATGGAAATTATAATATTGGAAATCACTC
Source organism: Bacteroidota bacterium (assembly GCA_028408365.1). Lineage (GTDB taxonomy): Bacteria > Bacteroidota > Bacteroidia > Flavobacteriales > BACL11. Next base: position 6,355 of record JAOOLD010000012.1, read on the forward strand.
TTTAGAATGGAATCCAATAAATTATGATAAAGGAGTTTATATATTTAAAATATACTTCGATCAAGTTGAAATTAGCTCTGAAAGAGTTGTATTAAACTAATTGATGTATCAAACATATTTAATTATAGGGAGTCTTTTTATTGGTCATGTCAGCATGTCTCAGACTCCCTCTTTATTTAATTTCACACCAACAAACTTATCAGGAACTATGTATGGTCAAGCTCAGGTTAACGGTGTTTTCTGCTCGTCTAATGATTGGATTGCAGCTTTTGACTCTAGTGGTATCTGTGCTGGAGCATCACAAATAGTTGTAAACTCAGGCATAGCTTATATTAATCTTGTAATCTATGGTGATGACCCAACAACATCAGTTGATGAAGGTATTACTAGTAATGAAGATTTTTATTTAAAATTATTTAATTTTTCAAATGGAATCTATATAGATTATCAGTCACCCTCAAACGTGGTTCCCTTTGGTGGATGGGTAAATGTAAATGGTTCACCAATGCCAAATTATAATAATGTTGGTACTATATATGACTTTACTTCTGTTCAAAATAATGTGACCCTCAATATAAGTTCAAGTTTATGCGAAAATGATCCACCAATGTTATTAAATATGGGAACTCCCACAGGTGGTATTTACTCAGGAAATGGTGTTAATTCAAATTATTTTGATCCTTCAATTACTGGACCTGGATATCAACTAATTACTTACTCAATAAATGGAGCAAGCGTACAAGACAGTATATTAGTTCACCAACCAGTGAGTTCAGATCTAATAACCAGTGGTCCATTTTGTGATAATGAGAATGGTATAAACTTAATTTCAGAGGTCACAGGTGGTGTATATTCAGGAAGTGGTATAATTAATAATCAATTTTTTCCAGATCAAGTCGGACCCGGTACATTTTGGATAAATTACGATGTAACTGACTCTAATTCTTGCTTAATTAATGAGCAAACACTTGTGACAGTTTACAATGCACCAAATATTCCTCAAATATCAGAACTAAACGGGACTCTAACATCAAGTATTATTGGAGACAGATATGTTTGGTTAGATACTAATTTGGATAGTATTCCAAACTCTGATTCTTCAAGCTTTATTCCTTCAGTAATTGGAACTTATTATGTTAAAGTATACAATCAGTTTTGTAATGAGATCTCTGATGCATTCAATTTTTATGTTTCTGATATTAATAATTTAAAAAATGATTATTCAGTTAAAATATCAGACTATACAATACATATCAATGATAATAAAATAGATAACGTTAAGTTGATTAATATGAATGGTCAGATAATTATTGATGAAAAAATCAATAGAATAGATATATCTAACTTTTCAAAAGGAATTTATTTATTACATATTTCAAAAAATACAAGTCATAGTAATTTTAAAATTAAAATATGAGGTTACTAACTACTTTAGCTTTTCTTTTTTTTAGTGTATTGACAAATGCTCAAAACAATCCATTTTCTTTTATTCCTACTAATTTATCAGCTACACTTTATGGTCAGGCTCAAATCAATGGAGTAGAAGCAGACAGTAATGATTGGATTGCTGCCTTTGACTCTAGCGGTAACTGTGCTGGTGCTTCTCAAATAATTAATTTTAATAGTCTAGGCTATATTAATTTAGTTATCTACGGTGACGATCCCGTAACTCCAAACATTGATGAAGGAATTACAGGTAATGAAGATTTTTTTATTAAAATATATGATGCCTCTGAAAACCTATATTTAGATTTTCCAACATATGATTCAATAATAAGTTTTACAGGATGGAGTAATACAAACGGTGCTCCACTAAGTTTATATAATAATCCAAATACAATTTATAATTTCACTTATACTCCAGTCTATTTAAACTTTTCTGATTCTATAATCTGTACTACTGACGATAGTATTGTGCTCAGCAGTGGTTTTCCATCTGGGGGTGTATATTCTGGAAATGGTATCATTAACAATGTGTTATTCCCTAACTTATTAAACGTAGGAAATAATATGATTACTTACACACTAAGTGGAATTTCTGAAAGTGCTGTTTTAGTTGGTTATAATCCTTTAGCTACTGTTTTTGATGTTAGTTCATGCAGTGATTACAATTGGAATGGTGTTACATATTCATTAACTGGTACATACTATGATACATTAAGTAGTTCGATTTCAGGATGTGATAGTATCATCACTTTAAATCTAACCATAAATAGTCCAACTGTGTCAACAAGCTATATTAAGGCATGCGATAGTTACTCATGGAACGGAAACAATTATAGCCTGTCAGGTGTTTATCAATGGAATGGAACGAATTATTTGGGATGTGATAGTACCGCAATATTAAATCTAAACTTAGGATATACAGATAGTACTTTTCAACTATTAGTTTCTTGTGATAGTATTTTTTGGAACGGATATTATCTTGACAGTTCTGGAATTTACTCTTACCCATCTGATTTTAGTAGCACAATCAAAGAGATTGGTAATGTTTATGGCTCTGCTAATAATGATAATAGTGGAAAAACAGTTAAGATTAGTAGAAATGGAAATATTTTAGCAATCAGCTCCCCATATAATGACAATAACTATAACAACTCAGGGCAAGTAAATGTTTATGAGTATGTTAATCAAAATTGGATACAAAGAGGTGGTCCAATAAATGGTAATAGTCTAGATGAAGAATTTGGAAGTTCTTTAGCTCTTTCACATAATGGAAATATTCTAGCCATAGGTACAATGAACAATGATGATAATGGAGTTAATTCAGGGCAAGTAAAAGTTTTTAAGTGGAATGGTAGTCAGTACATGCCAATGGGTAATATGATAAATGGCGACCAATCAAATGATAAGATGGGATCTTCAGTCAGCCTAAATGACAATGGCACTAGGCTCTGTGTAGGAGCAAAAAATAATGATGGAAATGGAAATAACTCAGGTCAAATTAAGATTTTTGAATGGGATGGGTCATCTTGGATCCAACTAGGTAGTGATATATTTGGAGTAAATAACACTGATCGTTTTGGTTTTTCAACATCTCTTAGCAGTGATGGAAATATTGTAGCTGCTGGAGCAATATATAACGATGGAGGAGGTGCTAACTCAGGTCATGTAAGACTATTTGAATGGGATGGACTAAATTGGAATCAATTAGGAAATGATATAAATGGTGAGTCAGCTGATGACAGGTCAGGATATAGTATATCATTAAGTGGAAATGGTTTCAGAATAGCAATAGGTGCCCCATATAATGAATCAAATGATACTGTTTCTACAAACTATTATGGACACACTAGAGTATATGATTTTAATGGTATTAATTGGTCACAAGTAGGAAATGATATAGATGGTACTGGTATAAATGAGAAATCAGGATCAAGTGTTGATATTAGCTTAGATGGTAATTTAATTGCTGTTAGTTCACCTTTTGGTAGTATTAATGGAAATAGCTCAGGTCATACTGTTTTTTACAATTTTGAAAACAATAACTGGACTCAATTTCTTAGTAAGGTAATTGGTGAAAGTAATAATGACCAAAGCGGTTCATCTGTTTCAATAAATAAAGATGGTAGTAGAATAGCTATAGGCTCACCGTTAAATGATAACTTTTTACCAAACAGTGGTAATGTTAAAGTAGTAGGATTACCAATCTTAACTAATAATTCTGGTTGTGACTCAACTATAACTCTTGACCTAACGATTAACTCAGCAAGTACTTCTCAGTTATATCTTAATGATTGTGATAGCATAGTGTACAATGGTAATTTATACACTCAATCGATAACTTTCAATGATACAATTACAAATTTAAACGGTTGTGATAGTATTATTGAAGTCAATATTACAATATTTGGAATTACTAGTTCAACAACAAATGTAACAAGTTGTAATAATTATCTATGGAACGGTATTCAATTTAGCTCTAGTGGTAACTATCAATGGCAAAGTATTAATCATTTAGGTTGTGATAGTATAGCATATTTGAATTTAGTTATTGTAGAGTCAGACACATCTGTAACTAATGTACAAAGCTGTGATAGTTATGTTTGGAATGGAACAACATATACATCTACTGGAAGCTATATTCATAATCCATCAATTACTCTCACTGGTTCAAATGGATGTGATAGTATAGCTATACTACAGCTTACAATATATGAGTCAACACATGATACAATTAACTTAACAGAGTGTGATAGTTTTTCATACAACGGAGTAAATTATTATTCATCTTCTCATATTAATGATACATTAACTAATTCCAATGGTTGTGATAGTGTAATTGTTATCGATTTGACTATTAACAATAGCAGTCAGTCAAATACCTCTTTAACAGTTTGTGATAGTACTAATTGGAATGGTTTTGTCTTCTACACTACTGGTTCACATAGTGTAACACTTACGAACAATGAGGGATGTGATAGCATTGCTTATTTAAACTTAACAGTTAACAACTCAATAATCACACAAAACAATTATTTTCTGTGTCAAGGAGATACTTTGGAAATCGGTCCTAATAAATACTATCAAGCAGGAACTTATTCCAATACATATCAAACAACATATGGATGTGATAGTGTTTCTGTCATAAATATTGTTATTAACCAAATAAGTGTTATGAGCTCAACTAATGATCCAACCAATCAATCAAGTTGTGATGGCTCGATACATATTTCTATACAAAGTTTTTTAAACTATACAATAAATTGGGCTTCACTTTATAATAGTTTTTATTCAAGTAGTGACAGTATAAATAATTTATGTAATGATGTTTATTTTATAAATATTATCGATTCCATTGGTTGTAGTTATTCAGACACATTTGTTTTGGGTATAATTAGCGGTTGTACAAATTCATTAGCATTCAATTATAATCCCTTCGCAAATCTTGATGACGGAACGTGCATAGCAAATATATACGGATGCACTGATTCATTAGCAATTAATTTTGATTCATTAGCGAATAATGATGATGGTAGTTGTTGTTTCCCATCAGTTCCTTGGGAAAGAGTTGGGAATGAAAATTTTGGTTTTAATAACGATGACCAAAAAGGATATTCTATCGAGTCAAATAAATTTGGAGACATTGTTGTAGTTGGTTCTCCATTTACTGATAATAATGGAAATAATTCAGGCTCTGTAAATGTATATAAATGGGATGGTCAGTTTTGGAATCAACTTGGACAAACAATTAATGGATTAAGTATAAATGATAATTTTGGTATATCAGTAGCTATTAATGATACTGGAAATACAATAGTAATTGGAGCTGAGAGAACTGATATTAATGGTAATAACTCTGGCTCAGTTTCAGTTTTTTCTTTGGATACAAATTCACTGTGGATACCATTTGGTAATAATATTAATGGTGCTACGAGTGGTGATCAACTAGGTCATGATGTTAGTATTAGTTCCTTTGGTAATATAATTGCAGTAAGCAGTTGGAAAAATGATAATAATGGTGTTGATGCTGGTTCAGTTAGTGTTTATGAACTTATTGGATCTACATGGAATTCGAAAGGACAAGTTATATATGGAGATAATTCTAATGACAGAAGTGGTACATCTATTTCGATAAATAGCTCAGGTACTCACATTGCAATTGGTTCAAGTGAGAATGATGATAATGGAATAAACTCTGGACATGTAAGAGTTTTTAAGTTCGATGGCTCTAATTGGCAAAAGGTTGGTTTAAACATTGAAGGTTCAAGAAATAATGAGAAAAGTGGTAGTAGTGTTAGCATTAACTCAGACGGTAGCATAGTAGCAATAGGTTCCCCATTAAATGATTTAAATGGTCATAGCTCAGGAATGGTTAAAGTAATGTATTGGTACGGAACATCGTGGGTTCAACTTGGACAAAATTTATATGGGGATAATATAAATGAGTTATTTGGTTATGATTTATCAATAAATGAAAATGGAGATTTTATATCTATAGGTGCACCTGGTGATATCTCTAGCAGTGGTTATAGATCTGGTTCTATTTCTCTACTTGAATATAAAAATAATAACTGGCATGAAATCGGTAATAAAATTTATGGAAACAACAATGACAGTACAGGATTCAGTGTGTCATCAAATAAGTATGGAAATATAATAGCCTATGGATCTATTAATAGTCAGCATTTAAATCAAAATACTGGGAGTTTTAGTGTAGTTGAAATAATTAGGTGTTCAGGTTGTACAGATAGTACAGCACTAAATTACGAACCTACAGCATCTTATGATGATGGAAGTTGTATTCCAATTATATATGGATGTACGGATTCTTTAGCTGTAAATTTTGATATTACTTCTACGGTTGATGATGGAAGTTGTTGTTTCCCTAATGATCCTTGGTTCCAAAGTGGTCAAGATATCATTGGATATGAGTTAACATCATCTGGATATTCAGTATCATCTAGCTCAGATGGTAACATAATTGCAGTAGGAGCACAAAGTAGTCAACAAATTACACAAGGATATGTAAAAGTTTACACAAGATCAAATCAATTGTTTACTCAAATGGGACAAGATATTTTAGGTGAGAATTTATTGGACTATAGTGGAAGATCAATATCTATCAGCAATAATGGTCAATTACTAGCTATTGGTGCTGCATTTAATGATGATGCTGGTGGTAATGCTGGCCATGTAAGAACATATTCTTGGAATGGAGCAAATTGGGTGCAGACAGGACAAGATATTGATGGTGAGGCTGCAGGAGATCAAAGCGGTTTTAGTGTTTCTTTAAGTGGACAAGGAAATAGATTAGTAATTGGTGGAACATATAATGATGGAAATGGTCCAAACTCTGGTCATGCAAGAGTATATGAGCTAGTTGGAAATAATTGGGTACAAATCGGTAATGATATTGAAGGAGAAAATCCTTATGATAGATTTGGATTTTCTACAGCAATAAATGACTATGGTAATATTATCGCAGTTGGTTCAGAAAACAATTCAGATAACGGTTTTAACTCAGGTCATGTTAGAATATATGAATGGGATGGTATTTCTTGGAACCAGTTAGGTCAAGATATTGACGGAAAAAATCCTGGAGATAAATCTGCATCAGCAATTGATTTAAGTTCGTCTGGACATACAATTGTTATAGGATCCCCAAATAATGACGATAATGGTAATAATTCAGGCCATACTAGAGTATTCAATTGGAATGGCGCAAATTGGGTTCAAATTGGTAATGATATACAAGGAGAAAATATTGGTGACAGAAGTGGAAAATCAGTATCAATAGATGCTAATGGTTCAGTTATTTCGATTGGTTCACCCGAAAATAGTGATAATGGTTTGAATTCAGGTCACGCAAGAGTTTTTAGTTTGAATGGAAATAGCTGGAATAAACTTGGTCAATCAATTGTAGGTAACAGCTCGGGAGATAATTCAGGTTTTTCAGTAGCCCTAAACGATTTTGGAACATCATTAACCGTTGGATCTCCTTACAGCAATTTTCAATCTTTTCAATCAGGTCATGTAAAATCATATGAGTTATCAATCTGCTTAGCTGGATGTACAGATTCTCTTGCTTGCAACTATGATTCAACAGTTAATGTTGATGACGGAACTTGTGATTATTCATGCTATGGTTGTACCGATACTCTTGCTTGTAATTATGATTCTAGTTCTAGCGTTGATGATGGAAGTTGTATCTACATATATGGCTGTACAGATCCACTTGCTAATAATTACAATGCAAATGCATGTATTGATGATGGAAGCTGTTCCTATACTGTAAGTTGTAGTTCACCATCAATCACTGGTCTTGGCTTTGCCAACATCTTACATAATAGAGCAACTTTGCTATTCAACAATATGAACACTGCATCATGCAGGGTAGACCAGCTAAGGATAAAATACAAAGAAGTAGGAACTAATGCTTGGAGTCAGAAGAATATGGGCTCACCAACAGGCTATGACCCAGTCACAGGTATTTGTAATAGCACATTAAGAACAGATAAATTACTACTTGGCTTATCATCCAATACGACTTATGAATGGCAGATGAGAGTATGGTACTGTTCAACAGGTAATACGCCATGGGTGAATGGACCTAACTTCACAACACTTGACGATTGTCCAAATGTTGGCAACCTATCAGTTACTACACCAACCAGTACTAAAGCAACCTTCACTTGGGATGATAGTAATGGACCATACAGTTTTGTAAGACTACAAGGTAGAGTAGATACTGTTGGTTCATCATTCTTTAACATTGGTGGAGTAGGAGTAACATATGGTACATTTACCAAGAACAAGAATGGCTTAGTACCAGGTACATCTTATAGAGCTAAGTCAAGAACATGGTGTGATCCAAATGGAGGAGCATATAAAGCACCATCATGGACATCGTTTATATACTTCACTATGCCAGGATTAGTTAGATTAGAACAGAGTACGATAATAAATAATTTAGATATCTATCCTAATCCATCAAGAGACGTGTTTAATATCAGCTTTAATACAATCAACAAGCAAGATATAACACTTAGAATCAAAAACATTGTAGGAGAGGAGATATATACAGAGGGGCTAAACCAGTTTGACGGAACATATACAAAAGCGATTAGCTTAGAGAATTACCCAAAGGCAGTATACTTCTTAGAAATTAATACAACCGAAGGAACAATCAATAAAAAGTTGGTACTACAGTAGAATAATGAAATTAAACATAACATTACTTTTCATATTAATTTTAAAATTTTCGAATGCACAAGACTGTTCTGATTTATTCATTTCAGAATATATTGAAGGTCCTGGAAATAACAACGCAATTGAAATTTATAATCCAACATTATCGACAATTGACTTGTCGTTTTATTCAGTCAATAGATATGGAAATGGATCCTCTACCTCACCAGAAACATTACAACTTAGTGGGTTAATTCATCCCGGTGAGGCAATTGTAATCGGTAATGGTCAGATTGATTCAGTTTGGGTTAGTACATACTGGTCGCTTCCTGTTGATCCAATATTTTTAGCTGCATGCGACTATACATGTAATGGTATTTTTCCAACTCCATTTTACTTTAATGGTGATGATGCAATAACCATAGAAAAAAATGGAAATTTTATTGATATTTTTGGAAAAGTAGGAGAAGACCCAGGAAATGCGTGGACTGATGACGTTACTGCTGGATTTACTGATGCTAACGGTGGAACATGGTGGACAAAGAGACAGACTTTAGTCAGAAAGTCAAGTGTTAAAAAGGGAATCACTCAAAATCCAATTTTATTTAACCCCACCGCTGAATATGATTCACTTCCAGATGCAACATATTCTGGTATGGGGTCTCATTCATGTGATTGTATAATTTATGGTTGCATTGATTCTAATGCAGTTAATTATAATTTTCAAGCAACGGTTTCTGATAGTTCCTGTATTTATGCTGGTTGCATGGATTCCACTGCAATGAATTTTAATCCAATGGCGAGTATTGATGATGGTTCATGTCTTTTCTTAGGATGTATAGATTCGTTAGCATGTAATTATGATACAAATGCTAATGTTAATGATTCCTCTTGTAATTACTTAAACACATCAATCAATGCTATTAATATTTCATGCTTCGGTGGTTCTAACGGAAGTATATTAGCGTCTACAAGCGGTGGGTCTCAAAATTTTCAATATTCCATCAACGGAAATCTTCAGCAGTCAAATGGAAGCTACAATAACTTAAATGCTGCAACATATCATATCAATGTTTTAGATTTAACTATGGGATGCTCGAACAATATAATGGTTACGCTAACTGAGCCACTACAGGTTATAACGAATAGTATTGATACCGTATGTAATTTTTATATTTGGGACGGAGATACTCTTAATATTTCAGGAGATTATAACAAAACATACACAGATTTAAATGGTTGTGATAGTATACACAACAAAAACTTAGTTATCAATAACTCACCAAATACTACCAATATTTTAGGAGTAGTTAACGTAAATCCTTTGCAAATTGAAAATTATTCAGTTGGACAAAATTTGAATTCAATTTATTCATGGGAATTAGATAGTGGCGGAATAATTATAAACGGAATTAATTCAAATATTGTTGAAATTCAGTGGGGAACAATCTACGGAACTTTCAAACTTTTTGTCATTGAAACTAATATTTTCACTAATTGTACAGATACTACATCTTTAGTTATAAATGTTAATGCTAACAGTAGTACATTAAATCATAACTTCAACAAAAAACTGATTAAAGTCACAAATATTCTTGGTGCAAAATCAAAGAAAAATAGTCATATTAGGTTTTATTTGTACAATGATGGTACTGTTGAGAAAAAATTAATATTAAAAAACTAATTTCCCATAAATATATTATAAAAAAAAGCCTAGAAATATCTAAGCTTTTTTTGTGATCGCGACAGGATTCGAACCTGTGACCGTCTGCTTAGAAGGCAGATGCTCTATCCAGCTGAGCTACGCGACCATAACAGCTTGCAAATTTAATTTTTTTCTATATCAAAAAAAGGTTTTTAAAATTATTTTAAAAGAGCCATTTGCACAGCAGTAACAGCTGCTTCTATTCCTTTATTACCCAATTTACCACCAGACCTATCTAACGATTGTTGTTTGGTGTTATCAGTAAGTACTCCAAAAATTACTGGGATATCAAGTTCAATGTTTAAGTTCATTATTCCATTTGAAACAGAATTACATATATAATCGAAATGACTAGTTTCACCTCTTATAACACATCCTAAGCAAATTATTGCATCAACATTCTTATTAGACATCTTATTAGCTCCATAAACAAGTTCGAAGCTACCCGGAACTTTAAAAGAAGTAATATTTTCTTTATTTATACCTAATTCGATTAGTGTTGTAAAAGCTCCATCATATAAATTATCAGTGATGTCACTGTTCCAGCTAGAATATACAATCCCAATTTTGAGGTGACTACAATCACCAATATCACTTTTATTGAAGTTAGACAAATTTTGAGAAGACATTATCTGCTTGATCTAGAAATATACTTTTCTATGTTCTGTGCTTCTATTGATTCTGTATAATTTTCTTTGATTCTAACGTAAAGTTCGTTAGCAGTATCAAAATCTTCTTGAGACTCAAGTATTCTTGCTTGCTTCATTAAATATCTGGGAGTAGTGAAGCCATTGTCACTATTTTTTGATGCTTTTTTATAAAAATCAAGTGCAGTATCAACATCATCTAGTTCGGCGTAGCAATCTCCAATGCAACCTAAAGCCAGAGATGATAAAATAATATCGTCAGATGAAAAATCTGAAAAGTAATCAATAGCATTTTCATACTCACCTAAATTCAAATAGCAAAGACCTGCATAATAATTAGCTAAATTACCAGCCTTAGTTAATCCATAATCATCAGCGATAGAAAGAAACCCTTCATATTGCTCGTCTCCATTTAGAGCTAGTGCAAAAGAATCTTTTTGAAAATATAATTCAGCCATAAACATTTCTGTTTGGGCATCTTCCTCTAGCGGTGCAAGGTACATATTTTGATATCCAAAATAAAGAGCGATTATAGCAACAACTGCACCAACAACGTATGTGATTTTCTTTTGATTGGTTTCAATAAACTGTTCAGTCTTTGATAAAGCTTGTTCTACATTCGCTAATTGCTGATCTGTTTTATTTACTTTTTTAGCCATTAAAAATTGTTTTTTAGAGGTGCAAATATAAGTTTTTTAGATTGTATATTTACTTTTTAAAAAAACATCGAATCAAAGTTCAGATGCATTTAACAAACATTTATCTAAATAATTTCAAAAATCATCTAGAATCTAATTTTGACCTTATTAACGGTATTAATTGTTTTGTTGGAAAAAATGGTATTGGAAAGACTAATATATTAGATGCAATTCATTATTTGTGCTTGACAAAAAGTTATTACAACAGCTCCGATGCTCTAAATATTAATTTTGATAACGATTATTTTACTCTTAAGGGGAATTTCGTTAATGATGAAGATAATTATGAACTCATATGTAGTTTGTCAAAAAACACAAATAAAATAGTTAAAATAAATGGTAAAAGATATAAGAGGTTTTCTGATCATATTGGAAAATTCCCTGTTGTAATAATTTCACCAACAGATTCAAATCTTATTATAGAAGGTCCTGATGTTAGAAGAAGGTACCTAAATTCAAGTATTTCTCAATTTGATAATAATTACCTAACTAATTTAATCGAATATAACAGAGCTTTAAAACAAAGAAATAAATTATTAAAAAGCATTAGTGAAGGTGCTAATATTGACAATATTACAATTGATGCTTTTAATTATACTTTATCACAAAAAAGCAAACATATCTTTGAAAGTAGAAAAAAATTTGTTGAAGAAATCAACAGTATTTTTCAAAAATTCTATGCAATCATATCAAATAGTAATGAGACAGTAAATCTAGAATATATTTCTCATTTAAATGATAATAGTATGAGTGAATTATTAAATCAAAATTTAGAAATTGATAAGATAAGTAAATCAACCACTCATGGTCCTCATAAAGACGATATTTCACTGATTATGGATAATAGATTAATCAAAAAGTTTGGATCTCAAGGACAACAAAAAACTTTTTTAGTTTCATTAAAGTTAGCCCAATTCGAATTACTTGAAAAAATAAATAATATTAAACCAATTTTATTATTGGATGATATATTTGACAAACTAGATAATAATAGAGTAGAGGAGTTGTTAAGTCTAGTTGATAAAGGATTTTTTTCTCAAGTTTTTTTAACTGACACTAGTGAGAAAAGATGCAATGAACTTCTAAAAAAACTTAGAACTAACTATATAATTTTTAGTCTTTGATGAAAAAAATAGATTCTCTAATAAAGGATATTACTAAAAAGCCTAAAATTTCTGAGGGCCTAAGAAAAATTGATATTCAGGAAGTTGTTAAAAAAGTACTTGGTAGAAATCTATTGAACTATATCAAAGATATTCATGTAATGGATGAAAAGTTAATTATTAAACTTAACTCATCAAGTCTAAGAAGTGAACTTTCTTACAGTAAAGACAAGTTATTAAAGAATATAAACGATAATTTTCAAGAAAGTGAAATCAAAGAAATTATATTAAAGTAATTAATACCTTTCATCTGCATCAAAATGAAAATAGCACTCAATCATTGCATTTTCATCTGAATCTGAACCATGAACTGCATTTTTTGCTTTGCTCTCAGCGAACTCAGCTCTTATCGTACCTTCTGCTGCTTCTGAGGGATCAGTAGAACCAATTAAGCTTCTAAAATCCAATACAGCATTATCTTTTTCAAGAATAGCAGCAATAATAGGACCACTTGACATATACTCAACTAAATCATCGTAAAATGGACGTTCTTTATGAACAGCATAAAACTGACCAGCTTTTTCTCTGGACAATAATGTTTTCTTCATTGCTACTACTCTAAAACCAGCTTTTTCAATTTTAGATAGTATGCTTCCTGAGTTACCAGCCTCGACTGCTTCGGGCTTAATCATAGTAAAGGTTAATCTTGACATTTTTAAAATTTTGAGCAAAACTATTAAAATATAACATTAAATACATCCTATATTTATATTTTTGCTTAGATGATAGAAAACGTTGACTCATTTAAAAAAATTATTACTGATAATGATAGTTTCATTATCACAACTCACAGAGGCCCTGATGGTGATGCTATGGGATCATCGATGGCAATGTACAATTTACTAATTAACTTAAAAAAGAATGTTAATGTTATTGTACCTAATTCTTACCCAAACTTTCTTAGTTGGCTTCCGAATATTGAAAATGTAATTAATTATGAGGAAAGAGATAGTAATATATCTAATATTATTAGTGAGGTAGATGTAATTATTATGCTAGATTTTAATGATTTATCAAGAATTGAAAATCTTGAAAATTATGTTTCCAATAGTAAAGCAAAAAAAATTTTAATTGATCATCATCAAGATCCAGATTTATCAATTTGTGATTTATCCTTCTGTGATACCACTTACAGCTCTACTTGTGAACTACTTTACATGATTCTAAATCAAGCAAAGTTTAATTTGACTAAGAATATTGCTGATTGCTTGTATACTGGTATATTAACTGACACTGGATCTTTTAAATTTTCATGCACTACTGAAAATACTCATATTTCTGTAGGGGATCTTATTTCCAAAGGAGTAGATGCAACTGAAATAAATAATCTTATTTATAATAATTACTCATATTACAGAATAAAGTTACTTGGACATTGTTTAATTAATAAATTAAAAATATATAACAAAAGTTCAGCCATCATATCATTAAGTGATAATGAGCTCAAAAAATTTAATTTTAAAAAAGGGGATACTGAGGGCATTATAAATTACGCCTTGTCCATTAAAGAAGTTATATTTGCTGTCTTTATTGTAGAGAAAGACAATATAGTCAAACTATCATTTAGATCATTGGGTAATATCAATGTTCAAGATATATCAAAAAGATATTTTGGTGGAGGGGGACATTTTAATGCAGCTGGAGCAAAATCAGATTTATCACTAAATCAAACAATAAAAAAGGTTGAAAATATAATTAAAAATGAATTTTCTTAAATTTTAAAAAATGATAAAAACAATATTAGCCACAATATTAATGGCAACAATTAACACTAATAACATAAACAAAGAAGGTATGTATGCAAAAATCAAAACTACAAAAGGAGATATTTTAATTCAATTAGAATATGAAAAGACTCCACTAACAGTTGCTAATTTTATTGGTCTTACTGAAGGTAAAATAAAAAATAATAAAAAAGCGGTAGGTGAACCTTATTACAACGGATTAAAATTTCACAGAGTTATCGCTGATTTTATGATTCAAGGCGGTTGCCCTGATGGTAATGGTATGGGAGGTCCAGGTTATCAGTTTCCTGATGAAATTCATCCTGACTTAAAACACTCAGGACCTGGTATTTTATCAATGGCTAACGCTGGTCCAGGCACTAATGGCAGTCAATTTTTTATTACTCATAAGGAAACCCCATGGCTTGATGGGAAGCATACAGTATTTGGATCAGTAATTGAAGGACAGGATGTTGTTGATGCGATAGCACAAGATGACTTAATTAATGAAGTAATAATTGAGAAAAAAGGTGCAAAGGCTAATAATTTCGATGCTGCTAAAATTTTTACCAGTGAGTTAGAAAAACTAAAAAAAGAAGCGGAAATAAAAGCTGAAAATGCTAAAAAAGCAATTGAGGAGTTAAAAAAGGGAGCAACAGTTACTAAAAGTGGTCTTGCATATAAAATTACTAAAAAGGGTAGTGGTCAAAAAGCTGAATCAGGAAAAACCGTTTCAGTTCACTACACAGGTAAGCTTACTGACGGAACTAAGTTTGATTCCTCTTATGACAGAAATCAGCCAATTGATTTTCCTCTAGGCCAAGGAAGAGTTATAAAGGGATGGGATGAAGGAATCGCTTTACTTAATGTTGGTTCAAAAGCTACATTTATTATTCCACCAGATCTTGCATACGGAGCAAGAGGAGCTGGTGGTGTTATTCCTCCAAATGCAACGCTTATATTTGAAGTTGAGTTAGTAGAAGTTAAATAAATTATAATATTCTACAACTGAAGGCACTATCAATAAAAAAATAGCTTTGCAATAAAAGGATTTATCTCTTATGAAGCCTTATAAAAACTCATCAAGTAAAAAGGATCAAATAGAGTCAATGTTTGATGATATTTCTAGAAGATATGATAAGTTAAATCAGATTCTGACATTTGGGTTACATAAAAAATGGAGAAAGCGAGCCATTAACTTAATTAATAACAAGCCAGAGAAGATTTTAGATATAGCAACAGGAACAGCTGATTTTGCAATTGCTGCACTGAATTTAAATCCTAAGAGTATCATTGGAATTGATATTTCAAAAAAAATGATTGAAATAGGTAATGAGAAGATTAAAAAAAATAATATTTCAAATAAAATTGATCTTATAGTTGCTGATTCAGAAAACATTCCATTTCCTAACAATTACTTTGATGCTGTTACAATAGGATTTGGAGTTAGAAATTTTGAAAATTTAGATAAAGCTATGTCTGAAGCGTACAGAGTATTAAAAAAAAATGGCTGTATTGTTATCATGGAACCCTCAATTAAAAATAATAAGGCGCTTAAAGTTTTATTTAAAATATATTTCAAAACAATTGTTACAAATATTGGATATCTATTTTCAAAAAACTTCTCAGCTTATAACTATCTCTCTGAATCTGTTAAAGAATTTGCAGATAGTAAAACGTTCCTAAAAATTCTTTCGGATAATAATTTTATAAATTGTGTTCATAAAACCTATTCTTTAGGGGTTATTGATTTATATTTCGCAAAAAAATAAATTAAGATTTACAGATTGTAAATCTTAGTGTATTTATTTTTAGCGTAGTTCATAAAATATTTAAAGTTTAAAGTTTCACCGGTAACTTTTTTACATAACTCACTGGCATCATATTTCTTACCATGATTATGGATGTTTTTTCTTAGCCAATTAAGTAGAGTTTCTGTCTCCCCATTTTCGATTTTTGAATCTATATCTGTAATATCTTTTGATGCTTTATTAAAAAATTGAGCTGCATAAAAACTTCCTAATGTATAAGTAGGGAAGTACCCAAAGCTTCCATGAGACCAATGAATATCTTGTAGAACTCCTTGAGAATCTGAGGGAACATCAATATTTAAATATTCCTTATATAATCTATCCCAAGTACTAGGCAAATCATCAACATTTAAACTCTCCTCTATAAGTGCCTTTTCAATCTCGTATCTGATCATTACATGTAAATGATATGTTAATTCATCAGCGTTAGTCCTGATTAATGAAGATTTAACATTATTACATGCATTATAAAACTGTTTATAATCTACATTTTTTAATTTTTCAGGAAAATAAGATTTTAGAAGACCATAATTTTTTTTCCAATAATGTATACTTCTTCCAACATGATTTTCCCATAATCTAGATTGAGACTCATGAATACCTAAAGAAATAGAATCACCAAGGGGTAAACCATAATTTTCCGTTAGTAGTCCTTGTTCGTAAAGAGCATGACCACCTTCATGTATGCAGCTCCATATCATATCAGAAAGATTATTTTCATCTATTCTAGTAGTAACTCTACAATCTTGAGGCGAAAAATGTGTTGAAAATGGGTGAGCAGAGATATCTTGACGACCAGAATCAAAATCATATCCCATTTGTTTCAGTAACTCAATACCAAAATCCCATTGTTTCTTTTTATCAAAAAATTGATAAAAGAATTTATCATCTATTATATTGTTTTTTGAAATTCTGTGAATAAATGGAACTAATTTATCTTTAACATCATTAAAGATTAAATCAACTTCTGAAGTTGTAAGTTTTGGCTCATATTTATCAAGTAATACATCATAAGGATGATTTCTATAACCAATTAACTCACATTCTTCTTTTCTTAAATCAATTAAATCTGAAAGAGATTTTTTAAAAATATTAAAGTCATTATTTTCCTTTGCAATTCTCCAGTCTTGAAAAGCTCTAGAAATTAGAAGTGATTGTCTCTCAACAAATTTTGTTGAATATTTTAGCTTTTTCTTAAAATCATTATATGAGAGTTCAATGTTTCTTTTTTGGTCAGAATTTAAAGAATCATCACTGCTGAGTTTTTCAAGCAGTTTACCAAATTTAATATCTGTAGATAACTCATAAGCAATTTTGGCAAGTGTTGATAATTGCTGAGCTCTAAATTTATTACCATTCTTAGGCATATGTGTTTCTTGATCCCAATTTAAAACGCTTGCAGACATATATATGTCATAGATTTTCTTGCAGTGTTCTTTGTAATCTAAATAATTATTCATTTAATATATTATTTTATATGTCTTATAATTAATATTATGTTGAATTATGTGTTTTAGTCCTATACTCTACTTTTTGGCAAAAAGTTCAGATTCAATTAAAAACAATATATATTCTTTATGTTGTTTAGTTGATAAATTACCTGTTGATGTATTCAGATT
Organism: Bacteroidota bacterium; assembly: GCA_028408365.1. Lineage (GTDB taxonomy): Bacteria > Bacteroidota > Bacteroidia > Flavobacteriales > BACL11. The sequence continues at coordinate 24,353 of JAOOLD010000012.1, forward strand.
TCTTTTTAACCAACTTAAGTTATAGAAAGCAGATGCTTTTGAGAAATTATCATAACGAGATTTTGAACTGGCGATACCAATTAATCTATTTACATATTCAACTTGTAAATTTTGTCTAATAGTTGAAATATTAGTATTAAAATCACTTTCAAAAATTGACTTTCTAAGATCGATCATGTAATATGATAGTTCGTAATTGTTTCCATACTTAGTTGAATTAGTAATTCTTAATAAAACATTTCTATTAAGTAAATGATCAAGTAGTCTTTTCTGATAAGTTAAAATTCTTTGATGTATCTCAGGATCAGCAGAAATACTAAACCCTCTCCTTTGCTTTTGCAGGTATGGAAAAATTTCTGGTTCTAATAAAATCTTGTTGCTGAATGCATAATCAGAAAGAATTTGCATAGCTTTTTTTTGTGTTTTAATATCAACACTCTCAAAAGGTTTTTTTGTTGATTCTTGATTTGTATGTGATAAATCAACTTTAACACCTCCAATCTGTCTAGTAACTATATTTAAAGCTTGGTAATATGAAAAAAGTAATGTACGATATGATCTGTACAATTCTTCATAAGTGTCGTTGTCCTTAGTATATTTATCTTTTATTTCAGAAACAATTCTATTTACCATTTCTATTTTATCTAAAGAATGATTTAATGGGTCACTAGCAAGGTCATATATCATTGCATCTGGATCGGTTCCCTTTCCAGCGGATCTCATATCAAAAGCATCGTTAGCGAATGCTAGTTCTCTATTTGTAGATTTAGATAAAATCTTCTCAATTTCCTCATCCTCATTGTTTTGAAAAACTGAATATCCAAATTGAATTGCCCACCTGTCATAAACTCCAGGTTTTATATCAAAATATAAACCTTGATCATCTGGATTTTTAGCAATATTTATTGCAGGATATTCCATTACAGATGAACAAACACCCTTTTTATTTACTATTTCCTTATTATTTAACTCCTCTGTTGTTAAAAGCAAACTTCCTTTAAAATTATGACTTAGTCCTAAAGTATGACCCACTTCATGAAGAACAAGTCTGTATAATGACTGTTTTACAAGTTCTTTCTCCATTTCCTCGGACAAACTCATAGACTTAATGTAGTTCATTCCTAAAGATGTTTCAATGTTTTGATAATGTGCTGCATTACAACATTGATCTGTTGAAGTTAAGTTCATTGGATTATTAAACAATTCATCAGATCTTATACGATTAGTTATATATGTCCATTCGAGCATTATATCTGCACCTAATATTTCTCCTGTTCTAGGATTTACAAAAGATGGTCCATAACCTCCCCAAGGTGGACTAGGAGATGAAGTCCATCTCAAAACATTATATCTAATGTCACCAGCATCCCATTCTGCAGTATCAGGTTGTATCTTTACTTGAACTGCATTAGTAAATCCAGCATCCTCAAACGCAATATTCCATGATTCAACACCATCCTTAATAATTTGTCTGTACTCTACTGGTGTTGTATTCTCGATCCACCAAACTATAGGTTTGATAGGATCTGATAATTCTGCCTCAGGATTTATTTTTTCTAATCTCCATCTATTGATAAAGTCTCTATAATTTACTTGGTCTATGCTTGTCATGTGGTTTGTCTGTGTATTGAAAAAACCAACTCTTGTATCATCTTTTCTAGGCACATAGTTTGAATCTGGCAACTCGACAAGACTATGTTGAACTTTTATTGAAACACTTCTAGAGTCTGTCATTGCACTCCCACCTCTTGAAGAAGGATATTTATTTTCAAAAACGTAATTAACTACTACATCAGTGTTTTCAGGGTAGCTTTTTATTTTATCATACCTCGTTTTAGTTTTGCTAATAGAACCTAATCGATACCCTCTGTAAGTTTTTGGATATGAGTATTTTACTTGTTGAAATGATTCGTTTAAAAACAAATTATCAGCACTAATTAAAAACTTCGATTTACAATTACCTGTTGCAATAATTTTCTCAGAAATAATAATTGGTGTATTAATATTAGTGTTTGAAGCCTTACTGAGAGCACTATTTTTGTCAAAATAATACTTCGTATTCTCTATAACTATGTCTATTTTTTCATAAAACTTTGAGATTTTTATAATTTTTGAGCCACGATATCTTCCTTTTACGACACCTGCATCCCCTACTCCATTTTCAAAATAACTGAAGTAAATAAATTCTTTGTTTAAATGGTTACTATCAATTTCTAAAAATGCTTTTCCGTCTTTTTTACTTTGATAAATTTTGAATAGTCCATCAAATTCAATGCAGTTCTTTGTTTTTTCAATGATTTGATCTTTCTTTTCAGAAGGCTTTTTGGATTCAATTTTGGCCTTTTTCTTTTTGTTGTAAAATTCACTTTTGAACTGGGCATGTGAGTTAATAGTTGTTAATATAGCAATAGATAAAATTATTTGCTTCATAAAATATGTTTTAAAATTATTGAGATTTGATAAGACCGTCCATTTCCTTGGACTTCTTATAATCTCCTTTAAGATAATAAAGTTGTTTTAAAGATAAGAGTGTGTTCTTGTCATTTGGATCTAATGAAAGAGATGTTTCAAGAAATGGCAAGGCATCATCAAAAAAAACTTCAGATTCTTTTTTAAGTTTATTATATAATTTGTCGCTTGATGAATTATTAGCTTCATTTCTAAGCTCTACTCCCCTATTAAAAAATAATGCCCCAAGGTTATAATTAGAATTGAAATTATCAGGATTTAATTCAATAGATTTTTTGTAATCAATTATCGCTTCATCAAGCATATCTTTTTGATCATAGACAGTAGCTCTGTTAAAGAAAAGTAAATCATTCATATCATCAAGTTCAATTGCATCGCTAAGCTTATCAATTAACTCATCAGTACGATTTAATTTTATGTATAAATTAATTTGGGAATTAATTAAAACAGGATCATTTTCAAAATAATCTCTACCAAGAGAAAGATATTTTAATGCATCATCATCATTTCCTTCCTCTTGTAAAATGTCACTCATATGAACATAAATAGAAGGATCATTAAAATTTAAATCAATTAAATTTTGAAGTAAAACCTTAGATCTTTCGTTATCTTTCATTCTTCTAGCAGCAAAAAAAGAATTATGAAGAACAGTCTCTTTTGTTATATTTCCTCTTTTTAATTGATCTTCAGAATCATAATCAAAGATTTTAAAAATTTCATCATATAATTTTAAAGCCTTAGAATTATTCTCGTTGTTGTATTCATCAATTGCCATATTAAATAGTTTGTAGCCACATTGAATTAAACCTGCTACAACATCTTCCTCTTTGGTCCACTTTCGAACAACAACTCTACCTTTTTTGTCTTTTTCAAGACATCGAATGTGTGATTGCTTAGCCTTAAAAATCGCATCATTATCAATTTTTTGATCTTTTAACAGTGCAATCTTTAAATAAACTTTGGCTCTGTAATTCCACATTTTTGGTTCATCACTAGTTGATGTATTTAAAAATGCTTCATCAATATAATTTTTAGCGTCTATCAGGTTAGAAACCATTTCTTCTCCATCTGTTTTGTTAGCATTTTTTAATGCTATTGATGAATTTACAATATTATGTTTTTGAGCATTTACTAAAAAAACAAAGCAAGCAAAACCAAACAATAGAACGAATTTTCTCATAACTAAAATTATTTTATGTCAATAACTTCAAAATTAAATCTTTTACCTTCATTAGAAGATAAATTTTCTAACTTTTCTTTAATGAGATATTTATTTCCAACAACAACGATTGCAAGTTCATCTTTTCTTATTTCATTTGACGCTATATCATTAATTTCACCTAAAGTCATAGAACTTAAAATATTTGATTGCTCATCTATGTATGAAGCATCCAAATCGTTTGATAAAATTCGGTTTAAAAAACCTATTTTTTGATTCGGCGTTTCATATTTCATTGAAGCAGAGTTTAAAAAAGAATTTTTCGTTGAAATTAGCTCATCATTAGAAAGTCCAGTTGTTGTATAATCATTAAGAATTGTAAAAATATCTGCGATTGCACTATCGGTTGCTTGTGTTTTTACACTTGTTTGTATTGCAAAAACTCCAGTATTTTCATCTCCACTAAAAAATGAATAGGCTCCATAGGTGTAGCCTTTATCTTCTCTTAATTTTAGAAACAATCTTCCACTGGCTCCTCCACCAAGTGACTTATTCATCACTTGGGATTTAAAAAACTTATCATTAACATCAAAAGAATTACTTCTATGTCCCATTAATATTAAAGATTGTGTTGAACCCTCAATGTCCTTTAAATAAATTCGATTTTTAGCTACTGTAGGAAATTCAAATTTGGAGGGTAAGCTAATATCTTTGTTCGACCAACTTTTTAAGAAATTGAGTTTTGAGTAAATAACATCTTTTTTAACATTTCCAACTATTATTAACTCGCTTAAATTTGGCGAATAAAAATCATAAAACTCTTGAACATCTTTAAGCTTGATTTTTTTTATAGTTTTTTTATTCATTTCTCTGCCTAATGGAGTGTCACCATAAAGTACATTTGAAAAGCTTGATCTAGCAAGGAATTGCGAGTTTTTTTTCATTGACTCTAAACCTTCTAAATTAGTATTCTTTAATCTCTTAAAGTCATCATTGTTGAAACCAGGGTTGAGTAATTTTTCTTCAAAGAGTTTTAAACTTTCATCTAATTTATCACTTAAACATTCAAAATATACTAATGTTTCATTGTCTTCGGAAGAGAATTGAATAGTTGCACCTAATTTTTGAATTTCAACGCTGATTTCTTCTGAAGATTTTGAAGAAGTACTTTCGTTCATCATTTGTGCAGTAATACTGGCCACACCAACCTTCTTTTTATCTTCCAATAATTTTCCTCCTTTAATTTTTAATCTCATATAAACTTTTGGAACTTCGTTTGTTTCAGAAAAAATTGTTTTTAGTCCATTGCCAAATGTTTCTTTATAAAAAAATGGGATTTTTGGTGTTCTGGGTTTGCCTGCCTCTGGTTGATCTTTTCTACAGCAAATATCATATTCTGAGCTAGCCTTATCATGAACTAAATTTGAATATTGTGGGTCCTGATCAAGAATTAAATCAGCATTAGGATTCTTACTAATGATGGAATCTAATTCTTTAACAAAAGGACTTTTTGGCTTAACTTGATTAATAACAGCATTTCTGTTTTTGATATATTTATTAAATACTCTTATAACATCTTCTTTTGTTACATCTTGATATCTTTTTATTTCTGAAGAAACATTGTAACGACTTCTAGCCAACCATTCCCATCTGGAAATCAAAGTAGCTTTTGAGGATATTGAAGTTATCATGTCATAATTTTGGCTAATTATTTTTGTTTTAACCATTTCTAAATCCTCTTCTGAAAAACCCTTTTCTTCCCAATCAGCGATTGAGTTTCTTATATCAGCCTCAATATTATTAAAATAAACTCCTTGATCTTCTTGCCAGTCTGGAAAGGTTAAAACCGTGAAGTGAAACTCACCTGACAACTCTCTGCATGGGTGACTCACGCTAGCTTGAATAGCCTTTTCTGATTTAATAAAGTTTTTATAAAAAATAGAATTTTTCCCATCTCCCATCAATGATGCTAGTATATCCAAAGCGGCCTCGTCTCTATGATAATTCGGAACTGTTGGAAAAACGATATCAGTCATGGGTAAATAAACGTTGTCAGTATAGCCAGTATATATGTCACTTGAAAGTCTAGGTACCATTGGACTAAGTTTCCTTACCTCAGAACCTCTTGGTATTGAACCAAAATATTTTTCCACTAAAGGAATAACAGTTTCACTATTAACATCACCCGTTATTGTTAAAATAGCATTATTTGGTCCATACCACCTCAGAAAAAAATTTTTTAAATCTTCCAATGATGCTCTATATAAATCATCCACATATCCAATTACAGGCCAATTATATGGATGTGACGGTGGATAAAGACTTTGACCAAGAATTTCGTAACTCATTCCGTATTGCCTACTAACTTGCATTTGATACTTTTCATTTTTAACAACCTCCCTTTGGTTTTCAAACTTTTCACTAGTAACAGCATCTAAGAGAAAACCCATACGATCAGCCTCTAGCCACAATGCGGTTTCAAGATAGTTTGATGGGACAGTCTGAAAATAAACTGTTCTGTCTGAGCTAGTATTTCCATTCATCGTTCCACCAGCATCATTAATAATTTTAAAATGTTTTTCATCTGGAACATTTTCTGAGCCTTGGAACATCATATGTTCAAAGAAATGTGCAAAACCTGATTTTCCAGCAGATTCTCTACTTGAACCTACGTGGTAAGTTATGTGTACGTGTACTAAAGGGTCAGAATTATCTTCATGTACGATAACTTTTAATCCGTTAGGGAGCTTCCATTTTTCAAATTTAATATCTAATGGATTTGTACTTGCTTCTTTAACGAGATCTGCTTGAGAAAAAATTTTATTTGAGCAAAAAACTATTAAATAAAACGTTAAAAATGTTTTTAATATTCTTTTATTAGTCCTCAAAGTCGTCATCAAAAAATAAAGTGTTTTGTGATTTATCTTCTTTGTTATTTTCATCTTTTTTGATGTTATCTTCAGAATTATTTGTTTTTTGGATTTCAGTATCTTCAGAACTATCAATTTCTCCTTTATCACTTTCTTTAATATCAAGCTCTTCAGAACTGGACGTATCATTATTGTCATCTTTATCTAAATCACTAGAAACACTTTTATCATTTGATTGATCTGATTTTACTTCATCATCTACAACATTATTTTCGTCTACTTGATCAGTAATTTCATCATCTAGAAGTTCATCTTCATTTGATCTAGTGACCTTAGCAACTGATGCAATGCTATCATCATCTTTTAATTTAATAATTCTAACTCCCTGAGTAGCTCTACCCATTACTCGTAATGATTCGACAGAAGTTCTAATTGTAATACCACTTTTGTTAATAATCATTAATTCGTCTTCATCACTCACATTTTTTAAAGCAATCAAGTCTCCGGTTTTATCAGTTACACTGATTGTTTTAACACCTTTTCCACCTCTATTAGTCACTCTATAATCATCTATTTGAGATCTTTTACCATAACCATTTTTTGAAACTACCAAAACCGAGGAATCGATATCATTAACACAAATCATTCCAATTACCTCGTCTTTATCATTTGCTAATCTTATACCCCTTACTCCAGAAGCGGTTCTTCCCATAGCCCTGACTTTCTCTTCCTCAAATCTTATTGCCTTACCCGACTTAACAGCCATCATAATTTGAGACACACCATTTGTCATTTTGGCCTCTAAAAGCTGATCTCCATCTTTAATTGTAATTGCATTTATTCCGTTAGATCTTGGCCTAGAGTAAGATTCGAGCTTTGTTTTCTTAATGACACCTTTTTTAGTGCACATAACAATATAATTTGAGTTTATGTATTCTTCATCCTTCAAATCCTTAGTATTAATGTAAGCCATAACTTTATCATCGCTTGGGATATTGATTAGGTTTTGTATTGCTCTACCTTTTGAAATTTTACTTCCTTCAGGAATTTCATAAACTCTCATCCAAAAACATTTTCCTTGCTCAGTAAAGAATAACATGTAATCATGATTGTTAGCCATAAAAATTTCCTCAACAAAATCCTCATCCCTAGTAGTAGCTCCTCGTGATCCAACTCCACCTCTAGCTTGTGATCTATATTCAGATAAAGAAGTTCTTTTTATGTAGCCAAGATTTGATATTGTTATCAAAACTCTTTCATTTGGTATCATATCTTCGATACTTACTTCAGATGAAGAATACTCAATTAAAGTTCTTCTTTCATCTCCATACTTTTCTTTAACTTCTAATAAATCATCTTTAAGAATATCATATCTGAGACCCTCATTTGATAAAATTTCATTGAGTTCCTTAATCTTTTGCATAATCTCTGCATGCTCATCTTTAATTTTATCTCTTTCTAAACCTGTTAACTTTTGTAGTCTTAAATCAAGTATCGCTTTTGCCTGTTCTTCTGATAATTTAAAATTATCAATCAAACCTGTTCTAGCAATTTCAGGGGTTCTAGATGAACGAATAAGGTTTATTATGTCATCAAGATTATCTAAAGCAATTAATAAACCTTCGAGAATATGAGCTCTTTTCTCAGCTTGCTTTAATTCAAAATTTGTTTTTCTGACCAGTACATCAAGCCTATGCTCAACAAAGAAGTTTATTAAATCCTTGAGGTTTAGAAGCTTTGGTCGACCCTTAACAAGTGCAATATTATTAACACTGAATGATGATTGTAAAGAAGTGTATTTATACAATTTATTTAGTACAATATTTGGAATTGCATCTCTTTTTAGCTCATAAACAATTCTCATTCCGTTTCTATCAGATTCATCTCTAATATCAGAGATTCCCTCCAATTTTTTACTATTAACTAAATCTGCTGTTTTTTTAATTAAATCTGATTTATTAACCATATATGGAATTTCATCAACAATAATTAAATCTCTGTTTCCAGATTCTTCAAATCTTACTTTTCCTCTAACAACTACTCTCCCTCTTCCAGTTTCAAAAGCTGATTTTACCCCCTCATAACCATATATTGTACCTCCAGTTGGAAAATCAGGAGCAGTAATATGTTCCATTAAATCACTAACCTCAACGTTTCCTCTGTTGTCAATAAAGGAAATTATTCCATTAACAACCTCGGTCAAGTTATGAGGTGGCATATTTGTTGCCATTCCTACGGCAATTCCAGTTGTTCCATTTAGTAATAGATTTGGTAATCTGGCAGGTAAAACTGAAGGCTCTTTTAGAGTATCATCAAAATTATTTTCCCATTCTACAGTGTTTTTATCAATATCACGAAGCATATCCTCAGATGTTTTTCTCATTCTTGCTTCAGTGTATCTCATTGCAGCTGGATTATCCCCGTCAATAGATCCAAAGTTTCCTTGACCATCAACCATTAAATATCTTAAACTCCATTCTTGAGCCATTCTAACCATCGCATCATACACTGCAGTATCTCCATGTGGATGAAATTTACCTAGTACTTCACCGACTATTCTTGCTGATTTTTTATGGGATGTATTTGATTTTACACCAAGTTCATGCATTCCGTAAAGAATTCTTCTATGAACAGGTTTTAAACCATCTCTGACATCAGGCAAAGCTCTTGAGACTATTACTGACATGGAATAATCAATATATTTAGACTTCATTTCCTCTTCGATATTGATAGGAATTATTCTTTCACCATTATTTTCAAATTTTGACATAAAATTTTGTTTTAATTCTTATAACAAATTAAGCAAATTTGCGTTTTTGACAAAGAGAAATGAGCTAAATAATGACATTAAAGTTATGAACATTTTTTGTTAAAAAAAAGGGTAAATTAGAAAGTCAAAAAAAGGTTAAATTAACTAATTATATAAAAAAAAATATGATTACAGGTTTTTCAAAAAGAATGTCAAAAGTTTTCAAGTTTATGAACGAAGAAACCATACGTCTTGGTGATACAAGTTCAGGAGTCGAACATCTTTTTTTAGCTATACTCAGAGAAGGTAGTGGAAGCGCTGTTCAGGTACTAAAAAGGTTAGGTATTGTTGTCAAAGACATAAAGATTATTATAGAAGGTGCTTTAAAAAAGCAAGAAAAATTTATTCAAAAAAAGAATTCAACCCTAAACTTAACAAAACAAACTGAAAGAATTCTTAGAAAATCAATACTTGAAAGAAAAAATTTGGAAGAAGAAGAAATTAAAACTGTTCATGTTTTGTTAGCTATTATGCTTGACAAAAACAATATTGTATCCTCAGCTCTGCGTCATATGAAAATTGATTACGATAGAGTCTTAGAAGAATACCTTAACATTTCTGATATCAAATCAAAATTAGATGATAGCATAGAAAATGATGACGATATTTTTGGATCATCTGAAAGTGACTATCAAAAAACTGAAAAAAGTAAATCTTCTGGCTCAACACCAACACTTGATAATTTTGGAAGAGATCTAACCAAATACGCAGAGGAAAACAGATTAGACCCAATTGTTGGAAGAATATCTGAAATTGAAAGAGTTGCTCAAATCCTCAGCAGAAGAAAGAAGAACAATCCAATACTAGTAGGTGAACCTGGTGTTGGAAAATCTGCAATAGCCGAAGGCTTAGCTATTAGAATAGTTGAAAGAAAAGTATCAAGAGTTCTGTTTGACAAAAGAGTTGTAATGCTCGACCTTGCAGCTTTAGTTGCAGGAACAAAATACAGAGGACAATTTGAAGAAAGAATGAAAGCTTTAATATCAGAGCTAGAAAACAATCCTAATGTAATTTTATTTATAGATGAAATTCATACTTTAGTTGGTGCAGGTGGAGCTACTGGTTCTCTTGATGCATCAAATATGTTTAAACCAGCTTTAGCGAGAGGAGAAATTCAATGCATTGGAGCTACAACAATTGACGAATATAGACAATATATCGAAAAAGATGGCGCACTGGAAAGAAGATTTCAGAAGGTTCTAATAGATCCTACATCAATTTCTGAAACAATCGAAATTCTAAATAATATTAAAGAAAGATATGAAGAACATCACAATGTAGAGTATACTGAAAATGCAATAAACTCATGTGTTGTATTGACAGATAGATATATGAACGACAGATATCTTCCAGACAAAGCTATCGATGCTCTAGACGAAGCTGGATCAAGAGTACACATAACCAATATAAAAGTTCCTAAAAAGATATCTTCTCTTGAGGAAAAAATCGAAGATCTTATCAAATTAAAAAAGAATGCTATTTCTCAACAAAAATTTGAGGAAGCAGCTAAGCTTAGAGACTACGAAAAGAACTCAATAAAAGAGCTTAATGAAGCAAAAAAACAATGGGAGAATGAAATTAAGTCGAATAAAATTATTGTTAACGGAGATAATGTTGCAGAAGTTGTTTCATTAATGACTGGTATACCAGTACAAAGAATTGCCTCAAAGGAGATAAAAAAACTATCTAAAATGTCTCATAACATAAAAAAGAAGATTATTGGACAAGATGATGCAATAACTAAAATTTCTAGAGCAATTCAAAGAAATAGAGTTGGACTTAAAGATCCGAAAAAACCGATTGGCACATTCATTTTTTTAGGATCAACAGGTGTAGGAAAAACACAATTAGCTAAAGCACTTTCTGAAGAGATGTTTGATTCCACAGATTCTCTAATAAGAATTGACATGAGTGAGTATATGGAAAAATTCTCAGTTTCAAGATTAGTTGGTGCTCCTCCTGGCTACGTTGGATATGAAGAAGGTGGTCAATTAACAGAGAAAGTTAGAAAAAAGCCATACTCTGTGATTTTATTAGACGAAATTGAAAAGGCTCACCCAGATGTATTTAATTTATTACTTCAAGTTCTTGATGACGGCCAAGTAACTGATAGCTTAGGAAGAAAAATAGATTTTAAAAACACTGTTATAATAATGACATCAAATATTGGTACTAGGCAACTAAAAGACTTTGGACAAGGAGTTGGTTTTAATACATCTGCAAGAAAAAATAATGCTTCTGAACATTCTAAAGGCGTGATTGAAACCGCTCTCAAAAGAACATTTGCACCTGAATTTTTAAATAGAATTGATGATGTTGTTCTTTTCAATAGCCTCGAAAAAGAAGACATCAACAAAATTATTGATATTGAACTAAAGCATGTAGTCGAAAGAATCAATAAACTAGGTTATGAAATTAATATTTCAAAAGGAGCAAAGGATTTTGTTGCTAGTAAAGGTTTTGATTCAAAATTTGGTGCTAGACCTTTGAAAAGAGCAATTCAAAAGTATATTGAAGATCCTCTAGCTGAAAAAATAATAAATATTGAACTATCATTAGGAGACAAAATAAACATCAAAATCTCGAAATCTAGAGACGAGTTAATATTTACTATTCAAAAACAAGAAGAGCAAAAACCTAAAAATAAAACTAAAAGTTAGTTTCCAAAATCTTTTAAATAGACTTGAGAACATACATATGGTATACTAGTTCTCTTTTAATAAATGATTCGTAAAGCTTACTTCCCTTTATACCCGCAAAAGAAGAAGAGATATTAGATAAGAAATTAGGTAAGAAAAATTTAATTTGTTTCTTTCTTTTTTCAGACATCTCATCCAATGCTAGCAAAATATTATTAGTTATATCTTCATATGATATAATTTTAAAATTTTCATTTATTGATTTATCAAAATGGGAAAACTCAGAGCTAGACCTGAAATCAGTAATTAGAAATTGTCCTTCTGGTTTTAAAACTCTCTTAACTTCTAGAAGAAACTTATTAAAATTTGGATAACAATGAGATGACTCAACATTTACAATAATATCAAAAAATTGATTATCAAAAGGCAATTCTTCCGCACTTCCAACATGAAAACTCAAATTATCTTTTTTATAGAAATTATTACATAATTGAATTGCAGTGGGCGAAATATCTATTGCATGATAATCTTTTGGAGAAAAAGTTCTTGAGATATAGTCTGCACCTCCACCTCTACCACAACCAACCTCTAATACTCTTACATTTTTTAGAGAGGATTTACTACACAAGTAGTGATACAAATGAATTGGAAATCTTTCTTTTTCATCTTCTTGAGATAACTGAGGTGTAAAATCATTTCTAAAATAACCATAATTCATGAACTTCAATTCTGGAGTTATTACTTTAGAACCTAAGTATGTATACCAAAACTTCCATAATTTTCCTTTTAGAATAGGAAAATTCCTAAAAATTAGCTTTAGTAATTTTAAAATCAACTAGTAAATTCTTTTATTAAATCTTCACTAATACCTGTATTAGAAAAACCACCATCATGAAAAATATTTTGCATGGTTACACTTTTAGTCAAATCAGAAAATAGAGCAATACAAAAATTAGCACAATCTTCTGCTGAAGCGTTTCCTAATGGAGACATTTTATCAGCATAATTAAAAAAAACATCAAACCCCTTAACTCCGCTACCAGCTGTGGTAATTGTTGGTGATTGTGATATTGTATTAATTCTTACTTTATTTCTATTTCCAAAATGATATCCAAAACTTCTAGCAATACTCTCAAGATAAGCTTTGTTTTCAGCCATATCATTATAGTCAGGAAAAGTCTTCTGTGCTGCTATATAAGATAATGCAACAATAGACCCATAATCATTCATTGATTCATTTTTCCAAGCACTTTGAAGAACTTTGTGAAATGATAAAGCGGATACATCAAATCCTTTAATTGTAAAATCATAATTTTGATCAGTATACTCCCTTCCTTTTCTAACATTAACAGACATACCAATAGAATGTAAAACAAAATCAAGTTTTCCTCCTAATAACTTTACTGACTCATCAAAAAGCTTATTTAAATCATCAACACTTGTTGCATCAGCTGGTATAACTCTAGATCCAGTTTTTTCAGCTAATTCATTTATTTTCCCCATTCTCAAGGCTATAGGTGCATTAGATAAAACAAATTTAGCCCCTTGTTCATGTGCATTTAGAGCAACTTTCCAAGCTATAGACTTTTCATCAAGTGCACCAAATATTAATCCTCTTTTCCCTTCTAAAATTTTCATGATTTTATTACAAATATATTATTATTGATTTAAAAGCTCTATGGCATTGCTCATTGAAACATCCGTTACCTTGCTTCCACTAAGGAGTTTTGCAATTTCATTTATTCTTTGCTCAGTATTAAGTTTGTTTACATCAATAATAGTCTTGTTATCAACGATTTTTTTTGTAACAACATAATGCCTATCCCCTTTTGAGGCAATTTGAGGTAAGTGAGTAATTGAAAAAACTTGAATGTCAGATGTGATTTTTCTTAAAAATTGAGCAAGTTTGTGAGCAATTTCTCCTGAAACACCAGTATCGATTTCATCAAAGACTAAAATTGATAATTTTGATTTTTTACTTGACATATATCTTAAACAAAGCATAATTCGAGAAATCTCTCCACCAGATGCTACAGATTCGATATTTTTTAGTGGTGTATTAGAGGTTGAACTAAATTGAAAAGAAATGTCATCAACACCAAAACTATTCAAAGAATCAAAAGTTTTAATATCAACGTAAAACTGAGGAGATGAAAAGCCAAGTTCAGATAGTAGCTGACAAATTCTTATTTCAAAATTTTTAGAACAACTTTTTCTTTTTTCGGACATCTTTTGAGCAATTGATTCACATTTTTTTCTATATCCAATAATCTTGTTTTTTAAATCAGATATTAGAAACTCTGACTGTTCATTATTTTCAATTTTACTTTTGATGGTTAATTTTAAATTTAAGAGCCCCTTAATAGAATCTTTTTTATGCTTAAAAAGCAAACTATTAATCAAATCAAATCTCTTGTATATGTCATCTGAATTATTTGAGTATGAATCGATATTTCCTACTAATTCAGAGATATCTTGAAAAATATCATCTATCTCAATACCTACAGATTCAATTCTGGAAGAAAACTTATTTAATAAAGAAACTTTAGATATTTGTTTATTTAGCCTACTCAAAGAATTAATTGCACCATTTTCAGAATGAATGTATGTTTTTAAATCATTGAGGATTTCATTTAATTGTTGATTATTTTCTATTGCGTTAATTTGTGATTTTAGCTTTTCTAACTCTCCATCATGTAAATTAGCATTCTCAAGCTCATCATACAAAAACTTATAAAACTCCAGCTCATCCTCAGAGTAAAGGTTTTTAGACCTAAAATCATCTAAATCTTTTATTGAATTTCTAAGTTGATTATAATTACTAACATACTCATCTTTTAAATCTTTGATTCCAATGAATGAATCGAAAATTTCTATTTGGAAATCTTTTTTCTTAAGTAAGAGTGATTGATTCTGAGAATGAATTTCTATTATATTTGAAAAAATCTCTGAAACAACAGAATTTGTTGTTAAACAATCATTTATAAAAACTCTTACTTTTCCTTTGCAACTTATTTCCTTGCGAACTATACATTCATTGTAAAAATCTATTTCATTTTCCTCAAAATAGCTTTTATATTTATCATTTAAAATGAATATACCCTCAATTATTGTTTTTTTATCAGCATTAGTAATTGAACTATATTTTATTTTACCCCCAACTAAAGTAGTAAGTGCATTAAGCATTAGTGATTTACCTGATCCTGTTTCTCCAGTAATAACTGAAAATTCATCCTCGAAATTAACAACAACATTATTAATATATGAGAAGTTTTTTATGTGAAATCTTTTTAGCACTAGTTTCCTTGATTTTCTGTATTAATAGTTTGATATTTGGATGAATTAGTTGGATCAATTTCAACTAAGGTATTTACAATTCTTGCCCTTTCATTAGGAAATGATTCTGAGTAAATCTTAATAATTTCTTCGTTTTTTGCATCGAAAAAAATCTTCAATAAAAAAGCTGAAGGATTTTCTCTGTATATTGATTTCAATGATTCCAAAGATTCTGTTATTTCAAATCTAGCATCTTCTGGTTCTTCTGATAGTTTATCCATACCCAATCTATGGTATGAATACATTGTAGTTAAATAATTAGCATATCTTGAATCCATCAAATCGTATGCAAGCCAGTACCTATTTCTATCACTTTCAAATGCTTTCCATCCTGATTCAGGTGCATTTTGAGCATTATTTACAATTTTCAAAGCATTATTAAAATATTCGTATCCTCCATTTTCAGAATATGTAGAAAAATCAATGCCTAAAATGATATTAACATAAAATGCTACAACTGCTGTTAAATTAGAACCATGAGAATTTGGATTATAATCAATAGATTGATACTCCAGATACTTAAACCTGAAATTATTATCAACGAAATTAAAAACATTTGATTTGTATGAAGTTCCGTAGATAGGTCTAGTGCTTTGAATGTTAATACTCCCCTCATATTCATCATTAGAAATTTTCTTTCTTACATTTATTAAAATTGAACATTCAATTCTTTCTTCATTTGTAAATTTAGCATTTGTCCACTTTGTATTATTAATGAATTCATAAAGATCCTTTTGTAAAGAATTAAACACCCTTCTATCACTTGTTTGAATTTGTGAAGAATTAACTTGCAAGTTGCAAAAAAGCTCTTGAGAAAATGATTCACAAAAGAATAGAGATATTAAAATAGATAATATTATTCTCATTTTGTTTTGATTATGTGGGTTACAATATCTTTAGCAACAGATTTTTTTGATTTTAATTCAAAATTAAAGGTATTATGATTATCAATAATTGTAATCTTATTTTTAAATGATTCAAAGCAACTGTCTTTATTTTCAAGTGAATTTAATACAATGAAATTAAAGTTTTTGTCTTTCAATTTTTTTTGAGCATTTTTAATATTGTTATCATCCTCAAGAGCAAATCCAACACAAATTTGCTTTTCTTTTTTGTTTTTGCAAAGCTCTTTTGCAATATCAATATTTTTTTCAAGTTCTAGCTTGATATAATCAGATTTTTTAATTTTTCTACTGAACTTATTACTGATTTTGTAATCAGAAACTGCAGCGGAAAATATACATATATCTGATTTGCTAAAAAATTTATTTGCTTCAATATACATCTCATCACATGATTCAACAGAAATCAAATTAACATTTGGATAATTAATTTTATATGAGGAAGGACCTAAAATTAAATTTACCTCTGAACCGTTACGTGCTAACTCTTTAGCAATACTAATACCCATCAATCCTGTAGATCGATTACTTAGATACCTAACTGAATCAATACTCTCCCTTGTTGGTCCTGAGGTGACTAGCGAAACGGTGCCTGAAAGTGGTAAATCAGAGGATAAGGTTTTAATTACATGATTAATTATTTTTTTTGGTTCACTTAATCTACCAAATCCTGATAAACCGCTAGCTAATTCACCAAATTCACTATCGATAATAAAGTTACCTTGAGAAACTAAAGTTTTGATATTATTATTTGTAGTTACATGCTCATTCATTTCTGCATCCATCGCAGGAGCAATGAAAACAAAGCTATTATAAGATAAAAAAGTTGCTATTAATAGATTTTCGCATTTGCCATTCGCCAAATTAGAAAGTGTTTTACTACTGGCTGGTGCAATTAAGAATACATCTGCCCACTCAGCAAGTTTAACATGACTATTCCATGATTTATCATCGTTGACCATTTCGATATTAACCTTGTTTTTTGTAAGTACCGATAATGTGAGTTCACTTACAAAATTAGTTGCATCTCTGGTCAATATTACCTTTACATTACAATCATACTTTACTAGTTCTCTTACTATGTAAGGTGTTTTATATGCAGCAATGCTTCCAGAAACTCCAAGTAGGATGTTCTTTCCATTAATCATGTGAGATACTATACTTCCTCAGACTCTTCTTCTTCGGTATCTCTCATATATATATCATCTTCAAGAAGCTCTTTTGTGGCTATAGACCATGGTTTTGGAAGTTTTTCGTAATATTTTGAAACAGCAATTTGTTCAGCATTTTCAAAAACCTCATCTAGCTGCTCATGATTTAATGCAAATTCGTCAAGCTTTGAATCTAACTCCTCTTTCATTCTCTCATTGATTTGAGTAGTTCTTTTAGCTAGTATTGAAACAGCCTGAAAGATATTACCAGTTTTGTCAATAAATTCATTAACATCTCTTGTTTTTGTAGTTATTGAGGCTCCTGTTTTTTTAAATTCCATATTAATTATTTTTGATTAGTTTTAATTGTTTTTGTGTATTTTCTTTTATTTGATTAGCATCTTTTAACCTTCTACTTTTATCATAATTATCAACAAACATTTGATAAGACATTAAAGTTTCTTTAAGTCTCTCCTCTTTTTTACTAGAAATACTATTAATAGCAAGAAGATAATTAGATTCAAGAATGAGATATAATATTTCATCTCTTTCTTTATAGTTTGGATAATCAATTAACGCATTATTCAAAGCAATAACTGCTGATTTATAGTTTTCAGTTTTGTGATATTGCTTTGCATTTTCAAATTGTTTTTTGGCTAATTTTTCTCTTAGTTCATTAATTAATTTATCTGACTCTTCCACTTTTTCACTATTAGGAAATCTATTGATGAAATCATTAAGCTTGTTAATTGCAATTTCAGTATTTTTTGAATCCAGAGAGTATCTAGGAGAATCTTTATAATAACAAAAAGCACTCATGAAATTACACTCTTCAACATATTTACCTTTTGGAAAATATGATAGATATTTATTAAATAAATACGAAGAAAGCATATAGTCTTCTAAACCAAAATTACAGTATGCGTAATAATAGGATATTTCCTCAGACTTGTCTGTTCCTCTGTATACTGATGAAAGTTCTTCTAAAAGTGGTAATGCACGATTAAAATCACCTTTATTGTAAAATTCAATTGCTTTATCATACTTCATGCTAAAATCAGTGCTTTTAAGAACTTTTTGGTATTTACTGCATGAAAGTAAAATTAAAGACAACGATATGAAAATTATTTTCTTCATAAATTTTAGAGCTACAAAGATAAAATGTAATTTTTAAATTCCCAATTTTTTTTTCATACGAGCTTTTTAGAGATCTTTTTTATTCTTATTAGTTCAGAAATCAGTTTGTTGTAATCGTCTTCTTTTAATGATGTAAGAGGTAGTCTTAATACATTTTCACATATATTTAGGTGGTTTAAAGCTGATTTAATTCCACTAGGATTTCCATTTTTAAATAATAATTCAATAAAATTAGATAGCTCAAAAGAAATTTTATCAGAAATAGAAAAATTTTTGTTTAATGCCTCATGCACCATTTTAGAAAATAATTGGGGAAAACATTGCCCTACAACTGAAATAACTCCATCTCCACCATTTTTAATTATTTGATTAGTTAAATCATCATCACCTGAAACGACTTTAAAATTTTTTGGCTTATTTTTTATTATTTGACTAATCTGACTTAAATCTCCAGAAGCTTCCTTAATTCCTATAATATTAGAAAATTTTGATGCTAGCTTTAAAGTTGTTGATGCTTCTATATTTGAAGAAGTTCTTCCTGGAACATTATATAGGATAATAGGCACATTTGAACTTTCTGAAATTAATTTATAATGTAAAAAAATCCCTTCTTGAGACGGTTTATTATAGTAAGGAGACACAGACAGTATTGCTGAAATATTCGAAAAGTTTGTGTTTTTTATTTTATCAACTATGGCCATTGTATTATTTCCACCAATACCTAAGCATATTGGGACTCTTTTTTCGACTGTATTTATAGTATGTTCAATAACTGATATCTTTTCTTGATCATTTAACACAACACTTTCACCAGTAGTTCCTAAACTGACTATATAATCAACACCACCTTTGATTACATGATTAATTAACTTAGTTAAAGCTCTAAAATCTACAGAAAAATCTTCTTTAAACGGAGTAATAATTGCAACCCCAAGGCCCTTTAAATTCATTATTTGTTAATTAAATTAATGTAATGCTTAATTTCGTCCATAAGCTTTTGAATTGATTTCTCTTTTTTTAACTCAATCATTAAATCATAGATATCAAAATTTTCTTCATACATTCCTATTTTGAATCTAGCAATTGATTTGGCAACTAAATACTTAATTGGTATACAACTACTGTCACAAAGATTGATTAAAATATCATAGTCTCTTTTAACAAAATTATCAATGATATAGTTTTGAGGTTTATAAAACCAGTTCAAATCTTTTTGATAAAAAAAATCATATTGCAACTTGGGAGTGTGACAGTATGACAATTTCTTGTCATTAACATAACCAAGTGCTTTAACATCTTTTCTTAGTTCAAAAAAATATGAAACAAAAGGCTTTATTTTATTAATATTTTCTTCTGAAGTTGCATCATAAAGAATACCTATTGATTTAGCTTCATCAATATTACAAACGCTCCTTACTCTCTGATTTAATTTTAATTCTCTTAAGAACAAAAATTGATTTATTTTGAGCCTAAAATTTTGAATATAACTCATTTTTTAATCATATTTAAAAATTCATCAATACCGATTATTGGTATGTTCAAAGACAATGCTTTTTCTTTTTTTGATGGCCCCATGCTATGTCCAGACAATACAAAAGATGTTTTTTTTGAAATAGATGATAGTGACTCCCCACCATTTTCTTTAATAATATGTTTTAAATCCTGTCTAGAATAATCAGAAAATACACCACTTACTACTATTTTTTTTCCACTCAGCAAGGTAGAAATTTGAATATCTTTTGTTTCATTTATTTCAAATTGAATACCATGATATTTTAATTTATTTACAATTTCAATATTTCTGGGCTCTTTAAAAAAATCAAAAATAGATATCGCAGTTGTTTCTGCAATTTCATCCACCTCAACCAAAGTTTCAATATCAGCACCAATTAAATTTTCAATATTTTTAAAACAGTTAGCTAACTTCTTAGACATTGTTTGTCCAACATGTCTTATTCCTAATGAAAAAAGAACCTTATCAAAAGTTATTTTTTTTGATTCATTAATACCGTTAATTATGTTTTCAGCCCATTTCCTACCCTCTTTTTTGAACGGTAACAACTGATCTATTTTTAAATCGTACAAATCTGAAATATTTGAAACTAAATTATTATCAAAAAATAAATCAATTGTTTTCTTGCCTATTGAATCAATATTCATTGCATTTCTGCTTATATAATGTTCAATAGCTCCTTTTATTTGAGGTCCACAATTATATCTATTAATACAATAATGTTTGGCATCTCCTATTTTTCTTTGTAGGACAGAACCACATGCAGGACAATTTTTAATAAAATTAAATGTATTTGAAAATAAGTCATTTCTTGAGTCAGTTACTCTAACAACTTTAGGAATAATCTCACCTCCTTTCTCAATAACTACCTTAGAACCTATTTGAACTCCTAACTTAATTATTTGATCGTAATTGTGAAGTGATGCTCTTTTAATGATAGTGCCCGATAATTTAACTGGCTTTAAGTTTGCTACAGGTGTTATAGCTCCTGTTCTACCAACTTGATAATCAATATTAGTAACAATTGTATTTGCTTGTTCAGCCTGAAATTTGTAGGCAATTGCCCATCTTGGACTTTTAGCTGTATTACCTAATTCATTTTGAAGATTGATATTGTCAACCTTTACAACTACACCATCAATTTCAAATGGCAAAGTATCTCTAACTTGATTTAAATCTTTAATGTACTTTATTACATCTTCAATTGAGCTAAATTTTTTGGAATAGGAAGAAGTATTAAATCCCCATGACTTAGCATATTCGAGATTTTCTATATGGCTTTCACTTGGAAGATCATTTCCTAACAAAGAAAATAAGAAACAATCTAAAGGACGTTCAGCAACCTCAGATACATCTAAAATTTTAATACTTCCTGATGCGGTATTCCTTGGATTGGAAAAAAGTTCCTTTCCTTCTTTTTCTCTTTTAAGATTTAGTTCTAAGAACGAAGATTTTGAAATAAAAATTTCACCCCTAATCTCAAATAAATTTGGAAAATTTCCAAAAATCTTTCTAGGGATGCTTTTAATAGTTTTTATGTTTTCAATGACATTATCTCCCTTTATTCCATCTCCTCTTGTTAATGCTCTTATTAAGACTCCATTTTCATATTTTAGACTAATTGATACTCCATCAAACTTAAGTTCACATACATACTCAATGTTTTTGTCTGTTAACTTTTTAATTCTTTTTTCAAAGTCAAAAAGTTCTTCATTAGAATATGTATTAGACAATGACAACATTGGATAATCATGATTCATTGATTCAAAAGAATTCATCAACTGTCCTCCAACATTTTGAGTGGGAGAATTAACATCAAATAGCTGAGGATATTTAGACTCTAACTCAGTAAGCTCATCTATTAACTTATCATATTCAAAATCAGTAATAGTAGGTTTGTCAAGAACATAATATTTGTGGTTATGTTCTTCAATTAATTTTCTGAGCGTATTGATTTGTTCTCTTATATCCAATTTTAAGAATTGTATGGTAGATGAGAGTCATGAAGAACAATCTTTAATTTTTTTTCATCATCAAGAATATAGACAAAAGAAAATTCAACCTTTAACTCTTGACCACTAGAATCTTTGAAATAATAGTTTCCCATTGCATAAGCCATATTGTTTATTATTCTAATTCCTTTGTTTTCCCATCGAACATTGTTCCAACATTTTAATGCAAAGCCTTTGTCCTCAGAATAAAGTTCATTATTGCCGATAAAATAAGAAAGAGCTGATTCAAAATCAGTTCTAAATTGAGTTTCGCTTGCCAAGGTTGGTTTGAATAGTAAAGGCTTAGTAAAATCATAAAAATTTTTCACGAATTCTTTGGCAGTTTTAGCATAGTCTTTTTTGCTTGAAAAGTCTTCACCAATTTTAACAACTCCCTTACC
>JAOOLD010000013.1 GCA_028408365.1 Bacteroidota bacterium
ATACGAGTGTTTTGATTTTTAATATAATTTTTTTCATAATAACATGTTTTGTTTCGTTGAAAATAAAAAAAAATTTAAGTTAAAACAAAAAATTAAAAAAATTAATTTCTAGATAAGACACTTAAAAAAATTGAGTAAGTGTTTAATTTACACTAAGATTTTTAATCTTTTATTTGATTATTTTATGTGTTTTTTTTACACTAAGAATATTATGCATGATGATTGAAACATTCTTTTTTTGCACAGAAATGATTTAATTTGAAAAAGCTTATTTTTGATTTAATTTTATATAATTTACCATCAGCTATTTTTATATTTTAAAATTCAAAAATTTAAAATGTTTACAAGTCGGTTTACTCGCTTATTTTCTAAAAAAATCATACTAACAATATTATCAGTTTCTACTGCATTATTTCTGAGTGCACAAAATTATTATATCAGTAGTTCTTTAGGCAGTGACCAAAACAACGGCTTAAGTATTCAAACCCCATTCAAATCAATTGAAAAGTTAAACTCGATGAATTTTAATGCCGGTGATTCAATTTATTTTAAGTCAGGTGATTACTGGGAGGGTATGTTTTGGGTAAAGGGTTCTGGTACATTAACTGAGCCAATTGTAATTGATGTATATGGTGGAAATACTAAGCCTATCATAAATGGTTTTGGATACCAAGCATCTGTTTTGATTTTTAATGATCAACATATTCACATAAACGGATTAGAGCTTTACAATTCTGCTGATCATTTTGATTCTGCTAGCACAACAACAATATCAGCACAGACACCTAACTTATTTTCAAACGGCCCAAACTCATCATGGACTAATGTTTACACTGCTTGTGTAATTGGTGATGGAAACAATGGAGCTCAACAGACCTTTATAATTAATGTAACAAACCTACCTCCTCAGGGCGTAAATTACAGAGTTGCAAGGACAGTGGCGAACCAAAATTGGTATTTTGCACCTTTACAAGCCCTATCATTAGGACTAAATACAATAACAGTTAACAGTGTTAGCTTTGACAGAACTGTGAAATTTCAATTTAGTAATGGCGCAGTTGAATTTAGTACAATTACTCTTAATGGAGATTCTATTTATCAGGGCGTAGCTAAAAAACTACCCGGTTTTGGTGGAGTTGAAAATTCTTGGGGCTCTGGAAAAAATGTACGTTTTGGCGTCAAAGTAGTTGCATCTACACAAGACCTTCAAAACTTTACTTTTAATGATCTATACATTCACGATATTTATCCGACACCGTCTAATACTAATAACATTCATCTTGGATATGGTATCAAATTTGAAACACAATCAGATTTAACTTCTGGACTAGTGAATATCATTTCTAATGTAAAAGTCATTAACTCAACAATATCAAATACTGGACATTATGGTCTGTGGATCAAATCTTTGGGGATTGTTGGTATAGATTCTATAAAGAACAACCAAATTCTTGTTGAAAATTGTGTTTTTGAACATACAGGCGGCTCAGGCTTTGTTCCAAATAAAAGTAAAAATGTGCTTGTTCAAGATTGTATTTTCAATCATACAGGCTCATCAATAGACAATAGAATGTGGAAAAGAGGAAGCGGTATGTGGCCTTTTGATTGTAAAAATGTAGTTGCTCAAAACAATAAATTCTTGAACGCACACGGTCCAATGGACTCTTATGGATCACATATTGACTATGGCAATGAAAATGTTGTGTTTCAATACAACTATAGTTGCAATAATGAAGGTGGATTTGCTGAGATTTTAGGAGATAACATAAACTGTGGTTATAGATACAATATAAGTGTAAATGATGGCTATAGAGAAGACCCCAGTGGAACACCTTGGGATAAGAAAGGTAAAATTTTTTGGATCTCTAATTTTTGTGGTCAAAATCCAATCAGGTGTCCAAATGTAGGTACTTTCATTTATAATAATACAGTATTTGTTAGCGATACATTGAACCCTGAAATCTATTTTTGGCCAAATGTCGGGGATGTACATTTATATAATAATTTAATTGTCACAACTCAAAACGGACAAACTATTCCCACTTTAATTGAAAATGACCCGAGCGACCTTTACATTAGTCATAATCTTTTTTATGACTCCACTCGAATAGATTTAGACATTGAGCTAGAGAACAATGCAATTTACAGCGATCCCTTATTGGTTAATTCTTTTTATTATGGAGAAAATAATGATGAAGCATACCGAGTTCAAAGTAATAGCCCCGCAGTTGGAAGTGGTTTTTTAATTAGCGGTAGTACTGATTCGATTAACTATTTACAGCACAATGGCGGCTTGGATTATTTTGGTAATAATGTTTCTCATAATTCACCATCTAATATTGGTGCTTATAATGGTTTTGGTGCAATGAACATTTTGGAAATTAATAAAGATAAAATAAAGCTTTATCCAAGCGTAACTAAAGATTATATTAATATTGAGATTGAAGAATACTCAGGCACTATAAGAGCAGAAATTTATGCACTAAACGGTGATTTTATAGCAGTTCAATATGGGGATAGACTATCTTTCGAGCAGTATAAGTCTGGAACATACTTCTGTGTGATAATCTACGCAAACAAAAATAAAACTCTTAGAGTAGTCAAGCTATAATTCTCTTATTTTAATCTTTGAAGTCTTATCATGAGCTAATTACTAATATTTAGTAACTCTTTCTACCTTGCTACCCAATTCAGAATTAATTTTAATAAAGTATAATCCTGAAACAAAATCAGAAAGATTGATGCGATCTTGATCAATCAATTCTGATTGTTGCATTAACACTTTACCATTAATGTCAACAATAAGAATATCAACAAATCCTATGCCTTCTAATGAAATTACAAGATCGTTAGTTGTAGGGTTAGGAAAAAACTTAACTTCATATTTTTTATAATTATCATTAATTCCTGTTGAAGTATTAATAGTAAAACAATCAGAAATTTCTGAACAATTGTTTAAACTTACTTCAACTGCATATAATCCAGATGTTTGAGTTGTAAATGTTGCATTTGTTTCACCTGTAATTGGTGCAAAATTATCGTTGCAATCAACCCATTGATATGTTGTTCCACCAGCAGTAGATTGAGCTTGTAGCGTAGTATCATTTATAATAACAACAACAGAATTTACAGACGTAATTGTTAAATCAACACTGGCAATACTATCACAACCATAAGCATTAGTACCTATCCAGCTATATGTTCCAGATGTAGTATACGTATTTCCGTTCCAATTTAAACTGTCACAAGATGAAATAGCAAAAAAGGAAGATGAGGATGAATTAATTGTAAGATTTAAAGTTACTACACTATCACAACCAACGCTATTAGTATCTAGCCAAGTATATGTCCCAGATGATGTATATGTATTACCATTCCAATCATAGCTATCGCAAGCACTAACATTAGCAAATGAAGAAGATGAGTTATTAATTACTAAAATCAAAGAATCAGTGCAAGCTCCATTATTATATGTATATGTTCCCGAGCTGGAATAAGTATTTCCGTTCCAAATATATAAGTCACATGATGTCACAAAGGAAGAAGTACTATTTCCTGTTATTGATAAAACTAAAATAGATGTACTATCGCAGCCAAACATGCTAGTACCAGTCCAGTAATAAGTTCCCGAGTTTGTATATGTATTTCCATTCCAATTGTAACTGTCGCAAGCTGAAATGGAAGATGAAGATATTGTAGAGTTATTTATTGTAAGATTTAAGGTTACGACACTATCACACCCCAGAGTATTATTTCCTGTCCAAGTATATACTCCTGATGTAGTATATGTTGTTCCATTCCAAAAAAGACTATCGCATGATGTAATAGACTCAGATGATGATGAGTTATTAATTGTTAGGTTTAATGTTACTGTACTATCACATCCAACAGCATTTGTTCCTGTCCAAGTATATACTCCTGATGCAGTATACGTTGTTCCATTCCAATATAAACTGTCACATGATGAAATAGATACTGTAGATGATGATGAGCTATTAATTGTTAGGTTTAATACTGCTGAACTATCACATCCAACAGCATTCGTTCCTATCCAAGTGTATGCACCGGATGATGTATATGTATTTCCATTCCAAGCGTAACTATCGCAAGCAGCAACATTAAAAGATGAAGAAGATGAATTATTAATTGTTAAATTCAACGTTACTGTACTATCGCATCCAGCTGCGTTCATAAACAAATATGTGGCAGTGTTGTTAGATATATTGTATGTGTTTCCATCAATCCAAGTGTAGTTGTCACATGCTACAATAACGTCAGTACTAGATGAGATTGCGCTACAAACACATGATGATGCTAGTCCATTTAAGCTCAAAGCATCAAACTCAACAGCTCCACTTGAAAATTGGAACTTAACTGCTCTATTAAATGTTACAGCAGGAACTGTAATACTATTAGACCCTAATGTAAGTGCTGTTGCAGGTCCAAAGAACCAGTTTCCATTAGCTGTTGTCTTGGCAACCCTAAAATCTGCTCCACCTGATGGTAAAGTTGTCACGTTAATAGTAAATGTTTGAGCACTTTGACTAGCTAAACCAGAATCAACAGTTGTTGCAACAAGAACATAAGGCCAAGCTGCAGGACCTGAAACAAAATCACCACAATCACTAATCAATGATATTGGAGGTGTGGGCAGTGGAGCAATACAAGATGATGTTACACCGTTTAAACTTAATGCATTAAACTCAACATCTCCACTTGAAAATTGAAACTTAACTGCTCTGTTGAATGTTACAGCTGGTACAGAAATGCTATTTGAGCCAAGTGTTAGTGCTATTGCAGGACCAAAATACCAATTCCCATTCGCTGTTGTCTTGGCAACTCTAAAGTCTGCTCCTCCTGATGGTAAGTTTGTTACATTCATTGTGAAGGTCTGTGTTCCTTGACTAGAAACTCCAGCAGCAACTGATGTTGCTTCAAGTACGTAAGACCATGAGGTATTGGTACCAATAACAAAATCACTACAACCACTAATTAGTGATGAATTTGGAGTTGGCAAGGTAACAATACAAGATGAAGCTATTCCATTTAAGCTCAAAGCGTCAAACTCAACAGCTCCGCTTGAAAATTGGAACTTAACTGCTCTATTAAATGTTACAGCAGGAACTGTAATACTATTAGATCCAAGTGTTAGTGCTGTTGCAGGACCAAAAAACCAGTTTCCATTGGCTGTTGTCTTGGCTACTCTGAAGTCTGCTCCACCTGATGGTAAAGTTGTCACGTTAATAGTGAATGTCTGAGCTCCTTGACTAGCTAATCCTGAATCAACAGTTGTTGCAACAAGAACATAAGGCCAAGCTGTAGGACCAGAAACAAAATCACCACAATTACTAATTAATGATGTGTTTTGAGCAGATACATTTAAAGAACAAATGATAAAAACAAAATAAAATAAAAACGATTTGGTTTTTTGAAAAAGTGGTTTTAAAAAAAATCTGTTATTAAAGGTTAAGCTAGATATTTTCATAGTGTGTTATTAAATGTATGATCGGAGACAAAGGCTAAAAAAAATTAATTTTTGTTTTTATTTGACTCTTTATAAATTTTAGGCTCATTATAAACTCTTGAAATAACTGTATCTGTCATTCTTTTCATTTGTTCAATTGAACCATCATCTTTGTATTCTGTTCTTAATTCCTGAAGCTCTTTTTTGAGATTTTCAATCAGCTTTGGTGATGCCTGAGCGTATATATTATTCATTTCGTTAGGATCTGTCTCTAAGTCATATAACTCCCACTCATCCATTGTGTAATAGAAGTGCATAAGCTTATAGCGATCTGTTTTAATACCATAATGTGGCTGTACTTTATGCCAAATAGGATATTCATAGTAATGATAATAAACAGATTTCCTCTGGTTATTATCGTCTCCTTCAAATGCCCCTTTGAAACTTTTTCCCTGCATCTCTGATGGTATTTCTAGACCTGCCATATCAAGAAGTGTAGGTGCGAAATCAACATTCATAATCATAGCATCAGATTTAGTCCCGGCTGTAATTGTTCTTGGATTTTTAATAACAAAAGGCATTTTAAAGGATTCCTCATACATCCATCTTTTATCAAACCAACCATGCTCCCCAAGGTAAAAACCTTGATCAGAAGTGTAAACTACAATAGTATTTTCGCTCAAACCACTTTCTTCTAGATAATCTAAAACACTTCCAACAGCACGATCAATACCTGCAACACATCTCAAATAGTCTTTAATATAGGTCTGGAATTTCCAGTACTTGAGTGCCTCTCCAGTTAATGTGTCATTTGGTGACCAATATTGCCCCTTATCTCCATAAGCAAGCCAACGCAAAGAATCTTTCCTTGATAGTCCTGAAGGAGCTACTTGTTTCATATCTCTTCTGTTTAAATGTCTTCCAATTTCCATCATGTTTTCACTTGCTGCGAGACGACCTTTATAATCGTCATTAAAAGTCTCAGGAAGTGGAAAATCAAAATCACTGAAAAGCTCGTGATACATTGAGTCAGGTCTCCAATCCCTGTGAGGTGCTTTAAACTGATATAACAGCATGAAAGGCTTTGTTGCGTCTCGCTTAGACAACCAATCTAAACAATCATTCTCTATTGCTTGTGTTACATGAAGTTTTTTCTCTACGACAGTATCTGTTCCGTTGATACAAAATTGAGGTTTGTAATAAGTACCTTGCCCTCCCCAGTTTATTAGAACTTTAGAGTAGTCAAATCCTGTTGGTGTTGTACCTAAATGCCATTTACCAATCACTGCAGTTTCATAACCATTTTTTTGAAAGATTTTTGGAAATGTAAGTTGTTCACCATTAAAATCACCTCCATCAACATTTTTATAAAATCCATTTACATGAGAAAATTTACCTGTTAAAATAGAAGCTCTACTTGGACCGCATATAGAGTTGGTACAATAAACATTATCCATTCTTGCACCTTCATTAGCAATTCTATCAATATTTGGCGTAGGAGCAAGTTTACTTACTTGTGAGCCATATGCACTCACAGCTTGGTAAGCATGATCATCGGCCATAATGTAAATCACATTCATGGGCTTATTTTCTTTTTTAATAGATGAATTACACGCGCAAAGAGTGAATAAAAAAAGGCTTGTAATACTTAATATACCGATTAGACTATTTGATTTCATATATTTTATTTTGGTAGTTACTTGTAAGTTTAAAATCTAAAATTATAAAATAATTGGTTTAAACTTTTGTGTCATTTAATTCACTAATTTAATTATTTTAATTAAGTTGTGTAATGCAAAAAAATAAAACTTGAAATTTTATCTCTTTTCTTTTTTTCTGTTTCTGTCTTACTGGTCTCTAGCAAAAGAATCACCAAACTTTTTATGGCTTGTGTGTGAGGATCAATCATTATTTTTTTCAATGTATGGGGATTCAAGTGCGAATACTCCAAACATCAATCAGCTAGCAAAAGACGGTATTGTTTATCAAAATTGTTATACCCCATCTCCTGTTTGTGCACCCAGCAGAAGTAGTTTGATTACTGGAATGTATCCTACAACAATTGGAACACAGCATATGCGAGCTTACAAAAAACCTAAAGAAGGAAATACAATCAATTCACATAATTCTCTTCCATATTACAGTGCCAAGGCAAAAAAGCCAGTTCGTTTCTTCACTGAAGATCTAAGAGCAAAAGGATATTATTGTACAAATAACTCTAAAGAAGACTATAACATGATGACCTCGCCATTAGCATGGGATGAAAGCAGTGAAGAAGCTCACTGGAGGAATAGACAAAATAATCAACCTTTTTTCTCTGTCTTCAATTTTAATGTAACGCATGAATCTAATATTTGGAAAAATGAGACTACTTATTCAGCTGAAGAGCTAGAAAATGTTCAAATCCCAACTTTTTTTCCGCAGAACTCTAAAATCAAAAGCGATTTCAAAACAAACTACAAAAATATTGAGAAATTAGATAAACAAATAGGCGTAATTATTAACCAACTCAAAGAGGAGGACCTATATGACAACACTATTATATTTTTCTTTAGCGACCACGGTGGTCCTTTCCCCAGATATAAACGATCCATTTACGAAACAGGAATTCGTGTTCCAATGATAGTCAAGTGGATTAATGACACAACAAGAAGTAATAACTACCAACTGGTCAGCTTTGTTGATTTTGCCCCTACTATACTCGATGCTGCCAATCTTAAAAGAGAATTTCCATTTGAAGGTATTTCTTTCTTTAAAAAAGATAATCGAAGGTATGTTTATGCAGCAACAGATAGATTTGATGAAGCTACAGATATTCGTAGAAGCATAAGAGATAGTAAGTTCAAACTGATTTATAATGGTGATACATCATCACCTGTTTATAAATCTGTGAGATATCGCAAACAGATGCAAACGATGCAGATTCTAGATTCTTTGGAGAAGAATCGTGAGCTAAACAACTTTTTTTCAAACTGGTTCTCAAAAAGAAAAAACAGTTTTGAATTGTACGAAGTTTCTAAAGACTATTATGAGCTTAACAATCTGATTTCAAATACAAAATACAATCAAATATATGAATCGTTAAAGCATCAATTATTTAAATGGATCAATGAATCTGATTATGGCAATATGAGTGAACCAATCATGCTTGATTCAATGTTTTCTAACTCAATGTCCATTCCTAAATTGAATATTCCGAAACTTATCCAACTTGATGAAGGTTATCTAATTAAATCCAATAATTTATTCGCCTCTGTTGGCTGGAGAAATAAAAAAGAAAAGGTTTGGAAAATATACAATGAAGATGAGTTAATTCAACCTAAAAATGATTTTGAGATTTTAATTTTTAAGCCTGGCTATGAGGTGTTTGTTAAGACATTTAAAAAGTAGTTTTTTCTGCTTATTGAACAAGAAAAGGAATATTTGCTACTGAGCTTTGTCCTTTTTCGTTTTTTACAAATGCAAATATGCGGTAGGCACCTTTATTCTTTGGAGTAACGAAAGTCAACTCATTATCACTTTGACTAACAATGTCAAACTCTAATGGTTGAGGAGATTTCTGAATATCTCCACCGATTTTGTTACTAAAGGCCTCAGGGTATATTACGTAGTTAACTATAACTTTTTTGTTATTGTAATTTTGATATTCAATTTTCAAAGTTGCTTGTGATGATGGGGCAAGAATATGATCTTTTCTCCAGCCTATATTTTCTAATGATATATCTTTTATTGAAGGAGCACGTGATTGTGGCCAATCACCTGTCCAACAAAACTGCATAACATCAACTGCTTCAGTTGGATTTCCATTACTGAGAAACATACCATGCCAAGTAGCTGTTGATTCTTGTTTTTGTCCCCAAAGAAAACAGTAGCTTCCCAGGCAACGTTCCTTATCTTTTTCAATTAACTCTTTATATCTTCTTAGCCTCTGATCTGCTTTTATTCCATTTGGAGGTTCAATCTTAGCTTTCCATGATGTTGTTCTGGCTTCAAAAGGCCCATTTACTCCCCATTCGGAAACAATATAAGGCTTATCCCAATTGAACTTTCTAAGATTAGCACCAGCATTTTCTATTGAACCGTAAACATTAAGACCTAATATATCTACGCTAGGACAATATTTTTTTATGTAATAGGCTTTTGCAGGGTCAACTCCAGCAATAACGGTCATCGTTGGATGATTAGGATCTACTTCTTTAATAAATTTAGCAAGAATTTCAATGGTTTCCCAAACTTTAAAATTACTATATCTTAAATCAACCTCATTTCCTATACCCCAAACTAACAATGCGGGGTGATCCTTATATTTCAATACCTCATTTTTTAGAAATTCAATCTGTCCTTTGACTGCATATTCATCATTATAATCCATACCACTTCTTTCTGGTCTAACGTATAGTCCAAGTGTTACCGTTAAACCATGTTGATGGGCAGAATCTAAAAATGCCTTGTTGTTTGTACTCCATACCCTTATTGAGTTGGCTCCTGATTCAACTAAAAGATCAAAGTGATCTTTTGCACCTGCTCCCTTTATATAATAAGGAACACCATTTCTTAGCAACTCAAAGTTTCCTAAAGAATTTGTTGTAACTTCAACTTTATTGAACTGAGAATGAGCTGTTAGTGCACAAGACATGCATAGAATGAAACATAAAAGTAAATTTATATTCTTTTCCATTTGGTTGGTTTTTTTGGGTTTCCTCGAAATTCAATTATCTGAAAATCACCGATTTCCAATTGAGTCCCCTCTAGTATTTTAAACCTAATTTCTTTGAGTTCATCCCATCTAAATTCATCATGTCCTATTAATGATTTAAAAGGAAGATAAGCTTCATATATTCCACTTCCATTGTTAATAAAGTGACTCTCATCTAGTATTTTTTGCAATCTTCTTTTATTGCCCTTATAAGCAAATAAAATTGCTTGGAGCTTTGGCAGCTCATTTGCTTTAAGTTTAAACTTTAACGCTGAAGTACGATAAATAGATGATATATCAACATGCATCCACTGGTGCGGAGAAAAACCAAATGTATCCCAAGGCTTATCTTTTGATCTGTCTGAGTTGATAACAACACTTTCATTTTCAAAGGAGTTACCGAATTGAATACTAGTTGAATATTTTGTATTAATACCCCACCAGTACTCTTTTCCCACTCCAAGCTGAATTGGATGGGAATTGAATACTTTTATAAATTTTTCATTTGTCTTATTGTAAATGTGCTGATGAGGCACAATTATTATATTGTCAATATGAATATCTCCTGATCTTTGAAACTCAAGGCGAAGCTCTTTGATATTACTCATATTAACACCTCTTTTTTCATAGTTGAATGACTGAAGAGGAATACGTATTTTTCTCCAATTATTATCAATTTTTCCTTCTTCAAGTTCTAAAAAGTTAATGTTTGCCCTACATTGTTTTCCGCCATAATCGACAAGTATAAAAAACATTGGGACATTAGAAAGAACACCTAAATCAGTTCGTACACGTAGCTCAATTGCGGCTGTTTCAATGATTGGCTTAAGATTCTTTCCTTTATAATTATCCCATTTCAGGCCTATACCTATGTAATTACACTTAGATGCATCCCACTTAACATGTAGATGATCTCTGCCTATGTAGCTATTTTTAGTTTCAAATGATACTTGTTTACAATTATTATTTTTTATGCCCCACAGCCCATTTTCATCAGAACAAGTAAAAAGTGTTTTTTGAGGAAATTTATCAAAAGCCGTGATAGATTTAGATGGTTCATAAATGCTAACCATATTCATATATCCACAGGAATTTATGCAGATGATGAGAATAACAAAAGCTATGCTTACATTCAACTTCATTATTGGTCTAATAAACTAGAATTTGAAGTGAAAATGATATGATCAATATCTGTTCTTACGTCCTTACCAAAATTTTCTGGACAATTTTCTTGTGCTCCTGCAGAAGGACATGCTTGACATGCAATTCTAATTGCACTTATATCATTGGGGTTCATATTAAAATTAATATTGGGGTCATTGGGTGATAATGGTTCAAAGTCCGAATACTTAAATGACTTCATTTGCCACCCATCCCAATCAACAGGCACCTTCATTTTATAAACCTCCATTGTTGATTCAAATAAATCAGAAGCATTATTGTTAGCGTTATCGTTAAAGGGTGTATCTGTTTCCTCAGAGATTAAAATATTGATAAATTGTCCTAAGTGTAAGTCTACTAAATCTGAAAGTATTCCAATATTAATGTATATCTCATTTGAGCTTTGGCTAATATTATTAATATTAATCGGTAGATCAATACTTCCTAAAGCCCAGTCCCAATTCACCCTACCACCCATCTTAAAGTAACTACTTCCTAGTAATGGGTCATCATTCGCTAATGTAAAGGTCATCCCACCACCATCACTCTTGTAATAAACTATACCTTCAGATGGTATCCCGTTCTCAAAATTCTCCACCCAGATACCATCATCAAATGTTTTAGATGAATTAATAGTAAGAGTATCCCTCAAAGTATCAATTTCATTTTCAAAAGTTAATTCAATAGCACACACTTCCTCTTGAAAAAATGGAAGCTGAGATGGTGCCCCATTCCACTTAGTTACATTAGGATCAATAAGATTTGAAAGTCCTGTAATTTCTCTTTTTGCATTTGTACTTAGGCCAAGAATAGTAATTTTCCATTCAACAGGTTTGTTAAACTCACAACTGAAACCTACTTTTTCGTTATTTGAAAAATTAGGGTTTTTACTTGTTAGTGTAAGTGGTTCAATCAACTCAAAATCACCATATAAGATATCAATCGATGGCCCTTCAAATTCTTCCTTTGTACAGCTGTGTAAAAAGAGTAACATGATTAGAGAAAGAATAAGTTTTGTTTTTATTTTCATAATTCTAAAGATAAAATTAATAATAGTCTATTGTATTTATAATCAGGCTGATCAGAAAACTTTGCACCCCACCAACTGTAATTAAGGCTAGCATACACATTTTCTCTGAATTTATATAGTATTCCAGCAGAAAGCAAATGGTCTTTTTGGTCTATTTCTTGCACAGATGTAAAATAAGTAATATTGCCGAAATTATTTCTCTGAGTTAAAAACTCATTACCATTGGCATTAAATTGCTTAAAAGAGGCTTGAACAAAAAAGTTTTTAGCCAGTTCAGCGTTTACAAACATGCTTAACTGATGTGTGTATAAGTCTATAGAGGAAACTGCATCACCTCCTCTTTTTGTAAGCTCACTTTCAGAAGAAAAAGAAAAGCTTAGTTCATTTTTCAAATTTAGCCATTTATGAAAATTGATTTTAACTGCTCCTTTAAACAAACCAAAATTTCTTTTTTCAGCTGTTCCTTGACCTATAACTTCTTTAAACAAACCACCATTCAATTTAGCTAGGTATTTTTTATTTTTGTTTGTTAATCTTGCTTTCATAAAAACTCCAGATCTATTTGGTGTAGCATCTCCATATGTAAGAATATTTGAGTAAATGGGATTGAAAGGCATCAGCGTGCTTGATAGATCTTGATTATACAATTTTTCATCAGAAATGAGGTCAAACAAAGATGTTGGTCTCACCAATGACATATTTGTATATCTAGGATAAATTGTTTTACCATTTGTGTAAGCATAATCTATACGTTTAGTTTGAGCACCTGAACTTCTAAAGTTTGGATCAACATATCTGTAACCTCCAGTTAATGTTAGCGTAGAATCTTTCATAAAAAGTTTGTTATTCAACTCAAAGTACATTCCTTTAGTTTCATTTGATGTTGAATCAGAAATTCCGTTTTCTAATTCGGAGTAGAGCCAATATCTTTTTGAGAATCCAGACTGAAGACTCTGCTCAAAGCGATACTTTTCATTACCAAAATGATGTAAAAGAGATATACCTTGAACAGGATTTCGAACAGAAATATTATTTGTTCCGCTTGGTGCAACTTCATATAAGTTGATGTAGTTAGCTGAAAATGTTAGTTTTCTGCTAATTTCAGAAAATATTGAACCACCTGAAAGTAAAAGATCACTCGAATATGTAGTTTCATTGATTTGACTTGAACCACTTGGACGAGTGACAAAGAAATCAAAGCTTAAATTTCTTATATATCGATCGAATTTAAAAGAAAAATCAGTTTGAATTCCCTGCAGACGCCATCTATTTTGAGTATAGAAATTTTCATAATGAATAATATCTCGATAAGGCTTCAACATTTCATTCTCGTATCCTGAAAGCTCCTCATCATAATTAAATAATGTAAATTTTGTTTGCTTCAGAAAAAGATCACCTACACTAAAACGAATCTTATCATTAATTACTCCTTTTGCTCTTAACTGTCGAACATTTATTTCTGTTCCTGAACCGAAAAAACTTCCAAAGGAATTTCTTATGCGTAGCTGCGCCATAATTTCAATATCCTTTATTGGATTTACATGGGTGTTCAAATCTAACAGATTATATCCGTTAGATCTATTGTGTGGAGAAAGTGTGTCGTTTATTGTGCTTTTATCTATAGCATCTCGAACAAAATATGAACGAGAGAGTCCGTCAAACCAAATATTCTCATTGCCTTGTGCATGAACATTAAAATCTGATAACAAAACCACAAAAAAATTAACTAATATTAGTAAACTTCTTTTCATATATTAAAAATTTATTTTTAGTTCAAGCATCATTTCCCAACCCTTAAGATTATTTTCTATAAAATTAGGGTCAAAATATCGATACTGATTAAATCTGTAAAACAACATTGAGTTTTGACCGATTTTATAGTCAATACCAAGTCCAATGAGTGTATTGTTTTGGTTTCTTGAGTTTGTGTACCTGTAAAATCTATCCAAACCCAATTTCTCAAAAAAAGTATTTGTAGAAGTGGCCTCACCATTATCACCTAAATCAGTAGAGGAGTTTCCAATTACTTTTTCTAAACCATAACTAAATACAAAAGCAGCTTTATCATTTAGTTCAATACTAAAATCTATCTCTTCACTCAGTTGACTAATTAGTGTTTGAGTTCCGATTTGAGGAACTATATTAAAATCTTTTTGGCTTGTATTTAATCGAGTCAAGGAAAATATATAATAGTTCTTACCGAAAATTTTGTTGTTGTATTTTACTTGAAACTCAACAGTATTAAAAAACTTTTTGAAGTTTGCAAATCCGCTTGTGGTTGTATCACTAATGTTAACATTTTCATATATCCCTCTATATGTTGAGTTAAGTGCATTATACGGACCCCAATTTTGTGCAAAGAGATAAATTCTAGAAAGTGTCTGACTATTCACATTGTGAATATAAGACAAAGAACCATCAGACTTTTCAATTTCAGAAAATATTCCAATACCTCCATTTATTTTTAGCTTTTCTAGGCTAATATCAGCATTCACTGAAACTCCTTGTCTATTATTAATTGGAAAACCAAGTCCTACCATTGGGCTGCTGTAAGGTGTTCTAATTGTTGTTCCTACACCTTCAACGTTAGGAAATACCTCCATAACAGAAGTATTCAAAAAATTACCTGTAACATTTACAAATTGTGGTGAGATTCTATAAAATTGAATATTTAATGGGATTTTAGTTGATTTTGATGTTTTTAAGTTCAAAAGGATAGCCTCACCATATGCTAGCTCATTCTCTGGATCACTATATTTGCCTAGACCTATCTCCATTTGTAATTGTATTTTATTCCATTTCCTATCTAACTCAATAGTTTGAATGGAGTAGCTTCTTTTGTCGTCACTTAAAGAATCTATTTGAGCCCATGAAGATAGGTAATTATAACAAATTTTATAATTGGCACTAAGTGTGTTTTTGAGTTGGAAAGAGCCAGTAAAATTATCACTTGATTCAAATAAAGAACGGTTAAAATTACTTTTTCCAATAACTCCTTTTGCGGAAAAATTCAATGGCAGTTTTGATGCATTTAGAAATATTCCTTGAAAAGCACGACTTCCATATCTAATTCCTTGATCAATTAAGCCACTAGTGTAATAATTTGAATAACGATCAATTGGGATTTTGTTTATTGGAGTTTGAGGTCTTCTTTCAAAAATACTGATTCTGTTAAATGATCGATTTCCCCAGACAGTGAGTCGACTTTGTCTGTACCATGAAACTCCTCCAGCTTTAAGATTAAAGTTTCCGTAATTAGTACTTATTGATGTTGATAGATTCAGTCCTAAATTTAATGTTAAATTTTGTGTGAGCTCTGCAGAGGGTCCTTTATACAAACTATTAAGCATTAGATCTGCGCCAAATTTAATATTGTCTCTAGTTTTGCCATTTAATTTCAGAAGAAACATTGGCTCTCTATAGTAGTCACCTGAGTTAATCACAAAAGTTTTACCACTATTGTTTGGGAATGTCTCTTGCTGGCTTCTAACAAATCCTAAAAATCTGTAATATCCTGAAAAAGAGATTGAACTTGTAGGGTTATTGTAGCTCAAAATGTTGCTGCTAAAGGATTTTTGAACCATGTTCGTATCTTGACTAAAAGAAGAGCCTCCCCAAATAAAGAGAATGAACCAAAGCGATCTTCTCATAGCATTGAAAATGTAAATTTTTTCACTAATTTACTAAATTAAAGCTAGTATGACAAGACTTTCAAAAATATCAAAATGAGTTAGTAACTAGAATTAATTTCTTTTAAGGGCTTATTTTTCCACGTAATTCCATCTTGCCATTTTGGGGCATGAACCTTTACTAGATAGTCGTCTAATATTTTTTCCAATTCTTTTGCTTTTTCTATTTCTTTATTAGCTAAATTAAACTTCTCCATTTTGTCTTTAACTAAGTTGAACAAAAGAATTGATTTGTCGTCTTGAAATTTAATCAGTTTGTAGTCACCTTTACGCACAGCAGAGTGTGGTCTTTTTAAAGCAATACCATTTTTGTAAGGTACGTGAAAGAAGATACCATCAACTTCTCTAGTAATTTGATTTTTATTATTATTTAAAAGTATGTCTGCAAAACTACCTCCATCAATTTCAGTTAATAGATTTTTTTTATTTCCTGAAAGCTCAATTATAGTTGGTAATAGATCACTTCCAGAAACTGGCATTGAGGATTCGGAACCTCCTGTAATTCCGGGACCTGAAACAATTAGTGGAACACGTACCCCTCCTTCAAAAGCATCCCATTTACCTCTGCTAAGTGGATAATTATAACTCTTTTCATACTTCTTAGCCCCAGGAATATTAGGTACTGATCCATTGTCAGACATATATATTATGTATGTATTTTGCTCAATTCCAAGTTCTTTAATTTTATTTAATAAGATTCCAAGCCCACTATCTAAGTCTAATGTCATAGCAGCAAATCCGATATCTTTTTGCTGAGCACCTTTTGGTTTTTTCTCAAGTTGACTAAAGCTTTCTTTCGTTGATTCAATGTTAGTATGAACAGCGTAATGTGATATTTGTAAGTAAAAAGGTTTTTTTTCTGCTAAACTCGAGGATATAAAATCAATTGCTCGATTTGTTAATGAAAAAATATGTTTAGGATCTTCTTTAAATACATTATTCCATTGACTTCTATCATTGTCAAAATTTCCATCTCTATTTTTTGTTGGCCCATCACTTACATCATATCCAAGTACAAATGGATCACTTCCCATGCCCCATTTTCCAAAATGGGCTGTTCTGTACTGATTATTAATTTTTTTAAGTGCTTTGGGAATACTAGTGAAACCATCATGATCAATGTGATCAGTATTCATTCCAACACGAATTAGAGAAAGTCGAGCTGGCGATTTACCAAACTGAATACTATACCTTGAAGGTGCACAAACAGGTGCACTTGCATAAGCATCGGAAAACCGCATACCTCTTTTAGCTAGCAACTCAAGATTTGGAGTTTCATGGTAATAACTTCTAGATCCATTTTCGTTATTCATCATTTTCACTGATGTACCATTCCAGCCCTGATCATCCGCCAATACAATTATAAAGTTTGGGTGAGCAGGTAACTCCTCATTTTCTGCTGAATGATCAGCTGATTTAAAAGAGAAAATCAACAAAATTAAAATTGAAAAAAAGATTGCTTTGATAAGTTTGTTTATTTTTTGTTCCATTATTTTGCTTTAAATTGTAAGATATCACCATTTGTATCATGTATATCACCAAAAGTGATATTTTTGGCTTTATGCATAGATTGAGCATTCTCGAACTGTCGTCCCAATCCGTCTGGTTTAATTGAAGCTTCACTAATTCTATGGTCAATCAATATTTTTAAAGAGTCCTCTATAACACTGTAATCTTCATTTCCAAAAAGATTAATTAACTCCTTTTTATCGTTTTTGTGATCATACAGCTCATAGCCTAGTTCACCATTGCTTCTCCATTTTGTTAGCCTATATCTTTTAGTTTTGATTGAATATCCATTGCGCAATCTAGTTAGCGCACTCTGTCGAACTGAGGAGTTTACGTTTTTAATTATTGGCTTTAAACTTTTTCCAACGACATGTTGAGGCATTTTAATATTTGTCAAATCCATAAGTGTTGGGTAGAGATCAATTAGTTCAACTGGACTAATTGATGAAGCTCCTTGATTTTCTAAACTTGGGACAGAAATAATAAGTGGCACTCGAGTAGCTTTTTCAAATAGTGTTTGTTTTTGCCAGTGCCCATGTTCACCTAAGTGATAGCCGTGATCTGATGTAAAAACAATAATAGTATTCTTATCTAATCCATTATCTTCCAAATGATCAAGAATTCTACCAACTTGTGCGTCCACAAATGAAACAGTAGCGTAGTATGCCTCTTTAATTTCTTGAGCAAGTTCTTTTGGAAGATTTAATTGAATCTTTCTGGAACTTATAGATTTTGCTGCAGGCCCAGGCAAAGTTGACAAGTAATAATCGGGGATTTTGGGAATTTCAATTTTTTTTCTTTCATAGTGATGGAAGTATTTTTTTGGAGCTACAAAAGGCGTATGAGGCCTAAAAAAACCAACAGCTAAAAAAAACGGAAGATCTGTTTCAACAAAATAGTCAAGTTTTTTTATTGCCTCACT
Organism: Bacteroidota bacterium; assembly: GCA_028408365.1. GTDB lineage: Bacteria > Bacteroidota > Bacteroidia > Flavobacteriales > BACL11. Next base: position 18,472 of record JAOOLD010000013.1, read on the forward strand.
TGCTGCAATACCATCTGTTTGCTCATTATCTTCACCATCAGCTGCAAGCCAACTTAGTGTGCCACCATACTTTCTTGGTTTAAGTGTATTTATTTTATACTCTTCCAATTTATCTCTTCCATATGGGTTAACTGTTTGGTCCCAAGAACAAATATCATCATTACCTGATGTACCAATTGCACTTGGATTATCATAATGAAAGATTTTACCAATTCGAACAGATTGATACCCCTGCTGTCTGAAACGTTGTCCAAGAGTGATAACATCTGGTACTGAATTTCTAAGATTCATATTGTTTGCTGTAATTTTGGTTTGATCAGTATATAAACCAGTCATCAATGAAGCTCGAGAGGGACCACACCAAGGGTACTGACAATGTGCATTTTCAAACACTACTCCTCTACTAGCAAGCCGGTCAATATTTGGAGTTTTTACAACCATATTTCCGTAAGCTCCTAGATCACAGTTTAAATCATCAGCAACAATCAATAGTACATTAAGCTTTTTATTTGTATTTGATATTTGATTTTCTTTTCTTGTATCTTCAGAACAGCTGTAAAAACAAAAAAGCAAAGCAAATAGCTGTACACCTACATTGTTTTTAAAACTTAAAATCACAAGACAAAATTTTTATTAAAATTAAAAAAAAGTGATTGAAATTGGGCAGAATTAAAATGCAATGCGAAGAAATATCGGCAGATGGTCTGAAAATCCTCCATACCAATTACTACCTCCATATGTTCTACTTGGGTATTTTTCGCCTTTTTTATTTGTGTAAATCATGTATTCTTTCTGGAACGCTCCTGATTTAATGACTTGTAAATCAGAATTAATTAAGTTTTTTGAAATAATAATTTGGTCTAGCCAGTTCCAATTACCCCTGTAGTTATATGAACCAAAACCTACGATGTCTTCGCTAGTCATTAGATTTACTAAATCATTTTTTACTAATATTTCAGACAAACTCTCATTGCTTGGGTAATCATTGAAATCACCCATAATAATTATAACTTGATCGTCAGGTAAATTTTTATCAATATAATTTCTCAAAACATTGGCAGCAAAAACTCTTTTAAAATTAGTTTCCTCTTGGCCTCCCCATCTTGATGACCAATGATTCACAAAAATATTGTAGACTCTGTTCCCCATTTCTAGTTTAGCAAATAAAATATCTCTAGTTGGACGTGAGCTATTTGGTAATTTTACTTCAATGAAATCACTATCAATGAGTTTAAACTTTTTTGAAAATAAAAGAGCACAATCAATGCCTCTACCATCAGGACTATCCTTATGCACAAGATTGTAGTTGTTATTTTTAAGAGAGGTATTAGATAATAAGTCATTTACTACAATTTCATTTTCAACCTCACAGAGCCCTATCAAATCTGGCAAAAAGTTATTGTTTTCTTCTGCAGAAAGTCCTAAAAATACCTTTTCAAGTTGCTTTATCTTATGAAAATATTTCTCTGAATTCCATTTTTTTTCAGATGTTGGTAAAAATTCGTTATCATTTGTATGAGGACAATTAACAGTATCAAAAAAATTTTCAACATTATAAAAAACTGTGAAGAATTCGTCTTTGCTGATATTTGACTTGATAACATTTTGAGAAATGCTAAAAAACGGCAAGAAAATTAATAAAATGAACTTATGTTTCAATTTTGAAAAATTGTTTGAGAGCTATTACAATCTGTGCAATATCCTTCAAGAATTAAGTTGTAATTTTTAACAATGTGACCACTACTTGTTTTTATAATTTTGATTGTGGAATCATCAAGACAAAATGTTTGATCACATGAGTAACATATAAAATGACCATGCTGATGATTGTGTGAGTCTGGGCTACAACTATCTAAATTACACAAAGAATATTTTTTTAAATTGTTTTTATCTGGAACTTGATGAATTAGCCCCTTTTGTTCGAAGCTCTTTAGAGCTCTATAAATTGTAACCTTATTAATTTTTTTATTAAATCTTTCAAAAATTTCATGTGTTGTCAAAGAAGATTTGCAATCAAAAAAAATAGAAAGTAAATCTATTCGGAACTGAGTTTTATTAATCCCAAATCTTGATAATATTTCTTTGTGTTTTTTCAATTTTTTTTTATAAAATTAAAAATTAATTGTTAAGAAAACGCAAAAGTGTTGCGTTTATTAATTAATATTACTAAAATTGCAACTTATTTTGAAAATGAATTTTACAAATAAAAATATCAATTTTTCTTATGACAACCTAGGAATAATAGCTAGTTCACTTTGCATGATTCATTGCATTGGAACTCCATTCCTGTTTTTAGCCAAAGCTTGTTCAACTACTTGCTGTGCAGACGCACCACTATGGTGGAAAGCTATTGATTATGTTTTTTTAATTGTATCATTTTTTGCGATTTATTTTATTGCAAAAAAATCATCAAACAATACAATAAATTTTATTTTTTGGTTCTTTTGGGGACTTTTAGCAATAACCATTTTTAACGAAACATTAGGCTTATTCGCTCTTCCAAAAAATTTCATTTACATTCCAGCTTTTTCTATCATTGTATTGCACATTTACAATATTAAATATTGTAAATGTGATGATGAAAAATTATGCTGCACCACATCGTAAATCTCAACTAATATTATTGATTTGCTTTTTTTTGCATAGCTTTGCATATTAACTTTTATGCAAAACTGTTTTGAAAAATAATATATTTGATTTTTTTATCAGTGACACGTCAAAGAAAAGTATAGAAAAATCTATTTTAGTCATTTCTCTAATTAGCTTTTTAATTCATTTGTTATTAATTTTTCTAGCAAATTATAACATTGTATTTAGTACAGAGAATTCAATTCTTAGAAGTCCAATAATGGCTATATATACTCCATTTTCATTCATATTAATATATGAAATTTACCTTTTAATTTATTATCTACCAAGATCAATCACATTATATATATCAAAGCAATATGAAATTATAGCTCTGATTGTAATTAGAAGATTGTTTAAAGATATTTCAGAAATGGAAACATCAACCAGCCTATTCTCTAGCACTATAAACCAAAATGTATTTATTGACTTATCTTTAACCATACTACTTTTCTTTTTGATATATCTATTTAGAAAAAATAGTTTGTCACTCAGCTCCAAAAACTTAAACTCAAGCATGATTAGATTCATAGAAATTAAGAAATGGATTGCTGTTTTTCTTATTCCTGCCTTCTCAATTATGGCCATTTACAATTTATCGTTATGGATTGGAGATACATTTATCAAAACAAACGTTGTAAATAACCAATCTATCAATAATATTTTCTTTGCAGATTTTTTTCAAGTATTAATTCTTGTTGATGTTTTTCTTCTAATTTTTTCTTTTTTCCATTCTGATTTATTTCATAAAATAATGAGAAATTCAGGATTTATAATCTCAACTATTCTTTTAAGAATGTCATTTCTCTATGAAGGATTTTCAAATGCAATTATGATCATATCAGCACTTTTATTCGGACTTTTGATTCTGTACATTCACAATAAGTGTGTGAAAGAAAAATTATTCAAAAGTGCAAGTGAGTTATAGATGATTAACTTAATTTTGTAAAAAATGAAAAAAATGAAAAAAATAATTTTACCTATAACATTTATGTTTTTAAGCTCTCTCGTTTTTTCACAAACAGATGATGCTGAATACGAAAAAGTACTTGAGCAAAGTCCTTTTAATAAAATGTATCCTCAATTCATGGCTAAAGAGGCTGCAGATTACTTTAAAGAATTCAATAAGTTATTTACAGAAGAGGGGCCAATTGCACCAAAGGAAGCTAGACTAGCTGCTGTTGCAGTATCTGCTGCTATTAGGTGTGAATATTGTATATCTGCACAAGTACATTTAGCTAAAAAAGAGGGAGCAACAGATGATGAAATAAAAGCTGCTGTTCAAATTGCAGCGGAAATCCAAAGATTTTCTGTTCTACTTTACGGAAATGAATTTGGTTTAGATAATCTTGAAAGAATTATCGGCAAACAGTAATTCAATTTACTTGGGTCATTAACTCAGTTGGTTTAGAGTGTTACCTTGACAGGGTAGAAGTCACTGGTTCGAATCCAGTATGACCCACATATTCCTTTTACTATGCTAAGAATTTTTAATAAAGAAGATCAAACTTTTGGTCAGTTCAATGGAGGAGAGATAATTGAAAATAAACCAATTGGATTTCCTCATGAGGCCTTTGTTCTTAAACCCTTTTCAAATTTATTTTACTGGGCACATGCTATTGCTACAAAAGATAGTACTATAGGCCTTCATCCACACAAAGGTTTTGAAATTTTAACTTATGTTTTAAAGGGTAAAATCAGACACTATGATACTAAAATAGAGAAATGGGTATCGCTAAAAAAAGGTGATGTACAGTTGATTCAATCAGGAAGTGGTATATCTCACTCTGAGCACTTGTATGATAAAAGTGAAATTTTTCAAATTTGGTTCGATCCTGATTTATCTAAATCTTTAAATAAAGAACCTCAATACAAAGATTACAAAGAAAAAGAATTTGAAAATATAAATGGTATAAAAACAATAATTGGAACTTCATCAGACATAAATATTGATAGCGATGTTTTTATGTTTGAATATGAAATCAAAAAAGAGTTTTATTTAGAATTAGATAAAAATAGGACACATACTTTTTATCTAATCAGCGGAGAAATGGAAATTGATAAAAATATAGTAACCAAGGATTCATTTTTTATTTATTCTAATGTTGATAACATTAAATTAATTTGCTCAGAAGAATCAATACTATTTCATATTTCAGTTCCTAATAAACTCAATTACGAAACATACTATAAATAAATCAAAATATGCAAAAGATTAATGTAGTATGGATGAAAAGAGATATCAGACCATTTGATCATGAGCCAATTCACATGGCTCAGAAACATGATCTTGATTTCATAATTATTTACTGTTTTGAACCAAGTTTAATGGCAAGAAATGATATCAGTGAAAGGCATTTACAATTCGTCTATCAATCAATAAAAGTATTAAACGAATTTTTAGCTCAATACAATAGAAAAGTAAATAAGTTTATATGCGAAGTTGATGAGGCGATTAATTATATACAGAATAAATTTGAGATTAAAAATATTTACTCATATGAAGAAAGTGGTACAATATTTACATGGGAGAGAGACAAAAAACTTAAAAAGAAATTTAATCTTGATAAAATTAATTGGGTTGAATTTCAAAAAAATGCTGTAATAAGAGGTAAAAAAAATAGAGATGGTTGGGACAAGTATTGGTATGCTTTTATGAACCTTCCTTTATTTCAAAATTCTTACTCAAACTCTGAGCTTAATTTTAAAGTAAAAAAAAGTTTATGTGATATAAATAAGTTCATTTTCTTAACCAAATACTCAAAAAAATTTCTTCCTGCTGGATTTCTGTATGCTAATAAGTACTTGAAATCTTTTTTGCAAAAAAGAGGGAAAAATTATTCAAAAAATATTTCTAGTCCACATCTTAGTAGAAAGTCTTGCAGTAGATTATCAATTTATTTGTCATGGGGAAATATTTCGGTTAGAGAAGTATACCAAAAAACTAAAAGCTCACGACTTTATTTGCTATACAAACGTCCATTTAATAATTTTTTGATTAGACTAAAGTGGAGGTCACACTTCGTTCAAAAATTTGAGGTTGAACCTCGCTATGAGATTGAATGCATAAACAGAGGATATGAAAAAATGAAATATGATAACAACTCTTCACTTTTAAAAAAATGGGAAAATGGAGAAACAGGATTCCCTCTTGTTGATGCGTCTATGAGATGCTTAATTTCTACTGGTTGGATCAACTTCAGAATGAGAGCGATGCTAGTTTCATTTTTATGTCATCATCTTAATCAAGACTGGAAAAAGGGTGTGAACTATATGGCTAATTTATTTTTGGATTATGAGCCAGGTATTCATTTTACTCAATTTCAAATGCAAGCAGGAACAACAGGAATAAATTCTATTAGAGTTTACAACCCTATAAAGCAGTCTAAAGAGAAAGATCCTGATGGGATTTTTATTAGACAATGGGTTCCAGAGTTAAAAAATATTTCAAATAATTTTGTTCATGAACCATGGAAAATGACAAAAATTGATTTAACACTACTAAAAGACTTTTCATATGCTAATCCTGTAATTGATCCAAGTTTAAAAAATAGCATGGTAAAAAAAGAACTCTGGAAATTAAGATCTGATGAGTTGGTTAAATCTGAATCAAAAAGACTTCTTAAAGTTCATGTTAGAAAATAAAAAGTTACTGTTAGAAAATATAATTGAGAAAATTAAGTTTGTCAGTATGTACACGATATCAATAATGTATTTCACTGTTGGAGTCAAGCATTTTACAGAACCAGAATTTTTTAAAGCAATCGTACCTAATTATCTTCCATTTAAAGAAATGATAGTTTATGTTAGTGGTGCTGCAGAAATAATTTTATCAATTGGTATATTATTTAAAAAGTATAGAAAGCTGTTTTCTATTTTAATTATTATGCTCTTAATTTCTATTTTCCCGGCGAATATTTTCTTGTTTTCAAGTTTTGAAGCGCAAGAATTTTTGGGAATAACTAAACAACAAGCATTAATCAGATTACCATTTCAAATTCCATTGATTTTATTAGCATATTGGTATGGCACAAGTTCAACAAGAATATCTTACTCTATATTTTGTATTCTAATTTTTGTTCCAACGATTATTTACTTCGTTTCTATTTAGTTAAAATTATCAAACTACAATGCTTTATTTATTTTTTTTGCATAACTTTGAGCTCTAAAATTTATACAAAATAACAAATACGCAGAATTATTATGAAAAAACTTATATCAATTTTTATCTTATCATTACTTTTTATTAATACTAAAGCTTACACGCATTATATAAATTCTGGAAACTTTTATTACAGCCCAAGCTCACTAACTGTTGATGTCAATGACACAGTTGTTTGGTTAAATGTTCAAGGATTTCATAATGTCAATTTTGATATCTCAAGCACTACTGGTAATTCTTTCGGTAACCCTGTCTCTTTCATTTCAAGCCCAACTGGAGCTGACACTATTTACATACACAAATTTACAGTTCCAGGCTACTATGAATACGACTGCTCTGTTGGTTCTCATGCAGCCAGCGGAATGATTGGTAATATAACAGTAAACGCAATTACAGATTGTAATGGCGTAGCTAGCGGGACATCACTAACAGACACTTGCGGAGTATGTCAGCAAGCTTACATTTATAACTTTGTTACTCACATTCCAACATATCTTAATGACACATTCAATGTTGTATTAGGTCCAACTGAAATCCTAGTTATGCCAAATGATCCACAAAATCCTCTTTGGAACAGTAGTTGCGACTCATCAGTTTATGACATAATTTCAAATTCTGCTGATCATACGATATTAGAAATTGCAATTGATACTTGTGGCCTTGCAAGCACCCTTGATGGACCAGGGCCATTCACTGTCTTTGCTCCAACTGACGCTGCTTTCAATGCACTACCTGCTGGTACAATATCTAGTTTATTAAGTAACCTTCCTGCGCTTACTGATATTCTAAAATACCACGTAGTTGGTGATAGTGTTATGTCTTCAATGTTGTCTAATGGTCAAACTGTTACTACACTTGAAGGATCAGATGTTACTGTTACCATCAGTGGTGGTAATGTCTATATTGAAAATGCAATGGTAACTGTTGCTGATATTGTTGGGGATAATGGAGTTGTACATGTAATTGATGCTGTATTATTACCTCCCTCTCCATCTAATAGCGTTTATGATATAATTTCAAATTCTACTGATCATACGATATTAGAAATTGCAATTGATACTTGTGGCCTTGCAAGCACCCTTGATGGACCAGGGCCATTCACTGTCTTTGCTCCAACTGACGCTGCTTTCAATGCACTACCTGCTGGTACAATATCTAGTTTATTAAGTAACCTTCCTGCGCTTACTGATATTCTAAAATACCACGTAGTTGGTGATAGTGTTATGTCTTCAATGTTGTCTAATGGTCAAACTGTTACTACACTTGAAGGATCAGATGTTACTGTTACCATCAGTGGTGGTAATGTCTATATTGAAAATGCAATGGTAACTGTTGCTGATATTGTTGGGGATAATGGAGTTGTACATGTAATTGATGCTGTATTATTACCTCCTTCACCTTCAAATATTAACGAACTAAAGTCAGATGATAAAATAATTTACACAGTTGATATCCTTGGAAAAATTGTTGTCGATCAAGAGAAGAAGAATATGATTTTATTTGACATTTACGAATCTGGAAAAACAATCAGAAGATTAGTAATTAATTAATAACTAAACTTTTCCATAGAAAAAAGCCACTCTAAAGAGTGGTTTTTTTTTATCTTCAAATCGTGAATAACTTAATCCCTGAAAGAATTATATGTATTACAGAAGAAGCTACTGAAACAATTTATTTACTAGGAGAGGAAAAAAGATTAATAGGAATATCTGGGTTCACGAAAAGACCAAAAATTGCAAAAAAGCAAAAAGAAATAGTATCAACTTTTTTAGATGCTGACATTGAAAAAATAATAGAGTTAGAACCAGACTTAGTAATTGGATTCTCAGATATTCAGTCATCAATAGCAGAAAAACTAATAAAAAAAGGAGTAACTGTTTTAATTAATAATTATAGGTCTATTAACGGAATTTTTAAAATGATATATAATGTGGGTTGTTTAGTTGGAAAAAGTGAAGCCTCTAAAGATTTAATTAATGAAATAAAAAATAAACATAAACAAATAGCTAACAAAACATCCAAATGGAAAAAAAAACCAAAGGTATATTTTGAAGAATGGGATAATCCTCAAATCAGTGGAATTAAATGGGTGAGTGAGATAATACATCTTTGTGGTGGTAATGACATTTTTATTGAACATTCAAAAGAATCATTAGCAAAGGATAGAATAATAAGCTCTAATGATGTAATTAAAAAAAATCCAGATATTATTATTGCGTCATGGTGTGGAAAAAAAGTAAAAAAGGAAAAAATTAAAAAAAGAAATGGTTGGGAAAAAATTAAAGCTGTTAATAATAACGAAATTTATGAAATAAAATCAGAGATTATTCTACAGCCAGGACCTGCTTCAATAACAGATGGAGTTGAGTTAATACACGAGATTTTTAGCGATTGGTATAAACGCAACATTGTTTCATAATAATATTATTGCAGCTTTGTTTCATATTTATTGATTATTAATTTATTTGATATTTTTGAATTATGAAAAATATAATTTTAATCCTGTTGATCATAATTTCAAGCTGTACTCAGAGTACGGATAATTATGGTGAAATCATAACTAAAAACAATATAAGCACCTTGCCATCTGTTATATCAGAACTAAAAAACTCAGGTCAAATAGAGACTACTCTTTCTGGAAAAATAATCTCAACTTGCCCTAAGAAAGGTTGTTGGATGAGAGTTGAAACTGGAAATGACACTCTTTTTATAAAATTCAAGGACTATGGATTTTTTGTTCCTAAATCTGGTGTTGATGGAAAAGAAGTAGTATTCAAAGGAACTGCCTTTTATGATACTGTTAGTGTAGCTGATCAAAAACATTATGCTCAAGATGCAGGGAAATCTAAAGATGAGATAGAACAAATAGTCGATGATCAATATAAGCTTTCTTTTATAGCGGATGGAGTAATAATAGAGTAGCGTGAAAAAAACCTTCATAATTTTTATTTCATTATTTCTGTTTTCGTGTGTCAACAAAGGAATAATAGATCCAAACGAAGCAAGTGAAATGGCGTTAAACATGAGAATAATGACAAAAGAATTAGAAGTTGCAAAATATAAAATTGAAAACGATGAGAAATTTGATAACATATCTTTTGATTTTAACAAAATACATAACCAAAAAGCAACAGACTCAACTTTTTACACTGAAAGTTTAAAGCCAATGTCAGAGTCTTTTCACAGAACTGTTGAAAATTTCAATAACTTTCCAAACTCAGAAAACTACAACAACATAGTAACTAGCTGTGTTCAATGTCATAACTACATTTGCTCAGGTCCTCTTGTAAAAATCAATAAACTTTATCTAAACTAGTTACAGAGATTGCATTTACCTGAAATAATTGATTCGCTTTGATGAACCTCATAATCTGGCTCAATATCAAAGCTTATAATTTTGTTATTCAAAAAAGTAAGATTATTGCAATACATACAATAAAAATAAACTGATTGTTCAAAAGAATCCGAACTTTTATGGATATTGCGATTTAAAGAAAGAAACTTTTTGTTTTCAAAGCTTAGTTCTTTAATTATTTTAAACTTTATTAGAACTTTAACTGTTCTGTAGAATGTTACTCTATCAAACTCTTTAATATTTTTTTTTATATCATCTAAACTTGAAACTTCATTTTCTAAAAGAAATGCAAGAACTTCTTTTCTTAAAGGAGTAATTGAAAGACCTGACTTTTTTAGTAAATAATTAACTTTATTTATCATTAGTTTTTAGAAAACTGGTACAAAAAAGCGGGCTTGTGAGGCACACCTTCCTGTCTTTCCTCTGTTCTTTTAATATTTTCAACTTTCAAAATATTTTTTCTAAAATTTCTTTTATCGAGTTTTTGATTTAAAATTATTTCATGCAGATTTTGAAGTTGAGACAATGTGAATTTTCGAGGCAATAAATTAGAGATAAACTCATTATTCATTTGATTTCTTAAAAACTCTATTCCTTTGTTTAATATTATATTGTGATCGAAAGCCATATTTTTGGGCACATCATCTATAGAGACCCACTCAACTTCAAAAGCGAAAGATGATGGTCCAGGCTTATAGTCCTCCATTTTAACTAGAGCCATATAGCCTATTGTAACAACTCTCTCTTTTGGTCTTTTTCTATAAATATTTAACCAGTCTTGATCTTTTTTATGCTTTGTTCTGTTTGGGTTTCCAAAAGTGTAAAATTGCTTTAAAAAAACATCACTTAGTGAGGTTAAATTTTTTAGTATTCTTTTAGAAGCGGTATTTAAATCCTCATCGTAACCAACAAGATCTCCAGGCAGTGCATATTGCAAATCATTATCCTTATTAATAATTTTCTTGATTAAAAGTGCCTTTAATTTTTGATCATCACTATATCCAAGAACTAAGCAGTCTATTGATAAATTTATTTGTTCCATATATCTATTTTACGTAAAAAGGGAAATTTGCTGTTGCAACATTTTTTTGTCCATCATCAGCGTATACAAAAATTCTATAAGCACCTCTTTTCAATGGTGCTTTAAATTTCAAATTTCCATTCTCATTACTGATAATATTAATATTAACTTTTTCTAAGGATTTTTGAAAATCTCCACCTTCCACTTTTTGATAATTTTCTGGTAATACTTCAAAATAATAATTCAATTTATCTCCCTCAGGGTCATAAATTTTTGTACTCAATTCACAAACATCTTTTTTTGAGATTTTTACACTTTCATATCTTGTTTTTTGATTTAGTAAAATCTTATCAATTACAGGAGCCTTATTTCTATTTGAATTCTTCCAATTGCCATTTAAAACATCTACACTTTGAGTTGCATAACCATCCTTTGAAAAAATACCGTACCATGTTGGTGTTTCCTCTTGTTTGTAGCCCCAAAGAAAACAATAACTTCCAAGGCATAAATTACTATCATTTACAATATGACTGTACGCGTTATTTCTAACCTCGGCTTTTTCTTTGCTTGTAAGCTCGATTGATGCTTTCCAAGTAGTTTTAGATGACTCCCAATGACCAAACGGGCCCCATTCAGTTACCATATATGGTTTATCCCAGCAGGACTGTCTGATCATTTTTGATAAAGCACTAATCCCACCGTATGTATTAATTCCTAAAATATCAATGCTTGGGCATGATGTTTTAATTAAATAAGCCTCAGCAGGATCAAAGCCAGCGGTCACTGTCATAACAGGATGTTTTTTATCAACACTTTTTATCATCGCAGCAATATCTTCTACCGCATTCCATACTTTGAAGTTTTTGTAAAACAGATCCATTTCGTTGCCTACAGCCCACATAAGAAGAGCAGGATGATCTTTGAATTCATTTATTGTTTTTTTAAAAGATTCTAATTGTCCTTCTACAGCATACTCATCATCGTAATTAAAACCATGCCTCTCGTGACCAACCCAAAGTCCTAAACAAACAGTTATTCCAAGTTTATGAGCATCATCAAGTATTTGCTTTGCATTATCGACACCCCATGTTCTAATTGAATTTCCTCCAATATCTTTAAGCTGATTTAAATACTGATATCCTCCAGCCCCCTTAACAAAATAATTCTCGCCATTTCTAATCAACTCATATCCTGTATTTGTTTTTACAATATAAGTACCTAGATCAAGCTCGTTACTTGCAAATGACTGTAAATAGAACAATGAAAGAAAAAGTATTTGTATGCACTTAATCATTTAACACTTATTTTTTTTGTAAGAATATTGTTTTTAGAACGAATTATCATACTGTATATTCCTGAAGATAATTCTAAGCTGATATTATTTATAGATTTTGGATTGTAAATTCTTCCTTTTTTCACTTGTATTCCTTTGCTGTCATATATGAAAAAATCAAACTCTGAGTTATTGATACTACTTTTTATAAATAATTTATCATCAACTGGATTAGGAAAAATAGTAACCAACTGATCATTGAGCTCAATAGTGTTGGATGGAGATGAGGACAAACCAATATTGTCAATGTAGTATACATCAAAATTAACTACTCCCTGGTCGAGGAATAAGACAAATCTGCTAATATTCTGACTTGATACACTTGACAAATCGAATGGAAATTGCTGCCACTGATTAGCAGAAGAAATTGTTCTGTTAAAAGAAATAACTTCAGTTGTATCATCTTGAAAAGATATTTTAAATGGTCTAGGAGGTCCGTAAAGTTGAATTCTGAAAATATTATTTGAACTTAGATTAAGAGATCCGGCTGAGAAATTTGCAATTAAAACATCTTCTCCATTTGAATCAGGAACTCTTGTATATTTAGCTGAATACTTGCTTGTATTAACCGGACCAACAGCAGGATTATAGCTTTGTAGTAACTGACCACTCATATAACCAAAATTAATATTCCAGTTACAGTCCCAATCTTGAAAATCAGATTGAGGGTTGGAAACGAATCCATTGCATGGCCCATTTACCTCTGGCCCCATTAGATTATCAAAATAATAAGTATCATCTGTATTTGTTGCAGGATTGAATAATAAAATAATTGAAGTAATGCCCACATTTGATAAACTAGGATCAGGTTGACCATTAAACACAAGCTCTACAGTTTCCCACTGATTAGCTACAGTAGTAACTCCAATATATTCACTGTGTCTTCCAGTTGGATAATTTGTAGGAGTAGCGGTTGTTGAATCCTCAAGAGTAATTTGTATTGGTATACCTACTGCAGGACTATAAACATCAATTTTCATTTTTTTTGCTCCAGAAATATAATCTGAGACATCAAACATTGGTCCATTTGCAATGATTTCTAAAACATCATAAGTTTCAGCAATATTCCTTTCGTACTTAGCACAAAAATCAGATGAATTTACTGAGTTCGGAGAGGGATTTGCAGTGTTAATTGTCATCACCCCATGAATAAAGTTATAATACCCTATTCTTTTTTGCTCAAAATCATCCCATACTTCCTGTGAGAAAATAGATTGAATTGAAATTAAAGAAAGTGTGACAATTGCAAAGATTTTTTTGATCATTTTATTATTTTTTTGTAATGTATAATTTAGTTAGTTCTATATTGGTATCTTCTTCAAAGCTAAAAGATATTTGTTTTAATCTTTTAAAATCAATTTTAGATTTTCTAATTGGAAATTGTTTAAAACTCATGCTGATTTTACTAGAAAGACCTTTTGTAAATTTTCTTCCATCTTCACTGCTCAATGACATTTTTTTTCCACTGTAATCTTCAAAAACAATATCAAATGGCTTATATAAAACTTCATTAAATTCCATCTCCAAGAATAATCTTTTAAAGTCATTACTTAGGTCAGTGTACATCCAGCTATTCCAACTAATGGCTATATTTTTCCAATCACAAATATCACTTTCAATTGAAATATTTATCGATTTTTTTTCTGGATTAATTTTAAAATTTGAACAATATCTCTCATCAATTCCAAAAATAACTTCTTTATTCACATCTAATATATTAATAGGAAATATTGTATCCTGAATTGTTAATTGAGCCGGCACTTTTTTATATTTAAAATCAAATGGGACTAGCCTCATTTCATCAATATATACATCAACTTTATTAAATGCTTGTAACATTATTTGTTTAATATTTGTTAAATCTATTTCATCATTTATATCAAATGAAAAAGTGGAGAGTGGGATAATAATTTTTGTCCATTCGTTACCAATTACCCCACCCTCGATTCCTAAATAATTTGCAGTTGCATAACATTGTTTGGATGAGTAGTCTTCTAAAATAAAAACAATAGGCAAAGCATATATTGGATTACCATCTACTCTAGCATAAAACTCAATTGCTGCATACTCTAAAGCAGGAACAATATTTTTACCTACCCAGGATGCCCATCCAATACCCATCCCAATCCATTCGCAGTCTATATTTTTGACTTGTAGATGAAGTGAATTTTTTGGCTTTCGAACTTTAACATTTAATGAAATCTCAGGTAATTCACTAGACATTTCAGTATCAGAAAGTTCATCATTATTTTTTATTTTTTCTTGTCTTATCATCTCCATACTCATAGACTTATCTAATGTTGAATATGTAAAAGATTTACAGTCATCTTCTTCAATACCCCATATTTCATCAGTTCCACCAGTTGAAAAGATTTCAAGGGCAGTGAACCCCTTTATTCCTTCATTATTTTTTATTTCTTTTTCATACAATGTTTGTTTTGAAACAGAGCAAGAACTAATAAGAAATATTAATAAAATTCTTTTCATTTACTTTTCAAGTATTGGTTGGTTTTTTGTCCAAATTAAATAGTCTACATCAGCCCGTGCTTGTGGGTCGCTTTCAGGCGTTGATGACCACATTGTAGGGTCAGAAAGAACAAGTGTTCTAACATTAAATACTTTATCAGGTTCCTGAACTGAATTACCAAGATTTAAAGAGGGTATATCACTATATCTTAGTGAAATCATCTTCCATCCATTCCAATTAACAGGGATTTCAAGCCCATACATATCCTCTGAACTCGAATCGTAATAATTGTCTTGGTTCTCATCCTCGTATATCTCAATTTTAAATAAAGTGTTCGGTTCATTTAATGAATTTACTGCGCTATCACTGTAAACCATTAGATTTAAAAATGTTAAAGAAGGATCGGGGGAAAGAGTATTTGGTTCCAACCAGTGTTGAGTGTAAAAATCTATATATCCGATTAACCAATCCCAATCACACCAACCTATTTGTTTTAAATATCTATTTCCTTCTGCAGGATTGTCACTCTCAATAGATTTAGCACATGTGGACTGAAAAAAATTAGTGAAGTTAGGATTAAAACCTCCTTCGAAGTCAGTTATCAGAACTGACTCCTCATCATTATACTGCTTCGGAGCAGAAACATATAATTGTGTTGAAAAAGTTGTATCACTTTCAACAAAAGATAGTGTTACATCACAGTTTTCTGAAACAAAAAATGGTAATATTGTTGTATTTCCATTCCAAGTTGAGTTTTGAATATTCAAATCTTTTGAATATCCAATAATTTCTTTTCTAGATCCTGAAATATTACCTTCAATAGTAATTTTCCAGTTCATTACCTTAGAGAATTCTGCTTGAAAAAACATATTATTTTCTTGTTCAAAGTTTATTGTATCAGAACTATTTATAAAATCTTGCCTTAACTCAAAAGGCCCAAACACATCATTTAATGAGGGTCCTTCAAAGTCATCTTTACACGAAATTATAAGTAGTAGAATTGATAAGTATTTTATTGTTTTCATATTTAAAAGTCTATGTTAAACACAAAAAGGATTCTATTAAATTGAAGATCCTCATCGCTATTTATATTATTTATGTTGTTTGTAAAATTATATTGTATGTTGAAATAAGTTTTTTTATTAAAATCATACTGTAGTCCTAATGAATAAATATTTTCATTTGAATCCATTATTGTCTCTGAAAATGAGAAGATTTCAGTATAATCATTTCTTATTGATTCAAACTCATTTCCTTTTGCCATATAATTAAAAGCTGAAAAATTAAAGCTTGTTTTCTTAAAAAACTCGACATTAAAGCAATAACTAAGCAAGTTAGTAGTTAAATCTATTTGTTCATAATCATTTCCTGATCTGTTAACTTTACTTTGATCATAAGATATTTTTAAATTTGAGTTTTTTAAGTTAGTTATCTTATCAAGCTGAATAGTTGCTGATGCTGATGTATAAGACAAATTTCTTTTCTCATTTGTACCTTGTCCAATTATTTCTGAATAGAAATTTAATTTAGAATCTAAGTAAACAAAATTATTATGATTGTATGAAATTATGTTCTTAATTCCAATTCTGTTGGGAGTAGCATCTCCGAATGGTGAAATAGGTTCATATTTTACATTATAATTCATCATTAACGGACTTAAATTTTGATTATAAATTTGAGGGTCTGATAAAATATCATAAAAGCTTATAGATCGTAACTTTTGAATATTACCAATATATCTGTACGCAGAGGGAGCACTATTAAAATTAATTCTTTTTGTTTGAGCTCCCAAACTCCTGAAATCTGGACCAACAAAAAGTGCCGTGGTATTAAGCTTTAAAAACTTGTTTTTTAATACAACATTAAAGCTATTAAAAAAATCTTCTAGCCTGGGTGATATCCGGCTATTTTGCCATAACAATGAGGATTTCCCAAGCTCATTATTAAGTTTTAAATTAAATCCATTTATCTTTTTCTTAAAAAGAAAAATTGAAGAGAAAATTGGATTTCTAATTATTTCACTTTGCAAACTTGTGCTTTTAATCTCAAATGAATTATTAAAATTAAATTGAAGTTGAAAATCATTTTGAATAATGGCATTAGTGGTGAATCCTGTCATCAACAACTCTGGATTACCAAGCCATTGTTGACCTTTAATTCTTGATGTAAAAAAGTCTAATGATATAGCATCTATATAATTATAAAAATCCAATTTCATATTTGCCTTAAAAGCATGCATCCTCCAAAAATTCTTGTAGTATAAATTTTCCGAATTTATAAGATCATCATAGGCTCTTAATCCAACGAACGAAGCCCTTTCATAAATTTCGCTTTCATAATTATATAATGTAAATTTTGATTGTTTCAAAAATATATCCCCAAGTTCAATTGAGAGACCATCACTTATGACTGATTTGAGTGAAAGTCTTCTTAACTCAACAAAATTATCTTGACCCCAAAAACCCTCAAAATTGTTCCTAAATCTAACCTCAGAAAAAACCTCAATATTATCATTTGGATTAAAATGAACGCCTAATTCCAGAGCTGTATAGCCAGAAGATTGATGTAATGAAGAAACGGTATCATTTTCTAAATGACCATCAGTTAAAACGTCTCTGTTGTATATTGCCCTCGCCTTTCCATCAAACCATATTTTTGATTTAGTCTGAGTTAATGCGTCAAGTGACATGACTAAGCACGCAAAAATTATAATATTTTTTTTCATAAATTAATTTTTAATTCTACTGTAGTTTCACTTACATTTATTTTGTTTAAGCTGAAATTTTTATCATGAAAATCATAAAAGAAATGACGCAAATATAAATGCAACCCATCATTGAGCTTGTAATCTAATCCAAAACCATATTGATTTATATTTTGATTTCTAGCTTTAAAACTTGGCTCGTAATCATTGTAATCATCAAAAAGTGGATGTTCAGAGCCGGTAATATTTAGAGGATTTTCAATATCTAAATCTGTAAATCTATTTGCCAAAATACTTTCTAAACCAAACTTTGCAAGCACATTAAGTCTTTCTGAATAATTATAAACTAAATCAATCTGAGTGCAAAATTGCCTCAAAAATGGTTCGTTATTAATAATCGGTAATAAAGTAAGATAATCTTGGGCAGTATTATAATTTGTTAATGAAAAAACATAAAAATCCTTATTCATTATCTTACCCTTGAATTTTAAATGCAAATCAGATGCAAAGTAATATTTGTCAAAATTCATATTTCCTTTACTATCAAAAAGTGAGGATAGTTCATATCCGGATTCTGAAAAAATAGTGTCTTGTATATTAACATTTTCGTATACTCCTCTGTAATATGAATTAAATGTTCCATATGGATTAAATCCAGTTTGAAAATAAGAAATCCTAGATAAAAAAAGACCAGAAATTATATGACCGTATGAAAGATTAGATGAAATCCTTTCAAGTTCCTTATAAGCAGCTACTGCCAAAGTTATTTTTAAATTACCAAATTCCATTTCTCCACTTAAACTACCTCCAACTCTATTATTCGCCAAATAGCCCACTGAGTTCATTGGCCCACCAAAACCTGCTAATACAGTTGGGTTTGTTCCATTATCGATTACTGTTGTACTAATTAAATCTACAACTGATGCATTTTGTATTGCAGAATTAACATTTACAACTTCAGGCTCTATATATGAAAATTGAAACAGAAATGGAAAATATGTATAACTTCTGGGAGTTCTTAAATTAAATAGGATAGCTGTTCCGTAGCTAGAGTTATCTTGATTTCCAAAACTACCTATTCCAACCTCTCCAAATATATCAAGTTTATATAGCTTAGTTTGATATTCAAGAGAATTAACATCAAAATAATTAAATTTTACATTTGTGGAGTCTGTAAACGTTGAGGATCTAAAATAATTATATGCTATAAAATTAGAAGAAAAAATATTCTTAATGTTTATTCCAAAGGAGTAGTCATCTTTTCCATTTCCAAGTACTCTTGTGTTATTGTTCTGAGTCTTTCCTAGAATTGATGTAAAAGTAAAGTCAGAATTACCTGGCCCCTTTATTTGAGAACCAGTCATTGTTATGCCTTTAAACGCAACATTACCAAATCTAATATCTTGTTCAATGGTTCCACTATCAAAATATTGAGAATATTTCTGAGTAACATTATCAAAAATTGGATCATATGGAGCTCTATCAAACAAGCTGTATCTTAAATAGCCCTCCTCAGCCCATACTGTTAATTTACTTTGCCTATACCATGATATACCACCAATTTGAAATCCTAGCTTTGCAAATCTTGTTTGTATAGATGAATAAATATTACTACCTAAATTAAGATCAAATATATTCGAAGATGAGCGAAAGTCTCCATTTAAAGGACTATTCAAAATTAAATCCGTTCCAAAAGAAACATCTTTTGTTGGACTAGCTGAAATTGTCATTAAAAGCATTGGATCTCTGTACCCTGTTCCAATTGAAATTAATGTCTTTTGTGGATATTCACCAGAATAATAATTGGCAATATCCAACGGGTACATTTCTTGAAAATTTCTAATGTAGTTGAAAAACCTAAAATTACCACCAATTCTCAAGTTATTGCTGGCGTTTTTAACACTTACTGGCGTACTTGAGAATAAAGAACTACTTTTATTTAATATCTCAACAGAGTCAGTGTCATTTTGTGAAAATGAAAATTCACAAATAAAAGAAGTAATTAATATTATATATATATATTTCAACTTTTTATCAAAGTAAATTCCTCTTCAAGTTGGTTAATAAATATTGAAAATTTTCCATTCTCACTTATCCACTTATTTTCTATTCCAAAAAATCTTAAATCCTTTTCACTGAGTGTAAAATTCACAGTTTTCTTTTCTTTGGCAGATAGCTCAATCTTTGTAAATCTTTGCAACTTCTTAAGTGGCGGAGCAATTGTGGCATAGTGATCTCTAGTATACAATTGAACTACTTCTTTTCCTGTAACATCGCTTGTATTTTCTACATCTACAGAAATAATAATCTCCTCTCTTTCATTAATCTTTTTCTTATTGATTTTCAAATTAGAATACTCAAAATTAGAGTAACTTAAACCAAAACCAAAGTCATATTGAGATTGATAAAAATCATTGCTCCATGTATTACCATTTATAGTTTCAGTTTGCTTGTAGTCATAATGTAAAATGACTTCTGGATATAATGGATATGTATATGGTAATTTTCCACTTGGATTGATATCCCCAAATAAAATATCTGCTATAGCAACACCACCTTGATCTCCTGGCAAGTACGCATTAAGTACAGCATCAAACTTAGGCTCAATATCTCTGATGATTTTCGGTCTGCCTTGTACTAAAACTAAAATTTTGGGAACATTAAAGTTTTCTAATCTTCTAACCAGATCTTTTTGTAGGGCTGTCATTTCAAGAGTATTTAGATCCCCAGGTCTCTCTGTTGATGGTAATTCACCTAAACAAACAATTATATAATCACAGCTTTTAGCAATATTCAAAAAATTAATATCAGAATTGAATTTCTCAGATTCATCTCCATCTTTCATAACAAAATCTATTCCGTTGATATGGTGAACTATTCCATTGTTCTTTTTATTTACTGCATCTAATATTGTTGGAAAATCATTATTGTATTGGTTACTAATAAACTTATTATTTTTTGATCCAAGCCCTTGCCAAGTATGAGTCCAGGCACCATTTAGACATATTAATGAATTAGATGTTGGTCCTACGACAAGAACTTTTTTGTTCTTTGAAAGTGGTAGAACACCATTGTTTTTAAGAAGAGTAATTGATTCTGTCGCTGATCTATAAGCTTTGTTTCTAAACTCAGCAGACGCAAATTGATTATAGTTGTCCAACTTGTTGTATGGTTTCTCAAACAAATTCAAATGATATTTAACTCTTAATATTCTTCTCACTGCATCATCCAATCTATTCATACTTATTACACCTTCATTCACAAGCTCAATAAAAAGATCACAATACTGTTTGTAATTTGGAGAAAGTGGAACCATACTCATGTCAACTCCTGCGTTTATTGCTGTGGCAATTGCCTGCTTTAGCGTTGAATCAGTTAAATGCTCACTATGAAGCTTAATTAAATCCTCCCAGTCAGAAACTGAAAAGCCTGAAAATCCCCATTGGGTTTTTAGAACATCTGTTAAAAGATACTTATTTGCATGACCTGGTATACCATTAACCTCTCCACTATTAATCATTACTGTTAGGGCGCCATTGTCTATTGACTCTTTAAACATTGGAAGATAATACTCTTCCATAGTTCTTTTGGGAATCAAGCACGGTGTTCTATCCCTTCCTGTTGTTGGATAACTGTACCCTACATAATGCTTTAAGCAAGCAGCAACATGTAAACTATCAATCCTAGAACTGGAACCTTGATAGCCATTAACTAGTGCTGACCCCATTTTTTTACCTAAATAAACATCCTCTCCAAATGTTTCAAAAAATCTAGACCAAATTGGCTTTCGTCCCAAATCTAAAACCGGAGAGAAGTTCCACGGGATACCTGACGCTCTTGTTTCATAGGCAGTTACTTCACCCATCACTTTAGCATGTTCCAAATCCCAGGTAGCAGCAAGTCCAATTTCTTGTGGAAATAATGTACTATTTCTTGTGTAGGTAACACCATGAATTGCGTCAATACCATAAATAATTGGAATGCCAAGTTTTGAAGACATTGCCTCTGTTTGCACTGTTTTGATTATTTCATGCCATCTTTCTAAATCAAAAGTATGATTTGAAACATTTAGAATAGAACCAATTTTGTAATCATTTATTGCTACTGACAATTTCTCGGGATCAATTTCATGAGGCCAAATCAATTTATTTTTTGAATCAGTTTTCATTAGTGCGCCCAAAGTAACCTGACATGTCTGTCCAACTTTATCAGCAATCGTCATTTTTTTTAAGTGTGAATTAATCTTGCTCTCAATTTCATCATCAAGTATAAAGTTCGTTTTAACTGAATTATTTTGACATGAGTAAAAAATTATGACCACTAGAACAAAAGCTATTTTTTTCATTTTTCTATATTTTTTTATTAATTATATTTTTAAAAAATTCTACTTTATCATTTTTAACAAAAGAATGATATGTTTTTTTTTCAATTTGATTTGTTGTAATTATTCTTCCAGGAACATTTTTAATTGAATTTCCAGTTATGAATTTATATAAACTCAGTGCAACTAAATATGAACCATCAGGGCTTGGATGTTTGTCATCAGAAAACAAATTAATCTCTGGCTTTATTGTCCTTGATAAATTAAATATCTCACCCACAGGACAAACTCTAACATTTAATTTTTTGCCTAAAAGCTTGTATTGCTTGGAGATAGTATTTATCATATTAATGTCTGAGCTATACGCCCATGTCATTAATAAAATAGGTTCAGCACCTGACTCTTTAACAATTTCACAAAAATTAGTACCATATGTTCTAAAATCTTCCAATTTATTTATAGTTGCTAAACTATGGTCGTGCATAATTACATAATCCCATCTTTTATTTTTAATGAGCTCTACAGCTTGTGATTTTTTTTCACCATGCCAGTGGTCTTTTAAACTTGCACCACTTTCTGTTGCACTATGCACATCAAATATTACACCTTCACTTTCAGCTATTTTTTCGAACAAAGTTGGCATGTTCCAATAGAAGCTAAAACTATTTCCTACAAAAAGAACGCTTTTAGTACTAATTGCATCCTGTGAATGACAAATAAATGGAAAGAGTATTATTATAAAAAGATGTCTCATCTATCTAAAAACATACCAAATGACAAATACAGATATAATAATTAACACTGTTAACACTTTATCTGTCTCAATTCCATTTTTTACATCCTCAGTTTGAAGAGCAGATTTACTGTAAACTAAATCTTTAATTTTCTCATAATCTGGTTCTTTTGTTAAATAACTAACAATAATCATAATTACAGAACAAAGAATAAATAAATTTAAAGCAAAGTGTAAAAAATGAATATTCGTAATAAAATTTTGAACTCCATAAACTTCAAGGACTAGTCTTAATACCCCTAAAACAGCGCCTGTATAAAATGCGGTCATTACACCTTGAGAATTTAATCTTTTAATAAATAAACCTAGCAAGAAGGCAGCAGCAATAGGTGGCGCTACATACGCTTGTATTCCTTGAATATATTTAAATAGTCCACCTGCCGACAAAGACTCTTGAAAAGGAATCCATAAAATTCCTATTGCAACAAGAAATAATGTTGCAATTTGTCCAACTCTTACTAATTTCTTTTCAGATGTATTGGGCTTATATTTTTTATAAATATCAACAGTAATTAAAGTTGAACATGAATTAAAGACAGAAGAAAGAGAGCTCATCAGTGCCGATAAAATCCCTGCTGCGACTAATCCTCTTAAGCCAGCAGGAAGCATAGCTTGTACCATTACTGGTAATGCAGCTGCTCCATCGCCAATTTGGTTAGCAAATTCTAAATTTGTTTGTGAATAAGTATATGCAATCATTCCAGGAACAACAAAAAGGAACATTGGAGTTAACTTTAAGAAACCAGCGAAAATTGTAGCTTTTCTAGCAGTTGAAATATTTCTCGCAGCTAAAGCTCTTTGCACTATAAATTGATCTGTACACCAATACCAAACTCCCAAAATTGGAGCTCCAAAAAGAATAGCTGTCCATGGGTAGTCAGTATCATTTGCTGATCTCCACAAGCTCATTGCCCCATCTCTAGAAGTATCAACCATTTGTTGCCATCCTCCTATTTCTTGAAGCCCAAAAACAGTTAGCATTAAAGACCCCCCTATTATTATAAATAATTGTATTGCATCAGTGTAAACAACAGCTTTTAATCCTCCAAAAACGGTATAAAGTCCTGTTACTAAAACTACAATGACAGCACCAAGCCAAAAATTAATCCCTAGAAGACTTTCAAAGACTATTGCACCAGCAAAAATAGTGACTGAGATTTTGGTGATAACATATGCAAATATTGATAAAACTGACAAATACATTCTAGCAGAGGATGAAAACCTTTTTTCCAAAAACTCTGGCATCGTTATTACTCCACTTTTATTATAAAATGGGACAAAAACCCAACCAAGCAATAACAGCATAAAAGCAGCTAAAATCTCAAATTGAGATTCAATCAAACCTCTTTTAAAACCACTTTCAGCTAAGCCTATAAGATGCTCAGAGCCAATATTTGAAGCAAATAATGAAGCTCCGACAATGAACCATCCAAGGTTTCTATTAGCTAAAAAATATTCAGAACTATCATCTTTTTTTCTGGATGAGTATAGTCCTACAAAAAGTATTAATGCAAAATATATTGCGACTACTATATAATCAATTGTAACCATATTAAATTTTTAAAATTTTAATTATTCTATTATTTATTTTATTTCTACCATGAAGAAAGTAAACTCCCTTATTTAAATTGGAAATATCAATTTTTGATTCAAAAATATTTTCCAGCTCCACTACTTTCTTTCCCGAAGAATTAAAAATTGATATTTCATTAAAATCTTCATCTAACGTAAGAAAATCATTAACTATAATAGACTCATAGTTGTTATTTATAATTTCGTCAAGATTAGTAGGAGAGCAAACTGGCGTACATTCATTCCATTCGGGACATATATTCATATTTTCAAATACAATAAGCTCTCTATCTGTGTATCCAAAATTAGATATTGTACAAAAGTCGGTGGGATTTAGGTTTTCTTGTACTGACCAATTGTCTACACTATATTTAAATTTGTATTCACCCTCAGTCAAAACTACAGTTGTTGACCAGATATTATCAGAATCTATATCAGTCATAGGCCAACAATTGCCACACCAATTATTAAAAGTACCATTGACCTCAGGTGTTGTAAAGTTAAAACCTACATTGTTCATATCAATATTAAATGTAACATTATACTCACAAGTACTGTTATCAATATTTGCATTTTGATCATAGTTGAGTGCGGTTGGATCTGTACAGCCTAATACTCCATTTGATTCGTAAACTCTAACATAATCAACTTCAATGTTATTTGGAAAAGCTGAATTACTGTTAGGACCATTGTTATCAATTGCTAGATTAAGTATAATATACCAATTATTTGAGTTAAAAGGCCAACTATGTTGGTTTGGAATAGTTGGAAAGCTAGCTGGAGTAACTTGAAAAACCTTATTACCATCAACATACCAAGCAATATAATCTTCTTCCCAAATAATACTATATATATGAAAATTACTGGAGTAGTCGGAAGAGCTAAATGTCTGGAAGTTCTGATAATTTGAGTAACTATTAGCACAAGAACCAATATGTGCGGCTCCTGTGGTCTCGTCTGTAGGCGTATCTCTTCCCCATTGCTCCATAATATCTATCTCTCCATCACATGGCCACTGGCCATTTTTAGGTAAAAGCCAAAAAGCCGGCCAAAACCCTTCTCCATCTAAAGTCTTTATTCTTGCTTCTACTTTACCATACTTAAAGTTAAAGTTATCCTTAGTAGAAATTCTTGATGAGGAATAATAATAAGTATTGTTCCAACTATCAACTAAACCCTGAGGTTCATGTTGCACTACAATTTTTAACGAACCATTACTTACTATTGAATTTTGTGGTTGATAGTATTGTAACTCACCATTACCCCAACCCCACATATTATTTTGTGATCCTGTACCAATTTCATGAGTCCATTTGCTTTGATCAACAACATTTGAATCGAATTCATCACTCCAAACGAGATTCCAGTTTTGAGTGTAACCTATACATGGAAAGATAAAAAGTAAGAGTATTTTAAATGTTTTAATCATGCGATCTGTAAGTAAAAATAATTAAAATAATGTAAGTGTATATATTACACAATAACAAATATTAAAAAAAGAGGGAGTTTAAAACTCCC
>JAOOLD010000014.1 GCA_028408365.1 Bacteroidota bacterium
CCAAGCTGAGCTAATGAAATTAAACTCTGATGAAAAAACAAATAAATTAAAAGTACTCTTATAGTCATTGTCGGGATGAGAGGATTTGAACCTCCGATCTCTCGCCCCCCAGACGAGTACTTTAACCAGACTAAGCTACATCCCGAAAAACAAAAATAATAATAAATCGTGCTGATTACATTAATTTGTATAAGTTTGTATAACTTTATACATAACTTTTTATACAAATTGAAAAGACTAATATTATTTTTATCTCTTTTAACATATTTTACGTCTTTCAGTCAAAACAGTTTCACACTTAGTGGTTATGTAACTGAAGAAGAAAGTGGAGAAAGTCTAATTGGTGTTTCAGTATTTGATGAAAAATCATTTAAAGGAACTACTACTAACCAATATGGATTTTATTCACTGACATTAGAGTCAGGAACCTATGTTATACAATATTCATTCATAGGTTTAAAAACTTTTTCAAAAACAATAAATCTTAATCAAGACAAAAGAGTTAATATTCCTTTAAAAGACAATTCAATAAAGACTGATGAAGTAACAGTTAAGGGTGAAAAATCTGATAAAAACGTAGAGAGTACTAATATGAGTCAAGTTAAGCTACAAGTTTCTAACATAAAAAAACTTCCCGTTATTCTAGGAGAAGTTGACGTACTCAAATCAGCTCAATTATTACCTGGAATTCAATCTGGTGGAGAAGGTAATTCAGCTCTTTATGTAAGAGGTGGTGGTCCTGACCAAAATCTAATCCTTTTAGATGAAGCTGTTGTTTATAATGCGTCTCATTTATTTGGTTTCTTTTCAGTTTTTAATGCTGATGCTATTAAAGATATTAATATTATTAAAGGTGGCATGCCTGCCCAATATGGAGGAAGGTTATCTTCAGTGCTAGATATCTCAATGAAAGATGGTAACAATAAAAAATTTGAATTAGATGGAGGTATTGGCTTATTATCATCACGAGCGACAGTGCAAGGACCAATAGTAAAAAACAAATCCTCTTTCATTGTATCAGGCAGAAGAACTTATATTGATGTTTTATCAAAACCTTTTTTAAATAATGAAGACAATGCTTTCAGTGGTTCTGGGTACTATTTTTATGATTTAACAACTAAAGTTAATTATAGATTATCTGACAGAGATAAATTATTTTTAAGTGGTTATTTCGGAAGAGATGTGTTTAGCTTTAATAATTCTGATAATGGAATTAATATTCAAATTCCTTGGGGAAATGCAACTACTTCATTAAGATGGAATCATCTTTTAAATGATAAATTGTTCTTAAATACATCATTAATATTTACTGACTATAGATTTGAATTCAATATAGAACAACAAGAGTTTGCACTTAAAATTTTCTCTGGAATCAATGATTGGAATGGTAAAGTTGATTTTACATACATTCCTAATTTAAGGCATAATGTAAAATTTGGAGCTAATTACATTTATCATATTTTTACCCCTGGAAATGCAAGTGGAAGAGCTGGAGAAGTTACTTTCGAACCAGACAAAATATTTAAACAATATTCTAACGAAGCTGCTATTTATATTTCAGATGATTATGAATTAAGTGAAAAAATTAAAGTTAATGCTGGATTAAGATTTTCTTATTTTCAAGCACTAGAGAAAGACAGCTCAAACATTGATTTAGACTCTAATATTGTTGGTTTAGTTTCTGGAAAAGAATACTTTGGTCTAGAGCCAAGATTATCAGTTAGATACAGACTTAATTCAAATAGTTCAATTAAAGCTGCTTACACAGAAAATTATCAATATATACATCTAGCATCCACTAGCGCTGTTTCTCTTCCTACTGATCTATGGGTTCCAAGTTCGTCTAAGATTGAACCTAAATTTTCTAGACAATATGCATTAGGTTACTTCAAAAACTTTGTTAATGATACTTATGAGGCCTCACTTGAAGGTTATTATAAGGAGATGGATAATTTAATTGAGTATAAAGAAGGTGTCTTGCCTGAAGATAATACAAATCAATCTAGTGATAATGCTTTTACATTTGGTAATGGTGAATCATATGGATTAGAAATGTTAATTAAAAAGAATAATGGTGATTTAACTGGCTGGATTGGATATACTCTTTCTAAAACAACACGATACTTTGATGATGTAAATCAAGGTAACTCCTTCCCTGCTAAATACGACAGAAGACACGACTTATCAATAACAACTTCATACCAGTTAAATGATAAATGGACACTTAGTGGTGTTTTTGTATATTCAAGTGGTAATAACATTACTCTTCCTACAGAAAGGTATGTCATAGGTGGAAATGTATACACTGAATTTACCAGCAGAAATGGGTTCAAAATGGTACCCTATCACAGAATGGATATAGGTGCAACCTATGATTATAAATGGAAAAAAAGAGATTATTATTCTTCTTGGAATTTTTCAATATATAATCTTTATAGTAGAAAAAATCCATATTTTATTTATCTTGACTTAGAATCACCAGATGGTATTGATGGAACAATTCAAGATGGTAATTTAACTCCTAAGGCTTATCAAGTATCAATATTTCCTATTTTACCTTCAATAACATGGAACTTTAATTTTTAAAAATGAAAAACAAATTACTATACTTATTTATACTATTGGTTTCATGTCAGGACGAAATTACAATTAACCCTTCCTACGTAGAAACTAAGCTTGTTGTAGAAGGCTCCATTGAGCCTGGATTTCCTCCCTACGTAATACTAACAAAAAATGAGGGATATTTTGATCCTATTAACATCAATACATACAATAATTTATTTGTTAATAATGCAAACGTAACTGTCTGGAAATTTTTAAATGGTGACAGCATAGGTGTAAATTTAGAGAGATTACCAGCACCATTTGATACAATTCCAATTTATACAGATTTAAATTATTTTAATAATAATGGTAATTATGATTTTAGTCAAGTTGGTGAAACATATTTTTTAAAAATAGAAAGTAATTTCCCAACTGTCACTGCTAACACAATTATCCCAAATAGTACACCTCTAGATTGTTTATGGGTTGAAGAAAATGAAGAATTTGAAGGAATGGATATAAGAGCAATTTATAGTGATCCACCATCAGTTCAAAATAATATTATTATAAAATCTAAACTTTATGAGACTTGGAGATTTGATTCAACAAACAATAGTGTAGATAAATATTCTGAGGACTTACTTAGAATAATTGATGCCGGCAGTGATATTTTAATTGATGGACAATCATTTGAAACATTTTTTCCAAAACCCCCTGACAATGATTTTCCTGATCCTACTGATAATTACAAAAAAAGTAGATGGAAAAAGTTTAATAATCCTTTAACTAATCTCGAAGATTCTGTATTTTTATCTCATGATATTGTGCTGTTGAAGTTTAGCCAGATTGATGAAGCATCTCTAAAATTTTGGAGAAGTTTAGTTAGACAATTTGGAACAAATGGAAATCCATTTTCAGAACCAGCTAATCTAGTAACTAATATTGATGGAGGACTTGGTTGTTGGACAGGAAACGCACCGTCATACTATAAAATAGAAATTATTGAAAATAAAACATATACTAACACATATCCTTTAGATTCGTTAAGTATTTTAGATATATTATAAAATGGAAAAAATTAAACTGTTAATTATAGGTTCAGGACCAGCAGGTTACACAGCAGCAATCTATGCTGCTCGTGCTGATTTATCTCCTGTTCTTTATCAAGGATTGCAACCTGGAGGTCAACTAACAACTACAACTGATGTTGATAATTATCCAGGATATCCTAATGGTGTAGATGGTACTAAGATGATGGAGGATTTTAAAGCTCAAGCAGAAAGGTTTGATACTGATGTTCGCTGGGGAATGGTAACAAAAGTTGATTTTTCTTCTAGACCATTTAAAGTTGAAATTGATTCTAATGATCATATTTTAGCTGAATCAGTTATTATTTCTACTGGAGCTACTGCTAAATGGCTAGGTATTCCTGACGAAGAAAGATTAAACGGATATGGCGTATCTGCTTGTGCAGTTTGTGATGGATTTTTCTACAAAGGAATGGATGTCGTCGTCGTTGGTGGTGGTGATACAGCTGCAGAAGAAGCTACCTATTTAGCAAAACTTTGTACAAATGTTACTCTATTGGTTAGAAAAGATCACATGAGAGCATCTAAAGCCATGCAGAAAAGAGTTTTTAATACTAAAAATCTTAAAGTATTATTTAATCACGAAACTAAATCGATTAACGGTGAGAAAGGAGTTGAAAGTGTAACTGCAATTAACAATTTAACGTCTCAGGAAGTTACAATTCCTGCCAAAGGTTTTTTCGTTGCTATTGGACACAAACCAAACACCGATTTATTTAGAAATCAGCTCGATATGGACGAAAATGGATATATAATTGTGAAAGTTGGTTCTACTAAAACAAATATTGATGGTGTTTTTGCCTCAGGAGATGTTGCTGACCATGTTTACAGACAAGCTGTTACCTCAGCTGGAACGGGGTGCATGGCCGCATTAGATGCAGAGAGATTTTTAGCTGATCAATAATAATATATTTTTTTACTCGTTAGTTTAGCGTGGAACTAAAAAATATTTTATCGAATTACTGGGGGCGCACCAGCTTCAAAGAAAATCAAGAATCAATATTATATAATTTAATAAATGGAAAATCCATAATCGCTGATTATACTTCTTTATCAGAATCACTTTTATCGTATTTAATCTATTCAATTAAAAAAAAAGCAATAACTCTAATATTCTTTCAAGAAATTAATTATTTCAATAAGCAATTTGAATTTTTAAAAAATAAAAATATTGCATTTACTATAATTAATAAATATGCTACTGTTGATGATTTAGAAATAGTAATTACAACCTCTAAATTTTCTAGACCTTTTATGCTATTTATAGATATTGATTTTATTAAAACTAATAACTTTTATTATTTGATTAGCCAAATTAATTTTTCACTTAGTGTGTTTTATAATTCTGAGCTAATTTCTAATGATTATAAAAATAGTAAGGCTTTCATTGATAAATTCTTAGTTAATAGTAAGGAGAAGCAGTTTCTTTTTTATTCTAATCTTAAAAAGAAATCATTATCGTTCGATTATATTAATATTGATTCTGATAGTTCATTAATTAAAAGCTATAAAAACAATCTGCTCTCACACTCTGTAATAGAAAAAGAAGATATAAATTTCTCAATTTTAAGTACCATAAAAAAGTTAAAATTACCAACAATATTATATGCGAAGAATAGAAAAAAATGTAGAGAAATTTCTAATTATTTGAACGAAAATGGCATTAAATCAAAAATTATTCATCAAGGAGTTTATAAAGAATATAGGAAAAAATATATTAATGAGTTTCATAAAAATAATTTTAGAGTATTAGTTTTAACTAGCCAAGTTAAAATTGATTTTGAAGGCAAAAATTTAAGAATTATTATTCACTCTCACGTTCCAGAAAGTATAGATCTATATTTCAGTAATGTAAACAAGCTTTCATTAAATAAAAATTATAGCTATTCATTTATTTTTTACTCTAAAAATGATTTTGAAATAAATACTAACAAAAAACATCATAATCTAACATTTATTAAAAATTTATATGTAAAATCTAATAAACTGATAAACAAAGATTTTGATATCGTAAAGTTTTCAAATTCAATAAATCAAAATATAGCTGATGTTCATAACGGATTAACAATTTTGAATAATTTAGGATTAATTAATTATTCCACAGAAAAAACTACAAAGTCATCAATTAGTTTAAATTTATCTAAAGATGAACTTTATGATTTTAGAATTAAAAACCTATCATATGATAGTTTTTTAAAATATTTATTAGATGAATTTAAAATAACAAAAGATTTTCCAGTATCAATTGATGAAAATAAAATAGCTAATCATCTAAATTTAACATTAGAGAAAACAACCAAAATAATAAAAGATCTTCATGAAAAAGATTTGCTACAATATAAATTATCAAAAAATAGCTTTTATATTGAACACATCAAAGAAAATAATTTTGATGAACATCAAATTGAAAATTATATTAATTCTCAAAAAAATGTTTACGCTAATAATTTAGAAAAAATTTATGCATATCTAACTAATAATTCTAAATGTAGAACACAACTTATTAATGAATATTTTGGTCATAATAATACCAAAAAATGTAAAATATGTGATAATTGTTTAAATATCTAAATTTGTAGTATGAAAATTGTTTTTTTTGGCACACCCTATTTTTCATCATGTATTCTTGAAGCTATATTAAATACTAATTTTGATGTAAAATGTGTCATTACCTCTGCTGATAGTAAAAGTGGAAGAGGGAAAAAAGTAAAATCCTGTCATTTAAAAAATTATTGTAATGAAAATAATATTGATTGCCTGAGTCCAATCGATTTAAGTAACCCACAATTTATTAAAAATTTAGAATCGTTTAAGGCTGACCTATTTATTGTAGTTGCATTTAAAAAATTACCTAAGTCTATATTTGAACTTCCAAAGATTGGTACTATAAATCTTCATACTTCTTTACTACCAGACTACAGAGGGGCCTCACCCATTAACTGGGTGCTTATAAATAACGAGAAAAAAACTGGAATTAGTATTTTCTTTATTAACGATAAAATAGATCAAGGTGATATAATCAGTCAATCCATAATTAATCTTGAAAGTGAAACAACAGCTGCACAATTACATAATAAAATGATTAAAGTTGGATCTGAACTTATGACAGATACTTTAAGTAATATCTTTTCCAACAAATTTAAAACAACTACACAACCCATAATTAAAAATTTAAACAAAGCTCCAAAGATAAATACTCAAATAACTAGAATTAATTGGAATGAATCGCTTTTAGATATTAATAATTTAATACGAGGACTCTCTCCTTATATCTCAGAAAATAATTTTTTAAAAGATAAAGCTAAATGTCCTGGTGCTTGGTTTTATTTAGAACAGTATGGTAAGAGAAAAAGAATAAAAATTATAAAAAGTAAAATTGAAACATCAAATATTAATTCAAATTTTCATATTGATACAGACAGTAAAACCTATTTAAAAATTCACAGAAAATTTCAATCAATTTCTTTAGAATTTCTTCAAGTGGAGGGCAAAAGGATTATGTCAATCAGTGAATTCCTTTTGGGAAATCCAATTGATTCTAAATGTAGGTTTATTTAGGGAGACAATCTTTTTGCTATCCATTCATTATTTTTTCTTTTATATAGTAGCCTGTCATGTAACCTAGCATCTTTACCTTGCCAGAACTCAATCTCAGATGGTTTAAGATAATATCCACCCCAGTGATTTGGTCTTTCAATCTTTTTGTTATGATTTTTATTAATTTCTCCCAATAATTCTTTTTGTAAATCTTTGTCTAAAGGTATCTCAGTGCTTTGATCTGAAAGTATTGCTCCTATTCTACTTTTTAAAGGTCTCGATAAAAAATACTTATCGGAAACTTTAGCAGAAGTTTTATTTATTGTTCCTTTTATTCTGACTTGTCTTTCAAGGCTTGGCCAATAAAAATTTATATGCGCTTTGGGATTTTTTTCTATTTCTCTTCCCTTTTGACTTTTGTAATTGCTATAAAAAATAAATCCATCTTCTAAACCTCTTAACAATACAATTCTTGAGTTTGGATAATTATCTGATGAAATAGTAGAAAGATTCATACTAACAGCTTCTTCCTTATCAATTTGGTAAACTTCATCAAACCATCTTCTAAATAATTTAATTGGATCAATAATATTGTTGAAATCTATGCTGCCAATATTATAGTCTAACCTTGCTTTTTTGAATGAATTATCTGACATTTACTAATATTATGAATACAAAAATACAAAATGGTTCTTTCTTAATTTCAACACCAGATATTAATTATGATATTTTTTTCAAGTCTATAATTATTATTTCAAACATTGAAAATCAAGAAATTATTGGATTTATAATTAATAAAAAAACAAAATTTTTTGTTCATAATTTTATTAAAGATTTTCCAATTAAAAATATACCACTTTATGTTGGTGGTCCAGTTGAAACTAATTCTATTTTTTTTATTCACAAGTGTGAAAATATTGATAATTGTGAAAGAATTAATTCAAATCTTTTTTTTGGTGGTGATTTTAAAGAACTAATTTTTAAATTGGAGCGTAAAGAAATTAATATTAATGATATTATATTCTTTGTAGGATATTCTGGATGGTCGAAAAATCAACTAAAAGAAGAAATAATTAAAAAATATTGGATTACTAAAAATGATAAATATTTAGATTTATTTAATAATAATCTAAAAGATTGGAGTGAAGTAATTGATGATTCAAAGTATTATCTCTGGAAAAACTTCCCCAAAAACCCATCACTAAATTAATTGGTTTACTTTTTCTAAAAATCGGTTTGCGTATTGTGAATTATTTAGCGAAATACCATTTAGTTCAGTAACAGATTTAATACTTAGTGAATTTGTTAGTATAATTTCTTGAGAATTTATCAAATCATCCATTTTAACTTTGATTTCTTTAACATTAAAATTACTTATAATTAATTCTCTCATAGTACCCTCTACACAACCTTGATTTAGATGAGGTGTAAATAATTTGTTATTTAAAACGAAAAAAAGATTTGAACTTGTTGTTTCTATAGCAAAGTTTTGTTCATTAAATATAACTGCTTCGTCATAGCCTTGATTTTTTGCTGATATCGCACTCATAACATATGTTAAACTGTTTAGCGATTTTAGTGATGATAAAAAGTTAATACTTTTTTTAATGTCATCGAAAGTATTTATTCTAACATCACTTAATCTAAAATTTGGAATGTTGTTCTTACAACTAACTAATATCGAGCAGTTGTTTGTTTTTGGAAAATATCTTCCCTCAGAACTACGAAAAAAAACCAACTTTACACTAGCTGAAGTTATTTTATTCTTTTTAGTTAATGATAAAATATTATTCTTTATTTTCTCTTCACAGTAATCAAAATCTAAACAAAGAAGATTTAATGATTTTTTAATTCTTTTTAAATGCATTTTAAAATTAAAGATCTTATTATTAATTACTTTAATTGTTTCAAAAAATCCATCTCCAAATAGAAATCCTCTATTTTCAAATGATAATTTTAAATCTTTAGTTTCAGATATTTTATAATTAAGCGATATATATTGCATCAATAAAAGTGTAAATTGCGAATCTATTTATTTTATGTGAAAAAATATATCTTATTTCTATTCTTTCTACTTTCTTTAGACTCATTTTCACAAAACACACTTTCAGGCAAAGTAACTGATGATAAAAACAATCCTCTGATAGGTGCTAATGTTTTTATTTCTGAAATTAATTTTGGAGTTGTTACAGATGAAAATGGTTTTTATTTTATTGAGTTACAAAACATATCACCTCCCTATACTTTAAATGCATCTTACATAGGATACAAAAAAAGTTCTCTTAATGTGGTAAAGGGTACAAGTAAAATAGATTTTATACTCGATATCGATCAAAAAGTACTTAGTGAACTAATAATATATAATGAGAGATTAGCAGATAAACAAAAGGAATCTCCTTTGACTATTGAATCTATGGATTTAATTAGTATAAAAGAAACTCCCTCATACAGCTTTTATGAAGGACTAGGCTCCTTAAAAGGAGTTGATTTAACATCAGCGAGCCTTGCATTTAAAGTTATTAATACAAGAGGTTTTAATAGTACATCACCTGTTCGTTCACTTCAATTAATTGACGGTGTTGACAATCAAGCTCCAGGTTTAAATTTTGCTCTTGGAAACTTTCTTGGCGCTTCAGACTTAGATGTAATGAAAGTTGAAATTATTCAAGGTGCTAGTTCAGCATATTATGGTCCTGGAGCTTTTAATGGAGTAATCAATATAACAACAAAAGATCCTTTTTTATATCCTGGGTTATCTGTTCAAACCAAATATGGAGAACGCAATTTATTTGATAATTCAATTAGATATGCTAAAACTTTTAATGATAAAATTGCTGTTAAATTCAACTTTTCTTATTTAAAAGCTGATGATTGGGAAGCAAACAACTACTCATTAGTAGAAGATAAAAATAATGTTAAAGTTAATAATCCTGGGGGGTATGATGCGGTAAATGTTTACGGTGATGAAGATGTTGGTGGAAATCTGAACGATCTTGTGACATCAATCAATTCCTATTTTGATTATCCTGGACTTGGAATAATTTATCGAGATGGATATCAAGAAAAGGATGTTGTAGATTATAATACTAGAAACATAAAAGCATCCTCTTCATTGCACTATAAGTTTTCTGATGAATCTCAACTTCTATATGGAATTAATTATGGTGGTGGAACTACTGTTTATCAAGGTGATAATAGAATTAATTTGAAAAATATTAAGCTAGTTCAAAATCGTTTTGAATATTTCAAAAAAAATAAATTTAAATTTACTTACTATAACTCGGTTGAAGATGCTGGAGATTCATATGATGCTGTTTTCACTGCTCAAAGACTTCAAGAATATAATCTTGTTTTTAATGATGATTGGTACAAAATATACAAATCAGTTTGGAGAGATAATGTGAATTGGAATGATTTTGGAATCGATGTAGATAGAAGTATTGAGTTTGAATTGGATCCTGTAACTGGCCTTCCAATAATTGATCCTGAAACTAATCTTCCAATCTTTTCAATAGTTTACTTAATTGATGGAGTTTCATATAATGAAAATGACTTTAGAACCATCACTGATTCTATTTTTAATTCAAATATTGATTTCATACTCAATAATCATGAGTTTGTAAGATCATTAACAAACGATTCTACTGATAGATTAGTTCCAGGAACTGATGAATTCAATGAATACCTTGAAAATATAACATCTTCAATTCCTATAAATGGTGGAACAGGCTTTTACGATAAATCAATGTTACATGAAATTAATGGTTATTATAACTATAAGTTATCAATAGGAGATTTAAGAATAGGTACTAGCTTTCGTCAGTATAGACCAAATTCAAAAGGAACTATTTTTAATGATGAGTTTAAAAAAATAACTAATAATCAATTTGGTTTATATTCCGGAATAGAATCAAAAATATATAATGAGATATTAACAATTAATACAACTATCAGAATAGACAAAAATGAAAATTATGATTATAGCATTTCACCAGCAGCTTCAATTGTAATTTCTCCTAATGAAAGTGATTATATAAGGTTATCATTTTCAAGCGGTGTTAGAAACCCAACACTTTCCGAACAATATCTATATTATAATGCTGGAAGAGCTATACTTGTTGGTAATTTAAATGGACATGGTGTTGAGTACGGAGAAAATCTTGTTACTATAAATTCATTAATCAGTTATTTTGAACCTTTTGTCCCTAGTAAAGATAGTCTTGATTTTTTCTCTATCGCTCCAATAAGACCAGAGAAAGTTAGAACACTTGAATTTGGATACAGAGGTACAGTTGAAGATGTATTATACTTAGATTTATCTTACTATTATTCTCTTTACAAAGATTTTATAGGATATAGAGTTGGTGCCAAATTTAATGGTAATGACACAATTATCAATGGTGTTGTCGGTTATGATTTAAATGCAAGATCAGTTGAAATTCACAGAATGTCAGCAAATTCTGAAAATAATGTATCAACTCATGGAGCATCAATTGGAATGAACGTATACTTAAATAATTATTTAATTAACGGAAATTATTCACTAAATATTTTAAATAAAAAAAATACAAATGATCCAATAATACCTGCCTACAACACCCCAAAACATAAGTTTAATATTGGATTTTCTGCCAGAGAATTAAAATTTAAAAATATAAAAGGTATAAGTTTTAATATAAATTATAAATGGGTCGACAGATTTAAGTTTGTTGGATCACCTCAATTTACAGGAATTGTAGATAGGTATTCAACAGTTGATGCCCAGTTATCTAAAAATTTCGAAAAAATCAACACTACAATAAAATTTGGAGCTTCTAATATCTTTGACAATAAACACTATCAAGTTTACGGCGGACCTCTTATCGGTAGGTTATCTTATGTTTCTCTAGCTTACGATTTATAGTAATAAACTGATAAATTTCATTAATAAGTATTATAATTGCACTAAAATTATTTAATATGAAAAAAATTTTATTATTGATAACATCATTAACTTTCTCTTATATGTCTTTTTCTCAAACAAGATATATTGACGAAGTATTTAGTGATGTTACATTACATTCAGATGTAAACTATGGTACTAACGTTAGTGTATTACCATTACTATTGGGTGCACCCCCTTCGCCTACTCCACTTTTATGTGACATATATGAACCTACAGGAGATTCACTAACTGACAGACCAGTTGTGATAATCGCTCACACAGGTGTTTTTCTTCCTCCCGTAATTAATGGTCAACCTACTGGTTCAAAATTAGATTCTTCAATTGTTGAGCAATGTAAAAGATGGGCAAAAAAAGGATATGTTGCAGTTGCGTTTAATTACAGGCTTGGATGGAATCCTAATTCACTTATAGAGGAAGTTAGAACTGCTACTGTAATTCAAGCAGTTTACAGAGGTGTGCAAGATGCTAGAACTGTAACTAGGTTCATGAGATCAACTCATGATAATGGTAATACTTATGGTATTAATCCATCAAAAATTGTATTAGGAGGTCATGGATCTGGAGGTTATGTATCACTGGCCGTTGCTGCATTAGATACTGCTATTGAAATGTTATTACCAAAATTTATTTCTAACTCAAATGGATTGCCTTACGTTGTTACCTCATGGCATGGAAATATATATGGTACGGATAGTACATTCTATCCTGACAGTACGCCACCCTTTAACAGTCCAGTACCATTATTAATGAATATACCAAATCATGAGAATTATAGCAGTGATGTAAATATGGCATTTAATGTTGGAGGTGCTCTAGCCGATATATCTTGGTTAGATGATGGTGGAATACCAATTGTTTCTTTTCATTGTTATAAAGATCCTTTTGCTCCAATTGATACAGGAGATGTTGTTAATCCAGCAACAGGAGATTTTGTAGTTGAATTAATGGGAAGTAGAACTGTGCAACATTATTCTAATCTCTATGGAAATAATGATGTTTTTGTTAATGCAGGCCTTTCGGATGCGTTTACAAATGCAGCTAATCTAAATAATGATGGATATGAAGGCTTTTATAAGTTTATTACTCCTCCTCCATCAACAACACCAAATGTTTTTGGTCAATATGAAACTGAACAAGCTAGTCCATGGGACTGGTGGAATCTTGCTGCTTATGATACAGCTTGGAGATTAAGTCCTCAAACTCCTGCAGCAGCTGCTATTCCAGGATTCGGTGCTGCGAACTCATTACTTGACAATCCAACAATGAGTATATCAAGAGGAAATACATATATTGACACAATTCAAGGGTACCTTAATCCAAGAATTTATGTCGCTTTAAACTTAGGAAACTCAACTGATATTCAGAACGTTATTTTATCTTCTACTCAAGTTTATCCTAACCCTGCCAGTGACATGATTTCAATTTCATCATATGCAGTAAAGATTAATGAATTAGATATTTATGATATCTCAGGTAAATTAGTTGAATCTCATTACGTTAATGCAAATAAAATCAATATAAATACTTCAAAATTAAAGAGGGGTATTTATTTTATCGAAATAAAATCTGATGTATCTAAAATTAAAAAGAAAGTTATCATAAATTAATTTTAATCTTTTTTTACTAAAACTAAAAAAGACCCTTTAACTTAGGGTCTTTTTTTTTGTAGCGTGGGGCAGATTTGAACTGCCGACCTCAGGGTTATGAATCCTGCGCTCTAACCACCTGAGCTACCACGCCAATTCTTACAAATATAATTTAAATCTATAAAATCAATCATCTAAAATTGTCGTGTTTTTTCTTAAATATTTTAAAATCAATGATATCATAATCATTGTAATAATAAAATACAATAAATTATTACTTATTACTAATGATGAAGATGATATATAAGCTTGAAGTATATCAATATAGGCTATACATATTAAAATTGCCAATAAACCAGAATACTCTCTTCTAAGTAATGATTTGTAATTAAATTTATTACTTGATTTTTTGTAAATAAAAATATTTGGAATCAATTTAGGAGTTATTTTTTTCCAAGACGAAAATTCATTCTTAAATTTATTTTTTAGAAAAAATTCCTCATGATTGATTATAATATTATAGAAAGAAATCATTGTAATTAAGCATATTAATATATATAGCAGATTATTAGATCTCACAACTATACCAGTCCAAATAAGCATATTTGACAGATATAATGGATTTCTGCTTATCGAGTACAATGAGTACTTATTTAACTTCTCAGCAACTTGACTATTTCTATTTCTACCACTTGTATTTGGATATGAAAAGCCAATAGTTATATACCTAAACATACAACCAAATAGTATTAATAATAAAGAAATAATATTAATATTAATGTCAAGAATTAAATTTTGAATATGATTTGTAAAATAAAGTGTAGGAAAAGCAAGAACCAATACAAAAGCTGGTATTTGTCCCCTATACTTAAAAAAAAATTCTCCCAAGATGATATTGACTATTAATTATTGATTCTAAAACATTATCTTTGCAAAAACCAAATTTAACAAACAATATGGAGTTTTCAAGACAATACACTTTAGAGTTTCCAATAAGTTCTTCAATTAAGGTGCTTTACAAAAGGCTTTCAACTCCAAGTGGTCTTTCTGAGTGGTTTGCAAATGATGTAAATATTAAAAATGGTATATATACATTTTATTGGGATGGAAGTGAACAGTCAGCAAAGTTAGTAACTAAAAAAGAAAACAAATTTGTTAAATATAAATGGATAGATTCTGATGAAACTGATGATTATTTTGAATTTAAAATAGTTGTTGATGACATGACCTCTGATGTTTCCCTTCTCATCACTGATTTCGCTGATGATGAGGAAGATTTTGAAGAAGCAAAATTACTTTGGGAAACACAAGTAGATAACCTAAGGGGTGCCCTAGGACTTTAAAGAAATTTGAAAAAGTTAGATTCTTACTTACTAAAATCTTTTGTCCCTAGATTTTTATTAATATTTTTTCTTTGTGTTTTCTTTTTACTTATGCAGTTTCTTTGGAAATATGTAGATGATTTAGTTGGAAAAGGTCTTGATATATTTCAAATTTTTCAACTTATGTTTTTTGCTTCAGCAAGATTTGTACCGCTATCTTTGCCTTTAGCAGTTCTAATTTCCTCATTAATGTTTTTCGGTTCATTAGGAGAAACTAATCAAATTAATGCTTTTAAAACGTCAGGAATTTCATTCTTAAGATTTTCTTTACCCATATCTCTATTTTCAATTTTAATAGCAGTATCCTCTTATTTATTTTCTAACCACATTCTACCATATGCAAATTTAAAGAATGCTAGCATGATTTATTCAATACAGAAAAAAAAACCTGCACTTAATATTAGAGAAGGGATTTTTTATGATGAAATTATTGGTTACAAAATTAAAATTGGAAAAAAACTTTCCGATAATAAATCTCTTGAAGACATACTAATATATACTAATAATACATCTGATAATAGTACAGTAATTGTTGCTGAGAGAGGAACTATGTCAATAGATGAAAATAACAATTTACTAGAATTTAATTTAATAAATGGTCATTCCTATAATGAACTTAGTATTCTAAATCAAAATAACAATGAACATAGAAAACTTAAATTTGAACAAAACAAATTAATAATAGATTTAAGTTCATTTAACTTTATGAAAAATACAGAAAGTTTATATAAAGGTCATTATGCCATGCTAAATAACAATGAAATTTTAAGTGCAACTGATTCTTTGAAAAAAGTTAAAGAAAGTAAAATTAAAAAGTTTAGACTTGATATATTACAAAATTTTAATCCCACTCAGAAAAAATTATATTTAGAAAAAATATTAAACTCAAATCTAAATAAAAAAAGAATACTTAATACTGCAATAAACAAGTCTCAAGCTATTCTTTCGAACACTCAGGCGATAAACGACGAGTTAGATTTTAGAAATACAATAATTACTAAACATCGAATTGAATTTTTAAGAAAGTTTAGTTTGGCGTTTGCCTGCATAATTATGTTTGTATTAGGTTCATCAATTGGCTCTCTTATAAATAAAGGAGGATTTGGATATCCCATATTAGCTTCAAGTTTATTATTTATTATCTACTACATTGTTTCAATAATTGGTGAAAAAAGTGCTAAAGAACTTACAATAGATGCTGATATTGGGATGTGGATAAGTAATTTGATTTTTATACCAATCTCAGCCATATCATTCATTGCTGCAAATAATGAAATTAGATTTATAAGAAACGTTAAATAATATATAAACTTATTAATTTTAAAAAAAAAAATGTTTGACAAAATAGAAGATGCAATAATTGAAATCAAAAAAGGTAAAATTGTAATAGTTTTAGATGATGAAGATAGAGAGAACGAAGGTGATTTTGTATGTTCTGCACAGTCTGCCTCTCCAGATATAATTAATTTTATGGCCACTCATGGTAAAGGTTTAATATGTACCCCATTAACTGAACAAAGGTGTAGTGAACTAAATTTAGATTTAATGGTTGGAAAAAATACGGATAAACATGATACATCATTTACGGTATCTGTTGATCTAATAGG
The DNA here is from genome assembly GCA_028408365.1 of Bacteroidota bacterium. Taxonomy (GTDB): domain Bacteria; phylum Bacteroidota; class Bacteroidia; order Flavobacteriales; family BACL11. Next base: position 16,690 of record JAOOLD010000014.1, read on the forward strand.
CAATGGATGCACTACTGGAATTTCTGCATCTGATAGATCTAAAACAATAAAAGCACTTGTTAATACTAAAACAAATTCTAAAGATCTTGGAAGACCTGGACACATTTTTCCATTAAAATCAAAAAATGGTGGAGTTCTAAGGAGAGCAGGTCACACAGAGGCTGCTGTTGATTTAGCAAAATTAGCAGGGCATTATCCGGCTGGTGTTATAGTTGAAATTCTAAATCAAGATGGAACTATGGCTAGAAGAGATGAACTATTAGAAATAGCCAAAAAATTTAATTTAAAAATTATAACAATAAAGGATCTTATTAAATATAGATTAGAAAATGAATCGCTAGTCGAAGAAGTTACTGATGTTAACATGCCAACATCATTTGGAATATTCAATCTCAAAGTTTTTAACCAGATTGATAACAATAATACTCATTTAGCTCTATATAAAGGTAAGTGGAACAAAAATGATGAAGTTTTAGTTCGAGTTCATTCATCATGTGTCACAGGAGATATTTTCTCATCACTCAGATGTGATTGTGGTGATCAACTAAAAGAATCAATGAAATTAATTGAAAAAAATAAAAAAGGTATTGTTTTATACATGAACCAAGAAGGAAGAGGAATTGGTCTGGTTAATAAACTTAAAGCATATCATTTACAAGAACAAGGTTTTGATACAGTAGAAGCTAATGAAAAGCTAGGCTTTAAAGCTGATGCAAGAGACTATGGGATTGGAGCTCAAATACTAAGGAAAATGAACGTTAGATTAATTAATTTAATAACTAACAATCCCAAGAAAAGAGCTGGATTAGAGGGATATGGATTGAAAATAGTAAAAAACACACCCATGGAAATAAAAAGTAATTGCTATAATGATTTTTACTTAAAAACTAAAAGAGACAAACTTGGACATAAACTATTTAAGCTAAATGGATGATGATTTTTTTATTTTAGGTATTGAGTCATCCTGTGATGACACATCAGTAGCAATAACAAATAAAAACCATGTTTTATCTAATATAATATCTTCTCAATTAGTTCATAATCAATACGGAGGTGTAGTTCCTGAAATTGCTTCTAGAGAACATATGAAAAATATTGTTCCAGTACTAAAAAAAGCATTAGAAGAGAGTATAGTTGATTTAAATAAAATTGATTTAATTTCATTTACCAACGGACCTGGACTTTCTGGTAGTTTGATAGTTGGCTCATCATTCGCAAAATCACTAGCTCAAACATTATCCATACCAATGACTGATGTTGATCACATGAAAGCACATATTCATTCAATTTTTCTTAAAAATGATGCAAATAGATATCCAAATTTTCCCTTTTTAAGCTTAACTGTTTCAGGTGGTCATACTCAACTTGTAATAGTTAATGATTACAACAATTTTAAAAAGATTGGGAATACACTAGATGATGCTGCTGGAGAAGCATTTGACAAAACATCTAAATTTTTAGGATTAGGCTACCCTGGTGGACCAATTATTGATAATTTATCAAAAAAAGGTAATCCTATTTTTAAATTCGCAAAACCAAAAATAAAAAATTATGATTTTAGTTTTAGTGGATTAAAAACATCCATTATTTACTTTATTAAAAAAGAATTAAAAGAAAATTCAAATTTTATTGAAAATAATATTAACGATTTATGCTCTAGCATTCAACATAGTATAGTTGAAATATTAGTGGAAAAAACAATTAAATGTGCTATTGATTTGAATATAAAACAAATTTGTATTGTTGGAGGGGTATCTGCTAACTCACATTTGAGAGAGAAATTAAAATCTGAGTGTATAATGAACAAATTTGAATTGTTTTATCCTAAAATCAACTATTGCACAGACAATGCTGCCATGATTGCTATTTCAGGATATTTTAACCATTTAAACAAAAAGTTCTCAGATTTGGATAAAATAATTGACTCAAGATTAAGTTTCTAAAAAAAGCAATACATCAGACAAAACATTGTCTAAAACTTTAGTACAATTTGATTCATTAAAAGGGTGAGACATACCAAATACATGATTTGAATCATACAATATCAGTTTACTTTCTTTTGAATTTTTAGAAATTTTTACTGACTCTAAGTAATCAACAGTTTCGTCATTTTTAGCATGCTGAACTAAGTGTGGAATAATAATTTTATTACAACAATTTAAAATATCGTAGTTGTCTTTATTATTAATGCAGTCAATATAAAACTGATAATCTAAGGGAAGCTTCTGATTTGTTCTCTTGTTTTCAATGTAGATAACTTTTCTTTCCTCCCATAATTTAATCTTTACTGAATCTAACTTATTAAAAAAGTTAGATGGGGAACACCATGTAACAAGTTTACTTACTCTAGAATCCATTGATGATTTAATTATAGATATTCCTCCACCACGACTATGTCCGATTAGAATTAGCTCTTTATCAGAAAGATCATCTTTGACTTCAACATAATTTATCAATTGATTTAAATCATATAATTCTTTAGTAAAGTTATTTTGAGAAAACTTTTTTAAATCACATAGTTCGTTTGGATTATTTATTGTTGTTCCGTTATGCGAAAAATTAAATTTATAAAATGTAATATTTTTATTGTTGAAAAAATCAGCAACATAATTAAAACCACCCCAACCCTTGAAACCCTTAAAACCGTGACAAAAAATTATGATTTTGTTAGATTTATAGGAAGTCGAAAATCTGTCAACTAAAAACTTAACATTGTCGGATCCAGTAAGTTCGAATGTTTCACAATTTATCATTCTATGATAAATAGCTTCTCAACTAATCCGTTTTTTAAAAATTCAAATGATACTTGATTTTTTTGTGGCTTACTGATACTTTTTCCAAGTATATTGTAGTATAATTTCTTGCAATCATTATCTTGAAACAGCTCTTCATTATAAATGAAAGTAGTGTTACTTGAACATGGGACATCAATCTCAATATCATAATAAAAGTAATAGTAGCCTGTAGGAGCAGAACTTGCACTAGATCTTGTAATAGACATTAATCCACCGATATCATAAGGGTAGTTTGCACCACTATCGTTTCTGTATAATCCACTATTTTGACCGTTAATACCAAGTTGATGATCAATTCCTGCTGGTACATCAAAGTTTAATGTTAATCTTTGTGGTCCTGAAGATACATTTAAAGTTGTATCGTCAATAACTGTACCGCTATTATCTCTAAGTTCAAAAGTTATGGTATTACTATTATCAGCGTAAAACATTGCAGATTTTATTCTAAAACTATCATATGCATCAAAAATTAAATGTTGATTTCCATTGAAATAGCCACCAGTTGAGAAAGTGTTATCTAAAGCTCCACCAAAAGCTACAATTGTATTTGCGTTAGGGTTATAGTTCTGAGAGTTAGGATTAGTACAGCCAACAATCTCGAAAGAAGTGTCAATTGACAATGATACATCTAAAACAGTTATAAAACCGTTACTTAAATTAACACTGAATGTATCAGTTATGTAACCATTCTTACTGAACTCAACATTGTAAAAACCAGAGTTAGGGGTTCCTGTATTATAATTTCCAAGTAGATTTGTTGAAGATGAATTAGCTATTGTATTTAAAATCTTAACATTAGCAGTGTTAATTGGAGAGTTTGTTAAAGCATCTGTTACATTACCCTCAAGATAACAGGCTTGAGAAAAGTCACGACCATAAACAAATAAAACTCCAGAATTATTTATACTATTTATATCAGAAGATATTATATTTCCTGAAGGGAGAAATGGATAAGTACCCCAACATCCATTAAAGCCAGCGCCAGAGCCACTATATGAGTCATAGTAGGCAACCTGTATTATGTTATATGGATGAGTTATATCATGAACAGTTGTCCCATCTTGATAATATGATGTAATCAAAAAATTACCATCAACATGCGTATTATGAGGTGCAGAGTTTGAACCTGGATTAGATTGAATTCTATCAACTTCTTGAATATTACTTAAGTCAGTAATATCATAAGATCCAAGGAAGGCACCATTAACTTCATCTGTTGTAAAAACATAATCCCCATCATCTGAAACCCATGCATTGTGAGTAAAATTACTAGGGGTTGATTTAGAGCCAAGAGTTTGTGGATTAGATTTATTACTAACATCAACTATAAAAAGCTCTCCTGCGTAAATGCATCCAGCATACATTGTATCTCCTCTAACCATTCCATCATGAATATAATTTTGATCCCACTCTCCTAAATAGTGCGGGTTAATTGGATCAGCATTGACATCTAAAAATATAGCTCCATTTGATGGATTACTGCCACTATTAGAAGAAGCTCCAAAAATATAAGCAATACCGTTTTCGTCAATATATATATTGTGAGCAGCGGTAAATTCCGTTGATAGACCGTTTGGATTAGTGAAATTCGTCTTGTGCCAGTAAGTATTTCCACTCATATCACTGAGATCAACTATTAATAAGCCCGCATCTGCTTCAGTTGTTACATATGCATAATTGCCCCATGTTTTTATGTCTCTCCAAGTTGAATTTAAATCAGGAATATAGAACATTTCATTTAAATTCATTGGATTAGTAACATCAACTACTGAAAAACCATCATTAAGTCCGACTAGTGCAAATTCATTTCCATTACTATCAACCCAACCCCAAATATCACTTCCTTCAGAAAAGGACCACTGGTAGGAGCCTAGCAACTGAAGGTTAAAATTGCTTTGTGAAATTGAAAATAGTGGTAATAATAATATAAGTAAGATTTTTTTCATGATACAAAATTAATGAATTCTAATTAAAGATTTAAGCTAATTTGATTATTGAAATTTGACTCATCACTATCTGAGTTTTTGTCATTAGTAACTTTTACTAAATTTTCAATATCAGTTTCTTTGTTTGAAATCTCAATATCAATAATCTTCTTTTTTGAAAGAATTTTTCCTTTTGCATTTTGACTTTTAACTGAAATAAAATCAAGTAGTTCAATGTTTAAGAATTGTCTGTCTTTTCCTGCCTCTTTCTTAAATGTTAATTTTGCAACAGGATTAAGTAAAGTTGTAACATTTTCTAAATAACTGTCTTTTGTTCCACTAAACAATAAGGTTGGTTTTGAAACAATCTCAGCTTTAAATCTTTTTAAATAAAATAAATTCTTTAAGCCATCAAAGTAAATAATGCTTATAACTTTTTCGGGGTCATATTTTTCTATTAGTATTAAATCATCACTAAAATGATTGATTAGTTCATATGATTTAAATTCCATAACACCTTTCTGATTAATAGTTATAATTCTATCATCAGATGAAAACTCCCCAATAAATTCTCCCCGATTATCTACATTTAGTCTATTTACTGAATTATCATACCATATTTTTCTGGCTTGTAGAGTAGATATTCCTGATTCTTTAAGATTTACTCTTTTCACAGATTTTTTGGTAACTATATTTCCGATAGATGATCTTCCTTTAATAGAAATTTTTGAAAAGTCAATTTCTAGTTTTAAGTTTTTTATGTTTTTGATAGCTCTTAAATGAATGTTTACTTTTTCAGCTTCTCCGTTGGGGTTAACAGTTAAATACAAGATATTGTCATTGCTATCATTTTTGCATAATTTATATTCTTTGTTTCTAGAGATAGATTTGACCGCAAATCTTTTAATATAAGTATTTACAGATTTACTGTCTTTATAGATCATATTGTATATAGTTCTATCATCATTTTTCTTAAAAACATAGCAATGAATGATATCTTTACCAACAAATACTTTTTTATCAACTTTAACAATCTTTAAGATTCCATTTTTTCTAATCACAATGATGTCATCAATATCAGAGCAATCAGAAATAAATTCATCCCTTCTCATGTTGGTCCCAATAAAACCTTCTGACTTATTAACGTAAAGTTTTTTATTTGATGCAACAACTTTTACTGCATCAATATTTTCAAACGTTTTTATGACAGTTTTTCTTTTTTTGTCAGCACCAAATCTTTTCTTCAAATCTTTGAAATAATCAATGCAAAAATCATCTATATTTTTTATGTTATTTTTTATTTTAAGGATTATTGATTCAATGTTTTTAATCTCATCTTTTGCTTTGTTAATATCAAATTTTGTTATTCTTTTTATCTTAATTTCAGTAAGACGTATTAAATCATTAGTATTTATATCTTTTTTTAGATGATTAGTAAAAGGCTTTAAGCTAATATTAATAGTGCTTAATACTTTATCCCATTCTTCAATTTCTTCAATATTTCTGTAAAGTCTATTTTCAATAAAAATTCTTTCAAGCGATAAATTATGCCATTTCTTTTCATTTTCAATCAATCTATAATTTAGTTCTTTTAGTAGTAATGACTTAGTATTTTTAGTTGATATTTTCAATAGTTCAGATACTCCAAAAAAAACTGGCTTGTTATCCATTATAACACAAGATAATGGTGATATTGATATCTCACAATCTGTAAATCTGTAAAGTGCATCTATTGTTTTTTCTATTGAAACGCCTGGGGGAAGTGTAATTAATATCTCAACATTTTCAGCAGTATTATCATCGACTTTTTTAATTTTAATCTTACCCTTGTCATTTGCTTTTAAGATGCTATTTATCAAATTACCACTATTAACAGAATGCGGTAGTTCAGTGATTATAATTGAATTCTTTTCATGTTTATCAAGTTTCGCTCTTACTCTTACTTTACCCCCTCTTTTGCCGTCGTTATAAAGAGAAAAATCAGCAAAACCTCCAGAATAAAAATCGGGATATACTTTAGAGGATTTTCCTTTAATTATCTTTATTGATGCATCCAATAATTCATTGAAATTATGAGGTAATATTTTTGTAGACAAACCAACTGCAATACCTTCAACTCCTTGATTTAATAAAAGTGGAAACTTAATTGGTAAAATTTCAGGTTCATCAGACCTACCATCATAAGATTTAATCCATGATGTAATGTTTCGATTATAAACAGTTGCAAGTGCAAACTCAGTAAGTCTAGTTTCAATATACCTTGGAGCTGCAGCTTTATCACCAGTAGCAACGTTACCCCAGTTTCCTTGTTTATCTAATAGTAAATCCTTTTGTCCAATTTGTATAATTGACTCTCCAATTGAAGCATCTCCATGAGGATGATATTTCATTGTATTTCCAATAACATTTGCAACTTTATGATATCTTCCATCGTGTAATTCTTTCAAAGAATGAAGTATTCTCCTTTGAACAGGTTTTAAACCATCCAAAATATTAGGAATTGCTCTTTCTAATATAACATATGAGGCATAATCAAGAAACCAATCTTTATATAAGCCAGAGAGCGGTTTTATATTTGAAAAATGATCATCCATAATTTTTATTAATTAGCGAATCTATTTCTTTAATTTTTGAAGAACTGAAAAATCTTAATTTAATTCGATGAACGTTATTTTTTTTTCTTTGAGATTTTATTCTTAATACAATTGTTGATGGGTTAAATAGAGCAACAAAAAAATTAAATCGTTTCACTATATAAATCTCATCAATCATGTCTTTTAATATATCAATTTCAGCTTTGTTTCTATTAAAAAACAATTTTTTTGATGTAATTTTTAAATAATTTTTGTTTAAATTAATGCTTGTAAATCTAATAATGAAAATCACAGAAAATGAAACAATGGACGTAGAAATTATAAATATTAATTGATAATGATTTTCTATAAAATCATCAATGTCAGTGAACTTAATAATTTTTTCAGAAACAAAAAAAACTAGATTGCAAATAAAAATTATGATTGAAATAAGTGATAAAAAATTTATTCTATTGTAGTTTGTAATAATCATTAATTTAAACTTTCTTCTATTTTAAGGTTATTAATTATAAATTCCTGGCGATCAGACGTGTTTTTTCCCATGTAATACTTTAACACATTATCTATACTAGTTTCTTTATTAATAATAACGGGATCAAGTCTCATATCCTTGCCAATAAAATTTTTAAATTCATTGGGTGATATTTCACCTAACCCCTTAAATCTAGTTATTTCATAATTTTTGCCAATTTTTTCAATTGCATTTTGTTTTTCTTGCTCAGAATAACAATATATGGTAGTTTTCTTGTTTCTAACTCTAAAAAGTGGTGTCTGCAGAATAAAGACATGTCCATTTTTAACCAAATCAGAGAAAAACTGAAGAAAAAAAGTTAATATAAGAAGTCTGATATGCATTCCGTCTACATCGGCATCTGTTGCAATTACAATTTTATTATATCTCAGCTCGTCTATCCCGTTTTCTATATTCAGTGCTGATTGAAGCAAATTAAATTCTTCATTTTCATAGACTATTTTCTTGCTAAGTCCAAAAGAATTTAAAGGCTTTCCTCTCAAACTAAATACAGCTTGAGTATTTATGTTTCTTGTTTTGGTAATAGAACCTGATGCAGAATCACCTTCTGTAATGAAAATCGTTGAATCAAGTCTTTCCTCCTTGTTGAGATCGTTATAGTGAACTCTGCAATCACGTAGCTTTTTGTTATGTATACTAGCCTTCTTAGCGCGCTCTTTTGCAAGTTTTTTGATACCTGACATAGCTTTTCTTTCACTTTCAGCTTGTAAAATTTTACTTTGTATTGACTTTGCAGTTTCAGAATTCTTGTGCAAAAAATTATCTAAATAGGATTTTATGAAGTCATTAATGAAAGAATTTATAGTAATCCCATTTGGTTCAATTTCAGTCGAACCAAGCTTAGTTTTAGTTTGAGATTCAAAAACAGGATCCATCACTTTAATACTAACTGCAGCACTAATTGATTGTCTAATGTCATTTGCATCGTAATTTTTACCAAAAAACTCTCTGATTGTTTTTACAATAGCTTGTCTAAACGAATTTTGATGAGTACCACCTTGAATTGTGTGTTGTCCATTTACAAAAGAAAAATACTGTTCAGTGTATTTATTTTTTATATGAGTGATTGCTACTTCTATGTCATTTCCTTTTAAATGAATAATTGGGTATAGTGTATCACTGTCTATATTATCTTTTAATAAATCTAAGAGACCATTATTAGAAAAGAATTTATTGTTATTGTAGTTAATTGTTAAGCCTGTGTTTAAGTAACAATAATTCAAAACCATCTTTTCAACATACTCATCTAAAAATCTGTAATTACCAAAGATTTGACTGTCAGGCACAAAAACAATTTTAGTTCCCTTTCTAGATGAATTACTAATAACTTTTTCATCAACATCTAAACTTCCTCTAGTAAACTCAATTGATTTACTTTTACCATCTCTTATAGATTTGATATTAAAAAAAGATGAAAGTGCATTTACTGCTTTGGTACCTACTCCATTTAATCCAACAGATTTTTTAAAAACTTTTGAATCATATTTAGCTCCAGTATTTATTTTAGAGACACAGTCAATTAATTTTCCAAGTGGGATACCTCTTCCAAAGTCCCTTACTGTTACTTTATTATCTTTAATTGACACATCAATAGACTTACCATTTCCCATAACATATTCATCAATTGAATTATCAATTACTTCTTTTAGTAAAATGTATATGCCGTCGTCTTGAGATGAGCCATCACCCATTTTTCCAATATACATTCCGGGCCTGAGTCTGATGTGCTCTTTCCAATCTAACGAACGAATACTTTCCTCAGTATATAGATTTTTTGACATAAAGATTATTCATTTACAAATATAAATTTACTAGAGAAAGTAAAAATTATAGTTATTTAGTTTTTTTAACAGATTTATTAACTAAAATTTTAAGATCTAAACATTAAATCTGAAATGCATTATATCACCGTCTTTTACTACATAATCTTTTCCTTCAACTCTCCATTTTCTTTACATTTTATTTCATTTCCATAAAAAACATAGTCTTCATATGAAATTACCTCAGCTCTAATAAAACCTCGTTCAAAATCTGAATGAATAACTCCAGCTGCTTTTGAAGCTATAGTATTTTTTCTAATAGTCCAAGATCTAACTTCCTTTTTACCAGCAGTAAAAAAAGTTTCTAATTTTAGAAGTTCATAGCATGTTGAAATTAGTTTATTGAGACCAGATTCACTTAATCCCATTTCTTTAAGAAAAACTAATTGATCTTTTGTTGATAAATCAATGATCTCAGATTCAATGGAAGCAGCAATAAGAATAATTTTGTCATTTTGGTTTAAGTATTTTCTGACTGAATCTACATAATGATTACCATTTATCACTGAATTTTCATCAACATTGCAAACATATAACATAGGTTTTTCAGTTAATAAATTATATGAACTAATTAATTCAATTTCATCATGATTTAAATCTAAATTTATAATCAAATTACCTGAACTTAGGTTATCATAAATTTTGGTTAACTTATCTTTTTTAATCATTGCATCCTTGTTACCAATTTTTATTAGCTTATTATTTCTCTCAATCGCTTTTTCAATTGTTTCCATGTCTTTAAAAATAAGTTCGGTGTTAATGATCTCTAAATCTCTAACTGGATCTGTATTTCCTTCAACATGAGTTATATTGTCATTATCAAAACATCTTAAAACATGGATGATTACATTGGTTTCTCTAATATTTGATAAAAATTTATTACCTAAACCTTCTCCTTTACTTGCTCCTTTGACAAGACCTGCAATATCATAGATCTCAATATTTGTATATATTTTTTTTTCAGGATGAATTAAATCATTTAGTTTATCTAATCTTTTGTCAGGAACTGGAATAATACCCAAATTTGGTTCAATTGTGCAGAAGGGATAATTTTCAGATTGAGCTTTTTTAGATGACAAACAATTAAAAAGTGTTGACTTTCCAACATTAGGAAGACCTACTATTCCACATTTTAATCCCATTTTTTTTAACAAAGATATGACGTAATAATATAACTTGTCAATAAAACGTTAATAAAAGACATTTTTTTTTGTTTTCAAATAATGAATAATAACGTCGTAATTATAAATTTGTTGATATGGAGTTAGTAAAATTAAATAACATATGTAGTCAAGTCAGAAGAGATATTCTTAGAATGGTTCATGCTAATAATTCGGGACATCCTGGAGGTTCATTAGGATGCGTAGAATATTTTGTTTCTCTTTATTTTGTTATTTTAAAAACAAAATCTCAATTTGATATGAATGCGATAGATGAAGACGTGTTTATACTTTCAAATGGACACATATCTCCTGTCTATTACTCAGTTATGGCGAGGAAAGGATTCTTTGACTTAAAAGAACTTTCAACATTTAGATCAATTGACAGTAGACTTCAGGGACACCCTACACCTCATGAGGGACTAGAAGGAGTAAGAATAGCATCCGGATCATTAGGCCAGGGGATGTCTGTAGCTATAGGTTGTGCAATTACAAAAAAATTAAACAACGAAAAAAATATAATTTATTCATTACACGGTGATGGTGAATTACAAGAAGGACAAAATTGGGAAGCAATAATGTATGCCTCTGCAAACAAAGTGGATAACATAATTGCAACAATTGACTATAACAAAAAGCAAATTGATGGTTCAACTGATGATGTTTTACCACTTGGGAATCTTAAATCTAAATTTGAATCTTTTGGATGGAAGGTATTAGAGGAAGAAAATGGCAACAATATTGAATCAGTTATTTCAGTTCTTAGTAAAGCTAAAACTCATTTATTTAAAAACATACCTATTGTAATACTTTTGCATACTGAAATGGGTAATGGAGTTGATTTTATGATGGGTACTCACAAATGGCATGGTTCTGCACCAAACGACGAGCAATTAGATTTAGCTTTAAATCAAAATAAAGAAACTCTTGGTGACTATTAAAAAAGTCCTACTCATAATTATTTTTACTTTTTCAAGTATACTCACGTTTTCTAATAACTATGAAATTGGAAATGAAAGAAGTAGAATTCTTTTCATTGTTGACGCATCTCAGTCTATGCTTGGCAGATGGCAAAGTGGCAGAAAAATTGATATTGCAAGAAATCTTTTAAATGTAATGCTTGATAGTTTGAAAAATATAGAAAATCTTGAAATTGGTTTAAGAGTATATGGTCATCAGAAGGGTTACCCACCTCAGGACTGTGACGATTCTAAACTTGAGGTAAACTTTTTACCAGCTTCAATATCTTCTGACAGAATAATAAACAAATTAAAAATGATTAGAGCAAGGGGGACAACTCCAATAGCAAAATCACTTGAGGAAGGTGCACTAGATTTTCCTGATAACAAAGCAAGAAATATTGTAATATTAATTACTGATGGTAAAGAGGAGTGTAATATGAATCCATGCGCTGTTTCTGAAATGTACCAAAGAAAAGATATTATTTTAAAGCCTTTTGTCATAGGAATTGGCTTAGATAAAGATTGGAAAAATGAATTCGATTGTATTGGTAAATTTTTTGATGCCACTAATGAAAATGAATTTTCTAATATTTTAAACATCGTAATTAGTCACATTGTTGATAATACAACTTTACAAGTGAATCTTTTAGATAATGATAATAACAACACAGAAACCAACATAAGTATGACTTTTTATGATTCATACACTGGCTTGGAGAAATATAATTATGTTCATACAATGAACCAATTTGGAAATCCTGACACAATGTATATAGACCCAATTATGGACTACTACATAGTTGCTCACACAATTCCAAAAGTCAAATCAAATATTTTTGAAGTAATTCCAGGAAAACACAACGTTATAAGCTTAAAAACACCTCAAGGTGAATTGGAATTTAAAATGAATTCAAAAATTGATTATCAGTATATTGTTAGAAAACAAAATAATGACTCAACACTTTTTGTAAATAATATCAATAACGTAAAAAAGTTTCTAACTGGAGCATATGACATTGAGCTGTTGACTTTACCAAGAATGTATTTTGAAGATGTAAAAATCGAACAAAACACTAAAACAACCTACACTATTCCAACACCAGGAATTGCAAATATAATATTACCATCAAAAGGATATGGAGGTCTCTACTTAAAAAAAGCTGATAAAATTGAATTAATTTATCCAATAGATGCGAAAAAAACTCAACATAAATTAACACTTCTTCCTGGAAATTATAAAGTTATTTTCAAATCAAAAAATGCTAAACAATACATTTATACTAAACAGGAGGATTTTAAAATTAAATCAGGTAGTTCACAAATAATTAAAATTAACTAATATGGAATATATTGATACTAGGTCAGGATTTGGTGATGGGCTTTTAGAACTTGGAAGAAAAAATCCAGATATACTTGCTTTATGTGCTGATCTAACAGGTTCATTAAAAATGGATAAATTCAAAAGTGAATTTCCTGATCGTTTTTTTCAAGTTGGTATTGCAGAAGCTAATATGATGGGCATTGCTGCTGGAATGACAATTGGAGGAAAAATACCATTTACAGGTACTTTTGCCAATTTTTCTACGTCAAGAGTTTATGATCAAATAAGACAATCAATTGCTTATTCAGGAAAAAATGTTAAAATTTGTGCATCTCACTCCGGATTAACTCTTGGTGAAGACGGAGCAACCCATCAAGTGTTAGAGGATATAGGAATGATGAAGATGCTGCCAGGGATGACTGTAATAAATACTTGCGACTATAACCAAACCAAACTCGCAACTATTGCTATTGCAGAAATATTTGGGCCTGTATATTTAAGGTTTGGTAGACCTAAAGTTCCAAACTTTACTGATCCAAATTTGCCTTTCGAGATTGGAAAAGGAATCAAATTTAATGATGGAAGCGATGTTACAATAATATGCACTGGTCATTTAGTTTGGGAAGCTGTTCAAGCTGCAAAAGAACTTCATAACAAAAATATTAGTTGTGATGTAATAAATGTTCATACAATAAAACCCTTGGATAATCAGATAATTTTAGATTCTATCAAAAAAACTAAGTGTGTTGTTACCGCTGAAGAACATATGATCAACGGAGGATTAGGAGACAGTGTTGCTCAACTTTGTTCAAAAAATTTTCCTGTTCCAATTGAAATGGTTGGAGTTAATGATACGTTTGGTGAAAGTGGTAAGCCACATGAACTACTTACTAAGTACGGTCTAGATGCAAAAAATATTGTTAGTTCAGTTGAAAGAGTTATTTCAAGAAAATAACTAATGAAAAATCGAGAAGTTTTTAAAAAACACCAGGCTCAAACATTTCCTTTTCCTAGCGCTATTGAAATAACTTCTGCAAATGGCAACTACTTAATTGATTCTAACGGATTTAAATATTTAGATTTCGTTGCTGGAGTATCTGTAAACACACTAGGTCATTGCAACAAGTTTATTAATAAATCAGTCAAAAAACAAATTGATAATTATTCTCACGTAATGGTTTATGGTGAATTTGTTCAGCAGCCACAAACTAAACTTGCTAAATTATTATCTGAGAATTTACCAAAATCATTATCCTGTTCATATTTTGTCAACTCGGGTACTGAAGCAATTGAAGGAGCACTAAAGCTTGCAAAAAGATATACTGGAAAATCAAAAGTCATATCATTTAAAAACTCATATCACGGATCAACTGCTGGTTCATTGTCTATTATGGGTTATGAAAATCAGAAATCAAATTATAGACCATTGATTCCAAACTGTGTTTCAATAAATTTTAATTCAATAGAGATGCTTGATGAGATTGATAGTCAAACTGCTGCAGTTGTTGTTGAGCCCTATCAAGCTGCCTCAGGATTTGTAAAAGCTGATAAAGTTTTTTTAAAGAATATTAGAGAAAAATGCATTGAACAAGGAGCACTTTTAATCTATGATGAAATACAATCTTGCTTTGGGAGAACTGGTAAACTTTTCGCCTTCGAACATTATAAAATAATACCAGATATTCTGTGTATTGCAAAAGGAATGGGTTCAGGATATCCAATTGGTGCATTTATATCATCATATGAAATAATGCATAAGCTTACTCATAATCCAACACTTGGCCATATCACAACTTTTGGTGGAAATCCTATTTCATGCACTGCTAGCTTTGAAACATTAAAATTTATCTTTAAAAATGACTTATCAAGCAAATCTTTAGAAAAAGAAAATATTTTTAGATCAATTTTACAGCATGAGCTAATTAATGAAATAAGAGGAAAAGGATTAATGTTAGCAGTTGAATTTAACAATAGTGAATTAGCAAGTTATGTTGTAACAGAATCTCTAAAAAGAGGATTAATACTATTTTATTTCCTTTTGACAAAGACTGCTATTAGAATATCACCCCCTTTGACAATCTCAAAAAGTGAAATTGAAAAGGGATGTAATATCATTATTAAACTACTCAACAGTTACAAAGATTAACAGTCACCTAATAACTATCAAATCTTTGGTTTTAGCATATTTCCAACCATTAACATCATTATAAAATATTTCAAAAATATAATTACCCATTGGAACCTCATTTCCATTCAAATCTTTACCGTTCCATCCGCTAATACTTGCACTGCTACACTCAAGATAACTAATGTCATTAGTAGAAAAAATTAATTGACTGTTTTTATTGTAAAGATTAAACACAAAAGTATTCTCTCTTATTCCCCCGTAACTAATACAAAATCTATCGTTTACACCATCAAGATCTGGAGTGAATGCATTTGGTATATATATCCATGATTCTTCTTGATACCACAAATACTTCGAACTAGTATCTCTACACCCGTTTTCAGCCTCAACAATTAATGATATTTGATAAACACTGCTGGAGTCTGAGTAAGTATGAATTGGATTTAGATCATACTGATTAGGTGAATTATCACCAAAGTCCCAGATTCTGCTTATAATATAACCACTTGATTGATCATACAATTGTGTTGTAAGGTTTAGATTTGTTATTGTATCAGGGCTAACTGCAAAGCTAGCGGTTGGTGCTGGTTTAGTTGTTACAATTGCTTGCCCGCTTATATTTCCTTGCTCATTGGCATCAAAATAAGAAACTAAATCATATACACCTTCATTTTTAGTTGAGATGAAATAAAATGGATTCATAGTAGTGATACTTGGTTGTATATCTCCATTTATGCTGTAAGTAAAAGTGTGAGGAGCTTCACCGTTAAATGAAAAATTAACTTCAGCATTTGATTTAGAATTTTCACAAATAGTATCGTTACCAGAAATAAATGCACTTATTGTTGTTTGAGAAAAAGTTATTACTGGAAAACAAAGTAATATAAACAGTAATTTTTTCATTTTTAATCTATTGTAATATAAGTTTCTTATTGGC
>JAOOLD010000015.1 GCA_028408365.1 Bacteroidota bacterium
ATGTTCTTCAGAGTCTCAAATTAACAGAATTGATTCTGTTTTAAAAAATAAAGTTTCAGACAAATTATATTGCTTTTATTCAGCAGTAGTAAAGGAAGGATTCATCGATCACAATAACAAAGTTGTAATTTACACCGATCACCAAATTTTTAATAGATACTTAAAGTTTAGAAAAAATAGATTTTCTACATACAGAAGAATCTCTCTTGAAGATTTTAATAATTTAAATGTAGGGGACTATATTGTTCATATAGACCATGGAATAGGAATTTTTGATGGATTGAAATCTATAGTCAACAACAAGATAAAAAAGGAAGCACTTAAAATTAAATATAAAAACGATGATATTATTTACTTAAATATAAATTCATTGCACAAATTATCAAAATACTCATCCTCTGAAGGGATAATTCCAAAACTCAATCAAATAGGTTCAAAAAGCTGGTTGACAAAAAAAGAAAAAACAAGAAAAAGAATAAAATCAATTGCATTTAATTTAATCGAATTATATGCAAAAAGAAAAAAATCAAAGGGATTTAGTTTCTCGAAAGATGATTATTTACAGGATGAACTTGAAGCGTCATTTATTTATGAAGAAACTAAAGACCAAAAATTGTCATTACAGCAAATTAAGAGAGATATGGAAAGTAGTGTACCTATGGATCGTCTGATTTGTGGAGATGTAGGCTTTGGCAAAACTGAACTTGCAATTAGAGCAGCATATAAAGCAGTTTTAGACAATAAGCAAGTTGCTATTTTGGTACCCACAACAATATTGGCTTTACAGCATTATAATACTTTTCAAAACAGATTAGAAAATCTTGGATGTAATATTGAATTTGTTAGCAGATTAAAAACAAATAAGCAAAGAGAAAATATTTTTAAAAAAATTAATGATGGATCTATAGATATTATTATTGGGACTCATTCAATATCAAGTGATAAAATAAATTTTAAAGATCTTGGACTTCTTGTAATAGACGAAGAGCAAAAATTTGGAGTCAACGTAAAAGATAAAATGAAACTAAAAAAAGAAAATGTAGATATTTTATCTATGACAGCAACTCCTATCCCAAGAACTTTACAATTTTCGCTAATGGGAGCAAGAGACTTATCAATTTTAAATACTCCTCCAAAAAATAGACGACCGATCATTACAAACAAGATTAGCTTTGACAAAGAACTTATAGAAGATGCTATAAACTTTGAAATTGAAAGAGGTGGTCAGGTTTTTTTTGTTCACAACAATGTTTCAAGCATAGAAAGCATTGCAAATTTCATAAGAAAAATTTGTCCTTACAGTAAGGTAAAAATAGTTCATGGTAAAAAGAAATCCTCTGAAATTGAAAATATTTTGACTGAATTTATTAATAATAATTTTAATGTTTTAGTAACAACTACAATTATTGAAAATGGTGTAGATGTATCTAATGCAAATACTATTTTAATAAATAATGCCCATGATTTCGGGCTGAGTGATTTGCATCAAATGAGAGGAAGAGTTGGAAGAAGCAATACTGAGTCATATTGTTATTTGATTGCACCAAACTCAAAAATTTTAACTGACATAAGTAACAAAAGAATTAATTCAATGATGAAATATTCTGATTTAGGAAGTGGATTGAAAATTGCATTAAGAGACTTAGATATTAGAGGAGCAGGGAACTTGCTAGGTGCTGATCAAAGTGGGTTTGTTAACGAAATTGGATTTGAAATGTATCAAAGAATTTTAAATGATGCGGTAAATGAACTTAAAAAAGAAAGGTTAAATGAAGAAAATTTGATTAACTATAAAGAATGTCAATTTGAAAGTGATATCGAAATGTATATTCCAAAGAAATATATATTTAATGATCATGAGAGATTAAAAACTTACAGAATGCTAAATAGTTTAAATGATGATATTGATATTAAAAAATATATTTCAGAAATTGAAGATCGTTTTGGTAAAAAGCCTGATGAACTTAGTAACTTTATTGTTGGATTAAAAGTTAAAAATTTAGGCAAAAAATTGTTTGCTGAAAAAATAAGGCTAAGAAACAATAATCTATCAATTTTTTGGAGTGATAACCAAAATGCCAAAACTGATAAAATTTTAAACTTTGTTGCTTTAAACATTGACAAAACACAGATTAAACAAAAAGGCAAATATCTAATTCTAACTATTAGAAAAATCTATGATCTCAAATCAAGTCTTGAGTGCTTAAACACAATTTTTGAATTTAACTCCTAATTGCTTCAACTGGATCTAATCTTGAAGCATTATAAGCAGGAAAAAATCCACTAAAAATTCCAATAAGCGAAGAAACTATTAGGCCCAAAAAAATATTTTTGAATGAGATATAAACATCAAAAGGAATTATTGAAGAAATTAATTGTATAAGAAAAAATGAAAGCAGTATACCAATTATTCCTCCAATTATACAAAGAACAACAGCTTCAGAAAGAAATTGTGTAAGAATAAATTGATTTTTGGATCCAAGAGATTTTTGAATTCCTATTTCTTTAGTTCTTTCCTTGACAGAAACAAACATTATGTTTGAGATACCAAAACCACCAACTAAAATAGAAAAACTTCCAATAATCCAACTTGCTAAATTGATTGTTCCAAATAATTTTTCAAGACCGTTTGAAATAATGCTACTTTCATTAAGGGCAAAGTTATCATTTGAAAGTGGTCTGACTTTTCTTATTTTTCTCATTAAGTTTTTTAACTCTAGCTTTAATTGAGAGTTTTTTACGTTAATTTTAGCTTTGCATAAAATCATTGGATCATTAACTTTCATTATTTTTTTTGCATAATTATTTCCAACTAAAACAGAATAGTCTCTTGAAACTCCAATAACACTTTCTCCTTGTTTTTCTAACACACCAATAATTATCATATTGTTTTCTCCTACTGAAATTGTTTTTTCTACTGCACTCTCTTCATTAAATAAATTTTTGTAAACCTCATATCCAATCACAATATATTTTTTAGATGATGCAACCTCATTTTTTGTAAAGAACCTGCCAGAGTGAAGCTTAAGATCCCAAATATTAAAGATTTGATCTGTAACAGCTAGAGCATCAACATCTCTCATTTTTACATTATTATTTTCCAAATTTATTTCGTCAGAGAAAACAAAAGCTACATTTTGTGATAAACTTGATTTTTCATTAATAAACTTGAACTCATCAAAGTTTACGTTAGGATTTCTAAAGAATTTCCACCATTCATACTCTTTTGCAGAACTCCACGGCCATTTTTGAATGTATATAACATTTTCTCCTAGAGTCGTTACACTTTGATTTAATGTTTTTTCTAAAGAATTTACTACGCTAAAAATAATGACAATTGACATTATGCCAATTGAAATCCCCAATAATGATAATATTGAACGAAATCTATTTTCTAAGAGTGTAATCAGACTTAACTTAAAAGATTCTTTTAAAAATCTATAATTCATCATTTTTAGATTATTTAACAAAAATAAAAAGTTATTAACAGATTAGATATTTATTCATTTTAAACTATAATTTATTCTAGCTTTTGGGTAAAATTGTATTAGAATGTCTTTTGGGAAAAATATAAATAATGTTTTGGTTTCAGTCTTTAATAAAGAAAAACTCGAAACCATACTTTCTACACTGAAAAAAAATAATTCTAATATTTTTTCAACTGGTGGAACCTATGACTATATCATGCAAAAAGGCTATGAAGTCACCAAAGTTGAAGACATAACTGACTATCCCTCAATTCTTGGTGGTAGAGTTAAAACTCTTCACCCAAAAATATTTGGTGGAATATTAGCTAGATCAAAAATTAAATTAGACACTGAAGAACTAAACAAATATAAAATTTTTCCGTTCGAGCTTATAATTGTTGATCTTTATCCATTTTATCAAACAGTTCAAGAGACTAGTGATGAGAAAAAAATTATTGAAAAAATTGATATTGGCGGTGTTTCTTTAATACGTGCTGCTGCTAAAAATTATGAAGATGTATTAGTAATTTCTAATAAATCTCAATATGAAGATTTAGCGAAAATTTTATCAAATAGTAAGCTTTTAAATACTATTGAAACAAGAAAAGAATTTGCTTCAAATGCATTCAAAAACACCTTTGTATATGACAGATCGATATACAAATATTTTTCAAATAATCACTTTTTAATTGAGCAAGATATTGATACAACTTTTAAAACCAGATACGGTGAAAACCCTCACCAAAATGCAGTATTCTTTGGTAATCTTGATGAAACTTTTCTAAAACTTAATGGAAAAGAAATTTCATATAATAATTTACTTGATATTAATTCTGCTGTTCAGTTAATATCTGAATTTGAAGAACCTACATTTGCAATACTAAAACACAATAATGCCTGTGGAATTGCCTCCAGAGAAAACATGATTGATTCGTGGAAAAATGCATTAAAATCCGATCCTGTTTCAGCTTTTGGTGGCGTATTAATATGTAATAGAACTATAGATTCAGAAATAGCGAAGGAAATCAATAAAATCTTTTTTGAGGTGCTAATAGCGCCAAACTTCGATGAGGATGCTTTAAATATTTTAAGGGAGAAAAAAAATAGAATAATTTTAAAACAAAAAAAGTTTAAATTTGATTCTATAGAACACAGAAGTGTTTTAGGATGTATATTATCTCAAGAAAAAGATACAAAAATCGATACCATAGAAAAAAAGAATATAGTTACGATTAAAAAGCCATCGGAAAATGAAATTGATGACTTAATTTTTGCATCTAAAGTTTGTAAAAATTCAAAATCAAATGCAATTGTATTAGTAAAAAATAAGAGACTAATTTCAAGCGGAGTTGGACAGACATCAAGAGTTGATGCATTAAATCATGCTATTGAAAAAGCAAAGTTTTTTGGAAATGATATTAGTGGTGGAGTAATGGCTTCGGATGCATTTTTTCCATTTCCTGATTGTGTAGAAATTGCAAAAAAAGCTGGTATTACATCTGTTATTCAACCTGGCGGATCAATCAAAGATAATTTATCTATTGATTATTGTAACGAAAATAATTTAAGTATGGTAATGTCTGGTATAAGACACTTTAAACATTAGAATATGGGGATTTTTGATTTTATGCAAGAAGAAATAGCTATCGATTTAGGAACAGCTAATACTTTAATTATTCATAATGACAAAGTCGTAGTAGATGAACCCTCAATTGTCGCAAAAGATATTCGAACTGGTGAAGTTGTTGCTATTGGCAAAAGAGCGCAGCAAATGCATGGAAAAACACATAAAAAAATTGAAACCATGAGACCACTGAAAGACGGAGTAATTGCCGATTTTCAATCATCAGAGCAAATGATAAGAGGATTTATCAAAATGATTCCAAAAAAAAGATCTCTATTTTCTCCATCGCTTAAAATGGTAGTTTGTATTCCATCAGGCGTAACTGAAGTAGAAAAAAGAGCCGTAATAGATTCAGCAGAGCATGCTGGAGCAAAAGATGTTTGGCTAATTCATGAGCCCATGGCTGCAGCAATTGGAATTGGTATTGATGTTCTTGAACCAAATGGAAATATGGTTATAGATATTGGAGGAGGGACTACCGAAATAGCAGTTATATCTCTTGGAGGTATTGTTACAGATAAATCAATTCGAATAGCAGGTGATGAGTTTACTGATAATATTAAAAACTATATGAAAACCAGACACAATATAGCTGTTGGTGATATTATGGCAGAGCAGATTAAAATAAATGTTGGCTCTGCTTTGACTGAACTTGACGATCCTCCACAGAACTATCCAGTTCATGGAAGAGATTTAATGAGTGGTATTCCCAAAGAAATAATAGTAACTTATAAAGAAATAGCTGGAGCTCTTAATAATTCCATTGAACAAATTGAAGAAGCAATAATGAGTGCTTTATTTCAAACACCTCCAGCTCTGTCAGCAGATATTTACAATACTGGTTTATACTTGACAGGTGGTGGATCAATGTTAAGAGGGCTCGACAAAAGAATATCTAAAAAAACAAAATTACCAGTGTATGTTGCAGAAGATCCACTAAGGGCAGTAGCTAGAGGCACTGGAATTGCTTTAAAAAATACCGAAAGTTATACATTTCTTATTAGATAATAATGTACAACCTAATTCGGTTTTTTAAAATATATCAGTCTATAATATATTTTATTATTTTTTTTTCATTCTCCATTTATCTACTTTTTACTAATAACTCTTACCATAGTTTTTTAAATAAAAAAACATTTAGTGAATTAAGAGGCTATTCTATGTCTAAGTTTAGTTCAATAAATCAATATTTATCATTAAAAGAAAAAAATAAAATTCTATTAAATGAAAATGTTAGAATTAAAAATCAATTATCAAAATATAGTTTCAAAAAAAATATAAATTTTGTTGATTACGGTAACTATTATTTATTTAATTCAGCAAGAGTTATAAATAATTCTGTATTCAAAAGAAATAACTTTTTGACATTAAACAAAGGAAGTAAAGACGGCATTAAGATTGGTCAAGGAGTTGTAATCAAAGATGGTATTATTGGAATAGTAAAAGGTGTAAGTCAAAATTATTCTTTAGTAATCTCAATACTGAATAAAAAAACAAACGTGAGTATAAAGTTTAAAAAAAATAATTATGTGGGTTCATTAAAATGGAATGGATATAATTATAAGAAAGGTGAAGTTAAAGATGTAATGAATCACATTGACATTTCGGTCGGTGATACAATAGTAACATCTGGATATGGAACAATTTTCCCAAAAGATATTAATGTAGGTGTTGTTAGTAAAATAAGAAATAGAGATAACTCAGGATATCAAAAAATTGAAGTTGACTTTTTGAAAGACTTAAATATGATTGACTTTGTGTATGTAGTTGAAGCAAAAAATAAATTAGAAATTAGAAAATTAGAAAAATCGTTAGATGATTAATTTTTACTACTTAAAATTGTTTTTAGGTTACATATTGATTCAAATTTTTGTTTTAAATGAGGTTATTTTTAGTTCTTATATAATTCCATTTTTATACTTGACAATAATTTTAAGTATACCTAAAGGAAAATCTATTCTGTTTCTAATGATAATCTCCTTTTTGACTGGACTAGCAATAGATATATTCGAAGGGCAATTAGGTCTTCATTCAACATCTTGCACATTTATTGCCTTTTTAAGACCAAAAATTCTTTCAATTTTATCAAATTCTAAAACTTTGAGTAACGAGGAAAATATAAGATTGAACAATCTTGGTGGAGTGCAATTTTTAGTTTATTCGTCAACATTAATATTTTTTCACTCACTAATCTTATTTTTTATTGTTGATTTTGAAATTGGTAATATTTTTAATTTAATTATTAAGACGATACTAAGCACATTAGCTACTCTTCTATTAATTTTTGTTAATGAACTTTATTATATGAACAAACAATGAAAAACTCTTTAAGAAAGAATGTTGTTGCACTATTTTTTATATCAGTTAGTATAATATTTCTAGTAAAATTATTCTATATACAAGTACTTAATGAAGAATATAAATTTTCTGCTAAAAATAATGTTTTAAGATACGATGTTCTTCAACCAGTAAGAGGATTGGTTTTTGATCGTGATAGTAACCTTATTGTATCTAATCAGCCAGCTTTTGATATAATTGTTGTTCCAAGAGAGGTCACAAAAATCGATACAACTGTTTTTTGTAACAGTATAAATATTCTAAAAGTGGATTTCATAGAAAAATTAAATAGTGCTATTGAATATTCTAAATATCGAGAAAGTATTTTCGAAAAACAGATAGATGCAATTACCGCTGCAAATTTTAGAGAAAAACTTTACCAGTTTCCAGGCTTTTATCTCAGAAAAGTTACAAAAAGAATTTATCCCCATAAAAACTTAGGACATTTAATTGGATTCATGGGGGAGGTAAGTTCTAAAAAGATAAAAGAAGATAATTTTTACATCAAAGGAGATTTACTTGGTGTTAGTGGAATTGAGGCTTCTTATGAAAATAAACTAAGAGGTAAAAAGGGAATGTCAATAAGGTTAGTTGATGTACATAATAGGACTCAGGGAAAATTTAATAGTGGTGAGTATGATACTCTAGCTATTAGAGGTAAAAATCTTATTTCCACAATTGATATCGAATTACAAAATTATGGGAATCAATTGCTAAACGATAAACTTGGATCAGTAGTTGCAATTAACCCAAAAAATGGAGAAATTCTTTCTTTGGTATCATCACCTAACTTTGATCCTGAAAAATTATCTGGTAAAAATAGATCTAACAACTATAAAAAATTAATTAACAACAGAACCAAACCGATGTTTAATCGAGCATTATTAGGAGAATATCCTCCTGGATCAACTTTTAAAATTATTAATAGCTTAATATGCTTACAAGAAAAGACTTTAAACGTAAATAACTTTTATAATTGCGATGGTAAATATTTTTTTGAAAAAGATAGATCCGTAAAATGTCATAAACATACGTCAAAGGTAAATCTTTCAGATGCAATAAAATATTCTTGTAATCCTTTTTTTTGTGAAAATTTTGAGAGGTATTTTAATAAATTTGATAGTTCAGAAGAAGCTTACAAAAATTGGTTTGCTCATGTGACTAGCTTTGGTATTGGTGATTGGATGAATAATGATTTTTTTTCTGGTAGAAAAGGATTATTACCAAAAGCCGATTATTATAATACTTATTATGGTAAAAATAATTGGAATTCAAGCACAATTATTTCTATGTCAATCGGTCAAGGTGAATTATTGATAACTCCTATTCAGTTGGCAAATGTTAGTGCAATAATTGCTAACAGAGGATTTTTTTATACTCCTCATATAATAAAAACAATTGAAAATGAATTGTCTATTGATTCTAATTTTACAAATAAAAAATTTTGCTCTATTAATAAAGAACATTTCAAATATGTGATTGAAGGTATGTTTGATGTTGTTAACTCAAAAAATGGAACTGCTTACAATGCTGAAATTGCGAGATTTAATATTTGTGGTAAAACAGGGACAGCACAAAATCCCCATGGAGATGATCATTCTATTTATATAGCTTTTGCACCAAAAAATAATCCTGAAATTGCTATTGCTGTTTTTATTGAAAATGCTGGCTGGGGATCTAAATGGGCTGCCCCAATTGGAAATAATTTGATTCAAAAATATTTTGAACTTAAAGATAAATGAGAAAAGCTAAGAATATATTTGAAAATATAGACTATTTGTCAGTTATATTATATTTAGTGCTAGTTTTTATTGGCTTTTTTAATATATATGCATCCGAATTTAATGATGATGCAAATGAAATTTTTAATCTATCAAAAAGACATGGCAAGCAACTTTTATTTATTTTCATATCATCATTAATTGCTTTTTTTCTGATAATAATAGATTGGAAGTTTTTTTTCTCATTATCCTTTTTAATATATGCTCTTAGTATTAGCAGTTTAATTCTAATTTTATTTGTTGGAAAAATCACTAATGGCTCCCTCTCTTGGTTTGATTTCGGAAGTTTCAGAATTCAACCCTCAGAATTTGCAAAATTCGCAACATCATTAGCACTAGCTAGGTACATTAACTTATTTAGTATTAAAAAATTTAACTTTTCAAAAACAATATTATGTTTTGGTTTAGTTCTTATACCATTACTGCTTATAACCATTCAGAATGACACTGGAACCGCTCTAGTTTTTCTTAGTTTCGTTCTTGTTTTATACAGAGAAGGTTTAACAGAAAATGTATTGATTTTTGGACTTTCTATTTTCTTATTGACGATAATGTGTTTGATTCTTGATTTCTTTGTTTTTCTAATTATATTATTTTTTATTGTTTCTGTAATTTTCTATTTTCTTAAGAAAAAGAAAAAGAATATAATCAATATCTTAGTTCTATTTGTTTTTTGTATTGCCTATTCTTATTCTGTTAGCTATATTGTAAAAAATATTTTACCAAAACACCAATCTGACAGAATAATGGTTGTTTTAGGTCAAAAGAAAGATCCATATGGAATTGGATACAACGTCATACAATCAAAGATTGCTATCGGATCAGGAGGTTTAATTGGTAAAGGATTTCTTAAAGGAACTCAAACAAGATTTGATTTTGTTCCAGAACAAAGTACAGATTTTATTTTTTGTACAATTGGAGAAGAATGGGGTTTTTCAGGAGCCCTAATTTTTATATCATTATACCTAGCTTTACTTCTAAGGATTTTATTTCTTTCAGAGAGACAAAGGTCAAACTTTTCAAGAGTTTACGGTTACAGTGTTGCTTGTATTCTCTTTGTTCATTTTCTGATTAACATTGGAATGACCATAGGCCTATTTCCAGTAGTGGGAATACCTCTTCCTTTTATAAGTTATGGAGGATCATCACTGATAAGCTTTACAATACTTCTTTTTGTCTTTCTGAATTTAGACTCTTATAGACTCCAGATACTTAGATAGCTAATAAAATAATGATCTATTATCGATAACATTTGCTTCTTTATTTAAAGATTTATATGCTGAGTTAGATGAGTATGTTGTGTATTCACTAGAAAATTCTTTGGCTTCAGCCGAATAGTCTTGTAAAACCGGAACTTCTGTGAAGGACTTAATTTCGTAAAAATAAACAGCATTTTTTGCAGATATCATGTGTAATTTGTTTAATGAATTACTTTCAGATCTTGAAATTATATGACCTGTTAGTTCCGGCTCAAATCCAATTCCTGGAATATTGAGTTTTGTCATGTTAGCAATGTTATCAGAAAAAGTTTTTAAAGATGTTTCTTTTGAGAGTTGAGCTAAATTTTCAATGTTTTCAAATTTTGATAAGATTTGTTTAGATTTTTTAATATTTCTCAAAATAGATTTTATTGAATTTTCCACATTTGCAATATCAATATTTCCTTTTTTGTGGTGATCTTTAACATATGCTACAACAAAAGAGTTTTCGAACTGAAATACTTCAGAAATCTGATTTTCTTTTGCTTCACTAAGCCATTTAACCATCTCTCTTGAGTTTGGCAAACCGGATATATTTTCTTTATCTTTTTTTACTTTAGAATCACTTCTCTTTGCCAAATTTGAGTTTAACACAAGAGAATCAAACTCGACATTATTGTTTAATATCTCATTGGCGAACTGAGCTGCCTGGGAATAGTATTTGTTAAATGTTTCAGAGCTTGGAAGTACGTATCTATCAATATAGATTACTTTATGTTTTTTGACAAGCTTACTTCTGCTAACAATATTTATTAAATGAACACCAAACTGAGTAGTTACTTGAGAAAGTTTATCGAAATTGTTTGAAAAGCAAGCATCATTAAATTCCTTCACCATAATACCTTCTTTAAACCAGCCTAAATCACCACCCTTAACAGCTGAGCCCTTATCATCTGAAAAAAGCTTTGCAAGAGTTCCAAAGTCTTCACCTTTATCAATTCTATCTTTAATATTGATAATAATTTTATTTACTGAATCAAGCGGAACATCGTTTTTAGGAGTTATCAAAATATGTTGTGCCTCAACGGAATCAGGCCTGAATTCCGTACTAAATATTCTTGCGATTCTAAAACTATTTTCAGAGTTTTTGTAGGGACCTATGAAATCTTCTTTAATGGTCAAAAGTTCTTTGAACTTAGGATCATCAAATTCACTTTCATTTTTGTATACAAAGTTTGAAATAGTGTTGTCAGTATTTCTTCTTACGAACAAATCAACATCTGTATCGCTTAAATTTTTGAAATCATTTACAATACTTGTTATTGACTTTTGAGTTTCTTGTTCATCCTCAGCTGAATAAACTACATTGAATACAACATAATCAACATCTTTTGATTCATCCTGCTTGTAATCCTCAATGTTCTCTTTGTAATAATCATTAATTTCATTATCACTCACTGAAACCAGGCTATCATTAATATATGAAAATGGAACTGTTATACAATTAAAACTAACATCATAGTTTTTCTCAGCATGACGTTCAATTGCCTCTAGATTTGTTACGTACATTGAGTTTTGAAGTAAATTATTATACTTGCTTTCTTTAATCTGATTTAATAAATATTTTTGAAAGGATATCCACCTGGTTTTAGCTTCTCCAGTAGGGTCAGTATCAATATTTTTTAAGTACCCCACAATCCTTGACCTATCAAATTGTCCAGTATTAGGATCTTGAAAAGCCGGAACTTTTGATATTTCAGGGTGAACATTTGAACCCTGAAGAAGTTCAAAAAATTCATCATCGGTAACATCAATTCCAAGATTTGAAAACTCATTATCTAAAATTAATTCTTTCATATATTGATCCCAAATTTGGTTTCTGATTTGAACTATAGTTTGTTGGTCTACAGATGATGTAGGATTCTGTGTCTTAAAGTTCTCAATGCCTTCCTCAACTTTAATTTGAAAGTTTTGAACATTAATTTTTTCACCTAAAACTTCACCTACAGTGCTTGAACCTGGACCACCAGACCTTTGAGACTGCATGAAATCTCCAAGTATGAATGCAAGCATAGCAATACCTATAACTGAAAGAAGTAATACCGATCTTTTTCTAATATTCTCTAAAGCTGCCATATGAAGGATTGCGAATTTACAAATGTTTTCATAAATATGAAAGCAATTTTATCTTATTGACTTTTTAAAGCTTATTTTTTGCTAGTTGATTGTCTTTTTTATTAAAATAAAACTCAATCTTCAACATTAAAACTAAAATTTCCTTTAACATCATTAATGTGATACTTTTCAAATTTTGAATCTGATTTGAATCCACTTCCATATATTACTTCATCATTGGTTTTAATTGTTACATTTTCTTTTGTGTAAACATCATCACTATTTCTATCCCATACTAAACTACTACTATTTAATGTTTTTTCAACTTTATCTGTTAATGTTACATTTATTAAAGCTTTAAGTAAATTATTTTTCTCATCAATCTCAGCTTTTTCTGAGGTAAGAGTTGATGTTATTGTATTATTATTATAAAAATTAAGTTTGACTCCCTCAGATAAGTAAATGATTTGATCTTTATTAAATCTTTCCATTTTTCCAACATCAATTTTAGCTTTAAGTTTTCCATTTATGGTATGGGTAATGCTTGCATTAGTTGTAGTTTCAACAGAATAATTCTTATCATTAGAAAAGTCTTTAATTATATTTTCATTGCTGCATGAAAATATCAATAATAATAAGAAAAATCTAGTCACTTGTTCTAACGGTAGTTCTTTTATTTATCCAGCATTCAACAGTGTATGAGTCTCCGCTTTGCAAACTTCCGTTAAAGAAACATTCCTCTTTAGTTGGAAAATATTTTGAATATGTATTTATGCTTTTTCTTGCTCTTTCATTTGTTGACTCGTCAGAAAGCGCTTTTGTGAAATAATCAACTGCTACCCAATAAACAGTTGACTTCACAAAATCTGAACTGCAATTACTAGCACCTGCTACATAAATGTTGCCAATAGTGATAAATGCCTCTCCCCAGTTTTTCTTAAGTTCAATTGATTGTTTCGCGGTTAAAGTTGCACTGCTATAATTTTTTGAAATTCTGTAGGCATCAGCTTTTTCAAGCAAATATTTTGCCTTTTTATCTTTATCTTTTTCACTCTGAACAGCCATATCAAAATATTCTAAAGCCTCGTTAAATTCTTTTCTCTTTATGCAAATTTTTCCTAATTTACTTGCCGAGCTTGATGATGGTAACATCTCATATAATCTCTTAGATACTTGAAAATGAAATTCAGTTTCTGTACAATTTTGTTTTGAAAGAATGTTGTAGAGCCTGTTTACAAAATCAGTGTCGTTATTGTTTATTGTGAATTTTTGTTTAAAAATATTTTCAATCTTTCCACAGTCAATATAACTAACAATTTTTTTATCTATTGCATCAGACGTCTTTTGATAAAATTTTGATTTTTTATCATTTTTTTTGAGATTATAATCAATGATATTCATTAGAAATGAATATCTATTTAGTAATGAGTCTTCTGAGATTATTTTATTTTTAACCATTATATCCAAAGTGTTGAAATATGCTAGAACAGCACCAGCATCTGAACTATTTTTTTGCATAGCAATTGATCTTGCTAAAATTTCATTTGCATCTAAAAATTTTGATTTGTCATATCTAAGTAAATCTGCTCCTTTTCTACCTAGAACATAACCCTCATTTCCAAAATATTCAATTCTTTGATCATAGATTAACATTAAAGTGTCAACATATTCTTTCTTTTGCTTAGGTCTTTCTTTGATCATAGATTTAATTATGATGGGACCATTTTTATAAATATTACCACTCGCTTTTGGACAATTTTGAAACGTCCATCTCCATGGATTGAGAGCTTCCATATAATTCTTTTGCTTATAATACTCCCTAAAAAGGGATAAGTTAGTTATACAACTTACGCTATCAACACCATATTTAGATTGAGAAAAACTATCTCCATAACTCAAGGCAAAAATTAAAATAAATACGAAATTTTTAATCATATTTTCTTTTTATGAACCATATAGCATCAAAGTTAATTGAAAGACCTATTTCGACAAAGTTTTCTACAATTAAATTATCATTTGTAGTTCCTCTTCTTCCTAACAATAATGACAAATCGTAAATTGTTCTACTTCTTTGATTAGGTAAACCTATTCCAAAAGTAAGTCCTGTTTCAATGATTTTATTATTGTTTAATTGTATTGGAGTTTTAAAATTATAAAATCCAAATCTGTATTTAACTTTGCTGAGGTATTCTGTAGAATTGCTATTCTGATTGTGATATTCTATACCAATATTTAATTTTTCAGAACTTATTAATTCATCAGTTTGTCCAAATAACTGATAGTTACTCCAATCTTGCATTGAATATTCCCCTATCAAGTTCAAGTTTTTTAGTTTATATGATAAACCAAGACTAATAAACTGTGGTAATGTAAGTTCACCCCTTTGTGTTAAATTAACGAAAGTATCTTTTACTTGTTCGCTGAATCCAGAGAATTCAAAGCTCTCTGCCAGTTCATATCTTTTTGATGATATATTACTTTGACTATTTAAAACTATAGCTAACGATAAATCATTTTGATTAATTTCATTTTTAAATAATAAGCCAATTTCATAGTCATATCCTTTGATATTTACTCTTTCAACTGATCTTGAATGAAAAATTGATTCGTCATCAAAAATTATTCTTTTTTCTCTGTTGATTGCTCCAAATAAATATGATGCATTTGCACCTATTGAAAGTGATTTTGATATTTTTAATGAGGTTCCAAAATATAGCTTACTTAAACCCCCAGTTCCTTTGTAAAATTTATCAGCTTCAAATTCAACATCTCTCTCAACCAAATCATAACCACTATATGTGTAAGGTAAAAAACCTGAACTAAAACCAATTTTATTGTTTATTGGAAAACCGAAAATTAAGCTAGATAATTGTGCATTATTATTAACTTCATTTTCTGAACTGCTTTCAAGAAATGTTGTAATATTTTTTAAAGATGTATGAAATATAAATTTTTTTGGCTGAATTAATGAATATGACGCAGGGTTTGATGGATTTACGTAAACGTTATTTAAAGACGCTGTAGAAGCACCCCCCATCGATTGATAATATGATGAAAAATTATTACTAAATATTCCTAAACCAAATCTGCTGTAAGGAGAAAAGGTATTTGATTGACTAAAGGAATCAATTGTAAATAAACACAAAAAAATTGCTATTATTTTCTTTATTTTATCATTCATCATTAAAGTTCATAATTTCATGTAGACCTATTGCAACTAGATTTTCTTCGCTTGCAAATATGGTGTTTTTTAGCTCACTTAACAAAAAATTCGTATTTCCTCCAGTAACAATAACGTATAAAGTATTTAATTGTTTTAGTAGTTCAGAATTAAAATCTCTTATTTCAGAAATAATTGATCTTTGAATTCCAGTATGTATTGAAGATTCTGTATCATTTCCATAAATATCTTTATTGTGAACAAAATTAAGAAGTGGTAGTTGATGAGTAAATGAAAGACTTTTATATCTGAGATAAATTCCAGGAGATATTCTGCCTCCTAAAAATATACCATCATTTGTTAAAACATCCATGGTGATACATGTGCCAATATCTACAATAAGTAAATTTTTTGCAGGAAATAATTTTCTAGCACCGACCATTGCAGCAATTCTGTCTTTTCCCAATTTGTTGTTATACCGATAATTTAATTTTAATGGGATTTTGAGATTTTCGTTAAAATATAATACTTTCTTATACTTAGTTAATTTTAAAGTATCAATTTGACTACCCACATTTGAAATAAATATTTTTTCAACACTACTTGCATCTAATAGCTTATAAAGCTTTTTAGTTTGATTCTTTTTAAATGAATATTTTTTTTCAATTTTAGAATTATTAAAAAAAGTTGCCTTTATTAAAGTATTTCCAATGTCAACTATAAGATTCATTTTCACTTCATTTTTTATTAATTATGATATTTTTGTATTGGAGAAATAATTAAAAAATATATTCAAATAAAAAAAACAATTAAATTTGCATCCCATTGGTACCTTAGCTCAGTTGGTAGAGCAATGGACTGAAAATCCATGTGTCCCTGGTTCGATTCCTGGAGGTACCACAAAAAACCCACTACATTAGTGGGTTTTTTTGTAAAAGCTTTTTTAGCTCAATAATAGCTAAAGAAATGTTCTCAAAAACCTCATCTATATTAGCCTCCATCATATAGCATGGAGCACTAATTACCCTATTTTTTTTATCTACACATACTTCTTTTATTGAGCAATTTATCGTATTTACATCCATTTGTTTCAAAGCAGTTTGAAACTCTGAAATATCATATTCAGAAGTATGTTGAGTTGATCCTATAGTTAGTTTTAAATCTTTAGCTTTATTAATAAGAGATTTAGCAACAATTGTTGGTGAAACACACAGAGATAAAATTGGTTTTTTTAAATCAAAAAAGTGTAAAATAAGTTTTTTTACATCAGGATGAATTGTACAATCTACTTCTTTGAAAGCCCATGAACTTAAATTTTTAGCTACTCCAAAACCTCCAGGAATTATAAGACATTCAAATTTTTCATGCTCAATAGTTGATAAATCTGTGATTTTTCCTCTTGAAATTCTTGAAGATTCAATTAAAACATTTCTCTTTTCATTTATCTCATTTCCGTTGGAATGATTGAGGACATGATGCATATCTATATTTGGTGATGTACATTCATATTCAATTGAATTCTTGCTCAAACAAATCATGGTTGATACAGATTCATGAATCTCAGAGCCATCAAAAACTCCACAGCCTGATAGTAATACTAATGCCTTCAATCTACTTTATAATCAAACTTCTACTTAATCTGAATTCTTCAGTTTCATAAGAAATTAAATATGACCCAGGCTCAAGAAATGATAAATCAATTGATTGAGTGCTAGCTTGATTAGTAAAGTTAGTTTCAAAAATATTTTTACCCAAAATATCTTTTACGCTAAATAAGTCATTAGAAGAAAAATCAGTAGAGCTGAATATAAATAACTTTCCATCTGATGGATTAGGATAAATCTTAAATAATTTATCAAATTCTTCATCAACTATACTGCTAACAGCAGGAGGCTCAAAATTCATTCTAATCATAGGATTTCTAGTGATGTAATACCATGTTGGTGTTCCATTAGAATTTGGTGAAGTGCCTATCTCATCATAAAGAGAGTTTTCAGTTCCTAGAGCTGTTCCAGAGTAACCTACACCAACTGAATCAGAGGGATGTTGGTAGCCACCTATACCTATTTCATATCCAGTTCCAGAAAAAAGTGGAACTGGTGGATCAAAATTTATAGTCACCCAATTATCTCTGTCTGCAGGAGTTATTGTATAATCATCTGTCTGAGTTATATAAATTGGTGTTGTAGATGAAGGATCATTTTCATAGAGTATTCCGTATACTTCCGCTCCTGGTATAGACCAATCTGCTATATATACATCAACTGCTGTTAAATCAATAGGTGAATAAATATCCATATATGATGTAATATGATTTTGTCTTACTGCAGTAGCAACGTCATACCAACCTTGATAATTGTTCAAATCTTTACCATATAAATAATCTGTAACAACTGTTTCTCTAGTTGTAGTATCCGTGTACGCAGAGTCTCCTACTCCCCACATAGAAATGGTGTAGAGACCTATCGTAGTTGGGTTGAATGGCTGATTAATCATAAAGGTATCTTGCTGTGATGTAGATAAATAAACTGAATTAGATGTAGATGTGTGCACTATGTTTCCAATCGCATCAGTTACTTCAGCATGTAATGTCATATTCTGTGGAGCAGAACCGTTATTAGTTAAAACAGCTTCTATGCTGTAAGGATTAGAGGAGACTTGTGAAAGTGGGTTAAAAGTATAGTCACAACCTATTCCGCCAGCCAACTGATAAGCTTTCCACCATCCACCTGTAACCTCATCACTCATTGTAACTAAATTATTTGGAGTTTCTATAATTCTCATGTCATCAATCATCCAATAATAAACCCTAGCTTCCCAACTGACCTTGACATATACATTCGTTTGATTTCCAGCAACTGAGGAAATATTTAAACTAACGGTTTCTGGATTTGCAGATTGAGTATTATTAGTAATGCTTCCTTGCACAAAATAGTCTGTCCAAGAAATACTATCATTACTAACTGAAACTACCAAATTTAAATTATTGTTAAACCTAAAGAGTTGTTCAAACTCTAGCGTAACTGCAGGATAGCCTGTAGTGTTAATCGCTGTGGTTGTAAATTGTGAGTTAATATACTGGTATGTTGTTCCTGACGGCTGACCGTAGGCTGTATGATTTGCTGAATCTGGGTCTGATATTAGAAATCCATTTGATGCAGTTGTTGAACTAATTCCTGCAGCTGCTGAACTTCCTTGGTTACTGTTCCAATATCCCCAAGAACCATCATTACTCCATACCCAGGGCGCAGTAGCGATTCCTCCAACAGTATTGGTACTCGAGCTTGACCATCCGGAGGGAAATCCAGATGAAAAATCCTCTGACCAAATAACAGTCTGTGTAGAATTTTGTTGTGAATTGTTGTAATTATTTTGAACAATACTAGAACTTGAATTTTCTATTGCCTTGTCATCTGGACAAAACTGATTTTTTTCTTCTTCAGAAAAAGCTAGGACTGAACATATTATTGAAATTGAGAATAAAAGTTTTTTCATATTTAGTTTTTATTTAATTGAAATTTTTGTTTTTGTTGAGTAATTTTTATTTTTCAGAGATAACATATAGTTTCCTTTGTCTATGTGACTAACATCAATTGTCTTAATTTGACAATTTTCAATCCTTTCGTTTAAAACAAGTTTACCAGAAATATCAAAAATTTCTAAAACTATCTCTCCTAAACTAGGATCAAGAAGTTCAATATTCAAGGAATTCTGAGCGGGATTGGGAAATATTCTTACATTTTTATTTTTTTCGAGACTAACGGCTGAAGGCCATGTAGAGCCAAAATTCATTCTAATCATTGGTGTGGTTGATATGTAGTACCAATAACCAAAAGCTTGTGTCCCTAAATTACATCCATTATCCTGAATTCTTGACATAAGAATTTCAGCATCACCAGAAGTACTAACTCCAAATGTATCAAGTGGATGTGCGTATCCTCCAATTGCAATAGCATGTGGACCTGGAAATATATTGTATGCTGGTTTAAAAGCAAGATTAATCCAATTATCAATATCTTGAGCTTGCAAGTTGTAATCGTCTGTTTGAGCTAATTGAATAAATGCCCAGGGACTTTGAGTTGTATCAACTTCATACAATACCGCATAAACTGGTGTCCCAGGTCTTGAATAATCAGCAATATGTGCTGATGCAGAACTAACTTGCTCATTGCTATAGATATCAAAAATATTTAATAATTGTAATCCTCCACAATCTCTAGCTACTCTCCAGTTCCCATCAGGGCTTCCATAATCTCTTCCATATACTGAATCAGTAATTACTGCTTGCATTTGAATTGTGTCAGAACTTAATACACTATCGCTTGTAGCCCAATATGAAATATCATATACTCCAATTGTTGCAGGATCGTAAGTTTGATTAGCTAGATAAGTAGCAGTATCTAAAATTACGAGTGTTGTCGTATCACTTGAGGAAGAAAAAACCTGAGATCCAATCGCATTATTGATTGAAACATTCATTTTAATTCCATTTAAATTTTTAGCTCCTGCGTTAGCAACTTTAAGTTCAAACATGTATGGATTTGCAGCGGATTGAGTTAGTGGTTTGAATGTATAGTCTATTCCAAATCCCGATGTTGTAGCATAACCAACTTCCCAGCCTCCATGATTAGCATCAACAGTTTCCAATAAAAAGCTTGGTGTTTCCATTAACTCTAAATCGTCAATCATCCAAAAGTAATAGCCTGAGAACCCATTAATAACATTGGTTGTTCCCTCAAATACAAAACTTAATTGAACATTTGAATTACCAACAACAGAAAAGGGAACCCTAACTAATGCAACCTGATCAGTAAATGTAGCATCATTTGTTGCGATATCAGAGTGAACTTGAACTCTTGAATTAAAATTCCCATTGACATAAAAATCTACAAAAGCTTGACCAGCAAATGTTCTGTAGTAAGAGTTCATTTTTAGAGTTACATCTGAATACGTACTCATATCTATCATATCAGTCCTTAGATCTCCTATATGAGGACAAGGATACATACCAGTTCCAAATGCGCCTGCAACTCCATTATTGTCATAGTAGTCTGAATCAAATATTATAAATCCATTATTGGCAGTTGGAGATGCAATTGGTGTCGAATTTTGATCGTATGCTCCTTGCGATCCAACTCCAGTTCCAGGAGGTATACCTGGACCTCTATATGCCCAAGGAGCAGTTGAATTTGTCCATGATGTTGGAATTCCAGATTGAAAATCCTCAGACCAAAAAGGTGCAGATTGTCTTAAGTTATCAGAAACTTGATTAGCATAGCCTGTTTTTTCTTTTTCGTAAGTAAACTTTAAATTAGAAACTTGAGAATGAGAAAATAAAAAGAGAATTGAGGCTAAAATTGATAGTAAAATTTTTTTCATAATATTTGATTTCATAATAAATCAAACAAATATAAAAAAACTACTTTAAAATTATCTTTTTTTCAACTGTTCCATCAGAATAAAATAAAAGAAGTAATTTATTGTCGTCTAAATCAGATTTTCTTCCTAAAATATCAAAAACTGATGATATATTTTTAGTAGAGGAATTACTTTGATTAATAATATTTGTTGGCATTAAACAAGAATAAGAAAATGGATACCCCTCAATTGGCCCAAATGGTATCATATTTTTTCCATTAAAAGCTGAATATTCAGGATAATACCTTTCTGCTCTAAAAACATTATTAGCCCAACCGTTACTTGAGTTTGGAATACTATCACCTTGGTTTAAAACAAGATTATTTACAACTGGATTAATATATTTCCACACCTGGTTCTTATTTTTATCAATCTCAAAAAAGGTACCATGAGCACCATCACAAATTAAAGTATTACCGTTTTTAAGCCTTTGAGCACCAGAGATATAAGAAGAAAAAAAGTCTGTTGGATTATTTGCTGTATAAACCCATTCAGATGTATCTGGAATGAATTTTCCCAATTGGCTAAGTTGATAATAACCTAAATTTTGAAATTGAGTATTAACAATTTCTATACTACTGTATCCTCTTGACTGTCCATTATTAAAAATTAATATCTTTTTTTCATCAACGAGTTCCTCTCCAATCCATTGAACATCATGTTGACCAAATAATCTTCTATTTGATGAGTTTCCTTTGTTGTAAACTTGTGGATTACCCCACCGATATAAGAAATCTCCACCTTTTCCATATATGCCTCCAGAGCTAGATGATGCTTGTGTAGTTGTAGTGCTATGATCTATAATATAAAACTCTGACATAGAACGAGATCCTATTACAATTTGCTGAAGAGACTCATTATAGTCAATTGAATTACAGTGCATCCAGTCCTTCTTTCCATTACCATTATAATAATTTATATTTAATAGTTCTGGATGGTTTTCAATAACTCCAAAATTATTTTTTGTAGAATCAAAGTCTTGAACCAGATGATCCCATAAATTCCACTCCCAAATAATTTTCATAGAATCAGTTCCAATAGGCTCCACCTCAATAATATATGTAGCCCATAACTCATTATCAATTAAAGCATTAGGATTTCTGCCGGCGAGAATAGCATCAGCTGATGAGTACCTTTTCCAGCATAGTATTAAAATATTGCCATTATCTAATGGTTCAATGTCATGATGATGATGATAATAAATATTTGAGAAATTATAACTCCATTTCAAGTTATTGTACCAATCCCTTAGTTCAACTCTACCTCCACTACCCCCACCACTAAAAATGCTACTTTGTATTCTACATGTTCTTAACAAATCTCCACTTTCAAGTAAATATGCCGAGTTTCCTGCGTTAAAATTACTCTGCCACTCATTTATCAAGTATCCACAATTATCTATCAAGTATGTTTTTTCATCTGCTGAAAAAAGAGTGTAACCAGTAACTGCACTTGAATCATACTGAAATAAACCAACGGTTTGATTTTGGGAGAAGCACACAATTGCATTTGAAAACAGTAATGTGAGGAATAGATTTTTCATTGAAAAAAATAAGCAGAGTTAAAACTCTGCCTATTTAAATTAGTAAATATTCTATTTACTCAATTACTATTTTTCTACTAACGCTAGTAAATGAACCTTCTAAGTTCAATAAGTATGTGCCAGTTGAAAAGCCTTGAACATCAATGGTAGTATTGTTAACTTTTGAAATACTTTTCTTATATACTACCTTGCCAAGTAAATCCTTGATTTGTAAGAAATCAAAATTATCAAGATTAGATATAGAGATTACATTATTTGCTGGATTAGGATATATATTGAGATCTGATTTTGTTAAGTTTTTAGAGCTTGTACTACCAGAGGATGCCGGGTCAAAGTTCATTCTTATCATCGGATTTTGAGTAATGTAATACCATGTTGGTGTTCCTGCTGAATTTGGACTACCTCCATTTGCATCAAATAGTGAATTTTCTGTACCCAAAGCTAAACCTGAATATCCAACTCCAGCTGAATCTGAAGGATGCTGATAGCCAGCAGCTCCCATCTCATAACCAACACCAGCAATGAGTGATATTGGATTCGCAAAGCTCAAAGTAATCCAACTATCTAAATCTGAACTTGTTATTGTATGATCGTCAGTTTGATCGAGATAGATAGGATTAGCACCAGCTGTTGGATCGGCCTCGTATAACACACCATAAATTTTGGTACCTGGAATTGACCAAGGTGCAATGTATAAATCAACAGAATAAAGATTTTCGTTAGCGTAAATATCAAAAAATGACGTTACATGATTTTCTCTTATTGCATTACCCAAAATGTAGCTACCCTGATAATTGTTTAAATCTTTTCCATAGGAATACTGAGTAACTACAGTTTGTTTAGAAGATGTATCAGTATTAGCTGAGTCACCGACGCCCCACATGTTGAGTTCATATAATCCAAGAGTGGTTGGATTAAATGTATTATTAACTGCAAAAGTATCTTGCTGGGAAGCTGACAGATATTGAGAATTAGAGGTTGAAGTATAAACGGAATTTGTTATCTGATCAAATGCTTCAGCATGTAAAGTCATATTTTGCGGCGCAACGCCTGCATTTCTTATTACAGCTTCTATTTTGTAAGGATTAGCTATTAGCTGACTTAAAGGATTGAATGTATAATCACAACCAATACCGCCAGAAATATTATAACCAATCCACCAACCACCAAAAACTTCATCATCGATTGTAACATAGTTATTTGGGGTTTCAGCAAATGAAACGTCATCTATCATCCAAGCATAATCCCATTCTCCTTCATATTTAAATCTAAAGTAAACTACTGGTTGACTTCCCGCGGTCGCAGACACATTTACTGAAACCAACTCTGGATTGGCAGTGGTTGTATTTGTAGCTTGTCCAGCATGAACCTCATATCTATCCCAATTTATGCCGTCAATACTTACCTCAACAAAAATTGAATCTCTAAATTTTCTGTGATAAGATTCAAATTCTATGTTAACATATGGATAAGATGAGCAATCTACTGTACCATTATATTGTATGTATGCTTCTTGTGGAGAGTAAGAAGAATTTAATGCATCAGAATCATACATCGCAAATCCATCGCTAGCACTTGTAGATGAAATTGCACCAAGTCCTGCAGAAAAGGAACCTGTCGGACCAGTAGTTGAGATTACCCAGTTTTGCAATCCACCATAAATTAAGTCTACCATTGTCCAATCTGATGGATTAGAAAATGTGTTGGACCAAAAAGGAGGAGCAGGTGCTGCTGAATTAGCACTATTTATTGATATAGGCTGAACACTTAGAAAATTTTTTTCCTCAATTCTCATGTCATCACCATTTAAAATTTGTGCATGAGCTAGAAGAGTTGATAGGATTAGAGATGTAGTTAGTAAAAGTTTTTTCATGATTGTTTTTTATGTTATAACAAATATAAATCTAATTTATAAATTATTGTTGATTAATTAATTGTATTCTTCTATTGGAATGCATGAGCATATTAAATTTCTGTCTCCATAACTCTCATTGACTCTTCTAACAGAGGGCCAAAACTTATCTTGTCTGACCCATTGTATTGGAAAGGCAGCTTTTTCTCTTGTGTATGAATGATTCCATTCCTCTGAGGTAAGCATATTGATTGTATGAGGAGAGTTCTTAATTACATTATCAACTTTATCGGCAATACCCTCAGCTATTTCATTAATTTCATTTTTAATGCTAATCATTGCTTCACAAAATCTATTAATTTCTTCTAAATTTTCACTTTCAGTTGGCTCGATCATCATTGTACCAGCTACAGGAAATGAGACAGTTGGAGCATGAAAACCATAGTCCATTAACCTTTTTGCTATATCAGAAACTTCGATGTCAAGTGCCTTGAATGGTCTACAATCAATTATCATCTCATGACCAACTCTGTTTTTTTCTCCTAGATACAAAATGTTGTATGAACTTTCTAATTTTTTCTTAATGTAGTTAGCATTTAAAATCGCTATCTCTGTTGACTGCCTCAAACCTTCCTCCCCTAACATTTTTATGTAAGCATATGAAATTGTCAAAATTGAGGCACTGCCCCAAGGTGCAGCAGAAATGGCTTTAATCGGTTTTTTTCCTCCAACTTTAACAATAGGATTTGTTGGTAAAAAATTTTTCAGATGTTTTTTTACACCTATAGGCCCCATTCCTGGACCGCCTCCACCATGAGGAATAGCAAAGGTTTTGTGTAAATTTAAATGACAAACATCCGCACCAATTATAGCAGGATTAGTTAATCCAACCTGTGCATTCAAATTTGCTCCATCCATATAAACTTGCCCTCCGTTTTCATGAATTGTATTATTGATTTCAATGATTTTTTCTTCAAACACACCATGTGTTGATGGATAAGTAATCATTAGAGCTGCTAAGTTTTGAGAATGCTCTTCTGCCTTTTCTTTTAAATCTTCAAAATCAATATTCCCCTTTTCATCGCATTTAATAACTACAACTTTCATGCCAGCCATTACAGCAGAGGCAGGATTAGTTCCATGAGCAGATGAAGGAATAAGACAAATATTACGATTACTGTCCCCATTATTTTTATGAAATTCTCTAATAACCATTAAGCCCGCATACTCTCCTTGAGCACCAGAATTTGGTTGTAAACTCATCGCATCAAAGCCTGTAATTTCACATAGCATCTCTTCAAGTTCATGAAACATTATACTGTAACCTCTAGTTTGGTTTAACGGAGCAAATGGATGTAAATTACTAAATGATGGCCAGCTCAACGCAAAAAGCTCAGTAGCAGAATTGAGCTTCATAGTACATGAGCCTAAGGGAATCATTGATTTAGTTAA
The DNA here is from genome assembly GCA_028408365.1 of Bacteroidota bacterium. Classification (GTDB taxonomy): domain Bacteria; phylum Bacteroidota; class Bacteroidia; order Flavobacteriales; family BACL11. The sequence continues at coordinate 25,949 of JAOOLD010000015.1, forward strand.
GCTTAAGTCTTTATTCTCAAGACTTTTTATATATCTCATTAGAGCTGTTTCAGAATGATAACTGTTGAAAACAGGATGTGATAAAAATTCACTTTTTCTCTCAAATATGCTTTCTGAAATAGATCCACTTTTTGTTCTAATATTTGGTAGTTCATTGATTAGATTTTGAGAATCAGAGTGCTTGCAACTTCTCGCAAAAATATCTAATATGTCAGCAATGTTTTTCTCATCATCTTTTTCATCGATTGATATTGTTAGATTTTTATCATCAATATAATTAAAATTGATTTTAGCTACTTCAGCATATGTTCTGATATTTTCAATCGAAATATTACCAACATTGATATGTAGAGTGTCAAAAAAGACATTGTTTTTTTGTAAGAAACCTAGCTGCTTCAATCCCTCAGAGAGCATAAGAGTTAATCTATGAATTTTATTACTGATTGATTTAAGTCCGCTAGGGCCATGATATACAGAATACATTCCGGCCATTACTGCAAGTAAAACTTGCGCAGTACAAATATTTGATGTTGCTCTCTCTCTCTTAATATGCTGCTCTCTGGTTTGTAAAGCCATTCTTAATGCTTTATTTTCATCAATATCTTGTGATATACCAATAATTCTTCCAGGAATACTTCTTTTGTAAATTTCTTTTGTAGCGAAATATGCAGCATGAGGTCCCCCGTAGCCAAGTGGTATTCCAAATCTTTGTGTTGTTCCTACAACTACATCAGCGCCCCACTCTCCAGGTGGCTGCAATAATGTTAATGATAATAAATCAGCTGCAACAACTAATCCGATATTAAAATTTTTCAGTTTAGAAATAAAATCACTGTTATTTAATACTGCACCGTTTTTATTTGGGTATTGTATAATAGAGCCAAAAAAGCTTTCATCAATTTCAACTTCATTTGTTGATGATATTACAAGGTCTATTCCTAAGGGCTCTGATCTTGTTTCAAGTAATGAAATTGTTTGAGGTAAGCAATCTGATGAAACAAAAAACTTATTACAATTTGATTTCTTTTTTTGCCTGTCTCTAGAGTTATAAAGCATGACCATTGCCTCAGAGGCAGCTGTTGCCTCATCCAATAGTGAAGCATTAGCTAAGTCCATAGCTGTTAAGTCGCAAACCATTGTTTGATAGTTTAGCAATGCCTCTAATCTTCCTTGTGCAATTTCTGGTTGGTAAGGTGTATAAGCAGTATACCATCCCGGATTTTCGAGAATATTTCTTTGAATTACGCCAGGAAGTATGGTATTGTAGTATCCAAGCCCTATATATGATCTGTAGTTTTTATTTTTTTTGCCAATTTGATACAAATGTTCAATAAATCTACTCTCACTTAGTGCCTTTGGCAAGTCCATTTTCTTATCTAAATAGATTTGACTGGGAATTGTCTGATCAATTAGTTCCTGAATGCTACTAACTCCAATTTCATCAAGCATTTTTCTTTGCTCATCAAAAGAGGGACCAATGTGTCTATCTGAAAATTTCATTTTTTTTTTTTACAAAATTAAATATTGTTCAAATAGTAAAATAGAATAATCCCAATTTTTTTTATTGTTTTTTTACTTTTTATTAACTATAAAAGCCTTTAGATAATTCGGCTCAAAGTTTTCTAAAATTTCAAAATTTTTGTTTTTGAATTTTTCGTAAGCGATTGCCCCCATATCAGAAGCTGAGGGATAAATTTCATTTAAATATTTATTTTTTTTTTGACTAACAATACTACTAATTTTATCTGCAGCATCTCCAAAAAAAATATATTTCTGCTTTTTGTTAATAATTGATTTGATTTGTTCAACTGAAATAAGACGAGTATCAGTAATAATATTATTTTTTTTGTCAAATTGTGAATAATAAATTTCATTGCCTCTCGCATCAACTACAGCACAATAAAGATCAAAATCATTATTTGTTCTAATAACTTGTTCAGACATTATTTTCATTGACGATACGCTCACTAAAGGTTTTTTATTAGCAAAACAAAAAGCTTTAGTTGTAGCAACTCCAATTCTAAGGCCAGTAAATGATCCGGGACCATTACTAATTGCAAAAAAATCAAAATCTGAAAATGATATTTTTTTTTCTTTTAGTAAAATGTCTACAAATACATTAACTTTTTCTGAGTGGGAAGGCTTATCGAATTTTTTTTCTTTGACTGAAATTAATTTTGAATTTTCAAAAATCGCAACTGAACAATTTTTTGATGAAGTGTCAATACATAAGCTAAGAGCCATTAATCTAAGATTTCTATTTTTGACTGTGAATTGAGCCTTACATTCAAAACATCATAAGGCCCGCTAACAACTTTCTGATTTAATGAAAGCCCCTCCTTTATCTGAATGAAATCAATATCTTGAATACCTGTTTTAACATTTACTTTTTTTACCTCATCATCCAATATCAAAAAGACACATTCAATTTTTTTATCAGAGATGGAGTCGTATCTTAGAGTAATTGATTCAATCGGAACACTTAATACATTATCAAGCCTTGCGGTAATTATGTCGACCGTTGCCGTCATACCTGGCTTGAAATTAGCAACGTCAACTATTTCAATCTTAACTTTAAAAGTTGTTAATTGATCTGCACTAATTCCGACATAATCAGCAGAATTTGCAATTTCAGATACTATTCCTTTAAAATTTTGATTAGCTAATGCATCTACTTCAATATCAACCTTATCTCCAATTTCTACATTTAAAATATCATTTTCATTAACCTCAACAACAACCTCCATTTCATTTAAATTTGCTAGACTTAAAATTTCAGTTCCACTCATTTGAGCAGTGCCAACAACTCTTTCACCAATTTCTATATTTAATCTAGAAATAGTTCCATTTTTAGGTGCATAAATTTTTGTTTTTGCCAAATTTTCTTTTGCTTCTTTTACAGATGCTTCTGAGCTAATTATAGCATATTTAGCACTTTCCACGTTTAGCTTTGACACTTTATACTGTGACTCTATCTTTTCAAAGTCAGCAATTGAAATTACTTCACTTTCAATAAGCTTTTTATTTCTATTAAAGTTTTGCTGTATTTCTTTAAACTGGGCTTCTGCCATTAGCAAATTTGCAAGTGAACTATTCAAAGATGCCTCAGCTCTTTCTAATATAGATAGATAAATATCAGATTTTATTTTTAGCAATAAATCTCCCTTCATTACATCATCACCTTCCTTAACAAAAAGCTCAACTATTTCTCCAGAAACATCAGCACTAATTTTTATTTCAGTTTGTGGCTGAATTTTTCCTGTTGCTGAAATTGTTTCCACAATATCATTTAAAGACACAACTGACTGATTAACTTCAAGTGATTTTTTTGAAGAAATAATACCAAAATTACTTAGAGCAAATAAAACTACACTGATTACAAAAAGGCAAATGGATAGTTTCCTGAGTAAATTATTTTTGTTTCTATTAGCAAAAAAGAAAATTGCAATTGAGATTAATATTAAGATAATGAAGTTGATCATTTTACAAATTTAGATTTTTACCCATATAATAATCTAATATTTTTGATTTAAATACATAATCATATTTAGCTCTAACAAGTTCTGACTCAGCTTTGTTTAGTCTGCTCTTTGTGTCTAGAAATGAAAAAGTATCAATAATTCCAAGATCATACTTATTTTTTGATATGAGAAATGTCTGCTTATTTGAAACAACAGACTTCATACAAAATTGATACTGTTTTTTTGCTGTTCTAAAATCGGAGTAAGCAATCTCAATTTGTTTTCTTACAAAGAATTTTGTTTCATCTAGAACATAATCACTGTTCAGTAAATCGATTTTACTACTAGTAATCATATTTCTTATTTGGTTTCCATTGAAAATAGGAAATGACAGACTAAATGAAATCGATTGACTCAAATTATCTTCTATTTGAGATTTAAATGATATCTCTTCTCCAAATAATGATGTTCTGGCGCTTGAGTAACCAGTTCCAATAGATGAGCTAAATGATAACTTGGGTAGTAAATTACTTTTTGAAATGCTTATGTTTTTTTTGCTAATTAGTATATTTTGTTCTGCTGCTTTTAACTCAGGTAATTTATTTAATGCAAGTTGATATATTTCAGAGGTTTTAGGATAAGTAATATTTGTATCAATATTCAATTTGATATATTGTATCTCAAAATCTTCAGATTGTTCTATTTTTAAAAATTGTTGCAAGTTTAATTTAGCTAATTCTAACTGATTTTCAGAACTTATCTTAGCTAATTTTTCAGAAAGCACTTGTGATTCAACTTGTAATAGTGCATCTTTAGCTAATACCCCTTGATTATATAGTTTTAAACTTTTTTCATACTGTAGTTTTGTAATTCTGAGTTGTTCTTTACTCACAACAACCAATTCTTTACAAAATATTATTTGTAAATAAGCATCTATTACGTCCATATAGACTCTATTGACAAGCCTTTCCAATTCAAGTTCAGAAAATTTTAAACTATTCTTATCTCTTTTTATTTTATTTATTTTATTAAAACCATCAAATAAATCTACTGAGGATCTTAATGAAAAATTATTTGAACTAATATTTTCAATTGTAAAATCATTGGTAAGGGGGTCTATTGCTCTACCGAAATTATATCCTTGACTTGAAAAAGCATTGAAATCAGGTAGCAGTGATAACTTTGATGACTTTAAATTTGATTTAGCAATGTCAATCAACAGTTTTTGTTTTAGTATTTCAAGATTGTTTTCTTTCGCTTGTTTCAAACATTTTTGTAAATCCCAATTTTCTTGAGCGATTGAATTGAAACTGAAAGCTAGTAGTAGAAGTAAATTTATATAGTTCTTCAATCTATGAATGTTTGTACTTTTTGTTTTGAAAGTACCAAAAAATAGCAAAAGATAATATTGCAATATAAGGAACTGCCATTAGGTATAAAATTCCATTATTTAAACCTCTGCCAATTTGCGAGCCTGTCTCTAAATTTGACTCGACAACAGCTTTACACATTGCACATTGAGAAAATAAATCTAGATTATAAAAAATAAAAAGAGCTGTAAGTAAAAATATCTTATTTCTCATCTTTTTTTGGTCTTTTGTATTCCGCCATCAAGACCTTTACATCGTTAATTAAATCTTTAATATCAGTGTCTTTTGTTCCATCATAAACACCAACAATATTTCCCTCCTTATCAATTCCAGATCTGATTTTTCCTTCCTTGTCAACAAGCACAAAATACTCAGAGTGAAAAAAACCACCAGGGGCAAGTGAATCTTCAACTGCATTTACGAAATATTCTTTTGCAATATCGTAGATGGACTCTTTATCTCCAGTTACAAAATTCCAGTTCATTAAATTTGCTCTCATTTCA
>JAOOLD010000016.1 GCA_028408365.1 Bacteroidota bacterium
AAGATAATTGACTAAACCAATTGCTTGAGCTAAGTTAAAGTGTGACATGTGAGGCTCCTTTCTAAGACAATCAAGCACTAGCACATTAAGATTTTTTAATTTTTCTAACTCATTTTTAGAAATAAAACTAACATCAGTTACATATGCAAAATTTTTAATTCTATAACCAAAAACTGGCATCTTGTAATGTAATCCTTCAATTGGTAAAATTTCATCATTTCCTATTGTGAACTTTTTATTTCTAATCAAATTTATATTGACATTAGGGACACCTGGATATTTATTTCTTTTGAACATATAGTGATATTCTCTATGCAGTGCATCTTTGACTTCTGAGGTGCAGTAGAGTTGCATATCTTTTTTCCATTTAAAATTAAATGCTCTCACATCATCAAGACCAGAAATATGATCTTTATGAGAATGAGTGTATAGAATTGCATCTAAATCATCAATATTCTCTCTTAGCATCTGTTGTCTAAAATCAGGTCCTGAATCAACAAGAATAGTGTTATTAGATGTATTTATTATAATTGAAGATCTTAAGCGATTGTCTTTAGGATCTTTAGATTTACATACCTCGCAATTGCAAGCAATTACTGGCACTCCTTGTGAAGTTCCTGTTCCTAAAAAAATTACTTCCATTAAAAAAGAGAGATATGAATTATTATAAATTAAATATCCACAAATTTAAATTAATCCTATAAATTTGCAGGGCAATGAACAAGGATAATATTATTTTAAGTCCTGCTCAAAAAGCTCTTAGAATCAACCTTGACAAAGATATCTACGGATCTTTTGTTGAAATTGGTGCTGGTCAAGAGGTTGCTCGACAATTTTTTAGAGTAGGATCAGCTTCAACTACCATTGCTAAAACAATGTCAGCCTACGACAGAGACTTTTCTAACGCTATTTATGGAAAAGAAGATGATGGCAGATACGTTTCTAAGAACAGACTTATTAACATGCTAAATCATGAGTATTCTTTGATTGAAGAAAGGCTTAAAGCTGAGGATCATCTAAATACAAAATTTTTTGCTTTTGCTGATACTGTCACAACTATTGACTATCAAAAAAAGAAAAAAGGTCACGGATGGATAGGCATAAGATTTCAAAAAAACAGAAATTCTCAACCTAACGATTTCATATTTCATGTCAGATTAAACGATCAAGACTCTAAATTACAGCAAGAAACAGTCGGTATATTAGGAACTAATTTAATTCATGCATGCTTTTTTAACAACGAATCAGCAAAAGATATTTTAAAAGAAATCTATCATAATCTCTCTAGAAACAATGTCGAAATTGATATGATTGAGGTTGTTGGTCCTGATTTTGAAAATGAAGATAATAGATTACTTAGTATGGTTTTAGTTAAAGAAGGCTACACTGATGCTGTAACCTTTAATACAAAAAAAGAAAATCGACACCCATCAGATATTCTCAGAAAAAAAAATATATTAACCCTCAGAGGAAGCTTTAGGCCTGTAACTAAAGTAAACATTGATATGCTTGAAAATGGAATTAAAAAGTTTATTGATGACAAAAAAGTTGATAAAGACAATATTCAAATACTTTTTGAAATTACGCTCAGCAACTTACTTGCTGAGGGAGAATTAGATGAAAGCGATTTTTTAGACAGAGTTGAGATATTATGCTCTTTAGGCTATACAGTAATGATTTCTAATTTTAAAAAATATTACAAACTCATTGAGTATCTCTCTGTATTTTCTGAGAAGAGAATGGGTATCATTATTGGTGCTGATAATTTAATTGAAATGTTTGAAGAAAAATATTATCGTAATTTAAATGGTGGTATACTTGAAGCCTTTGGAATTATTTTTACTAGAGATGTTAAAATCTATTTATATCCCTTTATTAAAAATAACACATTATTAAACTCTAGAAATATTCCAGTTCATCCAAGAGTTAAATCTTTATATGATTACATGAATAATAATAAAAGAATCATTGATATAAATCATAGTGAGGATGTTCTAAAAATATTTTCCAGACAAGTTTTAAAAATGATAAAAGATTGTAAAGACGGTGAATGGGAACACATGGTTCCTAAAGGAGTCTCTGAGTTGATAAAAGATAAATCTCTCTTTGGTAGTTCTAATTGCCAATTATAATTTCTACTTGGCAATGAAAAATTTAAAAATCTTACTTCTTCTAATTATAATTATTCCAAGTATAACATATGCGCAAAGAGGTGGAAAAAAAGGATTTGGAAACTATGGTGCCAAAAAACAAACAAATTATTTTAAAGGGAAAATAAATGGTAAAGTTCTTTCTGAAGATAATCTTCCATTAGAATTTGCATCAGTTACTTTAATTAATAAAAGATGGGATAAAGTAATTGAGGGAACAATTACAGGCTCAAAAGGAAAATATAACTTTTCTCAAGTACGTACAGGAAAATACCTTATCATTTTTAGTTACATTGGCTTCATTAACGATTCAATTGAGGTTGAACTTACTAAGAGAAAACCAGATGTTAAAGTTGACGATAGAAAATTAAAAGTTAATTCTGAGGTACTCTCTGAAGTTACAATCACTGAAGAAAAACCTATTTATGAATCTAAGATAGATAAAATTGTCTACAATGTTGAAAATGACTCTCAAGGTTCTGATGATGCCGTTGATGTTCTAAGAAAAGCTCCTTTATTAAGTGTAGATTTTGATGGTAATGTTGAACTTAGAGGCTCAAGCAATATTAAATTTTTGTTAAATGGCAAGACCTCAACTTTTCTCAGTGGAGATATGAACTCAGCTCTTAGTATGATTCCCGCTGATCAAATTAAAAGTATTGAAGTAATTACAAGCCCTGGTGCAAAGTATGATGGTGAAGGTGATGCTGGAATAGTAAATATTGTAACCAAAAGAAAAATTATTGACGGATATAAGGCATCTGTTAATGGGTCATTCGGAAGTAGAAATAATAGAAATTCAGCTAATGTAAATATTGGTAAAGACAGATTTAGTTTTTCTGCTAAAGCTAGTGCATGGTATAGTTGGCCCAGAGAAGGAAAAACAAGTTACACGAGAGATGATTGGACAATCACTGGTGATACTAACACTCTTATTAACAATGGAAATAGTAAAAGTCAATGGATTGGGTACAACGCAGGTATGGGACTATTTTACAGTATTAATGCTTACAACTCTATATCTTCAGACTTTAGCTTTGGAGGAAGGACTAATCCTTCTGAAAACTCTACTACGCTTGATTATGATGGAATAGACACATCATATTCTTACCAAACATTTGTAGATAATGATAACTATAACAACAAATTGGAGTGGAGTACAGACTATACATTACTTTTTGATGAGGAAGACAGAGAATTAGATGTCTCATATCAAATTGGTGCAAGATTTAAAGATAATACATCAACAATTAATGAATATTATTTAATTGATACTTCAACAGTAAGAAACTTAAATGAAGAGGTTAACGTAGAAAACACTTTTCAAATTGATTACGTACACCCTATTAATAATCATAAACTTGAGTTTGGTGGAAAAATAATCTCAAGAAATCAAAACATGGAGTATGAAACTAGGGATTTAGTTAGTTCATTATCAATTTTTGAAAGAGAAAAATTTAATTATGACCAGCTAGTTTCCTCTGCTTATGCATCAGGAATTATTGATTTAACAAATGATTACTCAGTATTAGCTGGTATTAGAATTGAAAATACAAACATAAAGGGATCATGGATGAATAATTCATATAATTCATTTGAAAATAATTACAACAATATATTACCAAATTTAACTCTGTCAAAAAGCTTTGGTATTGGAAAGAGTATAAAGCTTAGCTATAATAATAGAATATCCAGACCAAGCAGTAGATACGTAAATCCCAACACCGAATATAAAGACAATAAAAATCTAACCATTGGAAACCCTGATTTAACCCCATCAAACACTAGTCAAATAGAACTAGGTTATAATTCATTTGGAAGAAAATACCAAGGTAGTTATTTTATTTATCTAAAAAATAGTACTGATTTAATTGAGTCAATACTTAGTGTAAGAAATGATACCACTTTCACTGAATATCAAAATATTGGAAGTGTTTTTTATTATGGATTTAATTACTATGGTAGTTTAAGATTTGAAAAATTAACACTAAGAGGAGGTTTTAACTTATATTCATATAACGCTGAAGATGAAAATTTTGCTAGAGTAAGTAGAACAGCCTTTTTATATAATTACAACTTCGGTATTAGTATAAAGATAATTAACAATTGGAAACTTGAAGGAAATGGTTGGATGAGATCTCCTAGTCAAACACTTCAAGGTTCTTCAACTAATTTCGGAATGATGAGTTTTGGAATTAAAAAAGACTTTAAAAATAAGAGAGGATCATTGGGGATAAGAGTAGTGGATCCATTCTTAAAGAATGGTAAAAAAGTATTCAGCAATGAGGTTGAAGGTAATAACTTTTATCAATATAGTGAATCACTAGTTCCTTTTACATCTATTGGGATTAGTTTTAATTACACCTTTGGAAAGTTAAATTTCAAAACAAGAAATAAATCTTCAAAAATAAGGAACGATGATGTTGAAAATGATAGAGACAATAATCAGTTCTAGTTTTTTAATTTCTCGTAAATTCCAGTAACAATAAATAACATTGAAAAGCAATAAATAGTATCTTCTATTGGAATTGTAAAGATTCGATATCCCATAAAATGATTTTCGTTATAGCTAACAATTTCGTTTTCTATAAAAGAACCTGTCAACACACCATTAACTACTAAAAGAGCTATCAAGCTGAATAAATAAGTCCTTAAAAAATTATAGAACCATTTATATTTCTTAGATGAGAATAAAAATAATAAAATCGATGCGAGCCCAAATGAGGATAAAGTATAAAACTTATCATTATTTGTAATAGCAATAACTAAAAATACGGCGGCAACTGTAGCACTAGTATTAACATATATTTTCTCTCTTACCGGAGAACTACCTCTTATTAATATTAAAGATTCGTGAATAAACAAGCAACAGTAAGGAATGATTATAAAAAACATCCACTCTTCAATTGGCAAAAGGAAAATTTTAAATCCAGTAATATATTCAGAGTTAAAAGACCATACATTAATCTTGGTAAATAAAATATCCCAAGGGATGAAAATAATCATCATAATAAAACATGATATCAAAATAGCTTTAATGTTGCTTGCAAATTTTAATTTCTGTTCAAAAGATCTGATTAAAGGAAAAGAAAGTGACAGAATCAAGACAAGTAAGTAAAGGAATTTATTTTCAATTAAGCTCATATCTTTTTTATTTAAATATCAGTAATAATGAGAAAAAAATTAACTGCACAAATAAATAGTAAAAGCTAAATAATCTATTTGTTTCAATCTTAGCTTTAAATAGTACTATTTGAATTACTATAGCAATCAATAGCCATGATAAATAGTTATATAGTGGAATTACACCACTCTCCCATTGCCAAAAGTCCAAAGAAACAGCTACTGGTTCAATTATTAAGTCTATCAAAACTAAAAAAATAGCCGCAAGCATAACCTTAGCTTTTGTACCTAAATTAAATATTGATATAAAATCTCTGGAACAAATACTCAAGACAAGCCAATTAAAGCCAATGGCTAGAGGAACATTAAAAACTTTAAACCCAAGAATATCACCATATGAATACGTACCAAACAAAAGATTAGTTTGAACGCCAATAATTTCAACGATCATTCCAAAAACAATAATAACTATTGACCAAAAGTTCAATAATAGTTTTTTATTTAGTAGAAAAAAGATTAAAAAACAAGCTATTAAATTAAAGGATGTTAAGTTAACTACATAATCACTATACTGAGAGAAGCGAATGAAATAAACACCAAAAAGGTGAAAAATTATAAGAAAAATTCCAATGTAATGATTGATATTTTTAAACTGAAGTGTTTTTTGATTTTTCATCTTTCTCTTTCAAGAAATTCAAAGATAACTTATTAAAAATATATGGCTTGTTTATATTTACAACATGACCACATTTGCTAATCTTCTCAAGTAAACAGTTTTTGTTTTCACTAACAAATTTTTCTACTTTTTTAACAAACATATGATCTTCTTTTCCAGAAATAAATAATGTTGGAATTTCATAATTAATTTTAGACAAGTCCTCCACTGTTGATTTTACCTCGTTTAGCAATTCTAACCACTTTCTAAAGGTCTTGATTTTAATTTTTTTGGCTTCTTTAACAAACAGTAATCTAGAGTCCTTATGATTTTTTCTTGGCATCATTATATAGGCAAATAGTTTATATAAGGAAATAGGTGTGATTATGTTTTTAAGAAAATTAGCTAAGTTGTATAAAATTACTGTTCTCTTGTTAAATGAGGTTATCGCACCACACATAATCATTTTATTTATTCTATGTGCATGTGTTTTAGCTAATTTAAGCATTAAGATTGTGCCTAATGAAACCCCAACAAAATGACTTTTGTTGATCTTTAAATGATCTAACACTCCAATAATTTGAATATTAGTTGAATCTAAATTATCATCATCGTCAAGATCTATATTTTTGGACTTTCCATGACCTTTGAGATCAATTAAAAGTAAATTAAAATATGACTTAAAGTTTTTGATTTGTTTGAACCATATCGAACTACTACCACCCGCTCCATGAATGAAGGTTATCCATTCATTATTATTTTCTGAAACAAATGTTTTGAAGTATAACACGATTAATCTATTAACTTAACAGATCTCTTTATAAAATCAGTTAAGTCCTTGCCTTTTAACATACCTTTTGAAAGTAAAGCTAAATCAAGAACTTGATTTAAAATGTCTGTCTTTTTCTTTTTAGTTTTTTCAGTAGCAATTTTGTGAATGATTTCATGATTTGAATTTACTACCAGATTAAAGGACTCAGGCATATCACCAAACATCTGCATACCACCACCTCCTACCATTTGTTGCTCCTTCATCCTTCTCATAAATTCGCTTTGAGTGATTATTATAGGATCATCCTTGACAGATAAATTTTCAACTTGAACAGTAAACTTTGGTTTTTCAACAGTATCCTCAAATAGCTTTTTAAGCTTTTCAATTTCCTTATCGGTTAACTTTGATTTATTACTATCTCCTTTATCGATTAGTTTATCAATTGTATCAGAGTCAACTCTGGCAAATTGAACATTTGTTTCCTTACTTTCTATCTTACTAATTAAATGACTAACAAGAGGTCCTGAGAGCTCAAGCACATCATATCCTCTATCCTTTGCATTACTTACAAAATTATGCTGTTCGTTACTGTCGTTAGTGTATAAAATGATTGTTTTATCGTCCTTGTTGTTATTGGTTTTTGAAATTTTTTCTAAATACTCTTCAAAAGTATAGTAACTACTATCAGTAGTCTTGTATAAAGAAAACTTAGAGGACTTGTCATAAAACTTTTCATCAGTTAGCATTCCATATTCAATAAATACTCTTATATCATCCCATTTAGCTTCAAAATCTTTACGGTCTTTTTTAAACATGCTGTTTAGCTTATCAGCAACTTTCTTTGAAATATGTCCAGAAATCTTTTTCACATTGCTATCAGCTTGCAAGTATGATCTAGAAACATTAAGAGGGATATCTGGTGAGTCGATAACACCGTGAAGCAATGTCAAGAAGTCGGGTACAATATTTTCAACATTATCAGTAATAAATACTTGATTGCTGTATAAATTAATTTTATTTTTCTGAACTTCAAGATTATTTTTAAGCTTGGGGAAGTAAAGTATACCTGTTAAATTGAATGGGAAATCTACATTTAAGTGAATATGAAACAAAGGATCATTAAATTCCATTGGATATAATTCCTTATAAAACTCTTTATAGTGACTCTCTTTTAGATTAGCAGGTCTCTTGGTCCAAGCAGGCTTGGTATTGTTAATTATATTATCAACTTTCTTCTCAATTTTTTCTACATTTCCATCTTTATCTTTTTTCCCTTTAGGATCATCAATAAATTCAGACTTTTGACCAAATTTAATTTCAACTGGTAAGAACTTACAGTACTTGTTTAGTATGGTGGTAAGTCTGGCTTCTTCTAAAAATTCACTAGAATCTTCAGAGATATGAAGAACTACATCAGTACCCTTTGTCTTTTTCGAAATTTCTCCCATGTTGTAGTTTGGAGAACCATCACATGACCATTTTACAGCCTTACTATTAGGGATTTGGCTCTTAGTTATTATTTCAACGTTATCTGAAACCATGAATGAAGAATAAAAGCCTAAACCGAAATGACCTATTATTGAATTCTTAGAATCTTTATCTTTATACTTATTCACAAATTCTTCTGCTCCTGAAAATGCAATTTGGTTGATATATTTCTCAACTTCATCACCTGTCATACCAATACCATTATCTCTAATGGTGATTGTTTTCTTGTCCTTATCAAGTATTACTTCAACTCTTAACTTAGATAAATCTGTGCTTAACTCACCGACTGATTTAAGTGTTTTTAATTTTTGTGTTGCATCAACAGCATTAGATACTAGTTCTCTGAGAAATATTTCATTATCAGAGTATAAAAACTGTTTAATAATAGGAAAAATGTTTTCCGTTTGTACATTTATGTTACCTTTCTTTTTCATAGTTTATTTTAATAAGAGAGCAAAAATAAAAAACTAGATGGAATTTTTAAAATGATTTTTTCATAAAATCATCAAAGCAATCAATAAACTTTTCCATTTCACTAATTTCATTATATACATGAAACGAGAATCTAAAATATGAGTAGTTATTATGAACATTAATTGGAATTTGAATTTTATAATTGTTGTAAAATTTATCCTTAATATTTTCTATTTGTAAATTATGAACAATTGAATGCATTTGCAAGTTGTAATTTAATTTTGAAAACTCTGTGAAATCAAATTTTTCTAGTATTAATCTTCTTACTTTTTGAATATTCTTTTTACAAACTGCGACTTTATTTTTCCATTTTTCATCAGAAATATTATCAATTACAGAAGGAATAGTTAAATAAGCTGATATGTCATTCGTTCCTTGCCATTGTAAATAATCTAAAAATTGAGAATGTGAAGGTTTTTCTGCCTCATAGCCCCAACTAACAATTAGTGGCTCAATCATATCCTGCTTTGATTTCTTTGCATAAAGAAATGAAACACCCTTAGGACTACACATCCACTTATGACATGCTCCGCTGTAGAAATCAGGATTTAAGCTTTTGATATCTAATGGTATATGGCCTGGGACATGAGCCCCATCAATGATAGATATAATATTTTTTTCATTGCAATAATCACATATTTTCTGAACAGGAAATATAATTGAAGATGGACTAGTAATATGACTGATAAAAATTACCTTAGTTCGTTGATTTACTTTTGATAGAAAGGAATCTATGAAATCCTCTTCATCAGTCATTGGAAAAGGAACTTCATACTCGATTAACTTAGCTCCTGTTTTCTTACTGATAAAATTCCAAGTTCTGGAAAGGGCTCCGTATTCATGATCCGTGGTTAAAATTTCATCATTCTTTTTGAGATTTAAACTCCTAATTACTGTATTAAGTGCTGTGGTTGGATTAGGGCAGTAAACAATATCATCCTTATCACAGTTTAGAAAACTAGATAGTTTGTGTCTTGATTCTTGAACAAGATTTGGAAGTTGATTGTCAATAAAATCAACAGGATTCATTTCTAATTTCCTTTGCCAATGAGAATACTCATCCATAATAGAAATTGGTGTTGCTCCAAAACTTCCATGATTGAGATGAGTAATTGAGGGATCTAGTAAAAATTGTTTTCTGTATTTATTCATTACTAAATTTATTCATTACAAAATTTACTTATTAATAGATGAAAATGATGAACTCCTTTTTCCATTTTGGGTGAAAACCTACCTGATTTGTAGAACTGAGAAAACATTCCTTTTTGTACCTTTTTTATAATTTCTTGATCCTCCATTTCTACCTTATCAAGGTCAGCACCAGCTCCCCTATTTAATTTATTTTCATCCCAAACAAAAGACTTAAAAATTATTTTAGTTTTATTTTGAGATAATGGAATAACTTTATTTAAAGATAAGCCCCAAGGATAAAAATTAAGCATAAGGTTTGGAAAGACCCAAAAATAATAAGCTGCTATTTTTTTTCCATGATCAATATGATCATTAGGCAAATCAAAACATTCTGATTGATCTTTTCCAATTCCTATTTGAAGGTTACAATATTTAAAAATGTTAACATCATAGTTTTCAAACTCTAAAGCATCATTTAAGTCATTATGAACAAAAGGAATGTGAAATCCCTCTAAATAATTATCACAATAAAGTGCCCAATTTACATCTACAAAATACTCTTTTGATAAATCACCTCTGTAAACAAAGTCCTTAACAGGCATACATGAAACTCTTTTGTCAATTTCAGTAAATACCTCCTCAAATTTAATATTGGAGCTTAGAGTTGTAAAAAGCAAGTTGTTCCAGCTTTTAACCTTTATTTCAGTTAAGTTATCATTTTCAGAGGGGAAATTCAGCATACCATCTGACATCGGCATTGAAATAAATTTACCACATTGATCAAAACTTTTACCATGATAGCTACATACAATTCTATTCTTTACAACTTTCGCTTTGTCTATTAAGATATTACCTCTGTGTGTACAAACATTAGAAAAACATTGAACCTTATTTTTATTATTAATAAGAAATAAAGGCTCTTTTACAATTGATTCCTCATAAGTAAAAGGATAAGCCATTTTATTCTCATTTAAATTAGATAAATCGGTAATATATTGCCAAGAGTTAGAAAAAACTTTTTTTATTACTTTTCTAAAGATTGCTTCATCTCTATAAAAAAGTGATGGCAATGTAGATGCTTTTCTTATATCATCATCAATGTTAAACATTCATTAATTTATTATATTCGGAACATAAATATAAATTATTAATAAATAAAAAAAGATTAATGAAAACAAAACTAACTCTTACTATACTAGGAACTTACAATACAATTGTTGGAATTATGATGATTGCAATTCCATCATCAATGGCTGCAATGATGGTTAACAGTGATAATAACGAGGTCTTAAGAATGGGAGAATTAATGCATTATGGACTCAGCCCTGCTATTTTAATAATTGGATTAATGCTGCTCTTTACTAGAAACTCATCAATTGGTACTGCTAAAAATATTTTGTTGGCTTACTTGATTGGAACACTGGTTCTAATGTATACCTTTTTTGGTGTTTTCTCTGATGAGATATTATTGAATTTCACATATCTAGAGGCGATACCAGATCTAGTTATGTTAGCTATTTGTATTGTTGGATATATTAAAGCAAAATAGCAAGCAACAAAATATTTTTCATTGCTTGCTATTTCAAATTTGAACAAAAATTACAATTTACATTCAATGTTCAAGTAAAATATACTTGACTCTTCTGAATTTCTTTGACCATCTTTCGATGTTTGCATATTTAATGAGAGTGTGACACCCTTGGTCATTTTTCTTTCTACACCGACAATAGTTAGTTTACCATCATTAGATCTATCCCACTTATTTTCTTCGGCATCCTCAGATGTTATCTTATCATATCTACCGAAAAGAGATAAGTTATCATCTATTTTATAATTACCATAAATTGAAATACCAATTTTAGTATTATCTAAGATATTGCCTGTGTTGTCCATTATGTTATATTCACCACCCACTGTTATTGAATTCATTTTCATAACACCAGCAAGTGTAGTAATCACTTGATCATCCAATGAATCAAATTCAGACGGAATATAATCAGTTGAAGCTCTTAATGAGTAATTTCCTTGCTTATAAATTAATCCTGCTCCACTTCTCATTAATCCATCTGCACTTTGTAAGTTCTTATAGCCTTCCCCATTAAGTACTTGAAAGTCTAAAGAAAGGTTATCGCTTAATTTGTAATCTAAAGTCAATCCTAAATCAGCAGAATTAGCCCATTTATTTTCGTCTTGTAAAGATTTATAAATGTACCTCTTTCCCCATGCTTTTTCCATAAACTTGAAGTTTTTAGTACCAACCATTCCAAAATTTAAGGTGGTATTATCATTAGCCTTCCATGTTAAGGAAGCAATTTTTAGAAATGCAGTGTATGAACTACCAGCACTATTTTTTCCAACATCAAAAGTTACTTTAGTTGAGAAGCTATCATCAAAATTATATGAATAGCCTAGATAGGATCTCTTAATCTCGAACTCTTTATAGTTATCAGAGTTATTATTGTTATTTGAAACATCGTAGTTAAAATTCGAAAATATTTTAACATGTGGTTTTCCATCTTGCGCCATTAAACTTGAGGAAAATGGTATTGTAAATATTAGAAGGTATATTATTTTTTTCATTTTTTTTTTTTGTAAAAATAAAAACAGAAATAAATTAAATTATTAATTAAAGTTTAAATTAATATTAACTTAATGTAAACAAATTAATCAAGCTTATTTTTTTGATGCTTAAGTACTTTTGCTTCTAAGTGATAAATAATTTCTTCACCGATCTTTTTTAAACTATCTCCTGCTCTTTCGATTTTTCTTATTGAGGAAAGTAAAAATAGTAGCATACCGTTATCATAACTGTTCATATTATCAACAATAATTTTGTGAGCTTCAGCATTAATTTTATTTAAGACTTTGTCTTTTTTAAACACTTTTCTTGCAATTTTTGGATCTTCATTTTCGAAAGCGTCGATCAGACAATCCATCATTGAATTAAATGTTTCTAACATTTCATTTACTTTGGTTTGATTAATGATTTCTTGATTATAAGCTAAATCACTATCTGCAACATATTTAGCAATACTTTGAGCAATATCGGCAATGTGCTCTAGTGAATGATTAATTTTATATGAACTAAGTATAAATCTTAAATCGACAGCAACAGGAGAATGTAAAGCAATTATATTTTCACAATCACTATCAATCTTGAGCTCTTGAGCATTTATTCTGTTTTCAGAAGATGATATTTCTTCAGCCATATCTTGATCATAATTTAAAATTGCTGTAGCTCCTTTTTCCCACTGACTTTCTACTAAAAAAACATTTTTAGAAGTTCCTTTTTTAAATCTAAAATTTCTGAGTCAATTGTATTCATATTAAAGTATTTAACCGAAACGTCCAGTTATATAGTTTTCAGTTTGCTTTTGCTTCGGGTTAGTAAAAATTACATCAGTTTTGTCAAATTCTATCAAATCTCCCATGTAAAAAAATGAAGTATAGTCACTTATTCTTCCTGCTTGTTGCATGTTATGTGTAACTATTACAATAGTATATTTTTCTTTTAATGATGTTATTAGCTGTTCAACTTTAGTAGTCGCAATAGGATCAAGCGCTGAAGTTGGTTCGTCCATTAACAAAATTGTTGGCTCAACAGCTAATGTTCTAGCAATACAAACTCTTTGTTGCTGACCACCAGAGAGTGAAAGTGCAGATTTATTTAAATCATCTTTTACTTCATCCCAAAGTGCAGCCTGAACTAGAGCATCTTTAACTCTTTTTCTAAGAAATTCTTTGTCTTTAATTCCCTGTATTTTCAAACCATAGGCTACATTATCAAAAATTGATTTAGGAAAAGGATTAGGTTTTTGAAAAACCATTCCTACATTTTTTCTCAACTCATCTACTAAAATATTTTTTTCATAAATATTTTGTCCATCAATTAGAACATCACCACTAAGTTTAAATGAATCAATGTAATCATTCATACGATTAAATAATCTAAGAAATGTAGATTTTCCACAGCCAGAAGGGCCTATTAAAGCTGTCACTGCATTTTCAGGAATAATCATGTTTATATTAGATAAAGCTTTAAGTTTATCATAATAAACATCAACATTCTTTGATTCTAATTTTATTTTCATTTAACTCAGTTTTTTTTGCCACTTATTTCTAAAATAAACTGCGATTCCATTTAATGCAAAGGTAATAATAAGAAGTATTATAATTGCTGCTGCTGCATTAATTGAAAATTCATGTTGAGGTCTGGAAACCCAATTAAAAATTTGAATTGGTAAAACAGTAAATTCATCCATAATACCTTTTGGTGTAAATGGAACATAAGCTAATGCACCTACAACGATTAGTGGAGCAGTCTCACCAACAGCCCTCGATATTGCTAAAATTACACCTGTTAGTATGCCACCTGAGGATGCTGGTAAAACTTGATACCAAATTGTTTGCCATTTACTAGCACCAAGACCATATGAAGCAGCTCTTATAGATGATGGAACAGCTCTTAGAGCTTCTCTAGTTGCAACTATTATGATTGGTAAAATTAATAATGACAATGTGAAACTTCCAGCTAATACACTACTTCCCATTTTACTCAGTCGTACAAAAATTTCTAAACCTAAAAGACCATATATAATAGAAGGAACTCCAGCTAAATTTGAAATATTAATTTCCAACAAATTTGTTAATCTACCTTTTTTGCCATATTCTTCTAAATAAATACCAGCGCAAACACCAATCGGCACAGAAATAAAAAAAGTTAATACAACAATCCATAAAGAGCCAGACCAAGCTGTCAAAATACCTGCTTTTTCAGCTTTTCTTGATGGTAGTGATGTCAAAAAGTCTAAATCAATTCGCGAAAAACCATCAATTAGTATATTTCCAATGAATATTGCAAGCAAAATGAGACCTATTGAACAAGCTAGTATGCCAACGTACTTAAATATGGTATCCTTTACTCTATTTATTTTTCCATTATTCATATTCCTCTCTAAACTTCTTTCTAATCCAATAACTTATATTATTTAAAATAAAAGTGAAAACAAATAATGTAATACCAGCTGCAAATATTGTCTTATACTCTAATGAACCATGAGCAACATCTCCTAGACTAACTTGTACAATATAAGCAGTTATTGTCTCAACAGGAACTAATGGATTTAAAGTTAATCTTGGTTGTTGACCAGCTGCAATTGCAACAATCATTGTTTCTCCAATTGCTCTTGAAAATGCAAGGATCACTGAGACTACAATTCCAGATGAAGCTGCGGGTACCATTACCTTAAATGAGGTTTGCAATCTTGTAGCTCCCATGCCATAAGATGCGTCTCTTAAAGATCTTGGAACAGAGCTTAAAGCATCCTCGCTGAGTGAACTAATAAATGGAATAATCATTATACCCATAACTATTCCGGCTGATAATGAATTAAAACCTGCCAATCCAGGAATTATATTTTGCAAAAAAGGGGTTACAACCATTAGAGCAAAAAAACCATATACAACAGTTGGAACAGCTGCTAAAATTTCAAGGAGGGGTTTAATTGTCTTTTTTATTTTTATATGAGCATATTCACTTAAATAAATAGCGATGGTTAAGCCTATTGGTAATGAAACACACAATGCAATAATGGTTGTAAGAATTGTTCCTGAAATTAGTGGCATAATACCAAAATGTTTTCTAGCAAACAGAGGAGTCCATTGTTTGTCAGTTATAAATTCTAAAATTGAGACCTCTTTAAAAAAACTAATACTTTCACTCAAAAGAACCCAAATTATTCCAATTGTTGTTAGTATTGTTACCAAAGCAGTGAGCTTCAAAAAAAACTCAATCAACTTTTCTTTATATTTTTTCATTATAGCACGAAAAGCAATTCCGCAGCAAAATACGAAATTGCTTTATTAAAAAAGTTATTTGTCTTATTATTTATTTTAAAAAATCCGCAAATTTTTTAATTTCATAGTTGTATTCTTCATCAGTCAGTGGAATGTATCCCACATCTTGAACTAAGTCTTTAGCGTTACTTAAATAAAAATTAACAAAGTCACTTACCTCTTTATTACTTTTTGCTTTGTTGCTAGCATATATGAAAATAGGTCTGGACAATGGAGAATAAGTTCCATTTGATACTGTTTCCATGCTCGGAGTGACAGCTCCTGACCCATTATCAACACCAACTAATTTTAACTTGTCCTTATTTTCTTCATAATAAGCTAAGCCAAAAAAACCAAGACCATACTTGTCATTAGCAACTCCTTGCACAAGTACATGATCATCTTCTGATGCAGTGTAATCTCCTCTTGTTCCGACTTTTTTACCGCAAATTACTTCAGCGAAATAATCATAAGTTCCAGATGCTGTTCCAGGCCCGAATAAATGTATCTCTTCAGCTGGCCATTCATCTCTAATTTGATTCCAATACATGAGAGTGTTTTGTCCATCAGGATGCCAAATTTTGTTAAGTTCTTCAACAGTGAAGTAATCAACCCAATCATTTTCTGGATTAATAATTACTGCTAAACCATCATATGCGACACTTAACTCCAAATAAGAAATATTGTTTTCTTCACATAGTAAGGCTTCACTTTCCTTTATTGGTCTCGATGCGTTACTAATATCAGTTTCTCCTCTTGAAAACTTCTTGAAACCACCACCAGTTCCTGAAACACCAACAGTAACTCTCACATTAGGTGCGACATTTCTGAATTCTTCAGCAATTGCCTCTGTAATTGGATATACTGTACTTGAACCATCAATTTTTATATCTTTAGTCTCCGTATCTTTGTTTGTTGTTTTGTTGTTAGAACAGCCAACAAATATCATTAGGGCTGTAACTACCAGTAAGTTAAAATAGTATTTTTTCATTTTTCAATTTTTTTGACAAACTTATGTATAACACTCTTATAAAATGTGAACACTTAATTAATTGTATGTAAACAAATTGTAAACAAAATTACTTAAGGTTATTTCAATTAATTATTTAATTACATTTGAAACATTATGAAAAAAATTTTAATCGTAGACGACGAACCAGATATCCTAGAATTTCTTTCTTACAACCTTCAAAAGGAAGGTTTCAAAATATATACGGCCTCTGATGGAAAAATTGGCTTAGAAAAAACAAATAAATATAAACCTGATTTAATAATAGCTGATGTAATGATGCCTAATATGGATGGAATTGAAATGTGTGAAAAAATCAGATCAAATAAAGATTTTGATAGTGTTTTAATTTTATTTTTAACTGCTAGGTCTGAAGATTACACTCATATTGCAGTTTTAGAATCAGGAGCTGATGATTTTATCTCAAAACCAATAAAACCAAAATTACTTGTTAGTAAAGTAAAATCAATACTAAGAAGATTTGAAATAGACAATAAAAAAACTTTTTATTGTCATAAGGAGGTGGAATTAGATATTGCAAAGCATTGTGTCAAAATAAACGGAGAAGATGTTCCTTTTGCAAGAAAGGAATTCGATTTGTTAAAACTTTTAATTAGTACTCCAGGCAAAGTTTTTACTAGAAGAGATATTCTTGAACAAGTTTGGGGAACCGACATATATGTTGGTGACAGAACTATAGACGTTCATATTAATAGACTTCGTGACAAAATTTATCAAGATTACATCAAAACTATTAAAGGCATTGGCTATAAGCTAACTGATTAGATTTTCTGACATATTTATTACGTTAAATTTGCGTTAATTTTATTTTAATAGCATTTAAAATAAAATTGCTAGATTTAAAAAAAAAAATATGAGTTTTATTTTTTGCTCAAAAAGAGTCATTCTTTCACTGCTTATTTCAATAATTTTTTTCTCATGTGACAAAAGTGAAGGAATTGGAGGAACATCAACTATCAAAGGGAAAATTCAAGCACTTGAAGGAAGTTACAATCCCTTTACTAACCAGTTTGATACAACTGCTCTTTATTTTGCAAGTGATGAAAATGTATATATAATTTACGGAAATGATTCAAGCCAAGTATATGATGATGATTTTGAAACCTCATGGGATGGAACTTATGAGTTTAATTTTTTAAGAACAGGAAATTACACATTATTTGCCTACAGCAAATGTGACACATGCTTATCAGGTACTAAACCATTATTTTGGAGAGTTGAGATTCTAAATAATAATGAAGAATATATTCAAAATGTTAAAACAATCAGAAAATAATTCCATACTAAGCTTAGTTCAAGATATGTCTTCTAAAAATTTAGACCAAATCAAAGATTATAGTTTGTTAAATAGAACAGACACAAAATATGTTTTAAATACTTCGCAAGCTAAAATGTTGTTTAAAAAGATTAGTAATTATTACTTTGTATTAGAAGTAAACTCTAACAAGGTTCAAAACTATGAAAGTTATTATTTTGATACTGAGAAGCTCGAATTTTACCATAAACATCACAATAAAAAAAACAATAGATCAAAAGTCAGATTTAGAAAATATATTGGTTCTGATTTAATCTTTCTAGAAACAAAAACCAAATCAAAAGGAAGAACCAGGAAATATCGGAAGGTTTTCAATGATATTAGTTCAGAGCTAAATGACGAGCACTATCAGTTCATAAGAAAAAATACTGGCATTGAAACTAAACTAATTAAAAGTCAGCAAAATACATTTAGTAGAATCACTTTACTTGGTAAGAGAAAAAAAGAAAGAATTACAATTGATTATGATATAAATTTTAATACTAAAAATATTTCTTGTAAACTTGAAGATATTGTAATATGTGAGGTTAAGCAAGAAAGGATTGATCATAGTTCTGATATATTAAAATCTTTGAAATCTAATAAAGTCTATCCACTAAGATTAAGTAAATATTGTATTGGGTCTATAATGCTAGACAAAAATTTAAAGCAAAATAGATTTAAAAAGAAATTATTAAAAATTAAAAAACTGCAAAACAATGATGTTATTAATAAATGAGCTACTACTAAACGTTGAGATTTTTGGCACAGAACTGTTCAACAAAGATTTTTATGAATTATTAATTAAATTACTATTTAATTTAGCAATAGTTTCTTACATAGTAAGATATCTATATTTTAATTCAACAAAAAATAAAGATTACTTGTTTACTTATTTAATGATAAGTATAACTGTATTTTTACTATGTTTTCTTCTTGAAAATGTAAAACTCCAGCTTGGTTTCGCTCTTGGCTTATTTGCAATATTTGGGATTATAAGATACAGGACTGATCCTATTCCGATTAAAGAAATGACATATTTATTCATTGTTATTGGAATTTCAATAATGAATGCATTGGCAAATAAAAAGATTAGCTATTCTGAACTAATTTTTGCGAACCTTTCAATTTTAACACTTACATACATATTGGAAAGAATTTGGCTTCTTAAAAAAGAGTCTAGAAAAAATATAACTTATGAAAAAATAGACTTAATAGTACCAGAAAAAAGAGAGGAGCTTTTGAAAGATTTAAAAATCAGAACTGGATTGAATATAAATAGAGTTGAAGTTAGAAGAATCGATTTTTTATCAGACACAGCTCAAATTAGAATTTTCTACTTTGAAAATGAAGATTCTTAATTTTTTTGCTCTTTTACTCATTCCATCTTTATTACAAGCTAGTCATGAAAATGATTTACAGCTTTGGTCTAAATTCAAAATAGAAAAAAAAATTAGCAAAAAAGAAAATCTAAATATTTTCTATGGACATAGATTGAGAGAAAACATAACAATCAAAAGCAAAGCTTTATATGATTTCTCATATCAGAGAAGCTTCAAAAAAATAAATATCAGACTTGGATTCAGAAGTTCAAATAATTTTTCAAAAAATAATCAAAAATCAACATCCATAAGATACTATTTTGATATATCACACAGGCTAAAAATTAATGATTTTAATATTTCAACAAGATCAAGATTTCAAAATCAGTCAGAAATGGAAGAAGTTGAGGAAGTACTCAGATTTAAGATAAGTTTATCTAATTCTAAACTAAAAAAAATTAAACCAGAAATAAGTTATGAATACTTTCAAGATTTAACAAATGAAATAGAAAATAAGTTTAGGCTAACTACTTCAATAAATTTCGATTTAAAAAAAAGGTTTGAATATGAAATCTATTACAGATTACAATCTAGAACAAATAATCTTGACAATTCTTCTATTTACATAATAGGATCAACTTTAAGTTATAGCATAAAATAAAAATTATGCTTTGGGCAAAATGAAAGAAAAAGTTGAACCAATTTCCTTGGTACTCCTAACATTGATTGACTGGCCATGACCTTCAAGAATATGCTTAACAATTGAGAGCCCAAGTCCAGTACCTCCAATTTCACGTGATCTATTTTTGTCAACTCTATAAAATCTTTCAAAAAGACGGTTTAGAGACTTTTCCTCAATACCTATACCATTATCAGAAACTTCGATTAAAATATTAGATTCCATATCAATGAAATTTATTAATACATGACCTCCTTTTTTACCGTATTTTATTGAATTACTTACTAAATTCATCAATACTTGTTGAATTTTATCTCTATCAGCAATCACATTTTGAATTTTTGATTTAGAATTATATTTTAATTCAACTTGCATCTCTGATGATTTCATCTCCATTAAATCAAAAATTTCAATTACTAAATCAACTATATTGAACTTTTCAATTTTTAATTCATCAAGCTCAGTTTCAAGTCTAGAGATAACTTCTAAATCGTTAACAATATTAATCATTCTGTCAACACTTTTATTGGCTCTATTTAAGTATTTTAGATTGATTTCATGATCTTCTAATCCCCCATCAATTAGGGTTTGAATATATCCTTGAATGTTAAAAATCGGTGTCTTTAGCTCATGCGATACATTTCCGATAAACTCTCTTCTATAGTTTTCATCCTTTTTCATTTGAAATAATTCTTCCTCTTTAGCTTCAGCCCATTCCTCTGCCTCTTTTTCAACTTTATCTATATCTATATCTGAAAATTTAGAGGTTCCTCTAAACTTGTAAATTTTTTTATAAATAACTCTAATTCTTTCATAGAAGAATCTATTAAGAATAGTTGTTGTTAATATTAACATGATTGGAAGTGCTAACAAAGAAATAACATAAAAATTAACATAAATTAGATTAGAGATATATAATGTTAAATAGCTGATCAATAGAAAAACTGTACATATAATTATTGAAATTCTACTGGGATAATTTAGTTTCATTTAAAATTTATGTGAATTTTATTAATCATAAAATTATATATTTAAATTAAATTAACTAAATATGCTTGATAATTCTACTTTAAAAAAAAATTTATAATTTTTATAACTTTGCTAAATGAGGAAGCTCTATTTAAATTACACCAGCATAGCTCTTTCATCTCTTATTTTGTTAAGCTCAGTAAGCATTTCTGCTATAAATACTTGCTGTTGCTCAAATAATTTCTTAGCTACAGTTATTACTAACTCTAATCCTAGTTGCTGTGGTAAGGCGGATATTGATGAGTCAAGTTGTTGTGAAACTACAAATGAGTCAAGTTGTTGTTCAATAGATTTTGACTCTAACTGTTGTCCAGTTGAAATACCAGATGATAATGAACAGGATACTAAAATCGTAAATTATCATTTCAACTCCTTTTCATCTTTAAAGTTTAAGCTTTATTTTGTTGAAACAACTAATATTCTAATCTCAAATCACATGATTGAGAATAGAAAAATTTCCTATCATTGGAATTATCAATACAAGACACCCTCAATCTCTAAACTTCAGACCTTTATTTTATAGAATACTAGATTATAACCTAATTATTAATCTAAATCAATAAAATGAAAAAACTAATTCTAATAATAAAGCTTATTGCTTTATCACATATAACTTACTCACAAAACTTAAATGGAAAAGTATTATCTGAGGATAAAATAACTCCAATTATCGGTGCAAATGTTTTTTGGGAAAACACATCTGTTGGAACAGTAACTGACAATAAAGGTAATTTTGTAATAGCTGAACCTACAAGTTTTCCAGCTACTTTAAGTGTTACATACGTTGGTTATAACCTTATAAACAAAGAGGTTAGAGATGATATCTATATCTTTTACTTAAAGAAAAACGTAGAGTTAGAAGAAGTAAATATAAAATCCAAATCAAATACTACTACACTCTCAACAGTAAAAACTATTAATACTCAAACAATCACTGATGGTGAAATAAAAAAAGCTGCATGCTGTAATCTTTCTGAATGTTTTGAAACAAATACAACGGTGGATGTTAACTATACAGATGGAGTATCTGGCAAAAAAACTATTAAGATGTTAGGAATCGATGGTAACTATGTACAAATAACACAAGAGGGTATTCCATTTGTTAGAGGCAATTCTACAACATTTGGACTGAGTTATATACCAGGAAGTTGGATCGAGTCTATTCAAATTGTTAAAGGCTCTGGATCTGTTGTTAACGGATATGAAGCATTTACTGGTCAAATAAATATTGAATTATATAAACCTGAAAATGCGGATAGGTTCAACTTAAATTATTTCATGAACAAGGATGGAAAGATAGAAAATAACCTATACTACTTAAACAAAAATAGTAAATGGAGAAATGTAATTTTAACTCACTTTTCTACTCATAATAAAGAAATTGATCACAACAATGATTCATTCATGGACCATCCAAAATTCACTCAAATTAATCTTTTAAACAGACTACATTATGAGGGATCTGATAAATTTAGAATTCAATTTTTAACTAGATATCTATTTGAATACAGAGATGGAGGTCAGCTAAGTAGTATAAGTGATAGATATAAAGTATTTATCGAAAATGAAATTATTGATTTTGGTGCTAAGTTTGGCTATGTTGGAAGTGAAAATAGTGACAATGGTTTTGGTTCTCAGTTCCTATTCAGATTTCATAATCTAAATGGAGATTTTGGAAGAAGAAATTTTGAATCCAATCAAAACAGCTTTTCTGCCAATCTAATTGGAGAAAAAATATTCAATAATGAGAATGATATGAAATATGGAACTAGTCTGTTTATAGATAAGTACAATAAAACCTTTTTAGATATAAATAACACATTGTTTCAGTTCACTGAATATGTTTTCCAGAACAAAGAGATCACTAATATGATTAGTGGTGCTTTTTTAGAATACAATTTTAAATACAATGAAATATTTAATGCCAATATTGGTTTAAGAACTGATTATTACAATAACGATAAGAAGTTTTATACTAATCCTAAGATAAATCTTAAGTATAACCCAACTACATCAAGTGCGTTAAGATTCTCTATTTCTAATGCTTTTAGAATCTCTAATCCTATTGTTGATAATCTATCAATGCTAGCCTCATCAAGGAGTATAACAATTGATTATGATAATTTAAAAACCGAAAAAGGATTTAACATTGGTGGAAACTATACCTACTGTTTTTTAATTGATGGAAAAGAGGGTACTTTTAATTTAGATTACTATTACACAAAATTTAACGATCAAGTAATTGTTAATCTTGAGGATGAAAACAATTTAGTTTTTCAAAATCTAGATGGAAAATCTTACTCTAACAGTCTACAAGCTGAAATTTACTATGAACTCATTGACAATTTGGATATTAAATTTGGTTATAAATTAAACGATGTAAAAGCTGAGTATGACAATGAGTTAAAAAGAATGCCTTTTGTTCCAAAAGACAGAGCACTTTTTAATGTAGCATATACAACACTTGATGAGAAATGGTTATTTGATGCTACACTAAACTACATTGGAAGTAGCAGAATACCAGAACATAGTCAAATTGAATCTGAGTCATCAGACTCATACTTAATTATGAATTCTCAAATTACCAGAAAGCAAAATAACTTTGAAATCTATGTAGGTAGTGAGAACATAACAGACTACACGCAAGAAAATCCAATTGTTAATTCAAATACTCCTTTTGATCAAGGCTTTGATGCTAGTATGGTATGGGCTCCTTTGATGGGAAGAACACTATACTTTGGAATTAGGTACAAGATAGATTGAAAATTCAAAATAACATATTAAAACTTTATTTCATTAAAGGGTTCTCATGGTTCATGCTTGCCATGCCCATTATTGTTATTTTCTTTAAGGAAAATGGATTAAGTCTTACTCAAATAATGATTTTGCAGTCTGTTTATTCATTAACAGTAGCACTTACTGAAATACCATCAGGTTATTTCGCTGATTTCTTTGGAAGAAAAAAATCAATAATTATTTCTACAATATTATCTTTTTTTGGATATCTTATATTTTCGAATTATTGCAGTTTTGAAGCCTTTATCATTGCTGAAATTTTAGTTGCCCTGGGTGGTAGCCTTATGTCAGGAGCTGATTCTGCTCTGATGTATGATTCTTTGAAAAAATTAAAAAAAGAAGAGAAATACACTCAGATTGAGGGTAAATCATATGCTATTGGAAACTTCTCTGAATCAATAGCTGGTCTGATTGGAGGTCTTATTGCTAGTGTTAGCATTGTTTTACCTGTTCAAATACAAACTATAGTTTTGTTCTTTTCAATACCTGTTGCATTTTCTCTGGTAGATATAAGATATGAAAGTGAAAATAAAAATATCTTGTATAACATCAAAAATGCATTGAGCTTTTCCCTTAAAGAAAATTCAAAGCTAAAATGGCTCATTATATTTTCCTCTATCATGGGTGTTGGAACATTATCAGCTGCATGGCTTGCTCAACCATTTTTTCAAAGCATAGAAATACCAATTATATATTTTGGATTGCTATGGGCTACATTAAACATGACCTCTGGAATCAGCTCATATAATTCTCATAAAATTGAAACTAAAAGTTATGGTAATAAATTACTATTAACTGTGTCTTTGATTATGAGTTTTTCATTTGTTATTATTTTTAGGATTAATAATTATGTTGGTTTATTTTTTCTTTATTTAATTTATTACAACAGAGGAATAATAACTCCTATCTTAAAAAATCAAATAAATAAAATAACGAAATCTGAAATAAGGGCTACTGTTCTATCCATCAGAAGCTTTATTTTGAGGATATCATTTGCTATCGTAGCACCAATACTAGGATTTATTGGAGATAAAATGAGTATCTCCTACTCTTTTTTAATCATTGGAACACTTGTCTTTATAGTCTCTTGTTTATCAGTTTATAAATTGAAAGCAAGTTCTAGTTCTTGATTTTTTTAATCAGCAAGTAATAAAAAAGTATACCGATTAGGTAAAGAACAGATGTGATATAGAATATCTGTGAGTATGAGTATGAATTATCAATTAATATTTTAAAAATTTTAGAACTAAAAAACCAACTTCCACTCCAAATAGCTGAAACTATTGCACTCAACATTTCATGATTATCATCACCAACATATTCCATCGTAAGCTCTGAGGTTAGAGGAGCTGCCATGTTCATCAATGGTGCTCTCACTAAATAAAAAAATACTGCAAAAAATATTGCAAAAGAATACTGATTAAAGAAAGCTGTGGTTGAAAGTAGAATAAGTGCTGATACTGAAATCAGTTGAGTATTAATTATTGATTTTTTTAAACCAAACTTATTTTTTATTGAAGGAACAAAAATTGAAGTAGTTGCAACAAGTAAGCTTGTTAAACCTCCAAGTAGTGCAAAAGATGATGAGTCAACATTAAATGTATGAAAGAAAAATAGATTGATAAAGGGAATTGTTAAACCTGCTCCTATTGCAATCATTAAAGTTGGTATAGTTGCTTGAATAATTCTCATCCAATCTACGCTCATATTAATACTTTTCTTCTCTTTACTCTTTTGATCAACTATAATGCTTGCATAGTAAACAGAAATAAATCCAAAGAAGCATATTCCAAGTAAAATATCACCTTCATCTTTTATTCCAAAAGCGCCAAGTAAGAAGATTAATAAACCTGTGATTATCATTCCAAAACTATGAGTAGCAAAACTTAAAGTAATAGCATGAGTTCTGTTTTCTTTACTAACATTCTTCATAATAAATGGTAAAACAGAAATATTAAATAAACTATAAAATATGCCCCAGAGAAAAAACATTGGTCTGATTAACGCTTGATAGTCTTGCTTAATAGTTATTATTAAGGCAAGTGCTGAAAGTGGAAGACCAATACTTCCAATAATAATAAATGGCTTTAAATTTTTACTTCTGATGAAGTATCCCATTGGAAATGAAAGTAAGATGACAGCTAGAAATCGATAAGAGATAAAATCCGCGATTTCAGAGTCTGTAAAAGAGTTTTTAGCAAGGTATATATTTAGAATTAAAAAGAAAGAAGCAGTAACTAATTGTAAAAAAAAATTGGACTTGATTAGATTTAGTGTAGAGGACTCAATTTTTAGGTAATTAGATAGTATTTGCTTCAAAACTCACAGAAAAAATGCAAAATTAACTAATATCAAAACCAAAATATGCTTTAATATGATATTTTTGCGCCAAATAATCTTAGATGTTTAAAAAAGATGTTTTTGGAAATTCGCTTTTTATTAAAAGCTGGCTAATCAAGATTATAGCACTTTTAACTCACAGAAGATATACTAAGATCAATAAACTCCAAATTGAAGGAACACATTGGCTGAATCAGTTACCTGATAAAAAAGTATTAATTATTTCTAATCATCAAACTTATTTTGCTGATGCTATAGCCATCATTCATGTTATCAATGCTGCTCTTAACGGAAGAGAAAACAATATAGATAATATTAAATATGCTTGGAAATTAAAGCTTAATCTCTACTACATAGCGGCAATAGAAACCATGAAGGATGGGATAATTCCTAAAATATTATCTCACACTGGCTCTATTCTTGTAAAAAGAACATGGAGAGATAAAGGAAAAAAAATTGAAAGGCAAGTTGATTTGAAAAATATAGATGATATAAAAACTGCAATAGACGATGGATGGGTGATTACTTTTCCTCAAGGAACAACTAAAGCTTTCGCACCAGTAAGAAAGGGTACTGCCCATATCATTCAAAAAAATGATCCAGTTGTAGTACCAATAATAATTGATGGTTTTAGAAGGGCATTTGATAAATCAGGACTTAGACTTAAAAAAAGAGGTGTTAATTTAAAATTAAAGATTAAAGAACCTGTAAAATTTAATTTAGAAAAAGAATCTATAGAATCAATTACAACAAAAATTAAAGATTTAATCGAGCAATAAAAAAGGCGTGCATTTCTGCACACCTTCAAGATTTAAATAGTTATTAACTATTAGTGATCGTCATGGTCCCCATGCTCTTCACAATGAACTTCCCATCCATCACCATTACCATATGTTCCTGGCATAAGTGTGTCATTTCCATCATCTGAAATTAACATCTCTGTTACTGTGAAGGGATTAGAAGGATTTTCAACATCAGTTAGCTCATCACCACAGAACTCATCACCACCACTCGGGTTAGAAATATCAAAAGCAATTTCACCTCCATTTCCGTCAGGAAAAGCTAGGTGACACTCTTGGCAATTTTCATCACTGCTTGAACATGAGCTGAAAAATATTAGTGACGCAAAAGATGCGATCATAAAAAAACTTAAATTTTTCATTTTAAAATGTTTTTAATTAGTACTGATACAAAAATTGTATTTCGCTTACTTAAAGCTCATCAGAGTACTTGCTATGTTTTTATTTATATATTATCGAGTCATTTAAAAATTATACTTCATTGAAATTGCAAAAGATCTTCCTGGGTTGGGGACACCAGTAGGACCTAATCCTCTCATCCTTGAGGTATGAGGTGTATATTCTTCATTTAAAACATTGTTAACAGCAATCGCACTGTTTAATCCATTTAGCAAGCTTTTAAATCTTATTTCAAAATCAATGACATTATAGCTATCAGTAGGACGTTCAATAAAAGAAATATTGTCTTGCTTAAATGAAAATGTATGTTTTAGCATAATGTCCTCAATTTTTAATTTCGATAGCATATCGTTTTCAACTGAGGATAAAATAAACTTTGTCTTAATCTTATCAGAGGGAGTCATTGCAATGCCATAATCACCAATCGGTGTTTCAGCATTGGTACTTATGAAATTATAAGACTGTTCAATGTGTAGATTGTGTAGAACATGTGGATGGTAATGTAAGTTAAGTTCAATTCCAGACATAGTAACCTCGTCATATTGAACATAATTATAAATTCTGTATGTATTGTTTTGAAGTGAATCAGTAGGTGTTATTGAAATAAAATCTTCAACAAACTGATAATAGGGATTTAAAACAATAGCAAAATGCTCTGAGTTCCATCTATACTTAAAATCTAACTGCTTGGCCTTTTCAATCTCAATTGAACGATCACCAATTTCATATCTGTTTGTTCCATGATGTACACCGTCAGAAAATATTTCAGAAATATGAGGTGCTCTAAAAGAGGTAGTAAATGACAATCTTAAAATTTGATCATTTAATTCATAATAGGAGCCTAAGGAATAATTGAATGCATTAAATACTTCATCATATGACTCCTCATCTACATTTAGATTTTTATTATCAAATCTTAGTCCAACATTAAAACCTAAATTATCTTTTTCATATTCTGAAATCAAATATGTCCCAAAATTATTTGCAACCGCATCAGGAATTAATCTGTCAGTAGCTGGTAAGTAATTGTCGTTCTCTCCGTTAGTGTTAGAATTAATTAAATATGAAAAACCAAAATTGAAATTATAATCTTTGAATGAGGATTTTAAATTAGCTCTTAACTCACTATCTCTGGACGTTAGATCAAAAGCAGGTCTTGTCCATTTATCTAGTTCTACTAAGTTATTTTTAAAATGATTAATCGTTAAAGACAAAGTATTTGAACCAATAAAATAATTTGATTCATATATATAGAGGTAATCATTAATATGCTGTGTGGGTCTTGTTTCTTTGTAATCATCAGGCAATTGAATTGAGGAACCTGTAAGTTCGTATAAACTTACACTTAGAGGGTCACCGTGAATATGTCCTGGAATACCGTTTGTATTGTTATTGTACTGAAATCTAAATATGTGTTGAGATTTTTTCAGCTTAGTTGAGATAGATGTTTTTAAAGCATTATTTAAATATCTTGAATTAAATAAATATGAACCATCAGGTATTCTATAATCTGAAGCAAAATTAGTTTGTGCATTAAAGGTCAAATAGAAGTTATCCTTGGACCACGAAAAACCGAGTTTGTTGCTAGATAAAAAGTTACTATTATCAAATTTTGTACTAATAAATGTTTTTGGAACTTCACTTTTAAAGAACGGATCGTCCTTAAAAAATACTATTCCTCCGATTGATTCACCTCCAAATTTAAGCGCGGAGGCACCTTTGATTAATTCAACTTCATAAATCCCTAAATCAGAAAATCCAATTCCATGATCATCAGCCCATTGTTGATTATTGATTTTAGCACCATTTAAAAAAGTTACTACTCTCATACCTGATAAACCTCTAACAACTAATTTTTGTATTCCTTTACCTGATGAAATTAAATCGACTCCGTTTAGTTCAGATACCTTTTCTAAAACTGAGAAAGTAGAATGGTAATCTTTGTCTATTTTTTTCTTTTCAATATTTGTAAACTTATTACTACCAAGTTCATTATATGTTTCTGAAATACCAATCTCGTCTAGCTCAACGTGTAATTTTTTGAGTGATATATTTAACTTATCACTACTTTTGTAAGTATGAATTTTGGAGGCATAACCGAGCTTATAAAAATTAATCAATGAACCATCTAGCAAATCTGAATCAATTAAAAAATTTCCATTTTTATCAGATATTAATAAAAGTTTTTGATCTGGAAAATATATATTTACCTCAGATAGTGGATTACCG
>JAOOLD010000017.1 GCA_028408365.1 Bacteroidota bacterium
AAAAAATTCTGGAAAATCCCAATTATATACACATGCCTAGGAACCTGTATATATTTTGCTTCAGACAATAATAAAAAATATAATACATATAAAGATGAATTTTTAAATAGACAAAACAATAGTATTTTAAATCCTGAACTTAAAAATACCAGCAGTCAAGATTTAATTGTTTTAAAAGACTACTATAGAAGAAACAGAGATGTTTCTTATTTATTACTTGCTCTATCCTATTTTATAAATGTTATTGATGCATCAGTAGATAGACATCTTATGACTTTTGATGTAAATGAAGATTTATCAATGTCAATAAACAATAATCATAATAGTTTTTTCTTTGAGCTTAACTTTGCAATAAATTGAAAATAATCATAATCGGATATGGAAAAATGGGTAAGGCAATTGAAAAGATTGCCCTTTCTAAAAAGTACAAAATACACTCTATTGTAAATTGTCAAAGTGATTTAAAAAAAATTGATTTGTCAACAGCAGATATAGGAATTGAATTCACAAACCCCAAAACAGCTTTTGAAAATATATCATTCTGTTTGAAAAGTAATCTACCTGTTGTATCAGGCTCGACAGGCTGGCTTGCTGAACTTAAAACAATTCAAAAAATTTGTGAAAAGCATAATGGATCTTTTCTTCACTCATCAAATTTTTCACTTTCAATGAATAAGTTTTTGAATGTAAGTAAAAGATTAGCTAGAGATTTAAAAAATTATGATATTTCAATTTTAGAAAAACACCATATTCAAAAATTAGATAAACCAAGTGGTACAGCACTTCTTTTAAAAAATGAAATCCAAAAATATTACAAAAAAGATGTTAAGGTTATTTCTAAACGAGAGAAAGATATTAAGGGGATTCATACAGTTTTTTATAAAAGTACATATGACGAAATTGAAATAACTCATTCTGCAAAAAACAGAGACACCTTTGCTAGCGGAGCAATAATGTCTGCCGAATGGCTATTAGGTAAGAAAGGTTTTTATAATTTTAATGATTGTTTAAAAAATGAAAAATAAGTCTTTTCAAAAAAAATTATTATTCTTCACGATTTTTACTGTAATTTATGTAATTGTAGTGAGATTACTAGAAGGTGAATGGTTACTATTTTTACCCCTATTTGTAGCTGACATAATGTTCTGGAAGACAATAAATTGGACATTTTGGAAAAAGAGAAAAAAGAAAAAAAGTAATAAAAGTGAGCTTAGAAACTGGATCGAAGCAATTTTCTTTGCAGTAATTGCGGCGTCACTATTGAGAACATTTTTAATTGAGGCATATACTATTCCAACATCCTCAATGGAAAAATCACTTCTTGTTGGAGATTTTCTTTTTGTTAGTAAGCTAGCATATGGACCTAGAGTTCCAATGACTCCAGTTGCTGTCCCTTTAGTTCACCACACAATACCAGGAACAAAAAAGAAATCATATAGTGAAATCATTCAGCTTCCTTATCATAGAATGAAAGGAAATGGAAAAATTAAAAGAAATGACTGTGTTGTTTTTAACTGGCCTTCTGAAAAACTTGGAAGACCAGTTGATAAGAAGGAAAATTATATAAAAAGATGTGTTGGGATCTCAGGAGATGTTATTGAAATAGTAGATGGTCAATTATTTGTTAATCACAAAAAACACAATGAACCTGCAGGAATGAAAAAACAATTTTTTTATCAAATAAAAACTAAAGGCTCAGGTTTAAATCTAAAAACATTATATAAAAAATATGATGTAACTGAAGGTAGTTATTATGGTAGAAATAAAAATGAATACGTCTTAACTCTTACTGACACTACTAGATTTATTCTTTCTAAATATAAAAATGTAGTTGATATAAAAAGAAAAATTGATAAATCAGAAAAATATGAATATATTTTTGGTAATTCAATAGAAAGACCATGGAGTTCAGATAACTATGGGCCCATTTCAGTACCACAAAAAGGTGAGAAAATAAATTTAACTCCTCAAAATATTAAACTTTATGAAGATATAATTTCGAATTATGAAAACAATTTACTTGAAGTTCGAAATGATATAATTTACATAAATAACAAAGAAGTAGCCGAATATGAGTTCAAGCAAAATTATTATTGGATGATGGGTGATAACAGACACAATTCAGCAGATTCTAGATTTTGGGGATTTGTTCCAGAGGATCACGTTGTTGGCAAAGCTCTATTTATTTGGATGAGCTGGGACAAAAATGCTAAAGGTATTAAAAAAATACGCTGGAAAAGACTTTTCAAAAGTGTTAAGTAAAGATTTTATTGTTTTACCATCAGCGTACTTAGCTCCAATTTCATACTATTACTTTTTAAACAAGAATAAAGAAGCAATTATTGATATTCATGAAAATTTCGTAAAAAGAAGTATTAGAAATAGAGCATATTTGTTAGGACCAAATGGCCATATTTTATTAACTGTTCCCAAAAGAAAAACAATGTTCAGAAGCATGAACAAAACAGAAATTTTCACAATTAATAAATGGACTAGTAAGCATTGGAAAGCGATAACAAGTTGTTATAATTCTTCACCATATTTTAAATATTATAAAGATGATTTTGAAAATATTTACTCATGTAAACACAATTATCTTTTTGAACTAAATAAAAAATTGAATGATTTAATTTTAGATATTTTAAAAATTAAATGTAATTGCATATACTCTGATGGTTATGTAATTACTCAAAATAAAGAAATGGATTTTAGGGATCACAAATATTTACAACAATATAATTACTCTAAAGTTTTTAAAGAATATGATAATAAAATTGAACTTTCTGTTATTGACTTAATTTTTAATTTGGGACCTGATTCCAATAAATATTTAAAAAGTATTTATATTTAAATAAAAATTGTGGATTTAAAATTCAACATTAATGAAGATTACTCGAAACTTCTTGTTTCGGATATGAAAAAAAAGCTTGACAAGATATATGTTGGTGGTGGAAAAGAAAAAATTGACAAGCTTCATAAAAAGAATAAGCTAACTGCGAGAGAGAGAATTGAATATTTGGTAGATAATAATTCTTTTTTTGAAATTGCGGAGTTTGCCGGTTACGGAAAGTATGAGGAGTTTGGTGGATGTCCGTGCGGTGGCGTCGTTGCTGGTGTTGCAAGGATTAATAAGAAATTATGCTTGATTATTGCAAATGACTCAACTGTAAAGTCAGGTGCGTGGTTTCCAACGACTGCGAAAAAAAATCTTAGAGTTCAAGAGATAGCAATTGAAAACCATGTTCCAATAGTTTATCTTGTTGATAGTGCAGGAGTATTTTTACAACTACAAGATCAAATTTTTCCTGACAAAGAGAACTTTGGTAGAGTGTTTAGAAATAATGCAATACTAAGCTCAAAAGGAATTTATCAAGTTTCAGCCATAATGGGTCCATGCGTTGCAGGTGGGGCTTATCTACCGATTATGAGTGACGAGTCAATTATTGTAGAAAAAACGGGAAGTATTTTTCTTGCAGGCAGTCATCTTGTGAAAGCAGCTATAGGCGAAATTATTGAAAATGAGGAACTTGGTGGAGCGAAAACACATTGTGAAATTTCAGGAATTACAGATTATAAAGCTTCGGATGATAAAGACGCTTTAGATAAAATCAAATCAATTTTTGAAAAAATCAGTTTAAAAGAAAATAAAAGCTTTGACAGAATTAATTCTGAGATGCCCTTACATGAAAGTTCAAAAATCTATGGAATTATTCCAAAAGAAATCAAAGATAATTATGATGTTGTTGAGATAATTAAATGCATTGTTGACATATCAGAATTTCTTGAATACAAAAAAGATTATGGAAAGACTATTGTTTGCGGATATGCCAGAGTCGACGGATGGTCAGTTGGCATTGTTGCAAATCAAAGAAAAATTATAAAATCAAGTTCAGGGGAAATGCAATTTGGAGGTGTTATTTATTCTGATTCAGCGAATAAAGCTGCTCGTTTTGTATCAATATGTAATCAAAAAAAGATTCCTATTATTTTTTTACAAGACGTAACAGGCTTCATGGTAGGATCTAAATCTGAAAAGGCAGGAATAATAAAAAATGGAGCTAAGCTAGTTAATGCTGTAAGTAATACTATTGTCCCAAAAATTACAATTATCATAGGAAATTCATATGGAGCAGGAAATTATGCAATGTGTGGTAAAGCATATGATCCTCGATTTATTTTCGCCTGGCCAAATGCTAAAATTGCTGTAATGGGAGGTGAACAAGCAGCTAAAGTCATCATGCAACTTAATAAAAAAACATATAAAAAAGATGATCCTGAATATAGAGAGATAATAGAAAATTATAACAAAAGTGCAAGTGCATATAATGCAGCCTCAAATTTATGGATTGATAAAATAATCGATCCAGCAAAAACTAGGGAAGCTATTTCTAGATCTTTGGAGGTTTCATGTATGAAAGAAATAAATGAATCTTACTCTAATGGTGTTATGCAAACATAGCTTAGCAGAGTTTATTATATTTGTAAGCAACTTTTTTTATGATTATTATTACGTTTCCAGATGGTAAAAGTGAAAGCTTTAAAAATGGTATCACTTCACACGAAATTGCTTTAAGTATTTCTGAAGGTCTTGCAAGAAATATTTTAGTATCCAAAGTTAATGGTAAACTTGTTGATATAAATGCCGAGATTAACAATGATGCCTCTGTAGAATTTTACACATGGAAAGACAAAGAAGGTAAAGAAGTTTTTTGGCACTCTTCTGCTCATTTATTAGCTGAAGCTATTCAAGCATTATATCCAAAAGCTAAGTTTGGCATTGGCCCTGCAGTTAATAATGGATTTTATTATGATATTGATTTTGGAGATAACAATATATCATCTGAAGACTTTTTATCAATTGAAACAAAAATGACTGAACTTTCAAGACAAAAGAATACTTTTCATAGACAAGAAATATCAAAAAAAGACGCCGTAGAATATTTTACTAAAAGAAATGATGTCTATAAATTAGAACTATTGCAAGATTTGAAAGATGGAGATATAACTTTTTACAAACAAGGTGATTTTACAGACCTTTGTAGAGGTCCACATATTTCTGATACTGGAAAAATCAAGTCAATAAAGCTTTTAAATGTTGCGGGTGCATACTGGAAAGGTGATGAGACTAATAATCAATTAACTAGAATATATGGTATCTCGTTTCCCAAGAAAAAAGAATTACAGGAGCATCTAGCAATGCTAGAGGAGGCAAAGAAAAGAGATCATAGAAAGCTAGGTAAAGAAATGGAGCTATTTACTTTCTCAAATAAAGTTGGACAAGGTCTACCACTGTGGTTACCCAAAGGAACTAAACTCAAAGAGAAGCTCGAAAATTTTCTTAGAAAAGCTCAAGAAAAAGCTGGTTATTTGTCAATATCAACTCCTCATATTGGAAATAAAGATTTGTATGTGTTATCAGGCCACTATGAAAAATATGGGGAGGATTCATTTCAACCAATTAAGACACCTAGTGAAAATGAAGAGTTCATCCTCAAGCCAATGAACTGTCCTCATCATTGCGAAATTTACAAATCAAAAAAATATTCCTATCGTGATTTGCCCGTTCGTTTTGCAGAATTTGGAACTGTATACAGATATGAGCAATCTGGCGAACTACATGGACTAACTAGAGTCAGGGGGTTCACGCAAGATGATGCTCATATTTTTGTGAGACCTGATCAACTCAAGCAAGAATTTATAAATGTCATTGATTTGGTACTATATATATTCAACTCTCTAGGCTTCAAAGATTTTAAAACACAAATATCATTGAGAGACACAAATAAAAAAGAAAAGTACATTGGCTCAGATGAAAATTGGCAAAAGTCAGAAAATGCAATTATTGAAGCAACTAAAGAAAAAGGCCTTGATTGTGTAATTGAATACGGAGAAGCTGCATTTTATGGACCGAAATTAGATTTCATGGTCAAAGATGCTATTGGAAGAGAATGGCAACTGGGGACAATTCAAGTAGATTATAATTTACCAGAAAGATTTGAACTAGAGTATACTGGTTCTGACAATAAAAAGTATCGTCCAGTTATGATTCATAGAGCACCATTTGGATCATTAGAAAGATTTATTTCTGTGCTTATTGAGCATTGTGAAGGGAACTTTCCTCTTTGGTTGTCCCCTGAACAATATATTATTTTACCAATTAGTGACAAATACAATGATTATGCTAAGAAAATTATGGATTTATTAAAAAATTACGATATTTGCGGCCTGATTGATGAAAGGTCTGAAAGAACTGGAAGAAAAATTAGAGATGCTGAACTTTCAAAGGTGCCTTTTATAGTAGTAGTTGGTGAGAAAGAAGTAAAGAAAAACTTGATTAGTGTAAGAAGACATGGTGGAGAAGATTTAGGTCAATTGAGTTTGGAAGAATTTACTTTGATGATAAAAGATGAGATAGACAAAAGTTTGGTTTAAAGCAAATAATAAGGTTATAAAGAAAGGTTTTAAAAAAAAAGGGAGCAACAGATTAAAAATCAACAAGCAGATAATGGCTCCTTTCATCAGAATTGTTGGAGATAATATTGAATCGAAAATAATTGCACTAGACAAAGCAATGATGATTGCCCAAAGTAAGGGATTAGATTTAGTTGAGATTTCTCCAAAAGCTGACCCTCCTGTTTGCAAAGTTATTGACTATAAAAAGTTTGTTTATGATCAAAAAAAGAAGCAAAAAGCTATAAAGCAAAAAGCTCAAAAAATTATTATCAAAGAAATAAGATTTGGACCTAATACTGGAGAGCACGACTTTGATTTTAAGCTAAAACACGCTCAAAAGTTTTTGCATGAAGGTGCGAAAGTTAAAGCTTTTGTTTTTTTTAGAGGAAGAACAATTATATTTAAAGAACAAGGAGAAATTTTATTATTAAAATTAGCTCAAGCTCTTGAAGAAATTGGTGTTGTTGAAGTAATGCCGAAGCTGGAAGGAAAAAAAATGACAATGGTAATAGCGCCTATAAAGAAAAAATAAGATTATGCCAAAAATGAAAACAAAATCTGGAGCGAAGAAGAGATTTAAATTAACTGGCTCTGGTAAGATTAAAAGAAAGCACGCTTTTAAGTCTCATATTTTAACTAAAAAAGAAACTAAACAAAAAAGAAACTTAACCAAGACAACATTAGTGCATAAATCTGATGAAAAAAATATAAAAGCACAACTTTGTTTATAAATTAAAAAATTATGCCAAGATCAGTAAATACAGTAGCATCTAAAAGGAGAAGAGGTAAGATTATCAAAGCTGCCAAAGGTTATTTTGGTAGAAGGAAAAATGTTTATACAGTTGCAAAAAATGCTGTAGAAAAAGCACTTTCTTACGCCTACAGAGACAGAAAAAATAAGAAAAGAGAATTCAGAGCATTGTGGATTCAAAGAATTAATGCAGGAGCAAGATTAAATGGAATGTCTTACTCAAAAATGATTAATCTTTTGAATAAATCAAATGTTGAGATAAATAGAAAAGTTTTAGCTGATTTGGCTATGAATCATCCTGAAACTTTCAGTGATATTGTATCTGAAATAGAAAAAAACAGTTAATCTTTTTCAGATAATTTCTTCTTCAAAATCATAGATATCGTCTTACCATCTGCTTTTCCAGAAAATTCTTTCATTAATAAGCCCATCATCCTACCCATATCTTTTAATGAAACATTATCAATTTCATTAAGTTTTACTTTGATGCGCTCTTCTATTTCATCTTCACTTAGTTGTTTAGGTAAATAAACAACTAAATATTTAATTTGTGCTAATTCTTCTTTTTCGAGATCCACCCTGTTCTTACTTTTAAAAATTGAGGCAGATTCTTTTCTTTGTTTGACTAATTTTGAAATAATTTGAATCGCTATTTCATCACTCATATTTGTTTTTCCGTCCTTAGTAAGTTCCAACAACATTGCAGATTTTACCGACCTAAGAGCTGCTAACTTGTCTACATTCTTCTCTTTCATCGAAAGCTTTATTTCATTATTTATTTTTTCCTGTATACTCATAATTTAATTTATTATTTTTATTTATTAGTTGGTCATATGCTTCCTTTGCATATGTGTAATCTGGCTTAATTTCTAGTGCTCTTTTGTAATCAACCTCAGCTTGAGCTATATTTCCTAAGTTCTCAAAACAAATACCTCTAGAATAATAAGCTTCGTGAAAATTGCTATATGAGTATATAGCATCTGAAAAGTTATTTGCAGCAACATCATAAACTTCAAGCTCCATATGAATAAAACCTAAATTATAATGACCGTTCATATTAAAGGGGTCATATTTAAATAATTTGTTATACCCTTCAATGGCATTATTGTAATCCTTAATATGTTGGTAAAATAAAGCTTTATTGTATAATGTATTAATATTTTTTGAATCTAGTCTTAATGCAGAATTATAATATCTAATTGCTAAAGTATCTAACGTTTTATGGTATACTTGTCCTAATTGAATATATGACTCTATATTTTGTGGATTAACATCAATTGAGTTATAAAAACAAGTGATAGAATTTTCAATTTTATTTAAGTTCTTAAAACAATAGCCTAAAAGCAAGTGAACATTGGATTGATTATAGTCTAATTCTAATGATTTATTGAAAATTTCAATTGCATTTTTATATTTACCAAATGCGAGAAGTATTTCTCCTTTGAGAGCAAAAGCCTTAGCATCATTTTGACTAATTTTTATTGATTTGTCTATGTATTCTAATGCTAAATTTGGATATTCATTTTTAGAATGGTTTTCTTTTGATATTTCAAAAAATATTTTTGAGGCTAAATAATAATTTTTTGGGTTTAAACTATCAATTTTTATACAATGATCTAAATCAAAAAGACAAGCTTCGAGCTTTCCTTTTGAATAGTTACTCATTATTCTTTCGTTCAACAATTTGACATTATT
This sequence comes from Bacteroidota bacterium, assembly GCA_028408365.1. GTDB lineage: Bacteria > Bacteroidota > Bacteroidia > Flavobacteriales > BACL11. The sequence goes on from JAOOLD010000017.1 coordinate 8,900, forward strand.
GGGTTCTAAGATTATTTTTTCTGAAATACTTGACTTATTATTAGCCTTCTGACTTGTATCTGTACATGAGACTATAAAAAATGTCAATAAAATAAAAGTGAAAAACTTATGTTGAACTAATTTTTTGTTTAATACTTTCACAAAGCTCTAAATTATCACTTAATATTTTTTTAACAGAATCTCTTCCTTGTCCTAACTTAGCGTCTTCATAAGAGAACCATGAACCACTTTTTTGAATTATATCTAATTCCACAGCAATATCAAGTAATTCTCCTGATGATGATATTCCTTCACCAAACATTATATCAAATTCAACTTTTTTGAATGGAGGTGCAACTTTATTCTTAACTACTTTGACTCTAGTTCGATTTCCAATAACTTCATCTCCGTTTTTTATAGCTCCTATCCTTCTAATATCCAATCTAACTGAAGAATAAAACTTTAAAGCATTTCCTCCTGTTGTTGTTTCTGGATTTCCAAACATAACACCAATTTTCATTCTGATTTGATTTATAAAAATACATGTGCAACCAGTTTTATTTATTGTGGCTGTCAATTTCCTTAGCGCTTGAGACATTAATCTTGCATGTAATCCCATTTTTGAATCACCCATTTCTCCCTCTATCTCAGATCTTGGTGTTAATGCTGCAACTGAATCAATGACAACTAAATCAACTGCACCTGAACTGATTAAATGATCTGCAACTTCCAAGGCTTGTTCTCCATTATCTGGTTGTGATATCAATAACTCATCTATTTTTACACCCAGATTTGATGCATATGTAGCATCAAAAGCATGCTCAGCATCAATAAATGCAGCGATACCTCCTTGCTTTTGGACTTCTGCAATTGCATGAACAGTTAAAGTTGTTTTACCAGATGACTCGGGGCCATAGATTTCAATTACTCTACCTTTGGGATAACCCCCAACTCCTAGTGCTACATCAAGTCCAATAGACCCTGATGGTATTGCAGAAATATTCTCATGAACTTTATCTCCTAACTTCATCACAACCCCCTTTCCATAAGATTTTTCAAGTTTACCTAGAGTTAGTTCTAAAGCTTTTAGCTTATCTTCTTTTTTAGCCATCTTAATATTTTTTTACAAATTACCTAAATTAATACCCAATATTTGATTTATAAATAAGGATTTATTAACATTTATGAAAATTGTTAAATGCGTGAACAAATACAAATTTTACATTCACAATTTGATTTATTTTTGTTTGCTTTACAGTATTCTCTGCCATAAAAAATAATTTGTAAATGTAATTTGTTCCATAAATTCTTTTCAAAAAACTTTTTTAAATCCTCCTCAGTTTTTTTTACATTTTTACCAGAACTTATACCCCATCTTTTTGCCAGCCTATATATATGTGTATCAACAGGAAATGCAGGTACTTTAAAAATTTGAGACATTATTACAGAAGAGGTTTTATGCCCTACACCAGGCAGACTTTCTAAATCTTCAAAATTATCTGGTACTTTCGAGTTAAATTTTTCAATTAAAATTTCAGAGGTCTTAAAAATATTTTTTGCTTTAGTAGGAGCAAGGCCAATTTGTCTTATATGCTTTTTAATTCTTGAGATTCCCAAATCAACCATTTTTGCTGGAGTTGGTGCAAGAGAAAAAAGATCTGGAGTAATTTCATTCACTTTTTTATCAGTACTTTGAGCACTTAACATTACTGCTATCAAAAAAGTAAAGTCGTTTATATGGTCTAGAGGTATGTCTACCTTTGGATATAAATTCTCAAGAGTTTGGATAATAAATGACCTCTTTTCTGATTTTTTCAAACAACTTTTAATTTAAATTAATAAGCAAGTTATTTAAAAAATTGGACTTCTTATATTTTATTGATTTACTGTAATCAATTATTGTTCTCAGTGTTTCTGGGTTTGGAAGTTTGGCAACTTTGTTTTTTGATTTTAAGATATTTTTTCTTTTAGTAGAATTTCTGCTCATCCGATAATTTTTGGTTAATAATCAAATAAACGAAACAATATACAATATATTACATTTTTAGGTTAATTTTTTTTTCTGAAGAAAACTTTCTAAGATTTAACAAAGCATATCTCATTCTGCCTAGAGCTGTATTTATACTGATATCACAAAGCGCAGCTATCTCTTTAAAACTTTTGTCTTCATAGTACCTAAGTTTCAACACTGTTTTTTGAGAATCAGGAAGTAAATCTATAAGCCTAGCTAAATCATTGAAAATCTCTTTTTTAATTATTTTTTTTTCTGCTGTTAAGCTTCCATCTTCAATAAAATCAAATAAATTATAATCCTCTCTTTGATTAACTATCTTTTGAGTCTTTATCCTTCTGAAGTGATCTATAATTAAATTATGAGCAATTCTAAATATCCAAGGAACAAACTTTCCTTCTTCATTATAAGATCCTTTTTTCAACGACTTAATTGCTTTGATAAAAGTATCTTGAAAAATATCATCAGCAATATCTTTATTTTTCACTTTTGACATTATGTAACCAAATATTTTGGATTTGTGCCTATTAAGTAAGATTTCAAATGATTTGTTATCGCCTAAAATGTAATTCTTTACAAGTGACTTGTCTTCAATTTTATAAAACATATACTACTAGATTAAAGTTATAAAAGTAGAAATGTGTCTTATAGGCGTTTTTTAAAGTTATTACAAATATAGTCATAGTAATTAAATTATACAAACCATATTATTTATTTTTGCAGATTGTTTAATAATGAAGGAAAAGATTTTCATAAAAGGTGCAAGGGTAAATAATCTCAAAAATATTGACGTTGTCATTCCTAAAAACAAAATTGTTACCGTAACAGGCGTCTCAGGATCAGGCAAGTCAAGTTTAGCTTTTAACACATTACATGCGGAAGGACAAAGGAGATATATTGAGAGTCTCTCATCTTACGCAAGACAATTTCTTGGCAAAATTGATAAACCAGACGTTAGTGAAATTACTGGCATATGTCCTGCAATAGCTTTAGAACAAAAAAACGGAACAAAAAATCCAAGATCTACGGTAGGAACTGTTTCTGAAATATATGAGTACTTAAAACTTTTATATGCTAGAGTTGGGAAAGTTTATATTAATAATCAAGAATTTACAGTTCATAAAGTTGATAATGTCATAAAGTCTTGCTTAGACAACTTTAAAAATAAAGAAATAAGTCTTCTTATTAAAAAGAAAATAGACAAGAAAAAATTAGTTTTTGAAGGTTACTCTGAGGTTTTAATAAATAATAAAGTTATAAATATCAATGATCTTGAAGATGAATACCCAAAAGTTGGATTCGTCTTTATTGATACTTTAAAATCAATTGAAGACAATAGCTCAAGACTTTATGAATCGATTGAACTTGCTAAAGAACAGTCAAATAGACTACACGTAATGTGTGAAAATGAAATGCATGAATTTGTATTTAAGCATGACAATAATGAAATAAAAATAATAGAACCAAGTGTAAATTTATTTTCATTTAACAATCCATATGGTGCATGCAAAAATTGTCAAGGTTACGGAGACACCATAGGTATTGATGAGAATAAAGTAATTCCTGATATGAATCTTTCTGTTTATGAAGGAACTGTTAAATGTTGGTCAGGTACTAAATTATCTAAATGGAAAACAAATTTCATTAATAAAATTTCAGCTGATTTTCCAATTCATAGACCATACAGAGATTTGAGTAAGCAAGAGAAAGAAATTCTTTGGAACGGTACAAAAGATGCCAAAGGAATAAATACTTTTTTCTCAAAACTTGAGAAGAAAAAGTATAAAATTCAAAACAGAGTTTTACTTTCTAGATATACAGGAAAAACACTATGTAATGTTTGTAATGGTTCCAGGTTAAGAAAAGAATCAAATTACGTTAAGATTGATGAAAAAACAATAACTGAGCTCAGCAACATGAGCTTAAAAGATTTATCATCTTTCTTCAAAAAAATTGTTCTTAATGATGAAGACTTAACAACATCAGAAAGATTATTAAAAGAAATTAGAAACAGAATAGATTACTTACTAAACGTTGGTTTAAGCTATTTGAGCCTTTCAAGAAAATCAAATACACTGTCAGGTGGAGAGTTTCAAAGACTTAATCTAGCCAATTCACTTGCAAGCTCTTTAATTGGCACAATGTATATTTTAGACGAACCCAGTATAGGCTTACACCCTAAAGATACTCACAAACTAATGGAAATTATAACTAAGCTTAAAGAGATCGGAAATACGGTAATAATCGTTGAGCACGACAAAGATATTATTCTAAACTCTGATTATATTATTGACATTGGACCAAAAGCTGGTAGTTTGGGGGGTAAAGTTGTTTTTGCAGGAGAAAAATCAGAACTTCACAATTACAATCAAAGTCTGACACTAGATTATTTAACAAATAAAAAAATCATTAAAAAATCTTTGGTTGAAAGAAAAAGTGATTCTTCAATAAGATTAAAAAACGTAAATGTAAACAACATTAAAAACCAAAATTTTAATATTCCTCTGGGACTTATTTGTACAATAACCGGAGTAAGTGGTTCTGGTAAATCTTCATTATTAAAAAAAGTAATTGAACCGGGTCTAAAAGCCTTTTTTGAATCAGGTACTACTCAGATTAAAGAATGTGAGAGTTTTGAAATATTAAGTAATAAATACAAAAATGTTGAATATCTTAGTCAAAATCCAATAGGAAAATCATCACGATCAAATCCTGTTACCTACTTAAAAGCATATGATGATATTAGAAATTTATTTGCTAGACAGCCACTTTCAAAGCAAAGAAAGTACAAGTCTGGATTCTTCTCTTTTAATATTGCAGGTGGAAGATGTGAGGAATGCAAAGGGGAAGGTGAGATAAATATAGAAATGCAATTTATGGCTGATGTAAAAATAAAATGTGAAAAGTGCAACGGTAAAAAGTTTAAAGATGAGGTTCTAGACATCCAATTTAACAGAAAAAATATAAATGATATACTTGATTTAACAGTATCTGAGGCTATAGAATTTTTCAAAGAGTACAATGAAGACAAGATTGTTAAAAAATTAGATTTTTTAAATCAAGTTGGTCTTGAATATGTTAAGCTGGGACAATCCTCAAGTAGTTTAAGTGGTGGAGAGGCTCAAAGAGTCAAGTTAGCTTATTTTTTATCAAAATCTAGTAAACTAGACAAAACAATTTTTTTATTTGACGAACCTACAACAGGGCTTCATTTTGAAGATATCAAAAAACTATTAATTTCATTTGATAAGCTTATAGAATTAGGAAATTCAATAATTTGCATAGAGCATAATCTTGATATAATTAATAATTCTAATTGGATTATTGATCTAGGCCCGGACGGGGGAAGTGAAGGGGGAGAAAAAATATTTAGTGGAGAAATTAAAAAAATAATAAATTGTAAAAACTCTCACACTGGACAATATTTGAAAAAATATTTAATTGAGACCAATCAAAAAATTCTCTAAAATAATTGATGCACTTATCTTATCAACATTTTTTTTGTTTCCTCTTTGTTTTTTTTTATGAGAATGATTAAGAAATCTTTTGGCAAGTTTAGATGTTAGTCTCTCATCTGCAACAAAATGGTTAATTTTTGGGAATTCTTTTTTTAATCTTAAATGAAATTTAAAACAAATTTCTGTAGCATCAGTATTACTTCCGTCCAGATTAATTGGAACTCCAACAACAATGGTAGCTACTTTTTGATATTCAATAATTTTTTTTAAAATTTCAATGGGTTTATTATTCTCAACTGTTATTAATGGAAAGGCAATTTTTTGATCAATATCTGATATTGCAATTCCAATTCTTTTCTTTCCATAATCAATTCCAATTACTTTAGACATATAAATTATTTAATGATATGAACTATTTCAACCTCACCATTGTCACATATAGTAAAGCTAAATTTTTTATTTCTAATGTATCAACCTCTCTATCAAACAAATCAACTTTATGTAAAAAAGACAAGAAAATAGAAAAAAATGTTCTCATATTTAAAATAAATTTTTACAATATATACAATTCTCTCTCTGGCAAGATTTATAATTATTCGTACGTATTTCACTAATAATCGTTTCTATTAAGTTCAAAAAATCTTTTTTAAAATTATTATTTGTTTCAAAAATATCTTCATAATGAAATAAAAACTTTATTCCATCGTCAATTTCTTTTAACGAAATATTTGCTGAAATAATTTTTTCATTTTTCATTTCATGACAATTTGAAGCTAAAAACAGATAAAACAAAAGTTGAAAAGCTTTGGGTCTTTTTTTAATTTCATCATAACTATCAAAATATTTAAAATTCAGCTCCTTTTGATCTACCCTACCTGTTTTGTAGTCAATAATTCTAAGACCTTTTTCAAATCGATCAATTCTGTCAATGATTGCAAAAAACTTAATCTTATTGTGAGTAGTTTTTAGCTCAAAATCTATTTTTCTTTCAGTATCAATAATTTCAATTTTAGCTCCTTTTTTTATTAAACTCAAATCATAATCAAGCATTTTTGTAATTAATTCTTTAGCCATTTTAAAATTTGCATAATTAATACCTCTTAGATCCTTTGTTCCTAAAATTTTAAACATTTCATCTTTTATTAATAAGTCGATACCATTGTTCATTTTTTCAAAATCTCTGACATTTAAAATTTTATGAGGATATATTTTTTCTAAAATACTATGAGCAAGATTTCCAAAAGTCATTGGATTTAGATTTTCTTCAACTTCTGCAGGCTCTTTTATACCAAGAATATACTTGCAATAAAATGATACTGGACACCTGAAATATGTTGTTATTGATGATGCTGAGATTCCAGATAATAACCAATTATCAATGAGCTCATTGCACCCCTTGTTTTCAATTTCATTAATACTTTCTTTAGAAAAGAGTTCAGATTCATAATTGAGATAATTGATTTGTGTTGATTTATACTCAGATTCTAGTTGAGTAATAAATCTGCTTTTTTCTCCAAATGAGAAACTATCTGATTTAGTTTGATAAATTAAACTAACTTTTCTTGCTCTTTGTAAAATTCTATAAAAATGATAAGCGAATATAGCTTCATTACGTTTTGAATAATTTATACCAAAATGCATTTTTAGATCATATGGTATAAAGCTAATGCTAGTTTGGTTTTTAGGAAGAATTCCTTCATTTAAATCAATAAATATTACATTTTTAAAATCTAAAACTCTTGATTCAAGAATTCCCATAACTTGAAGTCCACTCATGGAGTTTCCTGTAAACGTTACACTTAATTTTGATGATTCTCTAGTAAACAACTTTAAAAACGATTCGATAGTAATTTCAATACCATCAAATAGGCATTGAAGTTGAACTAAAACATCAATAACTTTAATAAAAATTTCACGTTGAAAAACATTTTTCTCAATTTCTAAGAATTCACTTAATAAATTAACAATTTGAGGCACTAGATCATTTACATTAGAATATTTTTTGGTAAATAATTTATGATTTGTATTTAATTCTGTAATTGTCTTAGGGGTAATGTTTACTAGATTCTCATTATTTATTTTTTTAATTACTGTGTCAATCTTTTTGTTATCAATAATTTTTCTTGTCAGGCTACTATTTAAAATATTTAATAAATCAACATAGTAGAAACTTTTAGAATCTGATTTGACTGAATTAAGCTTCAAAAAAGAAATTACATAATCTATAATTTGAGATGACTTGAGAGGATATCCAAGAGTGACATTTAATTCGCTAATATTTTTTGGTAAATGATGAATCACCGAAAGCAATTTTGATTCATCGGGCAATATAATTATTGACTCTCCACTAACTATTTCATTCTCTGGTATGCTAGATAATATGTTATAAACTGCATTGGCTTGACCTATTGAATCAGAGCAAGAAATTATATTGAACTCATCTTTTTCTATGGACATATTTTCACTAACTCCTTTAAAATCTATATCACTCCATTTTCTTTTTTGTTTTCTTAGAAAATCTCCAGCTTCATGATCAATATTTTCAAAATAATATTTATCGGTATCCCAATATACTCTTGCTATGTCTCTATTTTTTAAATTATCAATTATTTTTTCTTCTGACTGAGTTAAGGCGTTCAAGCCAATAAACCAAATTTTTTCATATTCCGATTGATAATTAAGAATTTTCTCTGATGCAATTCTATATGCCATACCCTTATATGCTTTATTTTTAGAAATCAAGCTTTGATGCAATTCATAGTACCACTTTTTAAAATTTGAATAAAAAGTTAAATAATTTTCTTGTTCGGCGGTTAGATTATCATTATTGAAACTCCATTCTTCATTGGTCCAACTTTCTAGCTCCTTAACTTCCAATAGACTTCTAAAAATTTTTGATGAATCAACACATCCCAAATCAACATCGTTGAAATCATTTAATAAAATCTGTGCCCAATCATAAAATTCATCAAATTTGTTCTTATCATCAGCTTTACTAAATATCATAAAAAACTCAGTTAGAGCATACAAGTTATCTATAACTTCAATATTGGCTATTTCAATTATGAACTGTTCTATAGTTAGTATTCTTGGAAGAAAAATTGGCTTGTCTAATTTCTTAGAAATCTCTTTTTTTAAATGCTGTATAGATCTTTTGGAGGGCAAAACAATGGCAACATTTCTTTTTTTAAGAATGATTTTCTTTAGTACCTCATCGGCTATTAATGATAAAAACTTATTGTTCATCTGATATATAATTTTTAACATATATGAGTTTTGTCTTTATGTTTCTATATCCCAATAAACTATAAATGTCAGAATATTCTTGAATCTTTTTTAAATGATCATCTTTCTCAACACCTGTTTTAAAATCAATAATCAAAACCTCATTATCTTTAATAATAACTTTATCTGGAATGAACGATCTACCATCTCTAAGCAGTATCTCTTTCTCATTGATCACTTCAAAAGCGTTAAAGAAATAACTTCTAATTTCATCATGTGACAAAAACTCATTAATTTGTTTTTCGAGCTTTATAGATTCGGGCTTATTACAAAGGCCCTGAACAAGCAAGTCATTAATAACTTTACTAATTAAATCAATTGAACTTATTTTTGATAATGCTAAATGAAATACAGTACCCCAATCTTTTTTATAAATTATTTTTTTATCATTCTCAGTAAATTTAAACTTTAATAAATCTTTCCAGTTTCTAAATTTATTGTTAGTGCTTATCTTTATTGATAAGTTCGAAGTTTTTTTACCAGTTGAAGTAAAATCTTTTTCACCAAAAACAAAAGGATATTTAAATTCTTGAACACAAAGAAAAGAGTTTAAATATCCTTTTTGTAAATGTTCAAATTTATTTTCAAGTTGGCTTTTAGATGGGTTTTTAGAGTATATATATAGTCTATCAACTGCCCTAGTCATAGCAACATAAAGTTTATTAATATTGTCCATGAAATTCATTTCTCTTTCCTTTTCATATATTTCTGAAAACAAACTGTCCTTTAAGATTGAGGAGTAGTTTAAAATTAAACTCAAAATTTCTGATTTATAAATAAAATCATTAGCATATATAAATTTCCTATTCAAATTTCTGTCCCAATTAAATGGAATAATTACGTTCTTAAATGACAATCCTTTGGATTTATGAATAGTTAATAAATTAACAGCATTGATATCTGACGGAGATTGTATTTTTTCTTTATGATTATTTTCTTCCCAAAATTTGATAAATGACTCTAAGTTACTTGAGTACTTATTTTGATAGTTAAGAGCAAAATTTTTAAAATGATGAACATAAGCATCATTTTTAAGATTAAAATTCAAAACAATTTTCTCAACAATTTCGTAAATAGAGTATCTTAAAAATTGTTTTTTATCATAATTTGGATATGTACTAATAATTCTTTTTTCAAATCTCTCTGCTGAGATTGATAAAGCTTTTAAATCATGTTTGTTTAGTTCATCACCAAACAAATAATTTAAAACTAAAAAGCGTGTAAAACTTTCTGAAAGTTGAATGTTTTTAATAAAATTGATGATAAACTTTACTTGCTTACATCTAGCCAATAATAGCCCCTCATCAGAAATTATTGGAATATTTTTTGATACGAGGTGATTTGCTATTCTCTGTATATCTTTATTACTATTGCATAATATTGCAATATCTTTATAAGAACTTAAATTTTTGGATACCAAATCAAATATTTCTGAACTTATTTTATTACATATTGCATTATCAAAATCATCATTATCAAGTAACTCTATGTTAACATAACCTCCTGCTTCAGCAAATGAATCTTTTTGATGTAAATTTTGATAAATATTTTCGACAATCTCAAAACCACAATTTTGCTTTATTTTTTCAAAGAAATCATTATTAAATTTTATGATATTTTTCTTTGAACGAAAGTTATTCTCCAAAAAAATCATTTCATATTGTGATTTAAGCTTATTTTCCCATTCATGAGACGTAGAAATTAATTCCATATCCGCTAGTTTAGGTAAATCAATAAATTGATTTACTTCACTTGATCTCCATCTGTAAATTGACTGTTTTGCATCACCTACTATTAGACTTTTATTATAATCAATAGAGTCAACGATTAATGGTAATAAATTTTGCCATTGAAGAATAGAGGTATCTTGAAATTCATCAATTAGAAAATTTTTATATCTCCTACCAGTTTTTTCATATATGAAAGCTGATGGTTGATTAACAATTATTTTGTTAATCAATTTATTGAAGTTTGAAATATGTTGTACGTTACTTTTCTCACAATACCTTTCAACATATGATAAAATATCATTTATAAATTTCATCAAGAATATATTTTCATTTAAAATGATATCTGTATTTAATTTTTTTATACAATGCTTGTATTCATTGTAATAAATTTGAAGCTGTTTTGAAATTGATACTCTTTTTGAGCTATCAAACATTTTTTTTCCAACAGATGAGAAAATCTCACCTGATTTAACTCTATTTTCAATTCTAATATTATTTTTTTGTAACCAAATCTTATCATCTAGCATCATTGAATCAAAAAAATTATAAATTTTAGGTCTCTTAATGAGATAATCAATAGTGATATTATTATGCTGAAGATATTGGGAAGATTTTTTATTAAGTTGGCTTAATTTTTTTTTATTTTCGTCAGTAGACACTTTAATTTTATTTTGCAACTCAATAAAAAAATCATTATCAACTTTTTTTGGAAAACTGATGTATGACTTTTCTTTAAGTACTTGTTTAGCAAAGTTTTCAATTTCAGAAACTAAATCTGTACTTTTTTTGGACTTGAGTTTATAAAAAAGAAAAGACATAAAGTTTCTTGTTAGAAAACCTTCCTCGCTATCTATTTTATTTAATAATTCTTTGATAGCTGGTTCAATAATCTTTTCGATATCTAACTCAATCTCAAAATTATTGCTAATTCCAAAATCTCTAGTAAAAGATCTTACTATTTGATAATTAAATTTATCAATAGTCATTATACTTAAATCAGAATAATTATGAATCATTTTTGAATGAATTATTGAAGCTTTTTCAAATATTTCTTCTTCATTTAGTCCCGTTCTAAGCTTCAATTCATCTAAAATATATTGATCAATAGATTTTTCTGAAATGTTTTTTAAGTAACTGAGTATTCTATCTTTCATTTCATTTGCTGCCTTGTTGGTAAATGTAATTGCGAGAATTCTTTTGAAATAATCTTTACTTTTATTAGATAAGCAAATGGCAATATAATTGATAGATAATGTGAAAGTTTTTCCAGAACCAGCAGAGGATTTATAGACAGTTAGGTTGGGTTTCATTATCTGTGTGAATATAAAGATTTAATCAAATATTAATAATATTTTGATAAGAATTGTAAATTTGGGATATTATAAGAATTTTAAAGTGAGTATAAAAGAGAGAATTGAAACACTTCGCGAGTATTTGAAAAAAAACAGAGAGTACATTGGAGAAGTGATTTTTGGCTATAAAACCAAAGAAGGAAAACAATTCGACATTTATCTTCTAATTGCAATAGTCATATCAGTCATCGGAGTCATTCTAAGCTCTAATGAACAGATAAAAAATTCTTATGGTATCCTTCTTACCTTAATTGAATGGATATTTACTATTTTGTTTACCATTGAGTATGCATTAAGAATTTTTACTGCAAAAAACAAAAGAAGATATATTTTCTCTTTCATGGGAATAGTTGATTTATTATCAATCGTTCCCACATACTTATTCTTCTTTTATCCACCAATTCATGTTCTTGTTGATATCAGAGTAATAAGACTAATTAGGATATTTAGAATATACGGACTGACTAGATACATGAGAGGAGCTAATACTATGCAAATTGCTTTAAGATCATCAAGACCAAAGATCACAGTTTTCCTACTTTTTTTAAGTATAACGGTCACAGTAATTGGTACTTTAATGTATATAATTGAAGGTCAAAGTAATGGCTTTGAGGACATTCCTAAATCGATTTATTGGACAATCGTAACCATTACCACTGTGGGTTATGGAGATGTGGTTCCGCTTACTGCTGCAGGTAGGTTTCTTGCAGCACTGTTAATGATTTTAGGTTACGCAATTATTGCACTTCCTACAGGAATTGTTTCCGCTGAAATCACAAAAGAGGTAGAACAACAAAAAAGTAATTTAAAAAACAAAGAAATACTTGATAAGCTGGATGAACTTCAAAAAAAGTTTGATGAACTAAAAAATGAAAGTAAAGACAGTAGCTAACAAATCTTAATACAAATTGAGCTAAATCATTTAAATATTGATAATTTGATTCAGTAACTCCACTTTCTAATAATATATTTTCTATTGACCATCATGGTGAACATTATGGATTATTATTGATAATAATCATTATGAATAATAATCTAAAGATTCAAATCTAATATAATTCAATATTTTTCTGTTTGTTATACATCTCAAAGTATTTTCCTTTTTGATCTATTAAACTCTTGTGATTACCAGACTCAATAATATTTCCATTTTCAAGCAAGATTATTTTATTTGCTCCTGTAATTGTAGATAGTCGATGAGCTATTATAATAATTGTTCTATTAATTGACATTTTTTTAAGAGCAGCTTGTAACAGCTCCTCACTTTCTGAATCTATTGAAGAAGTAGCTTCATCAAGTATTATTATTTTTGGATTTCTAATGTAAGCTCTTAAAAAAGCTATCAATTGTCTTTGACCAACAGAAAGCGTAATCCCTCTTTCTCCAACAACATATTCATATGAGTTCGGCAAAGAACTTATAAAATCATGTATGCCTATCTCTCTCGCAGCATTTTCTACAGTATGATTATCAATTGTGTCATCATACATTTTTATATTATTTAATATAGTATCAGAAAAAAGAAACACTTCTTGTTGTACATAAGAAATACTCTTTCTTATGCTTTGAATTGTATAAGTTTGGATGTTATTGTCTCCAATCGAGATTTTTCCTTTCTGATTTTGATAAAATTTTAAAATTAAGTTAGCGATTGAAGTTTTTCCAGAGCCTGTGTGTCCAATTAAAGCTAAAGTTTTATTATTCTCGATTGAGAAACTGATATTATTTAATACCCACTCATTATCTTTATAATAAAAGCTAACATTTTCAAAATTAATATTACCGTTATTGCCATCAAATTTTATTTTTCCTTTATTAGCAATTTTTTGATTTGAATCGAGTATTTTAAAAACTCTTTCAGAACCTACAATACCCATTTGCAAAACATTAAATCTATCCGCTAACTGTCTGATTGGTCTAAACATCATGTATATGTATAGAATAAAGGCAACTAATTCACCAACTGTTACACCAGTACTATTTATTATGCTTAGACTACCACTCCATATTACTAGTGCAATAGCTAATGCCGATAAAATCTCCACAATAGGAAAGAAAACAGCATAATAGAAGATTGATCTAATATTTGCATCTCTATGCTTTTTATTAATTTCTACAAATTTATTATACTCAGCTGCTTCCTTATTAAATATCTGTACTATTTTCATTCCTATGATTCTTTCCTGTACAAATGCATTTAATTTAGAAACTTGAGTTCTAACATCTTGAAATGCACTTTTTATATTTCTTTTGAACCATGCAGTGGCTAAAAGTAAAAAAGGAATCGTAATTAAAGTTACAATTGTGAGTTTAGTGCTAGTGTAGAACATGAACACTAAAACTAGAATTAATTTTAAAAGCTCGGCAATTATAACCAATAAGCCTTGAGAAAAAATATCGGAAATTGTTTCGATATCTGAAATTGTTCTGGTCACCAAAGTTCCAACTTGAGTATTATCAAAGTATTTCATCTTAAGGGAAATTATATGCTGAAAAATTTCAGTTCTTATATCTCTAATTACATTTTGTCCAATCCAAGTTGATAAAAACATATAGTAAAACTGGAAAAATCCTTCTGCGAATAGCATAAAAAACAATAATAAAGTTACTTTAGCAAGCATTTCTAGATTAGAAACTAATATATAGTTATCAATTGCAAAGTTAATTAGCCAAGGCCTAAGAGGGCCCAAAACTGCTAGAAATATCGCTGATAAAGCGGCATAAAATAATTTTTTTCTGTAGGGATTTGAATACTTTAAAACTCTTTTCAGCAATAACCAATCAACGATATTTCCAGTCTTTTTCATGCTAACAAATCTTTTTCGTTGTATTTAATATTGACTAAAAACAAACCTTTGGCAGGCACTGATGTACCAGCAAAACCCCTATTTTTCTTTTTGACTATGTTACTTATTTCGTCTGGGGATATTTTTTTTTCTCCTACAAGCAACATTGTTCCAACAATTGCTCTAACCATATTTCTTAAAAATCTATTAGCTTGAATAGTAAAGCAAATCATTTGCTTTTCATAAGTCCACTCAGCTCTGTAAATTTCGCAGATGTTTGTGTGGGTTTGGGTATTAGCCTTTGAGAATGATGTGAAGTCTTTTTTTCCAATAATCTTTTTACACGCCTTATTCATTAAGGCTAGATCTATGTCTTTTTTGTAAAAGAAAGATCTCTGCTCAAAGGGCATTTTTTGTTGATTTATATAGTATTTGTATGTTCTTGAAACAGCATCAAACCTCGCGTGAAAATTTTTCTTAACATTTACAACTTTTAAGATTGAAATTTCTGCAGGTAGATAATTATTTAATTTTTGTTTAATATCTTTTACTTCAATTTCACAATTACAGTCAAAGTGTGCAGTCATAAACTTTGCATGTACTCCAGTATCTGTTCTTCCTGCACCAACTAGACTTATATTTTGATTTAAAATATCACCTAAACACTTTATAATTGTTTGTTGAACGGTTACTGCATCAGGTTGTACTTGCCAACCATGATAATTCTCACCGTCGTATTCAAAAATAAGACAGTATCTCATTTAACAAAATTAACAAAAGCTTTTCTATGAAATGATACTTAATAATAAAACTAAAAATTAAACGTTGAGTTTTGGTATTAATACTATGATTAATATTTTTGTAAACTAAATAAAATAAAAATGGAAATCTCATCAAATATCGACATAACTGAACTTAACAAAAAAATAGAAAAAGAGAGTGCTGTAATTGAACTAATTCACATGGAGATGAATAAAGTTGTAATCGGTCAGAAAGATTTAATTGATAAGCTTACAATTGCCCTTTTGTCCAATGGACATGTCCTTCTTGAGGGTGTTCCTGGACTTGCTAAAACACTATCTATAAGCACACTTTCACAAACAATTGATGCTGAATTCAGCAGGATTCAGTTTACTCCAGATATGCTACCAGCAGATGTTATCGGTACTCAAATTTACAGCCCTAAAACAGAAAAGTTTTCTGTCAAAAAGGGACCTGTTTTTGCAAATTTTGTTCTTGCTGATGAAATTAACCGAGCACCTGCAAAAGTACAATCAGCATTGCTTGAATGTATGCAAGAAAGAAATGTAACAATCTCAGGAGAAACATTTTCATTAGAGGATCCTTTTCTTGTAATGGCGACCCAAAATCCTGTTGAGCAAGAAGGTACATACCCTCTACCTGAGGCTCAACTTGATAGATTCATGCTTAAGATTATTATTACTTATCCAAACTTTGAAGATGAGAGGATTGTTGTTAGAAACAATTTATCTAAAGTCTTCCCTACTGCGAATAAGGTAGTGGATAAAGAAAGTATAAAAAAAGCAAGAGCTTTAGTGAAAGAAATATACATGGATGAAAAAATTGAAAAATATCTCTTGGACATAGTACACTGCTCTAGAGATCCTAAAAAATTTGGATTAGAAAAGTTTTCAACTATGATTTCATTTGGAGGTTCTCCAAGAGCAAGCATAAATTTGGCTCATGCATCTAAAGCTTACGCTTTTATAAAAAGAAGAGGTTTTGTAATTCCAGAGGACGTTAGAGCCATAGCTCATAACGTTCTTAGACACAGAATTGGATTGACCTATGAAGCTGAAGCTGAGGAAATAACAGCAGATGACATAATCACAGAAATTCTTAACACAGTAGAGATCCCATAAAATTGGATACCAAAGAAATTTTAAAAAAAGTAAGATCTATTGAAATAAAGACCAAAGGTCTTTCCAATCATATATTTGCTGGCGAGTATAACACTGCTTTTAAAGGAAGAGGTATGACATTTTCTGAAGTTAGAGAGTATGAAATTGGTGATGATTTAAGAACAATAGATTGGAACGTAACAGCTAGATATAACAGTCCTTTTGTGAAAATTTTTGAGGAAGAGAGAGAAATTACTTTAATGCTTATGGTAGATGTTAGCTCTTCTAGCAGCTTTGGAACGAACAAGAGATTTAAAAGAGAATTAGTTTCTGAGATATCAGCTGTTCTTGCTTTTTCTGCAATAAAGAATAATGATAAAGTTGGAGTGATTTTCTTTTCTGACAAGATTGAAAAATTTATTTCACCTTCTAAAGGCAAAAAACATATTCTGAGAATAATTAAAGAAATATTAACCTTTAAATCCTCCAGTAAAAAAACAAATATTAAAAAAGCTTTAGAATACTTTAATAGAGTAACAAAAAAAAGAAGTATTTGCTTTTTACTATCTGATTTTTTTGATTCTGACTTTTTTGAGCCTATTAAACTATCTGCTAAAAGACACGATCTTGTAGCTGTGAACACATTGGATAAACTTGAGTTAGAAATTCCTAATGTTGGCTTATTAAGTCTGCAAGACTCAGAAAATGAAAATGAAATCTTAGTTGATTCCTCTGACAGAAAATTTAGACGGAATTTTAAAAAAAAACAATGCTCAAGAATTGAAACCCTCAAAAAAGAACTTAGACTCACTGGTGCTGACTACATTCAATTATTAACTCAGGAAGACATAATTAGTCCATTGATTAATTTTTTTAAAAATAGAAATAAGTGATTTTAAGATTATTATTCTTATTTGTTTATATGAGTAATAGTTATTCTAATGAATTATTAATTTCAAAAGATTCTATTTTGGTTGGACAACAAGTTCAAATTGAAATTCTCAGCTCAATAGATAGTTACAAAGATAGCAATGACTTGTTAGATCAATTTAATTCTTTTGAGATTATTGATTTTTCAATTATGGATACCGTTATAATAGACAGTTTTAAGTATTTAAAGTATAAACTTAATATAACCTCATGGGACAGTGGAACGTATAAATTCGAAAATCTTGGTTCATCAAAAAAAATTATAGTTTCAGAAATTGAAACCAATGTAAATGAAATTAAACAGATAAAAGAAAATCTTAAAATATCTTTTAGTTTGGTTGACTATTGGATTTACATATTAATAATTCTAATATTAGCATTGATTTATTTTTTGGTAAAGAATTATCTCAAAAAAACAGAGAGAGTATTAGAAATAGTTGAAAAAGAAGTGAGATTAGATCCAATTGAATTAACGATTAATAAGTTGTATGTTTTAAAAAAGGAAAAACTTTGGAAAAAAGATGAAATCAATCTACACTTTACAAAAGCGTCAAATATAATTAGAAAATATTTAGAGTTAAAATTTAATTTTAGTGCTTTAGAAATTCCAACTGCTGATATTATTTTGAAATATAAAGAGTTTAATAAAGATGATTTGTCTATTAAAATGCTTTACAAGATACTATCATCATGTGAGTTAGCAAAATTTGCTAAAAACCAGCCTAATGAAAGTGAAATTCTAATTCATTTAGAAAACTGTAAAGATTTTGTCATTAATTCAAAAAAACTATGACTCAATTGTCAGAAATTATATTTCGTGATTCTCACTTTTTTTTGATACTAATAGTATCATTAATTTTTATAATTTATTTCTTGTTCAAGAAGAAAAAACAATATACTTCCATATCATTTTCTTCAACTAAAATTTTGTCACAGAAAAGCAACTACAAAAAAAGAATAATTAGACTTCCACTATTTTTAAGAATTATTGCCTCAATATTCATAATTATAGCACTTGCAAGGCCACAGTCAACAAATAACTGGCAAGAAAATACTAATGAAGGTATTGACGTTATCATGGCAATTGATATTTCGGGTAGTATGCTAGCAGAGGATTTGAAGCCAAACAGACTAGAGGCTGCAAAAAATGTTGCTATAGATTTTATTTCAAACAGAAATAATGATAGAATAGGATTAGTTGTTTTTAGTGGCGAGAGTTTTACTCAATGCCCACTTACCACCGATCACAATGTTCTTGTTAATCTTTTTAAAGACGTAAAGTCAGGTATGGTTGATGATG
Source organism: Bacteroidota bacterium (assembly GCA_028408365.1). Taxonomy (GTDB): domain Bacteria; phylum Bacteroidota; class Bacteroidia; order Flavobacteriales; family BACL11. The sequence goes on from JAOOLD010000017.1 coordinate 27,593, forward strand.
GAACAGCTTTGGGTATGGGTATTGCTACAAGTGTTAATAGACTAAAAGAATCAGATGCCAAGTCAAAAGTAATTGTACTAGTTACTGATGGAGTAAACAATTCTGGAGAAATAGCACCTCTAACTGCAGCAGAACTATGCAAAAGTTTTGGGATTCGCATCTATACTATTGGAATAGGTACTTTAGGACTTGCACCATATCCATTCCAAACACCGTTTGGAATACAATATCAAGATGTTGAAGTAAAAATTGATGAAAAGACATTGCAAGATATAGCAATGATCACTGAAGGTAAATTTTTTAGAGCGACGAACAATTCATCTTTAAAAAAGATTTATGATGAAATTGATCTACTCGAAAAATCGAAAATAAAAGTAACTGAATTTAGTAAGAAAAAGGAAGAATTTAGGATATTTTTATATGTATCATTTCTACTATTAATCATTTCTTATTTATTAGAAAATATAATTTTAAAAAGATTAATCTGATGCTAAGGTTTGAGGAAATAAATTATTTGTATTTGCTTTTATCAATACTGTTAGTACTTGCTTCAAATGTCTATTTTGTTTATTGGAGGAGTAAATCTTTAAAACAATTTGGTGATAAAAAATTAATTCAAAGATTACAAATTGGACAATCCTCGTTCAGAAAAAACTTTAAAAACTTATCAAGAGTTTTTTGTATTATTTTTATAATTATTGCTGTTGCAAATCCTCAAATTGGATCTGAAATTGAGGAAGTAAAGAGAAAGGGTATAGATTTAATGATAGCAATTGATCTTTCTAACTCTATGCTTGTTGAAGATATCAAACCTAACAGACTAGAAAAGTCAAAACGTGCAATTTCAGAGCTTTTAGATCAGTTGAGTGGAGATAGAATTGGACTAGTAGTATTTGGCTCAGAAGCTTATATACAACTTCCAATTACAACTGATTATTCAGCTGCAAAACTTTTTTTATCATCTGTAAATACCAAAACTATTTCAAGTCAAGGCACCGAAATTGGAAAAGCTATTGATAAATGTCTTTCTTCTTTTGACTTTGAAAATTCACAAAACAAATCTATCATTATTATTACTGACGGAGAGAACCATGATGATTTTGCAATTGAATCAGCAAAAAAAGCAAAAGAAAAAAGTGTTTTGATTCACACTTTGGGAATGGGACTTGAACAAGGTGGCCCAATTCCTATCAAAGACAAAAGAGGAAATAATGTAAGTTACAGAAAAGACAAATCTGGCAATACAATTATAAGTAAACTGAATGAATTGATGTTAATGGAAATCGCTCAAAGTGGCGGCGGAAAATATATCAGAGCTAATAACTCTAGAGCTGGACTACAAGAACTGATTAATGAAATAAATAGATTAGAAAAAAAAGAGATAGGAACTATGGAATTTACTAATTTTAAAGATAGATTTCAGTTTTTTTTAATTATTGCACTGGTATTACTTTTTTTAGACTTAATGATTTTAGAACGTAAAAATGAAAAATTTAATTTTTAAAATTTCGATCTTCATATTCTGTCTACTCTTGACAACTTTTTGTGACGCTCAAACTAAAAAGAGATCTCTTTTTAAGAAAGGAAATAAACTTTTTTCCGATAGCATTTATGAAGAATCTGAAATTAATTATAGAAAATCTTTGGAGCAAGATCAAGATTTTTTTAAAGCAAAATATAATTTAGCGAATTCAGTATTTAAGCAAGAAAGATATGATGAATCTGAATCTCTTTTTAGTGCAATACTAAGTCAAAGCGAAGTTAAAAATGAGAACAATAAAGTCCAATATAACTTAGCAACTAGTCAACTCAAACAAAATAAATTTAAAGAGGCAATTGAAAATTATAAAAAATACATTAAGAAAAATCCGCAAGATGAGGATGCAATTTATA
>JAOOLD010000018.1 GCA_028408365.1 Bacteroidota bacterium
TCTAAAAAATATTTGTTAATTTTTGATATATCTTCTTTTTTTAATTTATCGATTTTTTCATTATTCAAATTAGTAATCTTCAAAGGTTCATTTTTAAAATTGTGAGCACTGAAAAATTTATTGAAGTCTAAATCATCAATTTCAGGTAAAATTGTATTAATTTTTTTATTTACAAGATTTTGGTTGTCACAAAGCTGAGAGTATTTTATCCAAATTAAGTTTTTATTATTTTCAATATTATATTTTTGATATTTTAGTGTTTTGATTACAAATTCTATTGCAAATTCAATTGGTTTAGAGTTTCTTCTTGTTATACCTTCAACAACTGCATAGGGATTTCTAACTAAGCAAATTGCATATGTATTATTAAACTCTTTTTTAATTTCATCAAATCTCATGATATTTGTGGTAGTTTTATCCATAAGTATTTCTTTGCTTTGATCCCAATACTTCAACCATACGCTTTTAATTTTATACCAATCATAAATATTGCTTTGATCCCATCTGTCTTTATTAAACATATGATTTCTAAGTTCAGGTAATAGTTGTCCTTCCATTGTAGCTAAATAGTTATTACAACTAATTTTTTTAGATGTGGATATTATTTGTGTTAAAAGAGTTGAACCACTGTAAGGAGGGCTCAGTATGAACAAAAATTTATGATTTTTTTTTGCCAAAAAAATATTTTTGAAGAACAAAAAATTTCTTCGAGCTAAAAAATATAGATCATGCTTAAATTTTAAATTTTTTTTACCACTGATCATAGTGCAATATTAAGTTTTTATTTTTTGAGTTTAAAAATTGATGATTGACCAAAAAAAAATAAGCTAAATTTGAAATAAAAAAATGAAAATATATTTATCAATAATTGCATTTTTGATCTTTCATTGTTCTTTTGCTCAAATAATAATTACAGAAAACGATTTAATCTCAGTAGGAGATATTATTGAGCAAGTAGATGATATCTCTCCTAACTCTGCAATAAATGTTGGAAGCTCTGGAGTAAACCAATTTTGGGATTTCTCATCTCTTCAAATAGTAGGCTCTTATACTCAGCAGTGTATCGCTCCATCCACAACCCCATATAGTATTTCTTATCAAAATTCTAACCTTTGTATGTATGATGGGATAGAGCATGTATTTTTAAATAAAACACCATCAAAAATAGAATTATTAGGTATTGATGATTCAGTTTTTGCTGATCCAGTAGTTGTTCTTCCATTACCATTAAATTATGGTACATCAATTACTGATGGACCAGTAACATTCGTTGATTCTTCAATTTCTGGACCTTTCGTTGAGTTGATTTTGGCAACATATAATTACTCTGCTGCTTTAATTTCAGGATTTGCTGCTCATGTTGCTGATACAATAAGCGTAAGTGGCGATATTGAAACAGAGTTTTTAGTAGATGCGTATGGAACTATGCAACTACCTATGGGTTTATACGATTGTTTAAGATTAAAAATTGAAAGGAACTCTACAACTAATATACAGGTTCACTGTATTGACACAATTAGTGGAAGTGGAACAGGTTGGTACCAGATTCCTTTCTCTGACTTTGAAGAGGATATTTCTTACCAATGGTGGACTAATAATCCAGACTCAAGATTCTTTCTGGCAGAGGCATATGTTGACTCAAGCGATAATGTACTAGATGTTACATTTACTAACAATTCATCATCTTTTGCAAATAATCAATTAAAATCAAATTTTTCAGTTCAAATAATTGATGATAAATCAATAGAACTAAGCTCTTCAAGTGATGCTGCCTCAAGCTCATTTAAGATTTATGATATTAGCGGGAGATTAGTTAAAGAGAACTCTTTTAATAACAACATAAAAATTGATACAAAATCTTTCGAGAGAGGTACATACATTATGAATTTTTACACAAATGAAAATATTGTTGAATCTAAAAAAATATTAGTCCAGTGAAATCAATTTACATAATACTTATTGCGGTAATATTACTTTTTCTTTTTAATAGAAAAGATAATGTTGATTTTAAGAAAAAAATTTCTGAAGGTGCAATAGTGATTGATGTACATGATACAGAGGAATACTCAAGAGGTCACATTGAAAATTCAGTTAACATACCCCTTGATATATTGGAGAAAAGTTTGGATTTTTTGAATGATAAAGTAAAAACAATTATTACTTGTTGTGCTTCGGCAATGAGAAGTGATAAAGCAAAAAAAATCTTAAAAAAATTAGAATATTCTCAAGTTTATAATGGTGGTGGTTGGTCAAGTCTGAATAAAAAAATTAATAAATGAAAAATTTGTTCATCCTAATATTTGTTTTTTTTGTCAAAAGCTCGTACGCACAATTTACATACGTTCCAGACGACAATTTTGAGCAGGCACTAATTAATTTAGGAGTTGATTCTGTTATTGACGATTATGTTTACACATCATCAATTGATACTGTTACAGTATTATATGTGAACAATAAAAATATTTCTAATCTAAGTGGGATAGAGGATTTTATTTCTCTTCGAGAACTCTTCTGCTACACAAACCAGATCACAACATTAGATTTGAGCAACAATTCTCAACTTTTTGAAGTTTCTTGTGGAAGTAATGACTTAAGTTATATCAACTTAAAAAATGGTAACAATTCCGGTCTTTGGTATTTCATGTCTATGAACAACCCTAATTTAACATGTGTTGATGTTGATGATGTTACTTGGGCTGAATATAATTGGGCAAGGGACACATGGACAAGCTTCAGCAACAATTGTTTGCCAACATATCAGTATGAAATAAAGAAACAAAAGCAGCTATTAAAAATAGTTGACATCTATGGAAAAGTTATACAACCATCATACAATAAATATTTGATTTACATATTCAATGACGGATCTCACGAAAAAAGGATTTTTTTAGATAACAATAAATAATACTTAAATTTGTAAAAAAAAAAATTGCTAGCTAGGTTCATTATAATTCTTTTTTCCCCTCTATTATCCTATTCACAAAATTGGAATATTGCAACTCAGTTTCCTTACGCGGGCGTTCATCATCCAATTACATTTTCATATGATAACTACGGCTTTGTTATCTCTGGCTCTAACACTGATAACACTTTTAGGTATGATAAAAACACTGATTCATGGACTCAGCTTGCTAATTTTCCTGGTGGTGACAGAGGATATGCCTATGGAGTTGCTAAAGACAATAAAGCTTACATGGGTTTTGGATCTGACCCAAGCGGTAATTTCCCAAATGATTGGTGGGAATATGATATTACAAATGATTCTTGGAATCAGCTAGCTTCTTTTCCAGGTGCTGGAAGAAATCATCCTGCTATGGTTGTTGTTGGAAATAGTGTTTTTGTTGGTTGTGGTAGTAATACTTCAAATTTAAATGATTGGTGGGAGTACAACATTAATACTGATACTTGGACACAAAAGCCTGATTTACCAGGAAATACTCGTCATCATCCTTTTTATTTTTCAATTAATGATTTCGCATATGTTGGATTTGGTCACGGAAGCTCAACCGGTCCTGGAAGTAATCCATCAACAGGAGTTTATATTTTTAATGATTTCTACAGATATAACCCTTCATCAAGTAGTTGGACACAATTAGCTAATTTCCCCTCAGAATCACGCGTTGCTGGAACTCAGTTTTCATTTAACGGAAAAGGCTACATAATAAGTGGAGACGGAGAAGATCATTCACCGCTTGACGAAGGAGAATTTTGGGAATACAATCCTACAAATGATAGTTGGAATCAGCTTCCTTCTCATCCCGGAGACGCCATTTGGGCTCCAGGTTGTTTTGTGTTAGATTGTGAAATTTACTTTTTGCTAGGGCAAAATACCTCGACATTTCCAGCATCTTACCCCTTAAATATTTATAGCTATAAGCTAAGTCAGGACTGTGGATGTACAGATCCTTCAGCTGTGAATTATTCATCAATTGCAACAATTGATGATGGATCATGCTGTTACATTGCAGGTTGTACGGATCCTTATGCTATTAATTTTAATAATCAAGCATGTTTCGACGATGGTAGCTGTATTTTACCAGTTCTTGGATGTACAAACTCAACAGCAACTAATTTTAACCCTAACGCCAATACTAATACTGCTTATGGAGGTGCTATTGATAATACATTTTCAACTGGAGGATACTTTAATGGTAATCAACACCTTATTTTTAATTCCTCTGAAAATTGTGTAATTAGCTCAGCAAAATTCTATGCTGATGTTAACACATCAGTAACGTTTGAGCTAAGAAATCAGAACGGTACTATTATTGATGATACCACACATTTTGTTTTGTCTGGAGAACAAAGATTTGATCTTAACTTTGAGGTTCCCGTTGGTAATAATCTTCAACTTGGAGTTTCAGCTAACAATTCAGGTCTATATAGAAATAATTCAGGAGCCATCTACCCATATGATATTGGAGGAATATTATCAATAACAGGCTCAAGTGCCTCATCACCAGGATACTACTATTTTTATTATGATATTGAGGTGAAAGTTCCATGCTTGAATTCTACCTCAGCAGTTGAGATCAAGAACCACAGGAAAATTATTGGAGCAATGGATTTTCTTGGAAGAGAAATCAATCAACATTCGAAAAAAATTAAAATTATCAAATTCAATGATGGAACTTATCAAAAACAATTAATCATTGGTCATTAAGATTTTTTTTGGTGGAGCTTTTGTCTTAGTTACTGCTATTATTGTTAATATAATTGTACCTAAATTAGGTGTTCTCACATGGTATGAGTTTGGTCCGGATTTGATTAAAAATGGTTGGTCACATTGTTTTGAAGCTGGTCTTTTGAATATATTATGGTTATTTTTACTATATCCTTTTGTTCTAGGACTTTCATATCATCTTTCGCTTAAACTATATGAGATCATTATTTAGTCATTTTTCAATCATTAAATATCTGTTGTTTTTTCCAATAGTATTTTTTTCAACTAGCTCATATACACAATCATATTTTCCTCCAGTTTCAGGTACTAGTTGGGATACTTTGTCTCCATCAAATTTAAGCTGGTGTCAAGAAAATATAGATACTTTAATTAATTTCTTAGAAGTGACCAATACAAAGTCATTTATCATATTAAAAGATGGTAAAATAGTTTTAGAGAATTATTTAAATGGTCACAGTGATACAACATATTGGTATTGGGCGTCTGCAGCAAAAAGTTTAATGGCTGTAATAGTTGGAAAAGCGCAAGAGGAAGGTTATTTAAATATTGAAGATTCAACAAGTAGATATATTGGAAGCGGATGGACTAGCTGCTTATCTTCACAGGAGAGAAATATTAAAATTAAGCATCAGCTTATGATGACAACTGGAATTAATGACTTTGGTATTGATCTCAATTGTATAGATGATACATGCTTGTTTTTTCTAGATACTCCTAATAGCAGATGGGCTTATCACAACGCTCCATATCTACTTTTAAGAGATGTGGTTGAGAGTGCAACAGGACGAGGAATTAATACGTATATCAATCAAAAACTAAATACTCAAATAGGAATGTTTGGTTTTTTTGGTGTAAACAATACCAATCTTTTTTATAGCAACACTAGAAGTATGGCAAGGTTTGGATTATTAGTCTTAAATCAAGGTAAATGGAATGGATCTTCAATATTTAATGATTCTGTTTATTTTAATCAAATGATAAATACTTCACAACCTTTAAATGAATCATATGGATATTTATGGTGGTTGAATGGAAAAAATTCATATATGCAGCCCAGAATACAGTTTACATTTACTGGAAGCTTGAGTTCTAACGCTCCGCTGGATATGATATCAGCACTTGGAAAAAATGGTCAAATAATTAATATTGTCCCCTCTAAAAAGATGGTTATAGTTAGGACGGGTAATGATCCTGATACTAACTCACTTATTTCAGCACCATATAATAATCAACTATGGGAATATATTAATAAATTGGAATGTAGTTCAACTAATACTAATTATGTGAATAATAAATACAAAAAAAAGGTTATCAGAATCATTGACCCCGTAGGAAGAAATACAAGTAAGAGCAACATATTGTTTTATATCTATAATGATGGAACAATTGAAAAAAAAATAATAATTAAATAAAAAATAATATGAAAAAAATTCTAATCTTTTTGCTTTGTGCATCATTACATGCTTCTTCTCAAACTGTTCCAAGCAATACAGAGTACAATCAAAATATTGAGTGGGAAAATGTCTTTACCAGCGGTCCCGAAGGTAAAGTAAACAGAGGATTAGTTGATAGTGATGGAAACTGCGCTCTAGTTTTTATGCCAAATAATATGGCTAGAATACATAAGGTTGATGGTAATAATGGACAATTAATCTGGACAAAAACATTAAATAATAAAGTTGGTTTTGGGATTTCTGAACACTATGAAAACGGTAGAGTTGATTATATAGTCTGTGGTGGTTCAGGACCTACACAAGAAAGGTGGATAGCAAGGTTGAATGGAGACGATGGTACAATTATTTGGGACAATACTTATTCAAATGGAGCTAATTTATATGAGTTCGATGGTATCAGAATGACAATAAGTGCATCTGATGGTTATGTTTATGCTGCTGGTTTTGTTAATGGTGATGAAGCAGGAACAATTTTTGTTGTATATGCTGGACAAGAAGTAGTTATGAAAATAGACCCAGCAGATGGCAGTGAAATTTGGTCAAATATAAATTTACAATCAGAGTATTCAATAGCACTTGTAGAAAGCTCGGATGGTTATATTTATTCAGCAGGCACTGAGTATGAACAAGATTTAAAATTAACAAAGCTAGACAAGTCTGGAAACCATCTTTGGACAAGGAACATTTCAAGTTCAGAAGATATTATTCCTGCTGATTTAGCAATAGATAATGATGATAATATATACTATGGAGGGCATACCGGAAGGAGCGGAGCAGGTGACCCATTTGATTATTCATGTGTAAAATTAGATACAGATGCTAATGTTAATTGGATTAAACATTATGCAAACCCTAGAGCATACAGTTTAGACCATATAAGAAATGAACTCTATGGAATTAAGATAGGAAATGATGGTATATACATGTTTGGAGGAACTGGAGACGAAGGAAATTATTCTGCAGTTAATCCTCCGTTCTTATCCTCTGATATATGGAACGGATGGGTGCTCCAAACAGATTTCAGTGGAACTATTATAAGAAGTGATATCTTTTGCCAAGATCAAGTAAATACAGCTACAGAATATGGGGATTTAGTAAATGGTGGTTTTGTTATATTCAACGATACGGATGCTCAGGGTGATACTGAAGTTGGAGTTATGAAAATAATTAATGGTTCAAATACAAATTATAATCTTATTAATTCAGCACAAACAATTGATAAAAATCAAATTTCAAAAATTAATTTTTTAGGTCAACAGTTGAATCAAAAGTCTAAGCGGGTTTTTGATATTGATAAAAATGGAAAGACTTTAAAAAAAATAGTTTTAGATTACTAAATTTTGAATCACTTAAAAAAAAATCATGATCCATATGCTGCTCTGAGATTTAAAGAGTTTAACTTTTTTTTACTTATTAGGTTCATTCTTGTTTTTGGTTGGTCTATGCAATTCATCATTGTAGAGTGGGAAGTTTATAATCTTACTAAAGATCCACTTTCATTGGGGCTAATTGGCTTAGTTGAAATAATTCCTGCGATTTCAATGGCTCTTTTTGCAGGCCATATTGTTGATCAAAATGAAAAAAAGAGACTTTTTGTTTTAGCAATATTTGCTTTTTTAATAATTTCCTTCGGATTTTATTTTGTTACTAGTGAGTATTTTTATTCACTTTTTTCGTCCAAACAAGTATTGTATTCTATTTATTTTTTAGTCTTTGTTGGTGGTTTTGTTCGAGCATTTTTTGGTCCCATAATCTTTTCATTGGTCGCTTTGATTGTTCCGAAGAAGATATATCCTAATGCTGCTTCATGGAGTAGCTCAACATGGCAGCTAGCAGCTGTTGTAGGCCCTGCTTTCGCTGGTTTTTCAATCGCATGGATCGGTGTTAATTCCTCCATGGGATTCGTATTGTCTGCAATTGCTATCGCTTTAATATTAACTTTATTCATTAAAAAGAAGCCTATCTTAAATCCCAAAATAGGAGAGCCAATAATGCAAAGTTTGAAAGCTGGTTTGTCTTTTGTTTTTAAAACAAAAGCTATTCTTGTTGCAATTACACTTGATATGGTCGCGGTCTTGTTTGGGGGAGCAATCGCGTTATTACCTATTTATGCTCAAGATATATTAAATGTTGGGTCACAAGGTTTTGGAATGTTAAGAGCAGCGCCAGCTGTTGGTTCTCTAATTATTATGTTCACATCCGCTTATATTCCTGCTACTAAAAATGCTGGTAAAAAGCTTTTAATAGCAATTTTTTGTTTTGGAATATCCATAATTGTTTTTGGAGTATCTTCACTATTCTATCTTTCTTTATTTGCACTTTTTATTTATGGTTTAACAGACGGAATATCAATGATAATTAGACAAACAATTTTACAGCTAAAGACTCCAGACGAGGTCAGAGGAAGAGTTGCTTCTGTAAACTCAATCTTCATTGGATCTTCAAATGAATTGGGGGCTTTTGAAAGTGGACTAACTGCAAAGTTAATGGGGACAGTACCAGCTGTTGTATTTGGTGGAATTATGACAATATTATCAGTTGGTTTCACAAGTCTAAAATTTCCAGATTTTAAAAAATTAGATTTAACTGAGGATATAAAATAAATTTAGCTTATTTAATAATTATTAAATAAATCAGAAATCATTTATATATTTACCATAAATCTACAAACATGAAAAAACTATTATTTCTTTTTATTTTGATACCGTTCCTTAGTGTATCGCAAATATGGGAGCATGTAAATAACTTTCCATTTGAAGGTGTTCATCACCCAGTAACTTTTTCATACGGGGATGATGCATACGTAATAACTGGTAGTAATACAGATAACGTTTATAAATATGATTCTTCAACTGATACTTGGACACAGCTTAGTCCTTTTCCCGGAGGAGTGAGAGGTTTTGCATATGGGGTTGCAGTTGGAAGTAAAGCCTATATTGGATTTGGTTCAGATACTAATTCAGTTCACCCTAATGATTGGTGGGAGTATGATATGCCTAATAACTCTTGGTCACAATTAGCTTCATTTCCAGGTGCTGGTAGGGATCATCCAGCAATGGTAAATGTCGGAGATAAAATATTTGTAGGCTGCGGAAGTAATGCTTCAAGCTATGGCTTGAGTGATTGGTGGGAGTATGATATTACAAATAATTCCTGGTTGCAAAAAACTGATATTCCTGGAAATGGAAGGCACCATCCATATTATTTTGGAATAGGAAATTACGCATATGTAGGATTTGGGCATGGATCTGTTTCTGGACCAGGTAGTAATCCAAACTCTACACTATTTATTTACAATGATTTTTATAGGTATGATCCATCCAACGATAGTTGGCAACTAATGTCTCAGTTTCCATCACAGGCCAGAGTAGCAGGAACTCAGTTCTCATATCAAGGAAAAGGTTACATATTAAGCGGAGATGGTGATAATCACTACCCGCTTGGTGTAAGTGAGTTCTGGGAATATGATCCGATTTCAGACTCATGGATTCAGTTACCACCTCACCCAGGTAATTCAATCTGGGCACCTGGTAGTTTTGTGATAGGCTGTAATGTTTATTTCCTTCTTGGAAATAACAAATGGACTTATCCATTCACTTTCCCGAAAAATATTTATAAATATCGCCTAGGAACTGATTGTGGTTGTACAGACCCAGTTGCCGTTAACTACTCTAACCAAGCAGTTCAAGATGATGGAAGTTGTTGTTATATTTCTGGTTGTACAGACCCTTATTCAATTAATTATGATTCTACAGCTTGCTTTGACAATGGATCTTGTGTTCCTGCTGTTTTGGGATGTAATAATCCTAATGCAATTAATTTTAATCCCAATGCGAATACCTTAGAAACAAGAGGAGGTGAGTTAGATACATCATTTGGTTTGGGTGGTTTTTTTGGAGTTAATTCTTCAGCAGCACTAATATTAGATGCAAATGAGGATTGTGTTTTAAAATCTGCAGTTTTTTATGCTCAATTCCCCAACAGTATAAAATTTGAAATTAGAGATAGTATCGGAAATATAATTGATGATACTACATTAAATGTTGTTCCGGGTAAACAACGACTAACACTAAATTTTGAAATTCCAGCTGGTCAGAGTATGAGACTTGGGATTGGAACAACAGGCTCTTTCCTATACAGAAATAGGGCAAATACTTCTTATCCGTATGATATTGGAGATTTAATTACAATAAAAACATCAACCTCAGCCTACTGGCCTAATCAATTCTATTATTTCTACTATGATATGATTTTTCAAAAGAAATGCAATATCCCTGAATCATACAATTGTGTTAGTGTTGGAAATTGTCAAGATCCAGGTGATGGAAGTGGACAATATACATCATTGAGTCAATGTGTAACCTCATGTGTATCAACAAATATTAGTGAGTTGAGTAAAGAGATTAATGTTTATCCAAATCCAGCAAATAATTTTATTAATTTGGATGGTGCTATTGATGAGGCAGTAATTTATAACATATTTGGAAAAAGAATTCTATCTTCAAAAAACTCAAAAATTGATATTTCTCAACTTAGCGAAGGTATATACTTTGTAAAAACAATAACAGGGGACAAAAATATGATTACACAGTTTGTTGTGTCAAAAGATAATTAAATTGCTTCATTTTGTGTTCAACTAAAAAAAAATAGAGTCTATTTAAATATTTTTTTTATATTTAATGCAAAAATGAAAAAATTATTATTATTTCTTAGCTTAATATTTTGCATGCATACATTTTCATATGCATCTTTTCCTGTTTCAGAAACCGAAAATCCAAAAAATGATACTGAGTTAAATTTTTTTGAATCTATAAATTCATCAATCTCTGCTACTGCTGCTGCATATGGTGGTGGTAAAGGTATGAGCGTTGCTGCACTCGTGTGTGGTATTGTAGGATTATTTTTTGGCGGTCTTATTTTAGGCCCTTTAGCTATAGTTTTTGGTGCTATTGGTATGAAAAGAGATGGCAGGGGAATGGCTATTGCAGGACTTGTATGTGGTATTGTTGCAACATTATTATCCTTATTAATTATTGCTGCTTTTGTCGCAATATAGGTATCATCAATTTAAAAAACCTAAACTAAAAAAAAAAGACCTCTAAAACAGGGGTCTTTTTTATCTTGTAGCGGGGGCCAGACTCGAACTGACGACCTTTGGGTTATGAGCCCAACGAGCTACCAACTGCTCCACCCCGCGATATAATTGCAAATATAATGTATATACTTTATATGACAAATAATTGTATTCAGAATACTAAATTTGCTTTATGGTTTCAATAAATCAATTGTCATTTTATTTTGGTGGTCAAGATATTTTTGAACAGATTTCTTTTCAAATAAATGCTGGAGATAGAATTGGTCTTGTTGGAAGAAATGGTGCCGGAAAAACTACATTACTAAATTTATTGTCTAAAAAAATAAGTCCTAAATCAGGCTCCATAGATTTTACTAATAATATTAACATTGGATATCTGCCTCAAGACTTAGATTTTGTGAATGATTCAAATTTATTGGATGAATTTAAAAAAGCATTTAATGAAATTCAAAATATTGAAAGAAGAATAGAGCAAATTAATCACCTCTTATCTTCAAGCAAAGATTTTGAGTCGAAAGAATATTTAGAAAATTTGGATAAACTAAGTGACTTGCAACAAGAGCTTAATTTATTAGGTGTAGATAAGATTTCATCAGAGATTGCATCAGTTTCTAAAGGACTTGGCTTTAACACTTCTGATTTTGAAAGAAATACAGATGAGTTTAGTGGAGGTTGGCGAATGAGAATAGAATTGATTAAAATTCTATTAAGAAAGCCTGATGTTTTACTTTTAGATGAACCAACAAATCATCTAGATATTGAATCAATAATATGGTTAGAAAAATGGCTTAAAAATTATTCAGGAGCTATAGTAATGGTTTCTCATGATAAATTTTTTATAGATAATGTTACTAATAGAACCATTGAAATTTCTTTCTCTTCTATAAGTGATTATAAGTCTAATTACTCTAAATATTTAAGTTTGAGAGAAGATAGAATTGAAAAGCAGATTCAGTCTGCAAAAAATCAAGAAAAATTTGTTAAGCAAACAACAGACTTAATAAACAAGTTTAGAGCAAAAAAAAACAAAGCAAAATTTGCTAAAAGCTTACAAACTAAACTTGACAAATTAGAAATAGTCAAGATTGATGAAAATGATACATCCAAGATAAAACTTAAGTTCCCAAAAGCTCAAAGGTCAGGAAAAGTTCCAGTAAAGTTAATAGACGTTAGTAAATCTTATTCAGATAAGCTAGTACTGGAAAATATAGATTTTGAGCTAACAAGAGGTGATAAAGTAGCATTCGTTGGCAAAAACGGAGAAGGTAAAACAACACTTGCAAAAATTATTTCCAATAATTTAGATTTTGAAGGAGAATTAAAAATAGGACATAATGTCACAATTGGGTACTATGCTCAGGACCAAGCAGACTATTTAGACAATGAAAAGACTGTACTAGAGACAGTTGAATATGCTAGAGGCTATGACTCATCAATGAATGCCAGAACAATTTTAGGTTCTTTTCTGTTTTCAGATGATGATGTTTTTAAAAAAATTAAAGTGCTTTCAGGAGGGGAAAGAGCAAGAGTCTCACTATGTAGGTTGTTAAATGACTCACATAATTTTTTAATTATGGATGAACCAACTAATCACTTGGACATTCATTCTAAAGAATTGTTAAAGAAAGCTTTAATAGAATTTGATGGAACTTTGATAATTGTTTCTCACGATAGAGACTTTCTCTCAAATTTAACTACTAAGGTTTATGAGTTTAGTTCTAAAAAAATCAAAGAGTATCGTGGTGATATAAACAGTTTTTTACAAAATAAAAACCTTTCAAATGTCAGGCAGTATGAGAATACTACTAATAATGTTATTGCCAAAAAGGAAAATAACGCCACAAAAAAATCTTATCACCAAATTAAAAAAATTGAAAAACAAAAAAATATCATCTTAAGAAAAATAAAAAGAACTGAAGATGAGATTGAAATTTTAGCTAGCCAGCTAAGTTTAATAGAAAACAAGATACAAGAGAATCAAAACAATTTTTCCAAAAAGATTGAGGACGAAGAGTATGTTAATTATGAAAAAATAAAGTGGAAAATTAAGTCTTTAGAAGAAAAATGGACTTTGCTTTTAAATGAGCTTAGTGAGATATCTTAAATTAACTATGCATTGCATAATGCATTGCATAACTTTAAAATTTCATAGAATTAATTTTGGCCATTATTAACTAAAATTTATGAAATGAAAAAAATTATTATTACTATTTGTTTGATACTTTCCACAAATCAACTCTTATTATCTCAAAATAGAGTACAAAAATTAGATGGTCCAAGATTCGGTATTACTTATCTTGACCCTGGCTTGTTAGCTGATATCATTAATGATGACAGAGATCTGAATGATGATAACCCAGTTGATTACAAGCAAGAACCTTCATTAATGACTCAAATTGGATGGCAATGGGAAACTAGATTCGCAGAGGGGGAAGATTTTGTTGGTCTTATAGAGTGGATTGGCTTAGTTGGAGGAATTGAGAAAGGTTTGTTTTTACCAAGTGTTTCTGCACTTATGGGTATAAGAAGAGCTAATGGTTTTGAAATTGCAGCGGGTCCTACGGCTTCATTTACAGGATTTGGAATGGTTTTTGCTGTTGGTCATACTATTAAATCTGGAGATTTAAACTTGCCAATAAATATAGCTTGGGTACCATCAAGAAAAAATCATTTTTTGGGTGATCCCCAAGGTTCAGATTTAGATAAGGATCTATTGCAGTCAGGTCATGCATTGACTGTAAGTGTTGGATTCAATTTTAATAGAGGGAAATAAGCTATTAACTTCTTTAATAAAAAAGGGTAATCAATTCAATTGCCCTTTTTTTGTTTCTTTGCAAAATGAAACATAAATCAGGTTTTGTAAGCATAATTGGATATCCAAATGCAGGTAAATCAACGTTAGTTAATGCACTTGTAGGAGAAAAATTATCTATTGTCAATGCTAAAGTACAAACAACTAGAGATAGAATACTGGGTATCTATAATTCGGAAAATTATCAAATAGTCTTCTCTGATACTCCCGGCATAATTGATCCAAAATATAAACTCCAAAAAAAAATGATGAGTTATGTGATGTCATCATTTTTAGACTCAGATTTAGTAGTTTATGTCTTTGATTCTAACTCAAATAAGAGTATTGTGGGTAAGATTAAAGATATTTTGTTAGAACTTAAAGTTCCTTTGTTAATAGTCATAAATAAAATCGATTTAATTAATCAACAAAAAGTAGAAGATATTATGAAATCTTTAAAATCGGATTTTTTAGATTCAGATGTTATTCCAATCTCTGCAAAAAATGAATTTAATCTTGAAAAAGTTTTAGAAACTATCAAGTCTAATTTACAAGAGTCTCCACCTTTTTATGATAAAACTTGGTTTACTGACAGATCAGAAAGATACTTAGTTGAAGAAATTATAAGAAATAAAATTTTAGATAATTTTCAAAAAGAAATTCCTTACTCTGTTAATATACAAGTAGAGGAATTCATTGAAGATAGCGGTTTAATAAGAATAAGAGCTAATATTTATGTGTTGAGAGACAGTCAGAGAGCTATTTTAATTGGTCACAAAGGCTCCAAGCTAAGAAAAATTGGGGCTCAATCTCGAGTTGAAATCGAAAAACTTTTTAATAAAAAGGTTTTTTTAGAAACACCTATTAAAATTAGTAAGAATTGGAGAGATGATGAAAAGAAGCTAAAAAAATTTGGATATCAATGAGTAATATAGTTGCAATAGTTGGAAGACCTAATGTTGGCAAGTCTACTTTATTTAATAGACTAACCCAAACTAGAAGTGCTATAACTGATGAGTTTAGCGGCGTTACCAGAGATAGAAACTACGGTAAAGTCAACTGGTCGGGAAAAGATTTTTCAATAATTGATACTGGTGGTTATGTAGAAAATACTGAGGATATTTTTGAGAAAGAAATTAGAAGTCAAGTAAATCTTGCAATTGAGGAATCATGTTGTATTCTTTTTGTAACTGATGTGAAAAGTGGAGTTACTGAAATGGATATCGAAGTTGCAAATCTTTTAAGAAAGAGTAATAAGGATGTAATATTAGTTGTGAATAAAGTGGATAACTCAATGCTACAAAATGACTCTTTAGAATTTTATAATCTTTCATTGGGTGATTTCTTTTGTATTTCATCAATTAATGGTGGTGGTACTGGAGATTTATTAGACGAGGTTATCAAATATGTAGACGAAAAAGATGAAAAGAAAATAGATATTCCAAGTTTTGCAATTATTGGAAGGCCCAACGCAGGAAAATCATCATATATAAATTCTATTATTGGGACAAATCAAAATATTGTTACCGAAATAGCAGGAACAACAAGAGATAGCTTAGATACAAGAGTAAAAAAATTCGGTTTTGATTTTATTTTAACTGATACTGCAGGAATAAGAAAAAAGAAAAATGTAAATGAAGATTTGGAATTCTATTCAGTTATGCGTTCTATAAAATCAATTGAGAGATCTGATGTTTGTGTCCTTCTAATAGATGCTGAAAGAGGTTTTGAAAGTCAAGACCAAAAGATATTTCACTTGGCAGATAGAAATAAAAAAGGAATTGTAATCTTAGTCAATAAGTGGGATAAAATAGAAAAAGAAACATCCACATCTTTGGAGTTTGAAAAAAAAATTAAAGCAAAAATCTTACCATTTGATGATGTTCCAATACTTTTTGTATCGGCACTAACAAAAAATAGATTGATTAAAAGCATTGAAGTAGCTTTGAGTGTTTTTAAAAATAAGTCTCAAAAAATTACAACCTCCAAATTGAATGACACAATGCTTGACATTATAAAAAATACACCACCACCTGCCATAAAAGGAAAGTATATTAAAATAAAATATTGTACACAATTAACTTCAAAAAGCCCTTCATTTGTGTTCTTTGCTAACTTACCTCAATATATTAAAGAACCTTATAAAAGATTTCTCGAAAACAAACTAAGAGAAAACTTTAATTTTAGAGGAGTACCAATCAGTATATATTTCAGAAAGAAGTAAAAATATTTTTGTTACTTTGAAAAAAAACAAAAATGAAAAAAATAATAATTTCAACTTTATTTTCAATTGTGTATGTTTTCTGCGCTGCACAAAGTGAATCAGACATATTTGGAGAATGGTTTAACGAAGAAAAGGATGCTGTTGTTACAATTTACAAGGACGGTAATTCAATTAGCGGTAAGACAACTTGGTTAAAGGAACCTCTTGACAGTAAGGGCAATGCTAAGCTTGATTTGAAGAATCCTGACGAAAAGCTTAGAACAAGAAAAAGAATGGGGCTAAGAATCATGCATAGCTTTAAGTATAATGATCAAGAAAATATTTGGGAAGATGGAAGAATTTATGATCCTAAAAAAGGCAAGTTGTATGGTGGTACAGCTACTCTAGTTAATGAAAACGAGCTTAAACTCAAGGGATATATTATTAGCATGCCATTTCTAGGTAGAACTGCTACTTGGACAAGAAAAACTAATTAATACTCAATAATTCAACTTCAAAAATAAGAGTTGAGTTTGGACCAATAGCACCAGCTCCACTTTCGCCATAAGCAAGTTCAGATGGGATGAAAATTTTCCATTTACTGCCAACTGACATCATTTGAAGTGCTTCTTGCCATCCTGGTATTACTCCATTAAGTGGAAAAGTTGCAGGTTGTTTTCTATCAACAGAACTATCAAAAATGGTTCCATCAATTAATGTTCCATGGTAGTGTACCGTGACATTATCATTCAAATTTGGATTATTACCTTTACCCTCTGATAAAATAAGGTATTGTAACCCTGATACAGTTGTCATAACTCCATCTTTTTGCTTATTTTGCTCTAGAAATATTTTTGAATCAATAGCTAATCTTTGATTTTTTGCATCTTGTTTTTTATTAAAATACTCTCCAATTATTTTATTACTTTCTTCAATATTTATAGCTAAATCTTTGTTTTCGAAAACATCTTGAAATCCTTTGCTTATGTAAAATGAATTAATTGAATCAAGACCCTCTGATTTTATGCTAGTTGCTACATTTATTCCAATGCTGTATGATACCTTTTCTAGCTCATTGGCTTCATCAAAATTAAATTTTTGCTGAGTCAGGTTTTGACATGAAGAAATTACCGATACTACTAATGCTGTTTTGATATACTTTTTCATAATTTATTTTTAAACAAATTTAATTTTTTGAATTCATTTATTTATGTCATTGTCAATTTTTATCTTTGCAAGTTCTAAAAATGAAAATAACAAAAACTAAAATAGAAGGTTTATCAATATTTGAACCACAAATTTTTGAAGACGACAGAGGATCTTTTTTTGAGTCTTGGAACGAAAATGTTTTTAAAAAATATTTAAAAAACATAAAATTTGTTCAAGATAATCAATCAGTTTCAAAAAAAAACTGCCTTAGAGGACTTCATTTTCAAGATCCACCATATGCTCAAGGTAAGTTAGTGAGAGTTATCAAAGGTTCGGTTTTGGATGTAGCAGTTGACTTAAGAAAGAAATCAAAAACTTATGGGCAATATGAAAAAGTTATTTTATCTGCAACAAATAATAAAATTTTTTGGATACCAGAAGGTTTTGCTCATGGATTTTTATCTCTTGAAGAGGATACCATTTTTTCATACAAATGCACAAATTTTTACAATAAAGATTCAGAGAGAACAATATTGTGGAACGATTCTAAGCTCAGTATTGATTGGAGTATTAAATCAAAACCTTTCATTTCAGAGAAAGACTTGATTGGCGAGAGTTTTGACACCTTTCAAAGCAAGTTTGTATGAGAGAAGTAATTAATAAGAACTTTCTTTTCTTTTTTTTAATTGTATTTTTTTTGTATTCATTTAAAAAATGGCAATCAGAAGATGAGATTCATCAAAGTATTTTTAATAAAAAATATTCAATATTTTCTTTGAACAAGATTCTGGAATCTGAATTTGCAAATGAAAATGTACCACTTGAAGATGATTTTGTTTGGGAAAGATTCGACAAAGAACTATTAAAAAATGTTTATTGGCAATCCAACACAATTTTATACTTAAAGAGAGCAAATCGATATTTCCCAGTTGTAGACAGCATATTAAATGCTAATGAAATACCAGAGGATTTTCGATACTTAGCAGTAATTGAAAGTGGTTTAGAAAATGTTAGATCTCCTTCAGGTGCTTCTGGAATTTGGCAAATAATGAAATCTACTGCTAGAGAGTACGGTATTGAAGTAAATAGAGATATTGATGAAAGATATAATTTGGAAATTGCAACTCAGTTTGCATGTGATTATCTAAATAAAGCATTTGAAGAATTTAACAATTGGACAATAGCCGCTGCCTCTTACAATATGGGCATTAACGGAATGAGAAGCAATTTAAAAAAACAAAATGTTGAAAGTTATTATGATTTAAATCTGAACAAAGAGACATCTAGATATATTTTCAGAATTTTAGCTATTAAAACGATTTTTGAAAATCCAAAAAAATATGGTTTTAACATAAGAAGTAAAGATCTATATCAGCCTTTGAGTTACAAGTACATACATGTAAATAACACTATCAACAATTTATATGAGTTCAGTGAGAAAAAAAATATCAATTACCAAACTTTGAAGTTTTATAACCCGTGGTTAAGAAGTTCTAGGCTTCCAGACGCATCAAGAAAGCTGTACAAAATTAAATTGCCCAATTAAAAAGATGTTGAAAAAATTTGACGTAGATAAATCTATTTCAGTATTTGGAGCAAGAGAAAATAATTTGCAAAATATTGATATACAAATACCAAGAAATAAATTAGTAGTTTTTACAGGTAGAAGTGGAAGTGGAAAATCTAGTCTGGCATTTAATACAATACATGCAGAGGCTAATAGAAGATATCTTGAAACATTTGGTTCTTATGCAAGATACTTCGCTGGAGATATTAGCAGACCTGATGTTGACAAAATTGAAGGACTTAGCCCAGTTGTGGCAATTGAACAAAAATCTACTAATAAAAATCCTAGATCAACCGTTGGTACGCTAACTGAAATTTATGATTATATAAGACTTCTGTTTGCCAGAGTTGGACAGCCATATTCATATATTACTGGTAAAAAGATGGTTAAATACTCAGAGCAAAATATAATTGATTTAGTTAAGAAAAATTTTAATAACAAAAAACTTAAAATTTTATCCCCGTTAATTAAGTCAAGAAAAGGCATATACCAGGATTTATTTCAAAATCTCATAAAAAAAGGATTTATTTGGGCAAGAGTTGATTCAAATATCATAAGAATGAGTAATGATCTTCGATTAGACAGATATAAAATTCATGATATTGAATTAGTTGTTGATGAATTTGTCTTAAACGATAAAAATAAAAAAAGGTTAAAACTATCAATCAAAACAGCAGTTGAAAATGGAAAAGGTGTTTGCATGATAATTGATGAAAATGAAAATTTTAAATACTATAGTACAAAAATGATGTGTCCAGAATCAGGAACTGCATATCAAGATCCCGAGCCAAATACATTTTCATTTAATTCACCAAAAGGTGCATGTATAGCTTGTAGTGGAATTGGACAAAAGTTCGAGGTTGACTTAAAAAAAATAATTCCAGATGATTCAAAGTCAATTAATCAAAATGGAATACATGCACTTGATATTTCAAAAAATAATTTTACTACAAAACAAATTAAGCAAATAGCCAATTTATATGAAATTGATTTGAATTCTCCAATAAAAAATATAAGAAAAGATCACTTAAATATAATTTTAAACGGAGTTAGTGGCGAGCACACTAAAGAATACAAACAATCCAAAGTCAATAGTAAAATATTTCTAGACTTCCCTGGCATAATTGGATTAATTTATGAACAATTCAATTTTCCACTCTCTAACTCGCTCAAAAGGTGGTCTAAAAAGTTTATGAAATCTATCGATTGTAAGTCATGTAATGGAACTCGACTAAATGAACAAGCATCAAGCTACAAAGTGTTGGATTATTCAATTAATGATATTGTTAATTTACCAATTTCAGAAATGAATCAAGTTCTTGATAAGATTTATGAAAATTTTGATGAAAACCAAAAAGTAATTTCAAAATTAATAATTAGCGAAATAAAAAAAAGAGTGAAATTTATAAACGATGTAGGTCTAGGATATCTCAATTTATCAAGAAGATCAAAGTCTTTATCAGGTGGAGAAGCACAAAGAATTCGTTTAGCTACTCAAATTGGAACTCAACTTACTAATGTATTGTATATACTTGACGAGCCAAGCATTGGGTTGCATCAAAGAGATAATTTTAAGTTAATAACATCTTTAAAAAAATTAAGAGATATAGGTAATTCAATTATAGTGGTAGAACACGATAAAGAAATGATTATATCATCAGATTATGTTGTAGAGATAGGTCCTGAGGCAGGAGTTGAAGGTGGTAAAGTTGTTAGCGTATGTAGGCCCAAAGAGTTGAAAGGAAATAATAATTTAACAGCTCAGTACATCAACAAACAAAAAAATATTGATATTCCAGAAAAAAGAAAAATAGATTTTAAAAAAACAATAGAGCTTACTGGTGCATCAGGAAACAACCTAAAAGATGTCGATGTAATAATCCCTTTAGAAATATTTTGTTGTATAACTGGAGTTTCTGGAAGCGGAAAATCTACTTTAATAAATGAAACTCTTCATCCAATACTTTCTGAAAAGTTACATAGAGGCGAAAAAATACCGTTACCTTATGAAAGCTTTAGAGGTATAGAGCATTTGGACAGAGTAATTTCTGTTGATCAATCCCCAATTGGTAAAACTCCTAGATCAAATCCTGCAACATATGTTGGCTTCTTTTCAGAGATTAGAGAATTATTTTCTAAGACACAGCTTTCTAGAGAAAGAGGTTATGGACCTGGAAGATTTTCGTTTAATGTTTCTGGTGGAAGATGCGAAGAATGCAAAGGTGCTGGAATAAAAAATATTGAGATGAATTTTTTACCTGATGTATCAGTATTATGTAGTTCGTGTAATGGTAAAAGATATAATAAAGAGACTCTCGATGTTAAGTTAAAAGGAAAAAATATTTCTGAAATTTTAGAAATGAATCTAGATGATGCTCTTATCTTTTTCTCTAATTTTCCAAAAATAAAAAATAAGATTTTAACGCTCTGTGAAATAGGTCTAGGATATCTTAAAATAGGTCAGCAATCAACAACACTTTCTGGAGGAGAAGCACAAAGAATAAAGTTAGCAGGCGAACTATGTAAAAAAAATCAAAAGAGAACATTATTCCTTTTGGATGAACCTACCACTGGACTACATTTTGATGATATAAAGATGTTATTAGGTATTATTGAGAGATTGGTTAATCAAAAAAATACAGTTCTTGTTATTGAACATAATTTAGATGTCATAAAGGTTGCAGACTATATCATTGACTTAGGACCAGATGGAGGAAAAAATGGTGGAAAAATACTATTTTCAGGATCTCCAGAGGAGGCGATTAAATTAAAAGATAATAGCACCGCTAAATACTTATCTGATGAGTTTAAATAATCTTATTGATAGTCAAATAGGATAAATTCCTCTTTTTTTCTATTTTTACAAAACAAAAAAAGAATGATGATAAAAAAAATATCAGTGTTATTTGTTCTTTCAGTAGTATCATTTTCGGTATTTTCTCAAAAAGGAAATTATGAGATTAGTGAGGAAATTCCATTTCAACCTATGTTTGTTATTGGCTCATCATATTATTCTTTTCAAGGAGATATAAAAGGGCCTAAAACCAATGCCTTATTAGGTAACATAGGTTACAATGCTGGAGTCTTATTCAATTTATCAACAGATTTAGATTGTAAAATTTCATTTTCAAACGCATCATTCTTTGAAAAAAATGAAGATTTTGAATTTAGTTCTAATGCAAATATTTATTCTGTAAATTTAAATTATGGTCTAAAATTCTTAAAGAATTCAAAAATTAACCCATTTACAACAGCTGGTATAAGCTCTATTTCATACAAAACTTACAATGAAGAGGATTTTGATAAAGAGTATGCTCTTGTGTTGCCACTTGGACTAGGTCTACAGTTAAATATTTCAGAAAGAATAAAATTAAATGTTGGTGTTAATTATTGTCTATCAAATGCAGATATAGATAAAGATGAACTTTCTAATGCTGATAACTTTCTAACTGCAAACTTCAATATTGCATACGATTTATTTACTCCAAAGCCAAAAGCAACTACTATTACTGACGAAAGCTTTTATAACGATGTAAATTATAACTCATTAGAAAATGAAGATTCAGATGGAGATAAAGTAATTGATTTTGATGACCTATGTCCATACACACCTCAGAATGTCAAAGTAGATCAATACGGTTGTCCAATAGATACTGATCTAGATGGTATTGCTGATTACATTGACAAAGAAAAAAACACATTTCCGGGTAGTATTGTAGATCAATTTGGAGTAACACTTTCAGATGAACTACGCTTAAATAAAAAAAGTGATGTAGCCTCCAGAAAATATGCAAACTTTTACAATGAGAATGAAATTAAGAGAAGTGACTATAAGAATGTAAATGAATTTTTAATTGCAAAAGCAAATGCGTTTAATAAAGCCTTTAATTTAGACGTTAGCGAAGATATTAGTAAAGACTATTATAGAGTCAAGCTAGGTGAATATTTTGAAAAGGTTCCTGCTACCTTAATTAACAAATATCTAAGCATAGAAGACTTGATATCTATTCCACAGGACAATGGCTCTGTAGTTTACGCTGTTGGATCTTATGAAAATGTTAATGACGCAGTTGATAGACAAACGAATCTAGAAACAGATGATTTAGATAATACCCAAATAATAATTGATAAAAAAGGTATCATAGAAAATTATAATGTTTTAAATGAAAATATCAAAAAAGAAGAAATATTAATAAATAATGATTCAATAGAAATTGAAAACAGTAAAAACGATGTTTCAAAAGAGAAAAAACAAAAAGACATAATAAGTAATGATTTGGAAAGTAAACTCAAGTCAATTGACAATAAACTTATTTACAGAATACAAATCGGAGCTTTTAAAGAAATTTTACCAAAGGAAATTTTTAAAGGTGTTAATGATGTAGTTTTTTTCAAAGGAGACGATAACGTATACAGATATAATTCAGGCTCGTTTAATAACTATCAGCAAGCAATATTTTATCTCAAAGAAATGAGAGATAGAGGATTTGAAGATGCTTTTATTGCAACATATAAAGGCGGAAAAAGAGTTGGTCTCTCAAACGTGCTTTCTAGCAAAAATAAAACTAAGATAAAGTCACTCAAGAAAGATATCACAAATCAAGAAAGTAAAGTATCCACTAACGAAGAGAATATTTTTTACTCAATACAGATTGGTATTTTTTCTGACAATATTAGCGCTGAAAAATTAAAAGTTTTATCACAACTCGAATCATTAAAAACAACTAAAATCAGTGATAAACTATCAAGTTATTATATAGATAAAATAGCCACACTTGATACAGCAAAGAAAAAATTAAGCAATATAAAAAGTAAAGGTTTTGAAAAAGCATTTATAATCAAAACGAGAAATGGTAAAAGGGTACCTTTAGCTAATTAAACCTTTCTTTATTTTTTCCTGAAAAAATTTCGTATTTGTTTAGACTGCAATCAATACTACCATTTTTTAATTTAATTTTTGTTGAAGGTTTTAATCCAATTCTTAGCTTTTTTTCTTCATTATTTTGAGAGAAAATCCAAACCTCGTTTCCAACAAAATTATGTTTTAAATGATTTCCAATTTTTTCAAAAAATAAATCTTCCTCTATTCTTAGTCTCTCACCATAAGGTGGATTAAATATAATAAAAGATTCTTTTTGTGTTGATGTTTCAAAAAAATCTATGTTTTTAATTTTAATTGAATTATAATTAAAAATTGTGTTTATATTTTCTCTACAAATCCTTACATTTTTTTGATTATTGTCAG
The DNA here is from genome assembly GCA_028408365.1 of Bacteroidota bacterium. Classification (GTDB taxonomy): domain Bacteria; phylum Bacteroidota; class Bacteroidia; order Flavobacteriales; family BACL11. The sequence goes on from JAOOLD010000018.1 coordinate 24,189, forward strand.
AACCGTATATGTCTATCTTTTTGTCAATGATTTGATTTTTAAGTCTGTCTCTAACTTTGAAATGTAATTTAGAATCATAGTTTTTCCATTTTGTAAAACCAAAATACTTTCTATTGATATTTGGTGGAAAATTTTTAGCAATCATCATTGCTTCAATTAAAAAAGTACCCGAGCCACACATTGGGTCAAAAAATGAAGTTTCTTTATTCCATTTTGTAAGTAAAATTATTCCAGCTGCTAGAACTTCGTTTATTGGAGCTATGGATACAGATTTTCTGTAACCTCTTTTGTATAATAGATCCCCTGAGCTGTCTAAAGATATTGTACAAAAATTATTTTCTATATGAAGGTCAATTTTAATATCTGGAAATTTACTATCAACAGTAGGTCTTCTATTAGTTCTTTTTCTAAATTGGTCAACAATCGCATCTTTGAGCAGAAGAGAGGGATAATTTGAATGATTAAAAAAAATTGAATTTACTGTACTTTTAATTGAAAATGTTTTATTTATATCAAAGATTTTAGACCAATCAACTTGAATCCCTTTTTTGTAAAGTTCATCAGCATTATTTATTTTAAATTTCTTTATAGGCATTAGTATTTGAGTTGCTGATCTTAGCATCATATTAGCAGTATATAACAATTCAAGTGATCCTTCGAAACTTATTGCTCTATTTCTAATTTCAATTCCTTTTCCGCCAATTTTTTTAATTTCATCAGAAAGAACATGTTCCAAACCATAAAGTGTTTTAGCGACTAACAACATTATTTTTTTCTGTAAAAATAGCTTTAAATAAGCTAAAACATTAGCTTTGTTTAGTAATGTTATGAAAATAAGTAGTGTTGATTGGATTATAATAATATTCATCATGACAATAACTGTCATAGTTGGAATTTATTCTTCAAGAAAAGCTTCAAAGGATACAAATCAATTTTTTCTTTCAGGAAAAAAAATGCCTTGGTGGTTACTTGGAATTTCCATGGTAGCAACAACATTTTCAACTGATACACCAAACTTGGTAACTGATATTGTCAGAAATAACGGAGTTTCCGGTAATTGGGTTTGGTGGGCCTTCATGATTACAGGCTTTTTGACTGTATTTGTATATGCAAGACTTTGGAGGAGAACAGGAATAAATAGCGATAATGAATTTTACGATATTAGATACTCAGGAAAAGCTGCAAAATTTTTAAAGAGCTTCAGAGCTGTTTACTTAGGTTTAATTTTTAATGTTCTAGCTATGAGTGGTATTTCACTTGCTGCAATAAAAATTGGAGAGATAATTTTCAATTTACAGCCTGTTGAAACAATTCTTTATGCCGGAATAATAACAGTTGTATTTAGCACTCTTGGAGGATTCAGAGGTGTTGTTTTAACTGATTTTTTTCTCTTTTTCATAGCAATGTCTGGCTCAATTATGGCTTCTATTTTCATTGTTAATATTCCAGAGATCGGTGGAGTTGTGGAGTTATTTAATCACAAAAATGTTAAAGACAAAATATCTTTTTTGCCAAATTTTAGCAATAGACAAGATTTAATAATTCTATTTATTATTCCGCTTTCTGTACAATGGTGGAGTTCATGGTATCCTGGAGCTGAGCCAGGAGGAGGGGGGTACATTGCTCAAAGAATGTTAGCTTCTAAGAATGAAAAAGATGCAGTATACGCTACTCTATTTTTTAATATAATGCATTATGCAATCAGACCATGGCCATGGATATTAATTGCATTATGCTCACTAATAATTTTTCCAGATTTAAATTCAATTTCAGATAAATTTCCAACCCTTAGTGAAAATAAGCTGGGTCATGATGTCGCATATTCAGCCATGTTAACATTTCTTCCGCCTGGGCTAATTGGAATAGTAGTTGCATCTTTAATTTCTGCTTATATTTCGACAATATCCACTCATTTAAATTGGGGGGCATTGTATTTAGTCAACGACATTCTAAAGCCAATTGTTATTTCAGAAAAAAAATTAGTTAGATATGCCAGATTCATTACAATTTTTTTATTTGCGATATCCTCGCTAATCGCTCTGTCATTGACAAATGCATTACAACTATTCAATTTTATATTGATGTTTGGTGCAGGCACAGGCTTGATATTTATTTTGCGATGGTTTTGGTTCCGAATAAATGCATGGAGTGAAATATCTGCAATGTTTTTCTCAGGACTTATTTCAATTATACTAAGTATGCAAAGTATTTCAAGTTACTTTTTTGGAGATTTTGGTATTTTACAAGAATACATGAGATATCCCATTGTTGTTTTTACCACAACTATTTTTTGGCTCCTAATAACATTTGTTACTGAACCTGAAGAGCAAAAAGTAATTAATTCTTTTAAAAAAAGAATAGGAAGCGGAATTAAAGGATTTGAATTTAAAAAATATTTAATTTCAAGTATCCCGAACATTTTACTTTCCGTCTGTCTTGTTTTGTCAATTTTAGTCTTTATTGGTAGTCTCTTAAAATCAGCTATTTTTCTATCATTTTTTAGCTTTGTTCTAATGTGCATGCTTGGCTATTTTTTAAAATTAAAAATTAATATGACTAGCTAATAGTATGAGATTTGCTTTAATGATTTGATATTCCAAATTTTAGATTTTTCAATTTTTTCACCGTTCCATATTTTACAATAACTTCCAATTTTTTCTGAAAGAACGGATATATCTTTTTTGTATAATTCATTAACTAATTTTGAAATTTCATTAGGAATTCTTAATTTTTTTGAACTATTATTAACATCTTTAAAATTGCAATTTAGAAGATTATTTTTTTTTAATCCAAAAACTGTTGTAACATTCTTTAATAGTATTTCAGGTTCATTTAAAATTGAGTCGTAGAACAATATATAAATATCTTCATCTTTGAAGAAGGTCCTGTATTTATTAATTATTTGAATGTACTTAGTATAATTGAAATAAGTCCTGAGAAAAACATTGCAGATATTTCTCTTTGTTCATCAGAAAGCATAAAGCTTTTAATTTCTTTAATTAAGTTTTTTTTATCAATCTTTTTTCCTCTTTGTACTAAGTATTGGTAATGTGACCAGGCTCTATCAATAGGATTTCTTATTATGAATAGTATTTTTTCAGGATTTGCAACTTGTTTTAGTCTTTTAATTTCTTCAATATTTAATATGGAATATGCTGGAGTTATTTCGCCTTGAATTTTTTTGCTATTAAAAAGAGAAATGTACCAGTTGTCAGAGTAACTATTAAAATACCAATTATAGAACCAGCTAATCTTATTTAAATTTGAAACACAAATTTTTATACAATCAACATAAGACTTAAAGTTTGAAAATCTCTTCGTAAAGTGAAGTTTATTTTGCTTGTATTTTCTATCGAAATAGTGGATTTCCTTAACTGGTGGTAGTTCAAAATCGTCAATCTCTTTAAGTCTTTCAAAAATCCAAGATGTTCCGGATTTGTGAGCTCCTATACCAATAAAATTTATTTTATTGTCCAAAGTGCAAAAATCTATTTTCAGACTCTAAATTTGTATTCAAAGGATGCTAAGTCTTTATTAGCTTTTTCGACTTTAGATTTTAAATTTCTTTTGTATTCATCCATTTTGCCAGAAATTTTTTCATCTCCAGTAGAAAGTATCTGACAAGCTAGTATAGCAGCATTCACAGATGCGTCTAAACCTACCGTGGCTACAGGTATGCCTGGAGGCATCTGTAAAATCGATAATATTGAATCCCATCCATCTATTGAAATTGAAGATCTGCATGGAACTCCAATTACTGGAACTGATGTAAAAGCCGCCACTACACCTGGCAAATGTGCTGCTCCACCCGCTCCCGCAATAATTACCTTTATGCCATTTTTCTTTGCGTTTGTTGCAAAACTTTCAACTAAATTTGGTGTTCTGTGAGCAGAAAGTGCGTTTATTTCAAAT
>JAOOLD010000019.1 GCA_028408365.1 Bacteroidota bacterium
GCTCAATCTTACAAGACGTTTTTGTTGATTCCCTGTCAACAAAATATAATAATCGAAAAATAAATGTTATTGAAAATGGCGAGTTCCTAAATTTTTCAACATTTAATCTTTCTTTCTCAAATAGAAAATTATACTGTATGTTTTTAGACGATTATTTAATTTTTTCATACAATTTGAAAAGTTTGCAATTTATTTCAGATCAATATATTTCTGGATTAACAGTTGATAAGAAAAGTAATTTCCAAAAGCTCTACAATAAACAAAAAAACAAATCCAATTTAAGTCTTTTTGTTTCCGCAAGTGAAGTAGCAAAAGCAATAAATAAAAATTTTAAAACCCCTATGCTTGAAATGGATTCATTAGAAAAAATATGTTGGTTATCAATGAATATTTCTAGCTATAATAATAATTTAATTTCCTCAGACATTAATATTTTTTATGATCAAAATTCAAAAGATAATAAAAAAGAAATATGGAACTTCCAACTTGATACTACAAATGGAAATAATATTAACATTGTTTATAATTTTTTCACAAAAGAATATGACATTCTGGTTCAGGACTCTGAAAATATTATTTATATGATTGATAACAATGGTAATCTAAAATGGAAGAAATCTATTGAGGAAAAAATAATTGGTAAAATAAGCTATCTAGATTACTACAAAAACAATAAGTATCAATTTCTTTTTAATACAGCCAGTAAACTTTTTTTAGTGGATAGGCTTGGAAGGAATGTCAAAGATTATCCATTTAAAATTGAAGGTGAGACTAATTTACAACATTCTCTTTTCGACTATGATAATAACAAAGATTATAGAATAATAATTGCAAATGATAAAGGTAAAATCTTTAATTACAAAAAAAATGGAAATAGAGTCACAGGATGGAAACATACAGACAACAAAATTGTTAATTATCCATTAGAACATTTTAAAGTAAACGAAAAGGATTTTATCATAAAATTAGATAAAAATAATAAGATCGAACTATTCGCTAGAAACGGAAGTTCTAGAACTAAATTCAAAGAAAAAGTTCGTAACTACAAAATAGATAATAATTCAAAAATTTACTCTCTTAATAATAATTATTTTTGGAAAGGTGATAATTTTGGAAATGAAAATAAATTTGTTACTGAACTTCCTGACTCATCAAACAACTTTCTAGTTATTTCTAGTGACAAAGAAAATTATATTAATAATTATATAGTCTCATCATCAAATAATCTTTATTTATTAGACTCAGATTTCAACATCTCCGCAACAAATTTCGAATTAGAGTATTTTATTGATGAATTATCATTAGTTAGAATAAAAGATGAAAGTTTAATTGTTTGTAAAGGAGATAACCAATTTGACATTTTCAATAATAAGTTAGAAAGACAAACACAAATTTCACTTGACTACAATGAATTTCTAACTGTTTTTGATATAGATAACAATAATAAATTAAATTATTTCACTAATTCAAAAAACTTTATTTTCAATAATGAAATATTGTTAGATTAAAAATGATAAACTAATGTTTGGAAAAAAACGTGTATTCTTTTTAAAATCAAATGTGTACATCATTTCTATATCAATCATATAGTTTTTTAAGTCGTTAAAATAACTACATCCTATCAATGCTTGATTATAAAGTAAATTATCTTCAATTGGATAAAATAAACACCCATACGAAGAAGATACATATATTTTATCCATTAATTTTCTTTTGAACTTAATTGAAGATTGAGAAAATAAAAATGCAGTTTTTAAATCAAGAGAATAAATAAATTTACCAGAAAATAGATTAGCACTGTAGCCAGCTAAAAATGGGAATCCGTAGTTGTATGCAAATGAAAAAGATTTTTCTTTTGAATCAAAATCGTCTAAATCGTATTTTTTTATAAGTTTAATTAGTAATTTATCATATTCCTTATTTGTGGCATAGCCTGCTTTTTTAAGTCCTCTAGCCCATTTTCTGTAATCACTATTATTAAAGAGTTCAGAATATCTTCCTCTGTTTGATAAAAAAATTGAATGGTCTCTATAAGAATCAATATCACTATCATATTTTCTAAAACATTCATTCTTTTTATCATCGTCCATAAAAACCTTTTCACCTTCCCATGAGCTGTGACATTTAATTCCAAAATGATTATTCGCATTTTTTGATAATTTACTAGTACCGCTCGCAGATTCAAGAATTGCTTGAGCCAATTTTATACTGGCAGGAATATCATAAAGTTTCATTTCCTCGATTGCGAGGCTCTTGTATTTATCAATATAGTCTAGAGTTTTATTTTGAGAAAATGATGGTACAGATAATAACAAAAAAAATAATAAAGAATTAATTGCTTTCATACGGTAAGTCTAAGTCATACAAATAATTAAAACCTAGATTACCATAAATTCCTCCTGTGTGAATTAAAAGGACCTTTGATTTTCTTTGAAAATAACTTCTTTCAATTAATTTTTCAAAGCCGAAAAACATCTTGGCTGTATAATTAAGATCCAGAGTTATCTTATAATTTAATTTAAATTTTTTCAAGTATTCAATTAATAGATTATCAAATTTAGCAAAACCACCAAAATTGAATTCATTTATTATTTCCCAATTTTTTTTATTTGTTTTTTGAGAAATTTTTTTGTTTGTATGTATTGTGTCATTAACACAATTAAATCCTATTACTTTTTGTGTTTTTTTGCTAGAGTTAACAATTCCTGAAAGTGTAGCTCCAGTTCCAATTGGACAAATAATATAATCAAATGACTTATCTTGTGTTTCTAATATTTCTTCGGCTCCTAAAACACCAAGTTTATTATTACCACCCTCAGGAACAATAAATGCTTTCTTATATTTTCTAATTAGTTGACTTATGTAATTATTATCATTTCTTTTTGCGTACTCTTTTCTTGAAACAAAACAAAAATTCATGCCATATTCTTTTGCCAGAGTAAGTAATGGATTCAGCTCAGAATACTCCTCTCCTCTTACAATTGCAAGACAATCAATATTTTTTTTCTTTGCGTATGCTGCAGTTGCTAAAATATGATTTGAAAAAGCACCACCAAAAGTGATCAACATATTTTTTTTCTTCAATAAAGCGCGATCAACATTATGCTTGAGCTTAAATAATTTATTGCCTGAAATAAATGGGTCAATTAAATCTAATCTTTTTATAAAAACTTCAATCTCATTATTTAAATATCGCTCAGAAAAAATTTGTTGATTTAGTTTAAAATTCATGCACAAATATATGCTTGAATAATGTAAATTTGCAAATGCATAATTTTAACAACAAAAAAGCTCTGCAAAATGATGATTTTTACTACAGTACAGATGGATTCATTGTTTTCACTGAAAATTATCATCTAAAAAGAGGTTATTGTTGTAAAAACAATTGTAAACATTGTCCATATAATTTTAAGAAAAATGATGAATCTAAAAGAGGAAATAAGAAAAGGAATACCTAGCGCTATTCCAAGTATGCCAAACTTCTTGCCTGTTGTTAGCCGCGCACCAAAGCGAAAGAAAATTTTAAATGCTAATGAGAAAAAACTTGCTATAAGAAATGCTCTTAGATATTTTCCTTCAAGTTTTCATTCTGAACTTTCAAAAGAATTTTTAATTGAATTAGAAGAATATGGTAGAATTTACATGTATAGATTTATGCCCAATTACAAAATCCAAGCTTGCTCAATAAATGAACTGCCTTACAAAAGTAAAGAAGCCGCATCAATACAACTCATGATTCTTAATAATCTAAGTCATGAAATAGCACAACATCCATACGAACTAATTACTTACGGAGGTAACGGATCAGTATTTCAAAACTGGGCTCAATATTTAATTACAATGAAATTCCTCTCGGAAATGACTGATGAACAAACACTTGTATTGTATTCAGGACATCCAATGGGTTTATTCCCATCTTCAAAAAATGCACCCAGAGTTGTTGTTTCAAACGGAATGATGATTCCTAACTATTCAAAAAAGGATGATTTAGAAAAATTTTCTGCTTTAGGTGTTACTCAATATGGTCAAATGACTGCTGGATCGTTTATGTACATTGGTCCTCAAGGAATTGTTCATGGAACTAACATAACTTTACTAAACGCAGCTAGAAAATTAGATAATAGTTGTTACGATCTTTCAGGTAAAGTTTTCGTAACAGCTGGATTAGGAGGTATGTCCGGTGCTCAACCAAAAGCCTGTGTAATAGCTGGAGGAATTTGTGTTGTTGCAGAAATAAATGAAAAAGCAACAGTTAAACGTCATCAACAAAAATGGGTAGATGAAATTTACAATGACCTTAGTAAACTATTCAAAAGAGTAGAGATTGCAAGAAAAAATAAAGAATCTATTTCAATAGCATACCAAGGTAACATCGTTGATTGTTGGGAATATATAGCAGCAAATAACATTAAAATAGAGCTTGGTTCTGACCAAACCTCCTTACATAATCCATATTCTGGAGGATACTATCCTGTAGGTTTGTCATTTGACGAGTCAAATGAGATGATAAAAAATGATCCCAAGAAATTTAAATCGAAAGTCCAAGAGAGTTTAATTAGACATGTAAATGCAATAAATAAGCTAACAGATAAAGGCATGTATTTTTTTGATTATGGAAATGCTTTTCTTCTTGAATCAAAAAAAGCCGGTGCAGATATAACTAATAATGAAGATGAATTTAAATACCCCTCTTATGTTCAAGACATTATGGGACCAATGTGTTTTGACTACGGATATGGCCCTTTTAGGTGGGTATGCACTTCAAATTCAAAGGAAGATTTATCGACAACTGACGAAATTGCAATTAAGGTTCTTGAAGAAATGCTTCTAGATAGTCCAAAAGAAATAAAATTACAGCTAAAAGACAATATTAATTGGATCAAAGATGCCATGAAAAATAATCTTGTTGTTGGTAGTAAAGCAAGAATTCTATACGCTGATAGCAGCGGAAGAATTAATATTGCTAAAGCATTTAATAAGGCTATTAAAGAAGGGAGAATTAGTGGTCCCATTGTTTTAGGAAGAGATCATCATGATGTTTCAGGTGTTGATTCACCATATAGAGAAACATCTAATATTTACGACGGATCTAAATATACTGCGGATATGGCTATACAAAACGTAATTGGTGATAGTTTCAGAGGTGCCACATGGGTATCTATACACAATGGTGGTGGTGTTGGATGGGGTGAAGTAATTAATGGTGGTTTTGGTCTATTTATAGACGGTAGTGAAAAATCTGAAAATGACATTCAAAAAATGCTTTTCTGGGATGTTAATAACGGAATAGCTAGAAGAAATTGGGCTAGAAACAAAGAAGCAACATTTGCGATTAAAAGAGCCATGAAAAATGAACCTTTACTAAAAGTTTTAGTGCCTAATCTAGTTGATGACAAAATAATTGAAAACTTATAAAGTTTTATATCACCAATCAAAGTCTTCCCCCTCTAATATTTTCCATAAATACAAAGAAGCAATAGTTCTGTAGGGACTCCATCTTTTAGCAAGTTTATCTGCCTCATCAAAGTTTGGTCTTTCATCTAGGTCATATATAATTTTTATAGCATTCAACAGACCTATATCTTTGTTTGAGAACACATCAATTCTTCCCATAGTAAAAATTAAAAACATTTCTGCGGTCCATGTACCAATTCCCTTTATTGATGACAGAGTTTTTATAACATCATCATTTGACATTTTTTTTAGACCTACAAATGAACTATTATCAATAAATGACTGACTTAGGATTCTTAAATATTCTACTTTCTTAAAGCTCATACCGGTATTTTTTAATTTGTTCTCTGTTTGCTTTAGAACTTGTTCAGCCGAAATGTTATTATTTAATAAGGAGATGAATCTTGAAAATGTAGCTGAGGCTGATTTTATACTTAATTGTTGAAATATTATATATCTACATAAAGAGAAAAAATAATCTTCATTGATGTTGATTTTTGGTGGTTCTATGTTTTTCACATACTTTCCAAGAATATCATCTTTCTCCAAAAATTTTATTGCATCTTTAAACGAAGTTTTATTTATCTCTAATTTCAATTGAAAAATCTGACTTTAATTTAGTTAAAATCCTGTCAATGCATTTATCTATTTGAAAATCTGTTAATGTTTTTTCAAGATGCTGGAAAGTAATATAAATACTATAAGATTTCTTATCATCTTTTTTATTACTGTAAACATCAAAAAGAGAAACTGAAGTAATTAATTCAATATTAAGCTCATTTATAGACTTTTCGATCTTGTCGTAGTTAATATCACTTTGTACATAAAATGATAAATCTCTTCTCACTGAAGGAAATTTTGAGAAAGGAGAGAATGAAATATTATTACCAGAAACTATTTTTGATAAGTTTTCTAAATTGATGTTTGAACAAAAAACATCATTTTTAATATCAAAATTTTTACTTGTTTCAACATTTATCTTTCCAATTTCTAAAATAAATAAATCTCCTTTGAAGTAAGACAAGCCATATTCAAAATAATCTTTTTTGTTATTGATTAATTTCAAGTTGTCAATTGAAAGGCTTTGTAATAATTTATCTAAGTACTCTTTTAAGTCATAGAAATCATATAATTTATTTTCTTTATTCCAATTAATTTTTTCTTTAACGTTTGATAAAGAAATAATTAAATTCTCTTTTTCATTATAGTTATCATCTTCTTTGAGGTATGTTTTACCAAATTCAAAAAGCCTTATGTCTTTATTGTTTCTTTTGAAATTGTATGAAATGTTACTCAAAGCAGATATGAGCATGTTAGATCGCATTGAATTTAACTCTTTGCTTTTAGGGTTAATAATATTCACAATTTTAGACTCATCAGTAAACAACATGTTAAGTTCTTTATTAACTAAAGAATTGCTCATTGCCTCACTGAAACCATTAGAAACAAAAAAATGATTTATATTTTTTGTCAATTTTGAATCAAAATTTTGTTGTAAAGATTCTTTAAAATTGTATGAAATATTAACAGTTTCTGAATTGTATGAATTGTAGCCATAAATTCTTAAATACTCTTCAACCAGATCGATTTCCCTATTTACGTCATACCTAAAGGCTGGAATACTGACTTTTAAGTTATTGTCAATTTCTTCTAAAATTTTGATATCCAGACTTGAAAAAATATTCAACACATCAGATTTGTTAACCTTAAAACCACAGATTTTGCTTAAATTATCAATACTAAAATTTATTTCTTTATCAATTACCTCTTTCGGGTAAATATCAATTATTTCAGAAATTTCTTTTGTTTCACAAATATCAGAAATAAGACTAGCTGCATATTTTAATGATTTAATTGTAATTGATGGATCTACACCTCTTTCAAATCTAAATGATGCATCAGAACTAATAGAATGTTTTTTTGCACTTTTCCTTACTGAAATTTGGTCAAAAAGAGCTGACTCTAAAAAAATTGATTTAGTTTCTAAGTTTACTGATGATTCTATTCCTCCCATCACACCCGCAATACACATAGGGTTTTTATAATTACAAATAAGTAAATCCTCATTTATAAGATCTCTGTTGATTTCATCAAGTGTTACAATTTTTTCTCCATTTCTAGCATTTCTTACAATAATTTCTTTTCCATTAATCTTATTGTAATCAAATGCATGTAAAGGTTGACCAATATCATGTAAAACATAATTTGTTATATCTACAACATTATTTATCGACTTAACACCAATTGATGTTAATCTTTTCTTTAACCAATCAGGTGACTCCTTAATTTTTAAATCTTTAATGATTAAACCCGAATATCTTAAGCAGTTATCATTTTGAACAGATACATTTAAGTCTAATTTATTTTTAAATTCAATACCACTGATTTTATCATAATCTTTCATTAACTGATTACTCTTCCCCGATTGAAAGTTTAAATATGCATTAATATCTCTAGCTACTCCTAAATGAGACATTGCATCACATCGATTTGGAGTAAGACCTATTTCAAAGAGAAAGTCAAACTCTGATTTATAAAAGTCAATAAGTTTTGTACCAATTTCAAATTTGTCATCTAAAATCATGATGCCATCATCATCACTTCCTAAATTAATTTCTTTTTCCGAGCATATCATACCCTCGGATACTACTCCTCTGAGCTTTGATCTTTTTATTTTAAATTTTTTATCACCATCATGTAAAGTTGTTCCAATTTTTGCAATAGGTACAGTAATATTCTTTTTTACATTGGGAGCACCGCATACGATGTTCAAAATTTCTCCTCCAACATCAACTTTAGTAACCCTCAGCCTGTCAGCGTTAGGATGTTGATCTATGTCAATGATTCTACCTACAACTATGCCTTCCAAATCACCAATGATATTAGAGCTTTTTGTAATAGATTCTACCTCTAAGCCTATTGAGGTTAAAATCTCAGCTAATTCGTCTGAGCTTAAATCTAAATTTATATGTTCTTTAATCCAGGAATAAGAAATTTTCATTCAACAAAAATAATAATTAGAATTCATCAAAACTACTTTATATTTTTTTTTGCTTCTTTCAGTAATAATGCATTAAATGAGTTAGTCTTAAAATCACTTAAGTCATTACTGTAGAATCTGTAAACTTCATCGTAATATAAAGGTACCATTACTGATTTTTCTTCAATAATATCATTCATTTTTTTAAAAACTTTATTTCTTTTATTCAAATCATTTAATGAAACACTTAAGTTGTATAAACTATCAAATTTAGAATCATTAAAATTAAAATAATTAGGACCATTAGGAGTCAGGTTTTTACTGTAGAATAGAGCAAAATAATTTTCAGGATCTGCATAGTCTGCTATCCAGCTCCCCCTAAAGAAATTTAGCTTATTGCTAGCAACCATTTGTCTATGTACATATGGTGGATTTACTTCAATAGAAATATTTATACCAATCTCTGAAAGTGATTTTTGTATGTACTCGCAAAGACTGAGATATGAAGAAGTAGTGTTTAATTTTATTTCTTGGCCTTGGTATTTGCTATTTTCTAAAAAATTATTTGCTAATTCAACGTTGTACTGATAACTTTCATATTCTTCTGCAAAGCTATTCATGCCATTAGGTACAAAACCTTTGCTAGCAGGTTGTCCAATGTCTTTTCTTAAATATTTAATCATATATTCTCTATCAAAACCACAATTAATCGCTTTTCTCAAATTATTATCAATTATACTTGAATCGTTTATCAAAAAGCCTAGATATTCTGTATTTAAATATGATGTTTTTTTAAGTTTAAAGCTTGATTTATATGATTCTCTGAGCTGTCTATTATCATTTAGTAGTTCATCAATGTAAGACTCATCCAGCCCTGAAACAAGATCTAGATCACCTTGCAAAAATTTTAAAAAAGCTGTGTTTTTATCTTTGATGAATGAAATAGATATTCCATCTAGATATGGTAAATTATTTTCAAAATAATTATCATTTTTTCTAAATACTAACTTGTTTCCATAATCCCATTTATGAAACTTGAATGGACCAGTTCCAATAGGATTTTTGTTAAAATTTGAATTTTCAACTACTTCATGAGGAACAACAGAACAATATTGCATAGCGAGTATTCCAAGAAAGGGAGAAAAAGGCTCTAGCAATTTAATAATCAGCGTTGAATCATTTGTTGAATAATATTTATCAACTAAATTGAAAACCCATATTCCAGGTGACAAGTTATTTTTATCAAGTATTCTGTCAAAACTGTAAACAAAATCATCAGCAATGACTCTTCTATTTTCGTTTTTGAAGAACTCACTACTGTGAAAGTATACATTAGTATTTAAATTAAATTTATATTCAAGTTTATTCTCAGAAATAGACCAACTTTTGGCGACTGATGCTATAATTTGCATATTAGTATCGAAAGTTACAAGACCATTATATAGTTGTGAGACTACCCATACATGAGCCAAGTCTCTGGAGTATATCGGATCCAAAGTATTTATCTCAGAAATTTCATTGTATCTAAAAACTTTCTTTTCAGAGATGACACTTAAATCATTACATGAAAAAGAAAATATAACAAGTAAAAAGAAAAAGTATCTCATAATTTTTTTAAAGATAGCGATGTTTTTAAAAAAAGTTGAACTTAATATTAGTAAGTGTTTATATTTTTGCAAAATGAAAACTGTAGCGTTTTATACATTAGGATGTAAACTAAATTTCTCAGAAACATCTACAATAAAAAGACAACTAATTGCAAGTGGATTAATTGAAAGTTCTTTTGACAAGGGAGCTGATTTATTTATAATTAATACATGCTCTGTTACTGAGAATGCAAACAAAGAATGTAGAAGATTAATTAGAAAGGCAAAAAAAATATCACCTAGCTCCAGAGTTATCATAACTGGCTGTTATGCACAATTAAAACCTGAATCTATTATTGAAATTGATGGTGTTGACTTAGTTGTTGGCGCTAAAGAGAAGTTTAATATTTTCAAATATTTAAACAATTTTAATAAAGGAATTCACGGATGTGAAATCAATAATCTTGATTACTTTCCATCTTTCAGTATTGAAGAAAGATCAAGATCATATGTTAAAGTTCAAGATGGCTGTAATTATCCTTGCACTTATTGTACAATCCCACTAGCTAGAGGTAAAAGTAGATCAGATTTTATAAAAAATATAATATCCAAAATTGAAGATATTGGAAGCAAAGGAACTAAAGAAGTTGTTTTAACTGGTGTAAATATTGGTGATTATAAAGAACCGATTAGCAACAAAAATTTCTATGACCTAATAAAGGAAATTGAAAAAGTTGATGTAATTGATAGGTTTAGAATTTCATCAATAGAACCAAACCTCATAACAGATGAAATCATTGATTTTGTTAAAAATTCAAAGAAATTTGTTCCTCATTTTCACATACCACTTCAATCTGGGTCTGATAATATTCTTAAATCCATGAAGAGAAGATACAACACAAGTATGTACATAAATAGAATTAAAAGAATCAAAGAAAAAATTGAAAACGTTTGTATAGGTGCTGATGTAATTGTTGGTTTTCCTAACGAAAATGAAGAAGAATTTGAAAAAACTTTTAAACTCATAAAAAATTTAAAACTGTCTTATCTACATGTTTTTTCATTTTCTGAAAGAGAAAATACACTTGCAACTGAGATGAAAGGTAAAATAGACAAGTTTACTATTTCTAAAAGATCGAAAAGATTAAGAATTCTTTCTGATAAACTCAAATATAGTTACTATAGAAAATTTTCCAATATAAAAAAGGAAATTATAGTTGAGGATAAAAATAAAAATGGTTACCAATACGGTTTCACTGACAATTATCTCAAAGTTAGAATTCCATCTTCTAAAGAGTTTACCAATAAAAAAATCAAAGTTCAGCTTGGTGAAATTAAAGAAGATTGTATTTTTGAAGGAAACCCAATTCTAAAAGATGTATCCAAATATTAGTTACTTAATAGAAGATCTAACAGGTCTTTACATACCATTACCAATACAAACATTTGGGTTTTGTGTTGCTCTAGCTTTTTTATTTGGATCATATTTTATTTCTCTTGAACTAAAAAGAAAAGAAAAGCTTGGGTTAATTGGTTCAACAAAAGTTGATAAAGTAATAGGACAAAAGATTTCTAATCAACAAATATTAATTAGCCTACTCATTGGTTTTTTAATTGGTTATAAGCTTTTAGAAGCAATAACACATTATTCGGACTTTGTGAATAATCCTCAAACATTTATTTTGTCTTCGAGAGGATCATTAATTGGAGGTATTTTAGGCTCTTTATTTTCCTGTTACAGAGATATTAGAAATAATAAAAAAACAAGACTTGAAAAACCAAAAAAAATAACTATTGATGTTCACCCTCATGAACTAGTGGGGAATTTAATAATGGTTGCAGCTATTTCAGGCATAATTGGTGCTAAAATATTTCATAATCTTGAAAATATTGACGATTTCATCAAAGACCCGATAAATCAAATATTAAGTTTTAGCGGCTTAACTTTCTATGGAGGTTTAATATTTGGAGTATATTTTGTTTTAACATACGCAAAAAAATATAACCTTAATAACTTTCATTTGTTTGATGCATTTGCTCCATCATTAATTTTAGCATATGGAATTGGAAGAATGGGATGTCATCTATCAGGAGACGGTGACTGGGGAATAGTAAATTTAAATCCAAAACCAGAACTAATAAACTTTCTTCCGGACTGGATGTGGAGTTACAACTACCCAAATAATGTTATTAATGCAGGTATTCCAATAGAGGGATGTACTGGCAACTTCTGTATGAAATTAGCTGAACCTGTCTACCCTACTCCATTTTACGAAATCATTTTAAGCCTATTAATCTTTTCTCTACTTTGGAAATTAAGAAAAAAAATTTCCACCCCTGGACTACTTTTTAGTATTTATCTTTTTTTTAATGGATTAGAGAGGTTCTTTATTGAAAAAATAAGAGTAAACACAGAATACCAAATACTAGGTGGAATAACTCAAGCTGAGATAATTTCCTCAATGCTTATGTTGACATCAATTGTTCTAGCACTTCACTTAACAAGAAAAATTAATTTTTTCTACAAATAAGTAATAAAAGAAAAGTTATTAAACCATTGATTATTAAGAGCTCGAACCCTATTGAGCTAAATCTCATTTTGATAAAGTAGCAGATAACTGGAGAAACAATGCAAATTAAAGGAACCAGCTTGTCTCTAATATTAATCTTTGTGAACATACCAAATGAATAAAGTCCAAGCAAAGGACCATATGTATAACCCGCCACAGTAAAAAGCGATTTTATTACACTCTGATCATTAATGGAACGAAATAATAAAATCACAGCTAATAAAACCAATGACAGCAGTAAATGAGAGTACTTTCTAACAAAAACTTGCTTTTCAGAATTATACTTTTTGAAATCAATAATATCAACACAAAATGATGTTGTAAGAGAGGTAAGAGCAGAATCAGCTGAAGAATATGCAGCAGCAATTATTCCAATAATAAATAAAATGCCTACATACTCAGGTAGTCCTGAGTTTAAAGCAATATTAGGGAATAACATATCTGCATCAGAAGGAATAGCCAAACCAATTTCAGAGGAATAAATATAAAGTAATGCTCCTAGAGAAAGAAAGAGTAAATCAACAACAATTAAAATCGTACTAAAAACAAACATATTTTTCTTTGCTTCACCTAAATTTTTACAACTAAGATTTTTTTGCATTTGATCTTGATCAAGTCCTGTCATAACAATTGCCATAAAAACACCAGAAAGGAATTGTTTTAAAAAATGTTTTTGATCACCAAAATCATCAAAAAAGAAAACTTTTGAATAAGATGAACTTTGTATTGTATCAATTACTTGAGAGAAATTTAGTTCTAGACTTCTAGAAACAGAAATAGCAATAATTAGTACAGTAGCTAACATGAATGTTGTTTGTAAAGTATCTGTCCAAATAATTGTCTTTATTCCACTTCTGTATGTATATATCCAGATTAGTGAAAGTGTAATTATGACTGTAAGAAAAAATGGAAAGTTCCAACTATCAAAAATTGCAAATTGCAAAACACTTGCTATTAAGTAAAGCCGAAAAGATGCACCAATAGTTCTAGAAATTAAAAAACATATTGATCCGGATTTATATGAAAACTTACCAAATCTATCTTCTAAATAAGTATAAATACTAGTTAATCCAAGCTTGTAATAAAGTGGTAGCAATAATCTAGCAATAATTTGGTATCCAAAAAAGAATCCAAAAACCATTTGCATATAGCTAAATTGACTTGACTCAACCCATCCAGGGACAGAAATAAATGTAATCCCTGACAATGTTGTCCCAATCATTCCATAGGCAACAATATACCAAGGTGAATTTCTATTTCCTAAAAAGAATGCTTCATTACTATCATTTCTACTAGTAAAATATGAAACAATAAAAAGAATTGTGAAATATATTAATATGCATGTTAGAATTACACTTGGATTCATTAAACAAAAATATATATTTAGAATTTTCTAATATTAATATTTAATTTTGTTTTATGAACTTTCCATCAAAACTTGTTGAAAAAGCAGCTGAGAATCTCTCTTTTTTACCTGGAATTGGCAAAAAAACAGCATTGAGACTTGTTTTATATTTACTCAGAAACGAGAAAAAATATAGTATTGGTATAGGACAATCAATTATTGACCTTATCAACAATATCAAATTTTGTAAAAAGTGTAATTGTATTTCAGACGAAGAAATTTGTGAAATATGTAAAGATCCCAAAAGAAACAGTCACGTTATTTGTGTTGTAGAGGATGTAAGAACAATCATGGCGATTGAAAGTACAATGCAATTCAATGGACATTATCATGTCTTAGGAGGATTAATATCTCCTATGGACGGAATCGGTCCTGAAAAGTTAAAGGTTCAAGAATTATTGGATAAAATTGATAAAAACCAAGTTACAGAAATTATTTTTGCTCTCAGCTCAACAATGGAAGGTGATACTACTAATTATTATTTATTTAAAAAACTAAATGAATTTAATATTAAAATATCATCAATTGCAAGAGGTATTTCTGTTGGAAATGAACTTGAGTACATAGATGAACTAACACTTGGAACTGCAATTACAAGTAGAGTCCCATATGAAAACTCTGTTTCTAATTAAGATTTAACCTATTTTGTTTAATTTTGCAAAAAAAATTTATGGCTAGAACTGAACTAATTATGCCTAAAATGGGTGAAAGCGTTTCCGAAGCTACAATAATTTCATGGTCAAAAAAGATCGGCGATCTAGTAGAAATTGATGAGACTATTATTGAAATTGCTACTGACAAAGTAGATTCTGAAGTTCCATCAACTCATGAAGGAAAACTAGTCGAAATATTATTTAATGTCGATGATGTTGTTAATGTTGGACAACCTTTCGCAATCTTAGAAACAACTCAAGAAAGTGATTCTGATAGTCAAGCAGAAACTGAAGAAGTAAAAGAAGACATAGTTGTTGAGGAAACAAGCCAAAACATTGAGCAATCAGTTGAAAAAATAGTTGAAGAAGTAAATGAAACTAAAGTAGTTCAGAGCTCTAGTGATAGGTTCTATTCTCCGCTTGTAAAAAATATTGCAAAAAAAGATAATGTATCACAATCCGAACTAGACTCAATTATCGGTTCAGGTAAAGAAGGTAGAGTAACTAAATCTGACATACTATCTTTTATTAAAAATAGAACTGAAACTCCTACTGAAGAAATTACTGTTGAGCAGATAAGAGATAAACAACCTAAAATAAAAGAGGAAAATGTTAAGTATGACAAGCACCAACAAGTTCCAATTCATAATACTGGTGATGTAGAAATAATTGAAATGGATCGTATGAGGAAGCTTATATCTGCACACATGACAATGTCTAAAGCCACATCTGCCCATATCACCTCAATGGTTGAATGTGATATGACAAACATTGTCAATTGGAGAAACTCTATTAAAGAAGGTTTCAAAAAAAGAGAAGGACAAAACATAACATTTACTCCAATAATCATTGAAGCAATGGCTAAGGCTGTAAAGGATTTTCCTATGATAAACGTATCTGTTGAAGGAACAAATATTCATATTCATAAAAATGTAAATATTGGAATGGCTGCAGCATTACCTGATGGAAATTTAATTGTTCCAGTGATTAATGAATGTCAAAATAAAAATCTCATTGGAATTACTAAGTCAGTAAATGATTTAGCAACAAGAGCTCGTTCAAGTAACTTAAATCCGGACGATATTCAGGGTGGAACAATTACTATGACTAATGTTGGAACATTTGGTAACGTTATGGGAACTCCGATAATAAATCAACCTCAAGTTGCAATCTTGGCTGCAGGTGCAATAAGAAAAAAGCCCGCTGTTTTAGAGACAGAATATGGTGATGTGATTGCTGTCAGACACATGATGTTTTTATCACTTTCATATGACCATAGAGTTGTTGACGGGGCTTTAGGTGGGCAATTTGTCAAAAAAGTTGCTGATTATTTAGAAAATTTTGATGTTAATCAAAAAATCTAGTTCAAGAACTTGCTAAAATTAAAAAGACCATTAGTTTTTTTTGACTTAGAAACAACAGGTACAAATATTAGTAAAGATAGAATCGTTGAGATTTGTATTGTCAAGCTATTTCCAAATCAAAAAAAAACAGTATCAACCTTTTTAGTTAATCCACAAGTAGAAATTCCAAAAGAGGTTATAGAAATACATGGGATTACAAATGAGAAAGTTAAAAATGCTCCTTCTTTTAATGAAATTGGTAAAGAAATAAAATCACTGATTGAAAATTGTGATTTGGCAGGCTTTAATTCAAATAAATTTGATGTTCCTCTTTTAGCTGAAGAATTTCTGAGATCTGGTATCAATTTTGATTTTTCTAATACTAAGTTCGTTGACGTCCAAAATATTTTTCATAAGATGGAGAAAAGAAATCTCTCAGCTGCTTATGAATTTTATTGTAACAAAAAATTAGAAAATGCTCACTCAGCTGAGGCCGATACATTAGCTACATACCAGATATTACTTAAACAAGTTAAAATGTATGATAATTTACAAAGTGACATAGATTTTTTATCAAAATTTTCTAATCGTAATCAAAACAATGTAGATCTTGCAGGGTTTTTAAGAAAAAATAGTGAAAATGAAATTTATATCAGTTTTGGGAAATATAAAAACAAAACACTAGAAGAAATTTACAATTTAAATGCAGGATATTTTTCTTGGATTTTAAGATCTGAATTTCCATTATTCACAAAAGATATTATCACTGATTTTCTTAATGAAAAAAAACTCAAAAAAAAATTTGAATCCTAATGAAAATAATTTGTATTGGTAGAAATTATGTAGAACATATTAAGGAGTTAAATAACATAAAGGAAAGTAAACCATTAATATTTCTCAAGCCTGAAACTGCTATTCAACCTAAGAATCATCCTTTTTTCATTCCAGATTTTTCCGAAAATATACAGTACGAATTAGAGATATTGTTAAAAATATGCAAGCTTGGCAAAAATATTGAGGAGAAATTTGCATACAAATACTATAATGAAATTGGTTTGGGTATAGATTTTACTGCAAGGGATTTACAAAACAATCTAAAAACAAAAGGAAAGCCTTGGGAAATTGCGAAAGGCTTTGATGGTTCAGCTAAAATTTCTAATGAATTTATAAAAAAGAATGAATTAATTTTAGATAATATAGATTTTTCTCTAAAGCTAAATAATGAAATTGTTCAGAATGGAAATTCATCTGATATGATCTTTAGCTTCGACAAAATAATTTCTTATGTATCAAAGTTTTTTACTCTTAAAATAGGTGATATAATTTTTACTGGAACTCCAGCTGGTGTAGGTAGAATTAAGAAAAATGATTTTCTAGAGGGGTTTTTAAATAGAAAAAAAATATTGGAAGTAAAAATTAAATAAATTTCATATTGTAGTCAACTTCAACATCACCATTTTTTATTTTATTGAGCTTACTTTTCAATAGTTTCTTTTTTAATGTAGATACTCTATCTGTAAATAATACACCCATTAGATGATCATATTCATGCTGTATAACTCTTGAATTTATTCCTTCATATATCATAGTATACTGATTAAAATTTTTATCAGAGTATCTAATTTTTATCTGGTCCTTTCGAATAACATCTTCTCTTAGACCTGGAATGCTCAAACAACCTTCATTAAAACTCTCATCTTTACCAATATAATCAATAATTTCAGGATTAATAAATTCTTTTTTAAGAGGTCTGATATTGTTTTCATCATCACAAAAAGGGGTTGTATCAATTATGAAAATTGATAAATCTAGTCCTATTTGAGGTGCTGCTAAGCCAACACCTTGAGCATTGTACATTGTCTCATACATATTTTTTAAAATATCTTCAATAGGATGATTTTCATCTACTGGACTGCATTTAGTCCTTAAAATGGAATTACCAAAAGACACAATCGGCAAAATCATTATAATATTTTTTCAATAATTTGATCAATTGAAATACCCTCTGACTCGGCTTTATAATTTTTTATAACTCTGTGTCTTAAAATAGGTTTAGAAACTGCTTTAACATCTTCAATATCAGGCGAATATTTTCCATTTATAAGAGCATGACACTTGGACGCTAAAATAATATTCTTTGAAGCTCTTGGACCAGCTCCCCAATCTACATAATTAGTAATTAATTCATTCATTTTTAATTTAGGTCTTGTACTAGAAACTAAGTTAACAGCATACCTTACAACATTATCAGGAACAGGTAGTTTTGACACAATTTTTTGATAATTAATTATTTCTGACCCAGATAAAATAGGATTTACTTTTAATAAATTATTGTTTTGATCATTTTTAACAACTAATATTTCCTCTTCTATGCTTGGATAATCAAGAATAATATTGAACATAAATCTATCAAGCTGTGCCTCAGGTAATGGATATGTTCCCTCTTGTTCAATTGGATTTTGTGTTGCTAAAACAAAAAAAGGTTTTTCAAGTGTATATTTATTACCTGCATTTGTAATTGAGCGTTCCTCCATAGCTTCTAAAAGTGCCGATTGGGTTTTTGGTGGTGTTCTATTAATCTCGTCAGCAAGAATTAGATTTCCAAATAACGGACCTTTTATGAATTTAAAATCTTTATTTTCATCAAGAACCTCAGTTCCAACAATATCAGAGGGCATAAGATCAGGAGTAAATTGAATTCTTTTAAAATCAAGACCTAGCGATTTAGAAATTGTTCTCACTAGTAATGTTTTAGCAAGCCCAGGAACACCTTCAATTATGCAATGTCCATTGCAGAATATTGATATTAATAATTGTTTTATGATTTCATCTTGTCCTACAATAACTTTTTTTATTTCGTTAAAAAAAAGTTCATAATCTCTAATAAAATCTTTTGTTAAATCAATATCAGTTTTCTTATTTTCTACCATTTGTATTTAGATTTACAGTTTTTATCTATTTCTTTTAATTCAACATAAGTATTTTTTATTCTTTTATCTATCCATTCATCTAACTTTTCTTGTTTTTTAAAATTCAATGCTTGAGTTTGGAAAAAATCATAGTCTAAATCTAAATTTGCAGTATGCGAACTAATCTTTTCAACTACGTTTAAAATTCTATAAATGGAACCCTCGTTAGACTCAACTTTTACTGGTTTTGTGAAATCATCCTCATCTAATCCTTCAATTAAGTATTTTATTGAAGATCCTAGCTCTGCAATTGTATATGTAGAAGAACCATTTGAAGGATTTATGAGTAATCCGTTATTATTTTTAGTATCATCATCTGAATAGCTCTTGATTGCTTGTGAAAAACTAATTTCATTACTTTTTATTTTGTTATATATGCTATCTATTTTTAATCTAGCGTTTTGTAATGACGTTGAGGAATATTTTGGTTTAAGCAAAATATGTCTGACATTCACCTGATCTCCCCTTCTTTCTATAAGTTGAATTATGTGATATCCAAAATTAGTTTTTACTATTTCTGAAACTTCATCTTTTTTTAATCTAAAAGCAACTTTTTCAAACTCAGGGACGAATGTACCTCTTGAAACAAAACCAATTTCACCACCATTATTTGCTGACCCAGGATCATCAGAGTAGAGAGCCGCAAGAACCTTAAAGTCTTCACCATTTAAAACTCTTTTTCTAAAAGCATTTAACCTGTCTGTTAAATTATTAATTTGATCTTCAGACATTTTTGGCTTTATAATAATCTGAGATAGTTTGTACCTATCCTCTATTAATGGTAGTTCTGATTTATCCATTTTTTTATAATACTCATTTACGTCAAAGGGAGTAATCTTTACTTCTTTAGTAATGCTTGATTGCATTCTCTGAATTAAAAATTGGTCTTCAACTAATTCTGAAAGGACTTTCTTAATTTGGTATATATCTTTTTCAAAATATTGCTCAACTTTTTCAATACTACCAATTTGATCAATATAATAGTTAACTCTAGTTTCAACTTCTTGTTCTATTTCATCTTTAGTGACAAAAATACTGTCCTGTTTACATGAAAAAATCAATAGCTTTTGTGTCATCAAATCTTCTAAAACTTCACATCTAAGCTCTTCATTGCTAGTAACCCCTTGCGAAATGTATTGTAAATACTGATTTTCTACGTCAGAACGAAGAACTATTTCATCTCCAACAACCGCAATAATCTTATCTATTTCTTGTGCATTAATTATAATTGAAAAAGTTGTAATTATAATTATTGAAAAAAATCTTTTCATCTGTTAATCTTTAATTTATTATCAGTAATGGCTTGCATGTATAATTGATTATCCAACTCATTCAAATATCTTAATTTATTTTCATTGACTATAGTAGATCTGATATTTTCTTTGACTAGAGTGATAGGAGACAACTCTCCTATTCCTTTCTTCTCAAAAATTTTAAGAAAGTAGAAATTTTCTTTATCTTCAAAAATATTGTTCTTAATATTAGTTAAATACTTTCTTTCTTTAACAATATCATTTGGTAAATATTGTAGAATTTCATTAAAATACACCCATGTTGTATCAAACAGATAAAATTTATCAGCAAATTGATTACAATACTCATTAATAAATTCAACATCTGAATTATCAAAGAAAACTGTTCTTAATTTTTCTAAATTTGGGGCACTTTTTTTTAATGAAACAAAATTTATTTTTACAATTTCATTTTTAAGAACAAAATTTTCTTTGTTTGTGATATAATATTCTAAAATTGTATTAGCACTAACGTTCGTATCTATTTTCTGACTTATTAATTCCTTTTGATATTTATATATCAGTAGTCGATTATAATAATCTTGTGTTTTTTTATCTATTTGTTTTTGTTTGGACGGTAAGTTTATTTTTGCATTGTTTAAGAGCAGATTTTCTCTTATCCATAAACTAATGTAATTTTCAATAAAATAATTGGTATCAACCTCATTTTCAGGCAACTCATTAATTATTTCATCATAATAAAGTTTTTGATCATACAGTTCAACAATTGGTTCACTTTGAAATCTGTTTTTGCAAGATAGTAGGGCGAAAATAAATAAGAAATATAGATATCTCAACTATTTATTTATTATTGAGTAAAGAACATCATAGTTTACAGAATATTTATATTTCTCCCTTAAATCTTTAATCCAGTTTTTA
Organism: Bacteroidota bacterium; assembly: GCA_028408365.1. Taxonomy (GTDB): domain Bacteria; phylum Bacteroidota; class Bacteroidia; order Flavobacteriales; family BACL11. Next base: position 21,132 of record JAOOLD010000019.1, read on the forward strand.
TCTAATTCATTTTGATATTCTGAGATGACCTTTCCTTTAACCTCACTCAATTTTTTGGTTGAGGGCGATAATATTGATTCAATATGAACTATTATAATTTGATTTTTTTCAGATTTAATATCATTAGAAATACCTCTTTTCCATTTTAAACTGTCTAAAATCTTATTTTCACCTTTTTCAAACTTACCAGATTCTATTTTTAAATTTAAGGAGTTGTCTTTATTAATTTTTTTTATGATATCAGAATTCTCTATTTGATTTCTTTGCTTTCTGTAAATAGCTTTTCTTACTTGCTTTGCAATTGATAGGCTTGAACAAGTATAAATTGATGCCTCTACTCGCTCATTCCATAAATATTCATTCTTTTTGGACTCAAAGAAATTATTTAAACCTATAGTATCTTCCACAGCTTTGCCCCAAACCAATTTATTGGTAAGATCAAACAAAAGTATACCATCCCTGTATTCTTTAAGTAATGCTTTGTATTCAGGATATTTCTTTGATAAATTACTTTCCTCAAACTCAAGCAATTTAAGATTAATAAAATCCTCATATAAATCATCGATAATAGAACCCTTTTTTTGGTTATCTACTAAATATTTAACAAAATCTTGCTGGTTAATTTTCAAATTATCAATCATGAACAAAGTAAAAATTAATCCCTTAGCATTTTTTCCGTTCCAGTTTCCTTCAAAAACACTTTTCTCACCATACCCCTTAATTTGTTTAATTCTTTTACTAAATCTAACAACATTGTAATCCTTTCTTAGCTTCTTAAATAAACTTTCTTGACTTAGATTAGCTCGAGAATCTCTTTCAATTTTTCTTTTTAAATCACCCTTTAGTTCATCAAAAGGTAGAATTGATTTTTTGCTAATTAATTTAACTATGTGCCAACCAAAATCTGATTCAAATGGCTGAGAGTAATCGTTTATTTTTTTTAAGTTAAATGAAGCATCTTCAAAAACTGGTACCATTTTACCAACCCCAAATGGAGGCAATTTACCACCCTTAACTGCACTAGATTTATCTTCTGAAAACCTTTCTGCTAAATCTTCAAATTCTTGACCCTCATTTAATTTTTCAAATACATCGAAAATTTTTGTCTTAGCAGTTTGATTTTTTTCTTTGTTTCCTTGTTGTGTTTTAAACATTATGTGAGAAACTTGAACTTCTCCAAGAGCATTTCTCTTGTCATTTAACTTGATAAGGTGTAAGCCATACTTTGTTCTAACTGGACCGCAAATTTGTCCAACTTCACAATTATAAGCAGCTGATTCAAATGGGTATACCATCATAAAACTTGTAAAATATCCTAAATTCCCTTGGTTAATTTTTGAAGATCTATCATCAGAGTGCATAATAGCTGCTTTTTCAAAAGAAATCTTACCGTTTAAAACTTCATCTCTTATTGACTTTATCTTGGCAATAGCTTCCTCTTCAGTTCTTTTAGTAGAGCTGTTCTCGAATGCTATTAGTATATGGCTGACATTTAAATCATATTTTGTTCTTTCATACGCTTCGTTAAGAAGACTCTCCTCAAATTCTTTATCCTTTAAATATGGTTTAGAAAGTTGTTTTCTATAGCCTTCGAGCTCATTGATAAAAGTAGATAAAGTATCCATTCCAAGAGATTCTGCCTCTTTAACTTTTAATTTAAAATTGATAAAGAGCTCCATATACTCATCAAGATATTCTTTAGTGAAGGATTCTAAATCGTTGTTTTTAAAAAATATATTTTCAAATTCATTTAGGGATACATTTTCATCACCAATTGTTAAAACATTTTCATTGGCAAATGACTTGATACTAAAAGAAATAAGTAATAGTAAGATTATTTTTTTCATATTTTATTTTCTACTGTAATTTGGTGCTTCCTTTGTAATTGTAACATTATGAGGATGACTTTCAGTCATTCCTGAGGAACTTATCTTTGTAAAATAAGATTTCTGTAAGTCAATAATATCTTTTGAACCTGTATATCCCATACCAGCTCTTATACCACCTAAAATTTGATGAACAACTTCTGAAAGGGTTCCTTTGTATGCAACTCTACCAACTATTCCTTCTGGCACTAGCTTTTTATTATCACTTTGATCAGCTTGAAAATATCGGTCTTTAGACCCACTTTCCATAGCATCAATTGATCCCATTCCTCTGTAGCTTTTAAATTTTCTACCTTCAAAAATTATTGTTTTTCCTGGTCCTTCTTCAACTCCAGCAAACATTGAGCCAAGCATAACTGAACTTGCGCCCGCAACTAATGCTTTTACAATGTCTCCAGAGTACCTGATTCCTCCATCAGCAATTACAGGAACGTTTGATTTTTTTGCAACTTCTGCAACATTTAATATTGCAGTCAGTTGAGGAACTCCTATACCTGCAATGATTCTAGTTGTGCAAATAGAACCTGGTCCAATGCCTACTTTTATTGCATCTGCACCATTTTTAATTAAGTGTTTTGCTGCATCAGCTGTTGCGACATTACCAACTACAAAATCTAAATTTGAAAATTTCATTTTTAATTTTTTCAAAACTTCAACTACGTTCTTAGAATGTCCATGAGCAGTGTCAATAACAATTGCATCGACTGATGCTTGATTCAAAGCTGAGACTCTATCTACAACATCATTTGTGATACCAACAGCAGCAGCTACTCTTAACCTCCCAAGTGAATCTTTACAAGAATTAGGCATCATTTTATTTTTTGTGATATCTTTAAATGTAATCAAACCAACTAGCTTGTAACTATCATCAACAACTGGCAGTTTCTCAATCTTGTTGATTTTGAGAATATTTTCAGCATTTTCTAAGTCTTTAAGTTTTGTAGTAATTAGATTTTCACTAGTCATAACATCTTTAACTGGTATATCATGCTTTTTTTGAAATCTAAGATCTCTATTGGTAACGATACCTAGCAGATTCTGTTTTTCATTAACAATTGGTATTCCACCAATTCTGTGCTCTTTCATTAGCTCTAGAGCATTACCAACAGTAGAGTCAATTGACAATGTAACAGGGTCTTGTATCATACCACTTTCAGATCTTTTTACCTTTCTAACTTCTGAAGCTTGCTGAGCTATTGACAAATTTTTGTGAAGAACACCTATTCCTCCCTCTCTGGCTAGAGAAATTGCCATTTTGGACTCTGTAACTGTATCCATAGCAGCACTTAAAATAGGTATATTAATTTTAATATTCTTTGAGAAAAACGAAGTGATATTTGTTTCATTTGGCATTAATTCAGAATATGAAGGTATGACCAAAACATCATCAAAGGTTAACCCATTTTGCAATATTTTTTTATTATCTATCATGAATAGGAATGCAAAATTACTAAATAAAAATCTATCTTAAAGATGTGAGTTAAAAAATATTATTTAATAACATTTACTGGACCTGTTTTATTGATTAGGTTACCAACACCATTTATATACTTCAGAATGTACACATAAGTACCATTTTGAACTAGATTACCTTTGTACGAACCGTCCCATCCCTTTTTAGGATCATTGGTTTCAAAAATAAGATTACCAGAACGATCAAAAATTGAAAAAAGATAACCATCTTCAGAAACAAAATAAGTCACAGGAATGTATAATTCGTTGTGTTCATCTCTGTTAGGGGTAAAACTATTAGGAAGATAGATTATAGGTGTTTGTGATATACAACTGATATTTGAATAAGATCCAAAATTAGTAGGACCATAAGTATTATTTAGACCTTCACTAGCTTTTACATAGTAACAAAACCTTCCATTACCTTGCTCTCCAAAATCAGTTACAACATCATTGTACTTTAAACTTTCATTTGGATTGCTATTTCTATCAAAAGTATAGATTGGTAGAATGACAAAAGGTTGTCTATTTGCAGATCTATATAATTCATATTTATCTACATTACCTAGCCAGTTTGCATATTCATTAAAAGTAATAGTATTTATATACTCATCACTTGAAAATGTAAGTAATTCCTCCTCTAAATTAATTTGAGTTTTCAATAGTATTGTAGTTGCAATTGATGTATCATTTGTTGATAAACCAGTGTAAGGATCAAGAACTGACCCTGTTGATATAGTTACCCCACAAGTGTCAACTGGAAAGATCATATAATCATATGAATTTTTAGATGTTAATGCGTCATTGTCAGTATAGAAAATATTTTCTTGACCATTAAAAGGGATTTCTCCTATTTTAGTGAAATTATTATTATTAGATATTGATCTGTAAATAGAATAATAATCAACTACTGCACTGTTGTCAACAAGACAAGAGATATCTACATAACCATTATCCATATTTACGGATGCATATTCAATGTAGTTATAATCAGGTTTTTTAGATAAATTTGGTATTACACTAATTTTATTTGATGTTGCTTGAAAAGTACTGTCTAAATTATAAGCTCTTATAAAAATTTCATAATTATACTTGTCAATTGCATCAGTAAAAACAAAAGGGTTGTTATTTAATACTGAGTAACTGAAACTTTGAATGTTTCCAGATGGACTTGTAGATACAATATCAATTTCATAAGTACTAACCCCACCTGTCCAATTAACGTAATCGTTCCATTCAAGCGTGAGCGTTTGAAGACATGCATCAAGAACAGTTTGCAAATGAATTGAATTATGCTCACTAGAATAATCGCTGGCATTTTCACAGCTATCAAGAGCTCTAATTAAAAAAGTTTCATATTTGTCTCCAGCATCAGATTGAAGATAAGTGTAGGAATTAGTGAATACAGTGTCTAGTGTTCTTTGAGATCCATCTTCGTCTTTGATGTAAATAATATACATGTCAGCTCCAACTATTGGCAGCCAATTAATGACTGCTTTGTTGTTGTTATCTACTGAAATATCAGAAATTAGTGGTATATCAGGAGGTAGCGTATCATTTAGATTAACTGATGAAAATGAAGACTTAGATCTACATCCAGATAAATCATCTAAGTGAATCTGGAATACTGGGTCATAATTACAAATTGGAACAATAAAGTCAGCATTGTAAGTGTAAGTTAGTAATGAAGTTGAATCAATAATTTCTTGTGAACTATTATTGTCTCTTTTCATGAACACATCAAAAACTGAATCAGATGTCAGAAGAAGTGGATCATGATTATTGTTCCAAGAAAGATTTGCAACTGTATTGAGATTTAATGTTGAAGAATTTAATAGGATACTTGTTAAAGTATCAGACTGAAGTTGTCCTGTTGAAATACCACAACTCTGATCAGTAGCTAAAAAATATTGATATTCATTTAAATTTCCATCTACAGAGGGATCAGTATCTATAAATGATGTTGATGGGAAAAATACACTATCTACCAATTCAAAATTTGTTAATGAAGATGACTTTCTGTAGACAAAATAAGGTTCTAGCGTTGGTGGAGCACCAGGTGCATACTGCCAGTTTAATTCAATATTACCATTTTCTAAAACTGAGATACATCTTAAATCAGGAATTGGAGGAACAACTGTTATAGTTATAGTTGCAATTGTTATACCAAATGCTGGACAAAAATCATCATGAACCTTAACTAAAAAAGTAAATGTACTTGTTGTTGCTCCACAACCTAGTATAGCATTTATATGATTACAAGATGTTTGCCATTCAAATACACCGTTAACAATTCCTGGAGCAGAAAATGGAGGTGTTAGCCCAGCTCCATTATTAAAAGTTGCACATGGCGGATTATTACAACTATTAGTGTTGATAAAGTCATCCGAAAATTGACCACCGGATACTTCCATTGTCAAATCTTGTGCAATTGATCCAGGGTATAGATCAGAATCTTGTCCAGTGATGTTAAAATTAACCAGTGTTCCTGCGTAAACAGTAGCTTCATAAGAAGGTAATGAGGTTACAGGATCAGTAAATGGTCTATCAATATTTGGAGGGTTATTGAGCGCTCCAGTGCCGGGCATTGTTGGACAAGCAATCAAAACTACTTGTACTTCTCTAAAAACTTCAGCAACTAACTGACCACATTTATATGCTTGTACTTTTACGCAAGTGACAAAAAAACCTGCAGTATTAGCATCATATGTAATTTCTCCAGTGTTTGGATCTAGTTGAGGTGCGCCAGGAAGTGGTGAGTTTACTGAGTACGGGACTTGAAAAGCAAGCTCTGATGGATTAGCACCTGCTGTTCCAGCTGGTTGCGGATTAAAAATTGGTCCATTAAATAAATCATCATCTAAAGGGTATGCCCAATCATAAACTAAGTTATCTAGCTCCGGATCTGATGCATTATGATTGTATGAAAAAGGAAAGCCTGTACATAATATGGTTTTCGGTTGTTCTTTAAAATTTGGAGATGAATCAAAGCAGGGGTCTGCTGGAACTTGAACACCAGTAACTGGATCAGTGTAAGGATACATTGTTGCTCTAAGAGTAAATCCCTCTTGAGATGAAGCCATATTCACAATTGCAGCATTTCTACAACAATTGTTCCAAGTAAAATGCCAACCAGCTGCTGAGGGTGTTCCAGGAAGTTGGATAGGTTGAGATTGAAAAACATATTCTTCAACAGCTCCTAAATCACCATTAGCACAGCTGTATTGTTGATTTCCACTATTGATTGGGTCACAAATTGGAGAAACATCTTGTTGCGATATAAAATCAGCAGTTATTGTAGTAACGGTTGGATGTCCCCAAACAGTTATAGTTTGTGCAAAAGTTGACACTGTTATTCCATTACAATCACGATATACTTTTAAAGTAAAAATATAGCTACCAGTGTTAACACCAGTTTTTAAACATTCCCAAGTAATCTCTCCTCCCATTAGGTGCGAAGAGTAGCTTTTTTTTGTTAGAAAACTAAAA
>JAOOLD010000002.1 GCA_028408365.1 Bacteroidota bacterium
TATTAGATCAATGAAAAATATTTATAAGCTATTTACATTTTTAATATTATCAACAACTTATAATACTTATGCTCAACTACCAAGTATAAATTTCTGTGATAATTTTGATTCTTATGTTGGAGGACTACCTCCATTTACACCTGGTGATCCTATAGCAGAAACATCGCCTAATTGGAATTCATGGGATGAGCTAATGAATGGATCAGTTGCACCATTTATTGATGATTGTGAAGTAAGTGCTACAGAATTTTACAGTGCTCCAAATTGTTTATATGTCATTGACCAAACAGGTATGGGGGGGCCTCAAGATATTTTATTAATGTTTGATAATACACCAAATATAACTACAGCAAATATTAATACTTTAATGACACCTTATATATCAGGAGTACTCACTTATTCCCACATGATGAAGGTTGTTTCTGGTAAAACAGGGTATTTTAATTTTCAAGCAGAAAACACGCCTGGTATTCAGTGGGCATTAGAAGTTAATCTAGATGCCTTAGGTGGAATGGTAATGACAAACACAAGTGGAACTAATTTTTCAGCTTCATATCCGAACGGACAATGGTTTGAAATAAAATTTGTAATAGATTTATCAATGAATAATTGGGAGGTTTTTGTTGATAATGTTTCACAAGGAAGTTTTGCAAATACAATTAATCAGATTTCCTCAATAGATTTATTTCCAAATGCAAATTCTGAGTTTTGGGTAGATGATATTTGTTATGATTATCAACCTGCAATGTTAGATCCTTTAAATGCACAGATTTCAACAATAGATGCAATTACTGGTTTAGTTGGACAGCAAAAAGAACCTACCGTTAATATAAGAAATTTTGGTCAAAATGCTATTACATCTTTTGATGTAACAGTTGATTATAATGGCACTCAAGTGACTGAAAATTTAACAGGTTTAAATTTAACATCATTGCAAACTTATCAGGTTAATTTTTCCAATCAAATTACACTTGCTACAGGTACTCTTCCTGTAACAGCATATATTTATAATATAAATGGTGGCTTAATACAGAATACAGCTGATGATACTCTTTCAATATCTGTAACGGGAACATATGCAGCTCCAGGAAAAATTGTAATTGGAGAAGAAGGAACAGGCACTTGGTGCTCTTGGTGTCCAAGAGGAGCTGTAGCAATGAACTGGATGGATGAAAAATACTATGGATATTGGCAAGGAATAGCTGTTCATAATAATGACCCAATGGTTAATACAGATTATGATATAGGAATGGGAGCGCTCACTTCTGGCTATCCAAGTGGATTAGTTGATAGAGGTTCAGATATTGATCCTTCAAATTTTGAAGTAGATTTTCTTCAGAGAATAGGTATTAATCCAAAAGCAACGATGAATGCAGGAGCAATTATTGATGGAAATAAAATGAAAGTATCATTAACAATGAATGTCAATCAAACAATTGGATCTAATCATAAATTAGCATGCGTATTAGTTGAAGATAGTGTAACAGGACAAGGACCAAATTATTATCAATCAAATGCATACAGTGGAGGAGCTAATGGACCTTTAATAGATGTTGATGGGACAGACTGGGCAAACAAACCTTCAAACGTTCCTGATTATATGATGGTGTATAGACATGTTGCAAGAGGAATTGCGCCTAGCTTCAATGGGCAAACATTAACTCAATTTTACCAAACTGGAGATACTGAAACAATATGTTTTGAATTTAATATAGACCCAAGTTGGGATTTAAATCAAATGCATATAGTTGGAATGCTTATTGATAATACAGGTAGAATAAATAACGGGTCTTCTCAATCATATGCTGAGGCTTTAAGTTCAGGATGGGTTGATTGTTCCTCTAGCACAGAAGCAATTAACTTAGAAGGACCTGAACACAATAATATACAAGCATTTCCAAATCCAGCAAATAATACACTATACATAGACAATTTTCCAGAGGACGTAATTTCAATTAAGATATTCAATATTGAAGGGAAATTAGTATTAGATGCTGCAATAAATAATATTCTAGATATATCTAAAATAAAAGAAGGAATGTATCAGCTAAAAATAACTACTAAAGATAATTTAGAAATAAACAGAAAAATTGTTAAAAACTAATTAGTTCCAGATCTAATAATCTTTTATTTGAATCTGATCTAATAACTTTTACATCAACAGATTGCCCTAGAGTAAATTTATTATCATTATTTACTAGGGCAATTTTCTTATTATCTATTTGATAAAAACCTTTTAAAGAGCTTGCTCTTACAAAACCCTCACAACCATTTTGAACTAATTCAACAAAAAATCCATGATCAATAACACCACTAATGACTCCTTCAAAAGTGTCTCCAACATGCTTTTCCATATATTTAATCTGCATTAATTTTATAGACTCCCTTTCAGCCATAGAAGCTTCTCTTTCTTTTTTTGAAATATGCTTACAAATACCCTCAAATGATTTTAAGTTAGGATTATTATTTAAGATAGAATCTATTATTCTGTGAATAATCAAATCAGCATACCTTCTAATTGGAGAAGTAAAATGAACATAATCATTTAATGAAAGCCCATAGTGACCGATGTTTTTTGACGAGTATTCTGCTTTTGCCATTGATCTAATCACAAGAGGTTCAAATAGTCCTTGTTCTGTAGTCCCCTCAACTTTTTCAAGAAGCTTGTTAAGAGACTTTCTAACAGCTATTTTATTGGAAATATCAATACTGTAATTAAACTCAAAGGCTAAATTCTTTAAAGAAAGCAGTTTGTCTTTATCAGGAATGTCATGTACTCTAAAAACAGCATTTAATATATTTTTTGATTTTAAAAAGTTAGCGACAGTTATGTTAGTTAAAAGCATGAGCTCTTCAATAATTTTTTGTGTAAAATAACTTTCTTTTACAAAGATATCTATAGGGTATTTCTGATTATTTAATTTGAAACCCATCTCTTTTTTGTTGAACATGATTGCACCCGAGGACTGTCTTTTTTTTCTAAGCTTTATGGCTATTTTTTTTATTATTGATAACTCATCAAAAAGAACGCCCTCTTTATTGTCTAAAATGGACTGAGCCTCACTGTAGGTGAAGCGCTTATTTGAAATAATTTTAGTTTTTGTAATATTAAAACTTGATATTTTCAAAGTACTATCAAATTTGAAAATAACAGAAAAGCAATTTCTTGGAACCCCTTCTTTCAAAGAGCAGATGTCGTTAGAAAGTTCTTCAGGAATCATTGGTATGACTTCATCAACTAAATAAACAGAATTTCCCCTTTGACTAGCCTCAACATCAATCTTTGACCCCTCTTGTACATAATGACTAACGTCTGCTATGTGGACACCAACTTCAAATAATTTATTTTCTTGTACCCTTACTGAAATAGCATCGTCAAAGTCTTTTGCATCATCCGGGTCTATAGTAAATGTAGAAAACCTAGTGTAGTCAAGTCTGTTTAGGTTTTTCTTGTCAGATAAATCCTTTACAGAAGAAATTTCTTTTAAAAGACTGTTGCTAAATAAAGGTCCAATGTTATGTTTATGACTTATAGATTTTATGTGGGATTTAAAATCATTATTTGGACCTAAAACTTTTATAACCTTACCAAGCGGACATTTCCCCTTTGAATCCCAAGTGGTTACTTTTACAACCAATATTTTGTTCAAGAAGGAAGGGTTAAAGTCTTTTCTTGGAATTAGTACATCAAAGTAGACCTTTCTTTCAGAACTAACAAAAAAGGCAGTGCCGGAAGAATAATCAATCTCTCCAACAAAAGAGTCTTTATTTCGATGTTTGACGCTATCAACCACATATTTTTTTTTACCTTTTGAAATATTTATTTGATTCAGAGACAGCTCATCTCCTGCTAAAGCAAAAAAGGCGTTCTCTTTTTTAATTTTAATAATTTCCCCGCTTTTGTCAGAAACAAATACGGATGACTTAGAGGTTTTTACAACTATTCCTTCAGAAAAATTTTCACCAAGTTTTAAGCAGTACCTGTCCTTTGATGTTTTAATAATCTTGTTTTCATTAAGTAACCTTTCCAGAGACGATAGCACGGGAAGAGGGTCTTTTTTAGTCTTCTTTTTATATAGTTTTTGGAGCTTGCTTTCTGCAAAATTCTTATTAGGGTTGTCTTTGAACAATAACCAAAGCCCAGTATAAACATTAACGATGAGTTGTTTATTTTTTTTCTTTTTCATAAAAGTATAAGGGTAAAAATAGCTTTAAATTTGCTTATGTTTATAAAAAAAGTAAAACTTACTCTTTTAATATTTTCAGCGATTACAGCTTTTAGCTCTTGTAAAAGCAAAAAAGTCTTTAATGGTACAACCTCACTAGACTGTACTACTTTTGAGAGCGAAGTAGCTCAAAAAGAACAAAAAAAGCAAAGTAAATATAAGCTTTTGCTATTAAAAGATGGGCAAAGAGTTTTTGGAAAAAAAACCAAAAGGGGTAAAAGCAGTCTTTTTGGAAAAAAAGTCGACTAAATTACAGCCGACTTTTAAATTAAATATTATTAAAAACAGTATCCAACTGTTAACTGAAAGTTTGGAAGTACGTTTGTTAACCCAGGAACACCATCCTGTAAGGCATTAAACTTATCAACATCTCCACCTTCATGAGAAAAATCAGCACCAGAAGAAAACAAAGCGCCTACATCTAACCCATAGACCAGCCCTTTATACGGGGGCTTACCTATATTTAAACCAATGTAAGAGACAGGGTTTTCGTTGTAATCAGCATAATAGACTTCACCATTATCTTCGATAGTATTCTCAATGGACCCTACTGCAAAACCCGCATTAACCCTAAGCCAGTTAAATTGGTCAAGAGGTTGATGAGAAACAAATATTCCCATCCATGCGCTTTTAGCGGTATGCGTGTAGTTATTAGAAAAACCATCGATTTCTGGTTTTATGGCTTCTGGAAGGTCGCCTTCTGGAGCTCCTCCAAAGCTTATATTAACAGAGGTCCTTTCATTCATGTTGTGTGACAGATTGACTCCTCCTCCAAAGGGACTGATTCCAACAGAAACAGTGTGTTTTCCGATCTCTTGAGAATAAGCGGAAGAAAGGCTAAATATAAAGCTTAGCAAAGTAATTGTAATCGTATTTTTCATATTAAAATTTTAATTATTTATTTCTGAATATAAACTAATTTCTTTTTCAAAAGCTGTTCTATCACTATAATGGTGTTCTTCAATAACTTTATCTTCAGCCCATCTGTATGCAATATGAACTGTGTTTGACACCGCCTGTTTGGTATACCTTCCTTTCGCATTCCAGGTAAAGTAAGCCTTTGACCAAACTTCCTTCCCATAGCTAGAGGTTTCAACATGTAAATTCCCATCTTGCATGGGAATATCGATGTTTGAAAAAAGAGTATGATGAAGTTCAATCCCTTCAAAAACATCAGAGTAATGAAGTGTGTCGTTAGAGCCTGAAACAAAAAGCATAAGGCTGTCATGATAAAAAGCGCTCATTGGCTCATAGTTTTTGGAAAGATAGTTTTCTAACTGCAATTTTATCGCAGAGCTTTTACTGTCATTTAATGTTGAATAAAAGCCATTACTATTGTTTCCGCAAGAAAAAATTAGAACAAAGTTGAATAAAAAAATTAGATGTTTCATTTCAACATTAAATTTGAGACTAAGAAAAAGATTGTCAAAAGTTTTTTTAACTTTTTTTTAAAGACTTACAAACAACTGAAAGTATAGGCTTAAGTTTGTATAAAAAAGTTGAAAAAAAGAAACGATCTTCAATCAGCGGAACAAATACCAAAACTATTAAAGCTCATTATTTATACAGTTAGTCTTGTTTCAAGCAAAATAACAACAAATCTTCTTGGATATATTTTCTCAAGACCTTTGAGGCACAAACCACATGTAAGAGAAAAAGAGTTTATTAGTTCTAGCAAGAAAGAAATACATTTTATACCAAGCATAAACAAAAGGATAAAAACTTATGAGCTGAAGGGTTCTCACAAAAAAGTGCTTCTTGTTCACGGGTGGAGCGGTAGGGGAAGTCAGCTCTCATCAATAGCAACCGAATGTAATAAAAAAGGGTTTTATGTTGTGAGTTTTGATGCTCCAGCTCACGGAGGGTCTCCCTCTTATACTACTAATGTGCCGGAGTTTGTCGAGGCAATAAACTTTTTAAATACAGTTAAAGGACCTTTCGATTATGCAGTTGGCCATTCTTTTGGTGGAGCATCAATATTTAATTATTGCAGAAAATATAGAGTCTTTGAAAAAATTGTTGTTATCGGCACTCAAAGTAAGCTTTCAACATATTTTAAAGAGTTCATAAAAATTATGGGACTAAATATCGATTACTCAAAAAAAATAATGACTCTTTTTGAAAAAAGAGTTGGTGAAAAAATTTTAGATTATGACCCAGAAAGATTTGTTAGAAGCATAACTTCAAAAACACTAATTATACATTGTTCAGATGACAATTATGTAAACTTTAGCTCTGCTGTCGCATTGAGAAAAGAGCTAAAAAACAGTGAGCTTTACAAAACAACAGGGCTAGGGCACAGAAAAATTCTGGGAGATAAAAAGGCCGTTAATCGATTGGTAGAGTTTCTAATTAAAAATTAAAAGATATATTTATATTAATTTAAATTCGAACAAATGAACCCATTAATAATTGTAGCATCACTCTTGGTCCTAATCTCCGTGGTTGGGCTTGCAAAAAAAAATAGAGAGCTTTTTTTAACAGGATATTTCATATACGGCCTTTTAGTCTTTGGTGCAGAAACTAATGAATTTATTTCCAACGACAATACCACAAGCCTATTTGTCGCTTTTTTATGGTTAATACAAGCTGTTTTAGCCCTGCCTGTGAGGGCTAGATATGATAGTGAAACAGTAAAAAAAGACAGAATTAAAATATGTGTTTGCTTTAGCTTAATTAACTTAACAGGAGTATTGGTCCCTGACATATCTCCAGCGCCAGAAGTAACATTTTATATTCATTTGGTGATGACAGTGTTGCCTCTTATAGTTGTTTATCTGCTGTCTAGCGGAAAAATACCAATGGAAAAATAGAAAAGCCTCACATTTCTGTAAAGCTTTTAGCTCCCCCTCTTGGACTCGAACCAAGGACCCTCTGATTAACAGTCAGATGCTCTAACCAACTGAGCTAAGGAGGAAAACGCAAGCAAAAATAGCTTATTGCATCAAATTATGCAATATATTTGTAAAAAAACGAAAATGAGCATATTAGTAGTAGGAACCGTAGCCTTTGATGCTATTGAAACAAAGCATGGAAAAACAGATAAAATTGTTGGTGGAGCAGCAACTTACATATGCCACTCAGCTGCACCATTCTCAAATAACTTAAACTTAGTATCTGTTGTTGGTGGCGACTTTCCAAAGCATGAAGTTTTAAAGTTAGAAAAAAAGGGTGTTGACACTCTCGGTCTTCAAGTTAAAAAAGAAGAAAAAACTTTCTTTTGGTCTGGAAAGTACCATGATGATATGAATATTAGAGATACAATTGAGACACAGCTAAATGTATTAGAAAGGTTTGTTCCTGATGTTCCCAAACTTTTTAGGAAATCTAAGTTTTTAATGCTTGGAAATTTAATGCCGTCAGTTCAGCAAAAGGTCTTAGATCAAATGCAGGAAAGACCTGAGCTAATAATTTTAGATACCATGAACTTTTGGATGGACAACTTTCTAGAAGATCTTTTAAAGAGCCTTAAAGAGGTTGATATTCTGACTATAAATGATGAAGAGGCCCGACAGCTATCTGGTGAAGACACTTTGGTTAAAGCGGCAAAAAAGATAACAAAAATGGGGCCTAAATATTTAATTATAAAAAAAGGAGAGCACGGCTCAATGTTGTTTGGTGAAGAAAGGTTTTTTTTAACACCTGCCTATCCTTTAGAAACAGTGATTGATCCAACAGGAGCTGGAGATAGTTTTGCGGGAGGTCTCGTTGGTTATTTAAGTAGTTGTGAAAAAATAAACTTCCAAAGCATAAGAAGCGCAATCCTTTACGCCACTGCGGCTGCTTCATTTTGTGTCCAAAAATTTGGAACTGAGGGGACCGAAAAAGTAACAATTTCAGAGATAGAAAAAAGGGTTAAGTATTTGAAAGAAATCACGAAGGTTTAAAATAAAGTATCAGGCTCTTGTTTAATGCTGTTTTCGTAATATTCATCAATTTTCAATGGTTTTTTCTCAGTAGCTTTAACCGCTAAAAAATCACACCTTTCATTTTCAACAATTTCAGAGTGGCCTTTTATCCAGATAAATCTGACCGAGTGTTTTCTGTATATTTTTAAAAAGCGTAACCACAAATCTTTATTTTTTTTCTTTTTAAAATTGTTTTTCTCCCAGCTAAATAGCCACTTTTTTTCTACAGCGTTTACAACGTATTTTGAATCAGAGTAAATGACAATGTTTTTGTTAAAACTTTTTAAGGCCTCTAAACCCACAATAACTGCTAGTAACTCCATACGGTTATTTGTTGTAAGCCTAAACCCGCCACTAATTTCTTTTCTGTGACTGTCGTATAATAGAACAACACCATAGCCTCCACAACCAGGATTTCCTTTTGAAGAACCGTCAGTGTATATGCTTACTTTCATACTATAGAAGGTTCTTTATGACTCTTGGGAAATAATAGTACTCAATCTCTCTGATTTTTTCTCTTAATGTCTCCAGGTTTTCTATACCAGAGAGCTCAAGTTCTTTTTGAAAAATGATATCTCCACTGTCGTATTCTTCATTCACATAATGAATAGTTATGCCGGTTAGTTTTTCCCCAGAGTCTAACACCTTTAAATGGACATTGTCCCCGAACATACCTTTGCCGCCGAATCTTGGGAGAAGCGAGGGGTGAAGGTTAATAATTTTTTTGTCGTAAGAATAAACCAAGCGCGAAGGTATCTTTAAAAGAAAACCCGCAAGCACGATAAAGTGGATGTTGTTTTCTTGCAAAACCTCATAAAAACTATCTTTCTCTAGTTCTTCTTTAGTTACATAAAAATTCTTAACCTTTCTTTTGTCAGCAATCTTTTTTGAAACAGAGTCAAGCTTGTTAGTGACATGTAAGGCGACAAAAACACTATTGTCATTTTGAAAATAATTACAAATATTTTCAAAATTACCACCTCTGCCAGATGAAAAAACAGCAATATTTTTTTTCATTGAGCACTATTTAAATTATTTAAACAAATATATGTTAATATAGTAACAATTAAATTGTGATGTGGTTTCAATTATTAATGTAATTTGCAAAAAAATTAAAACTATGTCAGAAGTATCAACCAAAGTAAAAGCAATAATTGTAGATAAACTTGGAGTGTCGGAAGCAGATGTAACAGACACGTCAAGCTTTACAAACGATCTAGGGGCGGACTCATTAGATACGGTCGAGTTAATAATGGAGTTTGAAAAAGAATTTGATATACAAATACCAGATGATAAAGCAGAATCAATAGAAACTGTAGGAGACGCGATTTCATTTATTGAGAACGCATAATTCTTAAATGAAAAGCAGGAGAGTAGTTGTTACTGGTATGGGGGCGCTAACTCCCATTGGAAACAGCATAAACGAGTTTTGGCAAAACCTTGTTGGCGGAAAATCAGGCGCAGATAAAATAACTCTTTTTGACGCAGCTAAGTTTAAAACAAAATTCGCATGCGAAGTAAAAGGTTTTCAGGCCGAAGATTATCTTGATAGAAAAGAAGCTAGAAGGCTTGATCGATTTTGCCAGCTTGCCTTAGTAGTAGCAGACCAAGCGCTAACAGACTCAAAGCTACTTTCTTCCAATTTCAATAAAGGAAGAACGGGTGTTATTTGGGGTTCAGGTATTGGTGGCTTGACAACTATGCTTCAAGAAACAAAATCTTTTATTAACAATGGTGAGTCGCCAAGACTTAACCCTTTTTTCATCCCAAAAATAATATCAGACATTCCCGCAGGACACATCTCAATAAAATACGGTTTAAAGGGGCCAAACTACAGCGCTGTTTCTGCATGTGCTTCCGCAAGCAATGCTATAATAAACGCGTTTAATTATATAAAGCTAGGGTTTTCAGATGCGTTTGTTACTGGGGGCTCAGAAGCGTGTGTTAATGAGCTTGGGATAGGTGGGTTTAACGCTATGATGGCTCTATCAACAAGAAATGATGACCCTAAAACAGCTTCAAGGCCGTTTGATTTAGGTAGAGACGGGTTTGTGTTAGGGGAAGGTGCAGGGGCTTTAGTTATTGAAGAACTTGAACATGCTAAAAAAAGAGGAGCAAAAATTTATGCAGAAATATCAGGAGTAGGTTTGTCAGCAGATGCGCACCACATAACAGCCCCTCACCCAGAGGGAGAAGGGGCAAGAAAAGTAATGAGAGACGCTGTAAATTATGCGGGCCTTGATCTCTCAGAAATAGACTATATTAATGTTCATGGGACCTCGACACCACTTGGTGATGTTGCTGAATTAAAAGCTATTGAGAGCTTATTCGGCATACATAGTCAAAAAATCAACATCAGCTCAACTAAGTCAATGACAGGCCATTTGCTTGGGGCTGCAGGAGCTGTAGAGTCAATAGCAACAATATTGTCAATAAAAAATAGTGTTGTGACACCAACGATAAATAACTTCAATTTAGACCCTGCAATAAACAACAACCTCCAACTTACCTTAAACATAGCTCAAGAAAGAGACATAAAGACAGCCCTTTGCAACACCTTTGGTTTTGGTGGTCATAATGCTTCAATTATGTTTAGCAAGATTTAAATAGTTTGTCAGATAAACAAATTTCAGATTTTTACAGAGACGCATTAGGCATTAAAACCAATGAAAAGGAGATTTATTTTAGGGCAGTTACACATAAGTCTTATAACAACTCTACAAATAATGAAAGGTTAGAGTTTTTGGGAGACGCAGTGCTAGATCTAATAGTTTCACAACAATTATTTAGTAAGAATAAGCAGGCAAACGAAGGGTTTTTGAGTATAGAAAAATCAAAATATGTCTCTAGAGAAAATTTAAATAAAGTTGCTGAAAGAATATTAAACAAAAACATGATTAAACATAAAAGCAGTTATCTATCTAAAAACATGCTTGGGAACACACTAGAGTCAATTATAGGAGCAATCTATATTGATAAAGGGATGCGGGCTTGTGAAAAATTTATATTAAAACATATCTTGCAGTTCAAAGCAGAAAGATTTTTGTTAAAAAACTTAAGTCAAATCATCAATAAAATCTTTTATGATAAAAAAACTAAGGTTAACTAAAGATCTTGATGTTAATTTTTCACTGTTTTCAATTATTAGCCATGAGAAGTCTTATAAACTGTGTTGGAGGATAAATAAGAAATTACAGATTAATCTCAACAGAGTTGAACCATTAACCATTTTAAAATTAGGCTCTTTTGACAGATATAGACACTTCAATGAAAGCGAGAAGATAGAAGTTGTTTCAAACAGGTCTTTAGAGGGTTATTTAGACACTAAAGATAAAAAAGTAAATTATTTTTTAAAAATTGAAAAACCATTTTTTGAAAGACAAAAATCAAACTTGGTGAGTAAACTTAATGACGTTTCAGAAATTTTATTAATCTTTGAAGTAGATTTAGAAAAGGACACAAATAAAAAGGAATTATTCTATGACTAGAAAGACAAAAATCATTGCAACTATAGGCCCCTCATGCTCAAAGCCATCAGTTTTAAAAAAAATGATTCAAAAAGGGGTAAATGTTTGTAGACTAAACTTTTCTCATTTGTCTTTAGAAAAGGCTAAAGAAATAATTTCATCTATCAAGACCATTAATCAGCAACTCTCAGTGCACACGGCTATAATGGCTGATTTACAAGGCCCAAAAATTAGAATTAAAAAAATTCATAATAAAACAGGAGAATTAAGCACTATGGTGGGTCAAAAAATAAGAATAGGAAATTCTAAAGACTGTGATTTATCAGTTGACTACAGGGGTTTTGCTAAGGATATAAAAAGGGGAGACAGCGTATTAATTGAGGATGGAAAAATAATTTTAAAGGTTTTAGAAACTGATAAAAAAACTAATACTACTCTTAAATCTTTGAGTAGTGGGGTAATAAAAGAAAGAAAAGGAATCAACTTACCAGATACAAATATTAAAATGAACTCAATGACAAAAAAAGATTTTCGTGACCTTAAGTTTGTTGTTTCAGAAAATATTGAATGGATAGCCATGTCTTTTGTTAGAAAAAAAGAAGACGTAATTTCATTGCAAAGGAGAATAAAAAAGTCAGCTAGCACAGCAAGAGTCATTGCTAAAATAGAAAAACCTGAAGCCGTTAAAAATATCGACGAAATAATTGACTGTGCAGACGGGATTATGATCGCACGAGGTGATTTAGGTGTAGAAATACCAGCTCACAAAGTTCCTGTGCTTCAAAAAAAAATAGTAAACAAGTGTAGATTTGCCTCCAAGCCATGCATTATCGCAACACAAATGCTTGAAAGCATGACTAATAACTTTTCTGCAACCAGAGCTGAAATTAATGATGTTTCAAACTCAGTTTTTGACGGTGCTGATGCACTAATGTTAAGCGGAGAAACCTCAATAGGAATACAACCGCTTAAAGTTGTTGATACAATGAGAAAAACTATTAAAGACGCAGAAAAAAGCATGGAGGATTTTGAGTTTAAGAAAATAAAAGGTCGTGTAAGCACAAAAAGAAAAGTGGCTGACAATATTTGTAAAAATGCAGTTAAGGCAGCTAATGATTTAAATGCAAAATCTATTATAACTGCAACTTACTCGGGATATAGTGCGTTAAAAGTTTCTAGCTACAGACCTAAAGCTTTTATTTATGCCTTTACAAATAATCATAGTATTTTAAACACTATGAGCATTTTTTGGGGCGTAGTTGGAATATATTACGATAGAGGCTCAACAACGGATCAGCTAGTTCAAGAGACAATAGAGATCTTACAAAAAAATAAAATTGTTAAAAAGGGAGAACTAGTCATTAACACCGCTAGTATGCCAGCGAAAGAAAAAGGAGGAACCAACACTTTAAAAATAAGCAGAGTTTAATATGAAAAACATAGAGCTATTATCAAAAATATGTTCAATTGCTGGCGCACCGGGACATGAAAAAAAAATTCGCGATTTTATAATAGGAGAAATTAAAAAAGAAGGGCTAAGTTATAAGCTTGACAACCTGGGAAATTTAATTGTAAAAGTCAAAGGAAAAAAAGAAAAGAGTATTATGGTGGCAGCGCATATGGATGAGATAGGTTTTATTGTAAAACATATTGACGAGAAAGGATTTGTTTTTTTTCACCCTTTAGGCGGTTTTGACCCTAAAACACTAACCTCTCAAAGAGTTGTAATCCATGGAACACAGGATATTCTTGGGGTTATGGGAAGTAAGCCAGTACATATAATGTCAGCAGAAGACAGAAAAAAAATACCTAAAATCGAAGATTATTTTATAGATACGGGATTAAAAAAAGAAGAGTTAGAAAAGAAAATTAGTGTTGGAGACCCAATAACTAGACATAGCGAGCTCATAGAACTAGGACAGAATATTAACAGCAAGTCACTTGACAATAGAGCTTCAGTTTTTGTTCTTTTACAGGTGTTAAAAAAAATAAAACAACCACCACCATACGATATTTATGCTGTCTTTACTGTACAGGAAGAGGTGGGTTTAAGAGGAGCAAGCGCAGCTTCATTGTTAATAAACCCTGATTTTGGTCTTGGTTTAGATACAACAATAGCTTTCGACACTCCTGGCTCAGCTGAAAGAGATCGGATCTCTCAATTAGGACTTGGTCCGTGCATTAAAATAATGGATTCACAAACCATTTGTGATTATAGAATGGTAAATTATATGAAAGAAATATCTAGACTAAAAGAAATAAAAACCCAACTAGAAATTTTACCAGCGGGAGCTACAGACACCTCCCCTCTGCAAAGAATGAATTCAGGGGGCTCTATAGCTGGTGCAATTTCAATTCCAACCAGACATATTCATCAAACAATTGAAACAGTGAACAAATCAGATTTGTCTAATACGATAGTGTTTTTGTATGAATGTTTAATCGAGATAGATAAGTATGATTGGTCGCACTAATTAAATTGTCTTAAAAAGCTCAGATCATTTTCAAAAAACAACCTTAAATCTTTCACCCCGTATTTTAACATAGCCATTCTTTCAATACCCATTCCAAACGCATACCCAGAATACTTTTCTTGATCAATACCACAGTTACTTAAAACTTTTGGGTCAACCATTCCACAGCCCAAAATCTCCAACCACCCACTTCCCTTTGTAAGCTTATAGTCAGCCAGAGTTTCTGTTCCTAAAAAAACATCCATTTCTGCTGAAGGCTCAGTAAAAGGAAAATAAGAAGGCCTGAATCTTAAAACAACATCATTTCCAAAAAACTTTTTAGCAAAAACAAAAAGGAGGTTTTTCATATCAATAAAACTTACATTTTCATCAATATATAAGCCCTCAACTTGATGAAAAATACAATGCGCTCTTGATGAAACAGCTTCATTTCTAAAAACTCTTCCTGGAGAAATAGTTCTGATGGGGGGTTGGTTTTCGCTCATATGTCTCACCTGCACAGATGAGGTGTGAGTTCGTAGTAAAACATCAGGCTGAGTTTTTACAAAAAAAGTGTCCTGCATATCTCTTGCAGGATGATCTTTTGGCAAGTTTAAGGCTTCAAAATTGTGCCAATCATCTTCAATTTCTGGGCCTGAAGAAATGTAAAACCCTAAAGATTTAAAAATTTCATTAATTTGATCACTAATCTTAGTTATCGGATGAGTGGATCCAATAAAATTAGAAGTTGGTCTCGTCAAATCTAAGGCTGAGTTTAAATTTGAGCCAGACACTGCTTTGACAACATCAATTTTATCTTGACATATTTTTTTAAGAAGATTAATATCTTTTCCAACAGCCTTCTTTTCATCAGTTGAAAGTTTTTTAAATCTTAAAAAAAGAGAATTAACAATACCACTTTTTGATAAAAACCTTTTTTTAAAAGCCTCTGCATCTTTGTCTGACTTAATAGTTGAATCTTTAGCTTCTAAGCAATAATCACGTATTTCTTCTAACACTTAAATTTTTTATATTTGTAATGCAAATTAACAATATTTATGCAATATAAAATCGGGTTATTAATCTTCGCATTTTTTATCGTTGTTTCTTGTGAGAAAGCACCAGATACGAAAGCAATAATAACAGTTAATGATATAAGTGGAAATCCAGTTCAAGGAGCTACAGTGTGGTTGAGTCAAAATGGTCAAATTAGCCCTCAGGGGACAGTTTCAAACATTAGTGATCAACAAATTACAGATTCACAAGGACAAACTGTTCATATATTTGAACTAGAAAAAGTTTTAAATATCGACGCTCAAAAAACCCAAGGCAATGATTTTTTATCTGGATCAGGTGTAATAAAGCTTGTTAAAAATGAAACTGTATTTAAAACAGTTTTGATAAACTAACATCAATTCATAGGATCTTTTAAAATGAATTATATAGACTTAGTCTTATTATCAATATGTATTTACGGCCTAGTTAAGGGATATATTAATGGTTTGGTTAAAGAAATCACAGGAACACTTTCTTTATTTATATCTTTTTATGTTGCAATCAGTTTTTATACTTTTTTTGACCCATATTTTAACAACTATATTAGTGAAGGGCCAATTAAATCACTTGTGATGTTTGGAGCCTTATTTTTGTCAACACTTCTTTGTGTTAGAATAATTGGTGTTTTTTTGGACAAAGCTACAAGCTTCATGGCTCTTGGATTAGCAAGTAAGTTGTTAGGAGCTGTTTTTGGTTTTTTAAAGCTTTATACTCTTTGCGGTCTAATACTTTTTTTTGAAGGTCAAATCAATCTAGTTGAAAAAAAAATAAAGGATGAATCAGTTTTATACAAGAGCTGTTATAGTCTTATTGAGAAAATAGCTCCTGACATTGATCATAAAGAAATTAAAAACAACTTTGATAAGAAGAAAGATGAACTTGAGGAAAGACTTAATCTAAAATAGCTTGAAATCCAGGTAGTTTTTTTGTTTCCAGAAAATGAAGCATTGCACCGCCTCCAGTAGAGATATAACTCACTTCAGAAGACAAGCCAAATTTTTTCAATGCAGAGATGGAATCCCCTCCGCCAACTAAAGAAAAAGCTCCCTTTTTAGTAACAGACGCTACCGCTTCTGCAACCTCTTTTGTTCCGGTTGAGAAGTTTTTAAACTCAAAAACCCCCATGGGCCCGTTCCAAACTATTGTTTTTGATTTAGAGATGATACTTTTAAAATTACTAATAGTTTTAGGCCCAATGTCTAAACCGATAAGACCTTTAGGAATCATTTTGGAATCACTAATTATATAGTCTTCATTGTCAATAAAGGCGCGGGAATTAATTGAGTCTTGGGGAACTATGAGGTTTACATTATTTTTTTTAGCTATCTCTAATAATGACCTCGCCTTTTCTAACTCATCTTCTTCAATAATAGAATCACCAATTTCACCTCCTGCAGACTTAATAAAAGTAAACATCATCCCACCTCCAATCAAAATATTGTCAGCAAAGCTCATAAAGGATTTTATAACATTAATTTTGGAGCTAATTTTTGCTCCCCCAATAATAGCTGTCATAGGAGATGAGAAGTTGTTAATAACTCTGAATATTGAACTATATTCTTTATAAAAAAGATTGCCTATACATTTTTCATTAAAATATTTTGCAACGTAGTAAGTTGAGCTATGTTTTCTATGTGCTGTGCCAAAAGCGTCATTTACAAAAACATCAGCTAAATATGAGAGGTTTTTACAAAAAAGCAAGTCACCAGAACTTTCTTCTTTGTAGAAGCGTATGTTTTCCAACAAAATAATTTCATCTCTAGAAACACGCGAAATATTTTCAATAAGTTTTTTTGAGCCAATTTTTTGATCTAAAAAACAAACCTTTCTTTTAGATTCAAAACTCACAACTTCAACTAATTTCTTTAGTGAGAGGTTTTTTCCCCACACGCCTTTTGGCCTACCCAAATGTGAAACTAATATAACCTTACCCCCACTATCAATAATATCATTTATGGTATTTATATGAGATATAATCCTCGTTCTATCACTAATAATTCCATTTTTTGAAATAGGTACGTTAAAATCAACTCGTATTAGAGCGGTTTTATTTTTGAAAGATATATCTTGGATTAATTTCACTTTGTAAAAATAAAATAATGAACTAAATTAGGGAACAATAATGCTCACATAAAACCAAGTTGCACTAAAATGCATATTTCTCCTAAAATCTATATCCAGAATCTCGTAAAAAAAAATAACAGTAGCGCATCTATTTTGTTTTATGGACTAAATAATGGGCCTAAGTTTAGTTTGGCGCACTATGCCATTCAAATGTTGAATTGTTATCAACTTAAAAATCAAGAGCCTTGTGGTGTCTGTAATGCATGCTTAAAACTAAAGGCATTAAATCATCCCGACTTGCATTTAATACTTCCATTGCCAAATGAAAAAAAGATTGACGGAAGAGCTTTAGCTGTGTGGAAAAAACATATTATCAAAAACAATCAACTTAGTTTTGAAGAATGGAAAAAGATAATAGCTTCTGAGCTTGGAACAGATAAAGAACCTGCAATTAGTTCAGAAAAAATAAGTCAAATTACCTCTATATTGAAGCTTAGAAATTTTGAGGCAAAAAAAAGAATTGTACTAATTTGGTACGCTGAAAAACTTAACACCGTAGCCTCTAATAAGGTTTTGAAAATGTTGGAGGAGCCGCCTGACAAAACCTATTTTATATTTGTAGCCAGTGATAAAGATGAGCTGATAGACACTGTGAAGTCAAGACTAGAAAGGATTCATGTGAAAGAAAAGATTAGTGCTCAAATTTCTAAAACTCCCAACACAAATAATGAGTCAGATTATGCTTTTGAAACAAATACAGAAGAAAGCCCAGCTGATGAGAATTTTAAAAAATTCCAAACATGGATGAGAGCATGTCACTCAAAAAACATAGTTGAATTAAACGACTTAAACTTGGAAATTTCAAAAAGAAAAAAAAGAGGATACCATAACTTCATGAACTTTTGCATAAATAAACTTAGTTTTTGCTGCAGGTATATTGTGCATAACAAAGAGCATGCCCAATCAAATGAAGAGATGATATTTATCAGAAAGTTTTGCAAACACTTAAAGTTGAAAACCTTAGTTTTATTGTTAAAAGAGATCGAGAGTTCTATATATTACTTAGAAAGAAACGCTAATTCAAAAATTTTGTTTCTTTCTTTGTCAATAAATTTATTTAAGATTTTTGATGAAAATTAAACTCTACTACTTCTTAATTCTTTTTGTTCTTTTTAATTCATGCTCAAAAAAAAGCAAAAACGTTAATTTTATGAATATTGAAAACGACATTTGGTCAGTTTCAGATTCTTTATTTTTCAAGTTTAAAGACTTAGATTCCGAAAAAAAATATTATGCTAAATTAACTGTAAAGCACAAGACAGATTATTATTATCAAAACTTAATTTTGTTTTTACAAGCAAACAATCAAATCGACACCCTTAATTTGCAATTAGCAAAAAAAAATGGCAAATGGAATAGCAAAGGAGCTGGAGACACTAGGTTTTATTCAAAAACTCTAAAAAACCTTAATTTTGGTAAAAAAGACAGTATATGTATAGTTATTTATCATGCCATGAGAAGTACTAATACAAATCAAATAAGAGATATACACGGTGTTTCATCAGTTGGTCTTGAAATAATTAAAGAAGATTGATTATAGATAATCGGTTCATATGGATTTTTATGCTCACACCATTTGTGGCATCTGTAGTTATAATCTTATTGGTTTCACAGGGTTTTTTCGGAAAGCTACCAACCTTTGACGAGCTTGAAAATCCTAAGACCAATTTAGCAACTCAACTTATCTCTTCTGACGGAAATAAATTAGGAGCATACTTTTATGAAAACAGAAGTAACGTTAGCTATAAAGAGCTTCCAAGTGATTTAATAGACGCATTAATTGCTACAGAGGATATTAGATTTAGAAATCATTCAGGAATAGATATTAGATCATTGTTAAGAGCTCTATATGGTCAAATTATTGGAAATAAATCAAGTGGAGGGGCTAGCACAATCACACAACAATTAGCAAAAATGCTTTTTACAAAAAAGCCTAGCTCTGGTATAGAGAGGGTTATGCAAAAACTTAAAGAATGGGTAATCTCTTCAAGGTTAGAAAAGCACTACACCAAAAATGAAATAATTACAATGTACTTAAATAGGTTTGATTGGGTTAATAATGCTGTAGGTATAAAATCAGCATCAAGAGTTTATTTTAACAAAAAACCATCTGAACTTAAACTTGAAGAGGCGGCAACTTTAGTTGGAATGTTAAAAAACTCAGCGCTTTACAACCCAAATAGACGTTTAAATTTTACTGAGGAAAGAAGAAACGTGGTGCTTTCTCAAATGAAAAAATATAAATTTATTAACAATGAAACTTTTGATACAACAGCAGTTAAGCCTCTTGTTCTAGATTTTAAAAAAGCTAGCCATAATGAAGGTTTAGCACCATATTTAAGAGAACAACTAAGACCGATTCTCGTTAATTGGTGTAAAACTAAAAAAAAGCCAGATGGAAGCACATATAATCTTTATACCGACGGGCTAAAGATATATACCACTATTGATTCAAGAATGCAGATCCATGCGGAAAAAGCGGTTAAAACACATATATCTAAATTGCAAAAAGACTTTTACAATCACTGGAAAGGATATGAACATGCTCCTTTTCCTGAAGACTTTGATACTTTACAGTTTGAAATGGTAATGAATCAAGCTATAAAAAGATCAGAAAGGTATAGGAAAATGAAAGCGTCTGGAAAATCAAATGAAGAAATTGAAAAAGCTTTCAAAACAAAAGTTAAAACTAAACTTTTTTCATGGGATGGTGTTATTGATAGTTTAATTAGCCCGTATGACTCAATACTTTACAACAAGTTTTTCATTCATTGCGGCATGATGAGCATGGACCCTAAAACAGGTTTTATAAAGTCTTATGTTGGAGGGATTGATCATAGGTTTTTTAAATATGACCATGTAATAAAGGGAAAAAGACAGGTAGGGTCAACATTTAAACCTTTTCTCTATGCTTTAGCGGTACAAGAAGGTTACTCAGCATGCAAAAAAGTTCCTAATGTTCCAGTTGTTTTTGATAAAAATATTTGGAAGCTTGAGAAGGACTGGGCTCCAAAAAATTCAGGTAATGATTATGAAGGTTTACCTTTAACAATGAAGTTTGGTTTAGCAAACTCAATAAATTCAATGACAGCACATATTATGAAGCAATTTGGACCATATGCTGTGGTAGATTTAGCGAGGAAAATGGGTGTGAAATCAAAAATTTTAGCAGTCCCCTCGCTATGTTTAGGAACATTTGATTTGTCTGTGTATGAAATGGTTGGCGCCTATTCTACTTTCGCAAATAAAGGAGTGTGGACAGAGCCAATTTTCATAAACAAAATAACTGATAAAAATGGAGTGGTACTTGAAAACTTCAGTCCAAAAACACAAGAAGCAATGAGTCAAAACACGGCAGATATAATGATTAGATTATTACAGGGTGTAGTTGATGGGGTATACAGCGCTGAAGCTAAAGTTAGGAGAGGGACAGGGGTTAGGCTTAGGTATAGGTACGAATTTGAAAACGAAATTGCAGGAAAAACAGGCACAACACAAAATCAGTCAGATGGTTGGTTCATGGGAATCACACCGGATTTGGTAACTGGAGTGTGGACTGGTTGTGAAGATAGAAGTGTGCATTTTAGAGATATACAGAACGGACAAGGAGCAAATACAGCATTGCCGGTCTTTGCAGAATATATGAAAGGAATTTATAATGACACTTTGAATTTAGGTCCAATTAGTAAAAATTTTGATATTTCTAAATCAATAGACATTTCAATTGATTGTGATGAGGATTTAATTAAATTTAAGGATAATTTTGACGAAGAATTTTAATATGATTAATAAAACAGTAGCTAGTGTAGATGAGGCAATTTCTGGTGTAAAAAGTAATATGGTATTAATGTTTGGAGGTTTTGGTTTGTGTGGAATAGCTGAGAACTGTATTAATGCTCTTTCAAAAAAAAATATTAAAAGTCTGACTTGCATTTCAAATAACGCTGGTGTCGATGATTTTGGGCTAGGACTTCTTTTAAAGAAAAGACAAATAAAAAAAATGATTTCTTCATATGTTGGTGAAAATGATGAGTTTGAAAGACAAATGCTTTCTGCAGAGTTAGAAGTTGAGTTAATACCACAAGGAACTTTGGCTGAAAGATGTAGGGCTGGTGGGGCAGGTATACCAGCGTTTTTTACACCAGCAGGATATGGTACGGAGGTTCAAGGAGAGAAAGAGGTGAGGGTGTTTAATAAAAAGAATTATATCTTGGAACACGCTTTAAATGCAGATTTTGCTTTTGTAAAAGCCTGGAAAGGAGACACTTTAGGTAATCTAATTTACAAAGGTACAGCAAGAAATTTCAATCCTTTGATGGCTATGGCCGGTAAGACAACAGTAGCTGAAGTTGAATATTTAGTACCTGCTGGGGAATTAGATTTAAATCAAATTCATACTCCAGGTATATTTGTACAGCGTATTTTTAAGGGGGAGGTTTACGAAAAAAGAATTGAAAACAGAACAACAACAAAACCTTAAGATGGCCTTAACAAAAAATGAAATTGCAAAAAGAATAGCACAAGAATTAGTGAATAACACATATGTAAATTTAGGAATAGGAATACCTACTTTAGTTGCTAACCATATCCCCTCAGATATTAATGTTGAATTTCAATCTGAAAATGGAATATTAGGCATGGGCTCTTTCCCTAAAGAGGGAGAGGAAGATGCAGATTTAATAAATGCAGGTAAGCAAACCATTACCTCATTGCCTGGAGCGGTTCTTTTTGATTCAGCTGTATCATTTTCTATGATTAGAGGAAACCACATCCATTTAAGTGTTCTGGGAGCTATGCAAGTAGCTGAAAACGGCGATATAGCAAACTGGAAAATTCCTGGCAAAATGGTTAAGGGAATGGGTGGAGCTATGGATCTAGTTACCTCATCAAACAATATTATAGTTGCTATGACACATACAAACAGACAGGGTCAAAGTAAACTTTTAAAAAGATGCACTCTGCCAATAACAGGCGTATCTTGTGTAAAAAAAATAGTTACTGACCTGGCTGTTATTGAGGTCACAAGTAAAGGTTTTAAATTAACAGAAGTAGCCCCTGGTGTTTCAGAAGGTGAAATTATTAACTCAACAGATGCTGAGTTAACTGTAGATAAAAATATTAAAACAATGGTGTTATAAAGGTCTTAGTTTTTTCTAATGTCCTCTGTTTTACCTTCTGGAACAGCATCAATTAATTTTTTAGTGTAGGCTGTTTGAGGTGAATTGTAAATTTGGTCGGCGTCTCCCATTTCTTCTATTTTCCCACCTTGCATTACTACCATTCTATCACTCATATATTTGACAACAGATAAATCATGAGATATGAATATATACGTCAACCCAAACTCTTTTTTGAGGTCATTTAATAGGTTTAACACTTGAGCCTGCACAGAAACATCAAGAGCCGAAACAGATTCATCACAAATAATAAACTTCGGATTTAATGCTAAAGCCCTAGCAATCCCAATACGTTGTCTTTGTCCACCTGAAAATTCATGCGGATACCTGTAAAAATGTGTTGGGTCAAGGCTTACTTTTTCTAGAAGTTCTTGCACTTTATTTTTTCGATCTTTTTCGCTTTCATATATTGCATGAACCTGCATAGGTTCCATTATAGCATTTCCAATAGTCATTCTAGGGTTTAGTGAAGAATAAGGGTCTTGGAATATAATTTGAACTTCCTTTCTGAAGTCTCTTAATTCATTTACAGACATTGATGCAATATCTATTCCTTTATAAATCATCTTTCCAGAAATAGGCTCTTCTAATCTGAGAATAGTTCTTCCTGTTGTAGTTTTCCCACAGCCAGACTCACCAACTAAGCCAAGCGTCTCTTTAGGATACACATCAAAACTTATGTTATCTACAGCTTTTACATACCCACTTGTGCCTCCAAAAAAACCTTTTTTAATTGGAAAATAAGTTTTTAAGTTTTGTACTTGTAGTATGGGTTCTTGTTGATATAAATTTGCAAGACTCTCTTTTCTTTCTTTATCAGAAACAATAATTTTCTTTGTAAAATCTTTAACAGAAATTTTATTATCAATGACATTACCTGAGGAATCAACCTGCATAAAATCAGATACTGTTGGTAAAAACTTATATCTTTTATTTAAAGGTGGTCTACATGCGAGCAACCCTTTTGTGTATGGGTGTTTTGGCTTGGTGAAAATATCCCAGACATTTCCTTGCTCTACAATTTTACCCTTGTACATAACTACAACTTTATCTGCTAGCTCCGCAATAACGCCTAAATCATGAGTTATAAATATTATACCCATCTCATATTCCTTTTGCAGGTCCTGCATTAGCTCAAGAATAGTTTTTTGAACGGTAACATCTAGGGCTGTGGTAGGCTCATCTGCAATTAAGACGGAAGGTTTACAGCTCATTGCCATAGCAATCATAACCCTTTGCTTTTGACCGCCAGATATTTGGTGAGGGTATGTACTAAAAATTCTTTCAGGGTCAGGTAATTCGACTTTTTTAAATAAATCAATAGCTAAGTCTTTAGCTTCTTTTGAATTAAGTTTTTGATGCAACATAATAGCTTCAACAACTTGATTTCCACAGGTAAAAACAGGATTAAGAGAGGTCATGGGTTCTTGAAAAATCATTGCTAAATCATTACCTCTGTAAGATCTCATTTTCTCTTCAGAAAGAGATAGTAAGTTTACACTTGTGGATTCATTTTTGTGAAAAATGATTTCACCTGAGGATATTTTTCCTGGGGGTGAAGGGACCAACCTCATTGCTGATAATGATGTTACAGATTTTCCAGAGCCTGATTCTCCAACAACACCGATCGTTTCACCTTTGTTTAATGTGAAACTAATATTATCAACAGCCCGCACTGTACTCCCATCAGTACGAAACTCAGTTACAAGTCCATTAAATTCAATTAAAGCTTTATTCTTTTTCATATATTTTCAAAGAAAATAATTTTAAGTAATAGTACCAACTAAGTCGCTATAAATTTCATTCCAAATATTTTAGTGAAATTTTTAATAATAATTCTTTTCACTTCACTTTTGTCAATATCAGTATTAAGTTCATTTTTCATGCTAGTGACCTTTTTGTTAGAAATACCACAAGGCACGATATGATCAAAATATGAAAGATTGTTATTTACGTTTAGTGCGAATCCGTGCATAGTTACCCACCTACTGGTTTTTACCCCTATTGCGCATATTTTTCTTGGATTATTTTTTGTGTCAATCCAAACCCCTGTCTCTCCTACAGATCTTTCTGCTTTAATAGAAAACTCACTTAAAGTATTTATGATAACCTCTTCTATTCCTCTCATGTATTTTCCAAGGTCAGTAAAAAAGTTTTCAAGATCAATTATTGGATACCCAACAATTTGTTCAGGACCATGATATGTGATATCCCCACCCCTGTTTGTTAAATGGAAAGAAGCTCCAATTTTTTTTTGTGTTTTAATGTCGGCTAGAAAGTTTTTATTATTTCCATTTTTACCCAAAGTATATACATGATTGTGTTCACAAAAAATAAAATAATTTTTTGTAGGTACAGAGGTTTGGTTTTTTCTGTTCTTAGATTTTATATTAATAATTTCATCAAATAGGCTTTTTTGATATTCTACGCCTTTAACATATTCAATAGTAGAAATATCAAGAAGAGAAACGGATTTATTAATTAATTTTTGAGAGTTCACTTTTTAAGTAATTAATTACATCAATCTCAATAGAATCAACATTGTTTAGCTCAGACAAAAACCAAGAAATCCAATCTGTGAGGTGAACTAGATAAAGAGTTTTTTCGAGTTTCGAGTTACCAAAACTATTGATTTCAATTATTTTAGGATTATATTTTTGTATGATCTTCTTATTAATACTAACTCTAAGTTTGTTCCTGTAAAAGTCATCATCATTTTGAAGAAATATTACAGATAAATCATCAGTATTTGTTCTCCACCCTAAAATTTCATTATGATTCATCTCAGGAATAACAGCATGCCAGCATAACATCTTAGAGTTTTCATTAAGTTGCTGTCTAAATCTAATAGCTAAACCTTCATATCCATCACAACAATAAATAATAGCTGTTGTTTTGTGTATTTTATGAGCAGCTGATCTAGCAGCAGAAATGATATTCTCACTATTTTTTTTAAGGTTTGCAATTGTCTGATCTAAGTTTTTCAAAAACTCATTTGATATTAGGTGATTTTTATAAAGTAAAAAAAACAGTTGAACAAATGAATAAGCAAACATAGCTCTAGGAGGCGAGCCTGATGGAATTTTTATATGAGGAATATTATTTTCAGCAGAAAACTTTTCGATAAAACCTTCAGAGGATATTGTAAAAATTTTCGCCTCTCTTTCATGGCATTTTTTCATTGCAGAAATTGTCTCCTCGGTGTTTCCCGAGTAAGACGAGCAAATCACCAGAGTTTTCATACTGATGTAATTTGGGATATTGTAGTCTTTAACCAGTTCAACAGGTATTTTAAGCTCATCTTTTATAATGTCTTTTAAAATGCTCCCTCCAATTCCAGAACCACCTAAACCGCATATTACAACATTTTTGTATTCAAACTTATTGTTAAAATCAAAATTGTTACCAATTTTAATAGCCTCTTCAATCTGATCTGTAAATTTTTTTATGTAACCTTTCATATTGTAAAAATAACAATTCTTAATACAAGAATTCATATCTTTGTTCAGTAATGCAAAATCAAAACCTAAATCAAGTTGACCAACGAAAAAAATCTTTAAAAAGACTTTTAGAAATGGGTATTAACCCGTATCCTTCAGAGCTTGTTGATATAGATTCAAATAGCATAGATATCAAGGATAATTATGATGAAAGTAGTGATGAAAGAATAGTAAAAATAGCTGGAAGACTGATGAGGCGTAGAATTATGGGTAAAGCCTCTTTTGCTGAAATACAAGATGATTGTGGAAAAATACAGCTTTATTTGAATAGAGATGAGATTTGTAAAGCTGAAGACAAATCACTATATAACGAAGTCTTTAAAAAGCTAATTGACATTGGTGATATAATTTTTGTTAAAGGAAATGTGTTTAAGACAAAGCTAGGTGAGGTTTCAGTGAATGTTAGAGAGTTAACAATCCTCTCAAAATCTCTAAGACCCTTACCGCTTCCTAAAGTTGATGGTGAAGGAAAGGAATATGACTCTTTTACTGATCCAGAATCCAGGTACAGGCAAAGATATGTTGATTTAATTGTTAACCCAGAAGTCAAGCAAACATTTATTTTGCGAACTAAGCTAACAAATTCAATGCGCTCGTTTTTAAATCAAAAGGGGTATTTGGAGGTCGAAACACCTATTTTACAACCTATTTACGGGGGGGCAAGTGCTAAACCTTTTGTAACTCATCACAATAAGCTAGATATGAAACTATATTTAAGAATAGCAAATGAACTGTACTTGAAAAGATTAATTGTTGGGGGTTTTGAAGGAGTTTATGAGTTTTCAAAAGACTTTAGAAATGAAGGCATGAGTCGGTTTCATAATCCAGAATTTACACAGATGGAGCTATATGTTGCTTACAAGGATTATGACTGGATGATGTGTTTAGTTGAAAAAATGGTAGAGAATATAGCATTAGATTTACACGGAACTACTAAAGTGTCTTATGACAACAAAGAAATTGATTTCAAATCTCCATGGAAGAGGTTACCTATGTTTGAAATCATAAAAGAAAATATAGGCGTTGACATATCAAATATGGGAGAGGAGGATTTAAAAAACTTATGTAGTGAACTAAAAATAAAGATAGATTCAAGCATGGGTAAGGGCAAGTTAATTGATGCCATTTTTGGTGAAAAATGTGAGAAGAATATTGTTCAACCCACATTTGTTACTGACTACCCAATCGAAATGTCTCCATTAGCAAAAAAACATAGATCAAAAAATGGTTTAGTAGAGCGTTTTGAAGCAATAGTTAATGGAAAAGAATTGTGTAATGCCTTTTCAGAGCTTAATGATCCAATTGATCAAAAATTAAGATTTGAAAAACAAGTCGAATTAGGAAAAAAAGGCGATGAAGAGTCGATGTTGTTAGATATGGATTATATCAGAGCTCTGGAGCACGGAATGCCTCCTACAGCTGGCCTAGGAATAGGAATAGATCGGTTAGCTATGTTGATGACAGGCAGCAAATCAATTCAAGACGTTTTATTTTTCCCGCAAATGAAAAAACAAAATAATGAAAATTGAAAGCCTGCTAAAAAAAGATGAAATTAACGGCTCTGAGTTAGAGCAAATGATTGAATTAAGAAAAAAGAACCAGTTAGATTTTGTTTTGGTTGACGTAAGAGAAGAATATGAGTTTAAAAATCAACATATTATTGGCGTTGATAAATTAGTACCAATGTCAGAATTATCTATTAAAGCTGATGAATTAGAGAATTTCAAGCAGAAGCTAATTATTGCTCAATGCAAATCTGGAGGAAGATCTGCTCAAGCTCAAATGTTTTTAAGAAGGTTGGGTTTTGAAAAGGTTCTAAACCTCTCTGGAGGTATTCTCAAATACAGAGGTCAGACCAGTTAAAACCAAACTCGCTTTCTTCTCACCAATAATTGATGATAAAATATCTAAATCTGTTTCATATATTCTTCTCACAGATCCAATCTTCTTAATTAATAGTTCAGCAGTTTTTTCACCTATACCATCAATATCAGTTAGGGCGCTTGAAAGAGTACTTTTCAATCTTCTTTTTTTATGATAATTTATAGCAAATCTGTGTGCTTCATTTCTAATTGTTTGAATTAATTTTAAGCTTGGCGATTTTTTATCTATGAATAGTGGAATCTTATCATTGGGAAAATAAATACTTTCTAGCTTTTTAGCAACACCTATGATAGCAATTTTTCCAGAGAGCCCCAATCTTTTCAAGCTTTCTTTAGCAGAGCTTAATTGACCTTTCCCACCGTCAATAACAATTAAATCAGGAATATCTCCTTTTTCATCTAAAACTCTTTTATATCTTCGAAAAACAACCTCTCTCATACTAGCAAAGTCATCAGCTTTTGTTACCGTTTTAATTTTAAAAATTCTATAGTCTTTCTTAGATGGAAGCCCTTTTTTAAAAACAACACATGACGAAGTAGGTAACGAGCCTTGAATGTTAGAATTATCAAAGCACTCTATGTGATTAGGAATGGTTTTTAACCTTAGGTCTTTCTTCAAAAAAATTAATGAGGGTTTGTTTTTTGACCTTTCATTCTCTTTAAGTTTTTTTCTTTCAATTTCAAGTAGATTATATTTTGCATTTCTTTCAGAAAGTATCAGTAACTTTTTTTTATCGCCAATTTTTGGATAAAAAATATTGACATTTTCATATATCTCACTAATTTTAATGTTACTATATATGGTTTTTGACTTACTATTAAAAACTTCTCTTGAACGAATTATAGCAAGCCTCATAATTTCTTCATCTTTTTCAGAGAGTCTTTTTTTAAACTCCATAATATGAGATAAAACAATTGAACCATTTATGATAGAGAGATAATTTACTACTGCAGTATGACTGTTAGAGACAAGGGAAAAAACATCTACATTGCTAATCTTCGAGCTAACTATTATTGATTTTGATCTATAGTCTTTTAATAAATCAATCTTAGATTTAATTTTTTTTGCCTCTTCAAAATTTAAAAGTTCTGATTGGGTTTCCATTTTTATGGTTAATTGATTTATTAGAATTTTTAAATTTCCTTTTAAAATGGATTTTATCTTCTTTATTATTTCTTGATATTTTTCATTTTTTTGTGAATTTACTTTGTTTTTTAACAGTGTGATAGGAGTCCACCCACTATCATAAAACATATCATAAAAAAGGTCAATGAGTACATTTATTACATAAGTTGATTTATATGGCCCAAAATAATCAGAACCATCATTAACAACTTTTCTTGCAAATAAAATTTTAGGAAAATTGTCTTTAGTTATTTTTATCCAAGGATATGACTTATCGTCCTTCATTAACACATTGTATTTTGGCTGATATTTTTTAATCAAATTATTCTCAAGTAGTAAAGCATCAAGTTCATTTTGAACTAAAATGTACTTAACGTCATCAATTTTATTTACTAACCTTAATGTTTTTCCACTTGTTTTTGTGCTGAAATAAGACCCAACCCTTTTTCTCAGGTTTTTTGCCTTACCAACATAAATAATATTATTTGTAGAATCTAAAAACTTATATACCCCAATCTTTTGAGGAAGTTTTTTAATAATTTCTTCTTTTTTAACGCTCACTATGTTGAAAGGGTTGTTTAAAGTTAGTAACTAAATGCTATTTTTGTTTATAGATTCAAAAATATGAAATTAGCAATTGTTGGAGTAACGGGCCTTGTTGGAAGAAAAATGCTCGAGATTTTAGAGAAAAAAGATATTAAAGTTGAAGCGCTTTTTCCTGCTGCCTCTGAAAAATCTATTGGTAAGAGAATATTATTTAAAAACAAAGAATATAAGATCATAAGCGTTCATGAGCTTATTGACAAAAAACCTGAAATAGCTCTTTTTTCAGCAGGCTCTCAAGTTTCCAAAGAGTGGGCACCACAGCTAGCGGAAATAGGTTGTCGAGTAATTGACAATTCGTCATATTGGAGAATGCGTCACAAGCATAAATTGATAGTTCCTGAGATTAATTTTAATGATCTAAATTTAAGCTCAAAAAAAGTGTGTTGCTCAGATATGATTATTGCGAATCCAAATTGCTCAACCATTCAACTGGTTATTGCAATATCAGATATACACAAGAAGTTTAAAATTAAAAGAATGATAGTGTCTACATACCAAGCTGTGTCTGGAAGTGGAAAAAAGGCAATAAACCAACTACATAATGAATCAAAATCTATCAGCACAAAAAAAGTATATGAAAGACAAATTTTCAATAATATAATCCCC
Organism: Bacteroidota bacterium; assembly: GCA_028408365.1. Classification (GTDB taxonomy): domain Bacteria; phylum Bacteroidota; class Bacteroidia; order Flavobacteriales; family BACL11. The sequence goes on from JAOOLD010000002.1 coordinate 30,133, forward strand.
AAATGTGACATCTTTGATGAAGATCAATACACTAAAGAGGAGAACAAAATAATTAATGAAACAAACAAAATACTCAACTCTAAAATAAGAATCACAGCAACTGCCGTGAGAGTACCAATTGAGAACTCCCACTCAGAGAGTGTTAATATAGAACTAGTCAATAATACTACAACTGAAGAACTAATAGGGGTGTTAAAACAAACAAACGGAGTTCAGTATATGGGTAGGGCAAATAATTATTATTCAACACCACAAGAAGCAACTGGTTCTGATTTGGTGTATGTAGGTAGAGTGAGAAGGGACTTTTCAAAAAACAATTGTTTTAATCTGTGGGTTGTTTCAGATAATTTAAGAAAAGGCGCGGCAACAAATGCTATCCAAATTTTAGAAAAAATTATAAATAAGTGATTTTAGTTCATAAATTAAAATTATTGTTTATTGGAATTCCTTATTCCGCTTCAACAGCAATAAGTAAGGATTTACATAATAACTATGGTGGAAAAGCCGTACTGAGAAAACATTCTCTTTATTCTGAGTTTGATGAAATTGCTAGCAAGACAGAAAAAGATTATTATGTCTTTGCAGTAAAAAGAAACCCAATGGATATAGTAATTTCTATCTATGAGAAAATGAAAAATGATTTAAAAGGAAATTTTACAAACTTAAACTTGTTAGAAAAAAATGGTGGTCATATTTCCAAAAGACAAAGAAAGCATTATCTATTTATCAGAAAAAACAATGCTAGTTTTCAAGAGTATTTCAAGAAATTTTATAGGTTGCCCTATACAAGTGTGCTGTCTATTGTAAAAAATGATTGTGATCGTATAATTTCATTTGAAAATTTAGATAATGAATACAATGTGCTTCTAAATGATTTAGGCGCGAGTTCTAATCATAAAATGCCTAAAATCAATCAAACAAAAGGCAAGCATGATTTTGATTATTATTATACTGATGAGATAAAAAATCAAGCAATACAAGTTTTTGCCCCATACATGAAAGATTTTGGTTATCAAATGCCAAAAGGTTGGGGTGGAAAAAAGATTCGATTACACATTAAATTAACTTACAGATTGATAAATTATTTAAAAAAAATCATCTACCCCTTCAGGTCAAAAATTAAAAGAAAAAGCGTTGAAAACAGCGTATATGGGAAAATACAAAGAAGTAATTAGTTAAGATCCTTTCTAAAAAATAAAATCAAGCTAATTGCGCCTAATGAAATACATGAGTCTGCAAAGTTAAAAACAGGTTTAAAAAAGGTGAAATTATTGCCTCCAAAGTAAGGCACCCAACTTGGAATTTCAGTGCTAAAAAAAGGAAAGTAAAACATGTCAACAACTTTTCCAAAAAAAATTGAGGAATACCCCCCTTCTTCTGGAAACATTGAAGCTATATTATTATAGCTATCATTAAACACAACCCCGTACAACAAGCAATCTATAATATTTCCAACTGCACCCCCCAGAATAAGACCAAAGCAAATAAGCACGGGGCTTTTGTATTTGGATAAGTTTATTTTGAATAAGTATCTAACAGCAAACACAACTATAAATATTCTTGTTAAGGTTAAAATCAACTTGCCTAATTCTCCACCAAGCTCAAGACCAAAAGCCATTCCATTGTTTTCTGTAAAATAAATAATAAACCAATCAAATATTTCAAAGTATTGGCCAAGAAACATATTTGTTTTTATCCAAATTTTAATACACTGATCAATGATGACAGAGAATAAAGCGGTTAAAAAAATTAACTTCAATTTGTAGTTTTTACTGAGAATTTTTTGCCTCTATACTCAAGGTAGCATGAGGCACTAGCATCAGTCTTTCTTTGGATATTAAGTTACCGGTAACACGACAAACACCGTAAGTCTGATTTTCAATTCTGATTAATGCATTTTTCAAATTACGTATAAACTTTTCTTGTCTCTCAGCAAGCTTCATGTTTTCTTCTTTTGATAAGGTTGATGAACTTTCTTCAAAAGCTTTAAAAGTTGGTGATGTATCCTCAGTGCCATTGTCAGAATCATTTGAGTAAGCAGATTTTAATGTTTTTAAATCTGCTTCAGCTCTGCTTATTTTTTCATTTATGATTTTTTTAAACTCAAGTAGTTCTTTTTGCGTGTATTTATTTTTTTTTGACATCTATTAACTCAATTTTTAATTTGATTGAAATGTTTTCTATTAAATCTAAATTACTATAATTCTCAACTTTTTTAGAAAAACTAATGTTTTCGCAAAGTGTTTCATTACAAATATAATTTAAATTATTATTTAAGATATTTCGTATGTTTTCCTCGTCTTGAATTTCAATGTTAATTTTATCTGTTACATCAAGAGACCTTTCTTTTCTTAAAAGTTGAACTCTATTCACTAACTCTCTTGAGAACCCCTCATTTTTTAAAGTATCATTAATTTTAGTGTCAAGAGCCACAGTAAACTTTGTATTGGAAATAACAGGAAGCCCTGAATTGTTTTCAGAAATAATTATTATGTCCTCTGCTAATAATGTAATATTTTCTTTAGTTGTTAAACGTTTATTTTTCTCTAGCAGTTCAATGTTTTTATTATTCAGTTGATTAATTATTGAAATTACTTTTGATATTTTTTCACCATATTTTGGTCCTAAAATCTTAAAATTAGGTTTAATTTTTTTTGCAAAAAACCCACTTTTTTCATCAATTACTTTTAGTTCTTTTATGTTGGTTTCTTCTTCAATTAAAGTTTTAACTTCCATAATATTTTCATATGTGAGCTTGTCATTTACCGGTACAAGAGCTCTTGGCAAAGGCTGCCTTACCCTTATTTTTTCTTGTTTACGCAAGGAAAGTATCATTGATGTAATTTCTTGCGCTATTGACATTTGATTTTCAAGCTTTTCATTTATGATTTCTAATGAAGCATTTGGAAATGATGCAAGATGAACACTTTCAATTTTGTGTCTTTTACTAATTTTGTTTAGATCGTTAAATAGGCGATTGCTATAAAAGGGAATAATAGGTGATGAAATTATTGCTATTTTCTCAAGACACTCATATAGTGTATGATAAGCTGAAATTTTACTATCATTATACTCCCCCTTCCAGAACTTTCTTCTACTTAATCTTACATACCAATTGCTGAGCTTATTTACAACAAAAAATTGGATATCTCTACAGACTTTAGTTGGTTCAAAAGCGTCAAAGTTTTTAGAAGAATTTAATATTAATGTGTTTAACTCAGAAAGAATCCATTTATCTAATTTATCAAGCTTTCCAATGTTGAAATTGCTGCCTGTAAACTTAAATTTATCAATATTTGCATATAAAGAAAAGAAGCTATATGTATTAAATAGTGTTCCAAAAAATTTTCTTTTCACTTCCTCAATACCATTCGTGTTAAACTTTAAATTTTCCCAAGGTTGAGCATTTGAAATCATATACCATCTTGTGGAATCAGCACCATATAGCTTGATTGTTTCAAATGGGTTGATTGCATTACCAAGTCTTTTTGACATCTTATTTCCCTCTTTGTCCAGAACGAGCCCATTAGAGATTACATTTTTAAAAGCTACTGAGTCAAAAATTATTGTCGCAATAGCATGAAGAGTGAAAAACCAACCTCTAGTTTGATCAACGCCTTCAGCAATAAAATCTGCCGGAAAGTTTTCTTTAAAATAATTATAGTTTTCAAATGGATAATGAAGTTGAGCATAGGGCATTGCTCCGGAGTCAAACCACACATCTATTAAATCTAGCTCCCTAAACAGCCTTGTTTTTCCATCATCAGTGCACAGCACTATATCATCAACATAGGGCTTATGTAAATCAAAAATATTATAATTCTTGTCAGAAAAATCTCCAATTACAAATTCATTTAAAGGGTTGATTTTCATGATTTTAAAGCCTACAGATAAATCTATCTCTTCTTTAAGCTCCTCAATTGAACCAATGCACTTTTCATGTTTTCCGTCTTTAGACCTCCAGATAGGTATAGGAACCCCCCAATATCTTGATCTTGAAAGATTCCAATCAACTAGGTTTTCAAGCCAATTTCCAAACCTGCCCTCTCCTGTGGATTTAGGTTTCCAATTAATAGTTTTATTTAAATCGGACATCTTTTTTTTAAAGGCGGTTGTTTTTATAAACCAACTATCAAGAGGGTAGTATAGTATTGGCTTATCAGTTCTCCAACAATGAGGATATGAGTGCTCATACTTTTGAACCAAAAAAGCTTTGTTTTCTTTTTTTAATTTGATACTAATTTGTGTATCAACATCTAATTTATCTTTTCTTTCTCCCTCTTCGCAGTAAGAGTCCTTAACATATTTTCCCGCAAAATCAGTAACAACTTCCTTGAACTTACCATATTTATCTACCAAAGTTAATGAGCCAATATTATTTAGCTTTGCTACATGATTATCATCTGAACCAAATGAAGGCGCAATATGTACAATTCCAGTTCCATCTTCGGTAGTTACAAAATCTGCAGCTATCACTAAAAATGCATTACCATTTTTCGGCACATCATAGTTCATTAACTGATTATATTTTATACCTATTAAATCAACACCTTTAAATTTTCTTAAAATCTTATAAGGAGGTTTTTTTTCGTTGAAAATGAATGAATGCTCTTCATTCGTTTCTTCATATGTAAAATATGATTTATACAAATCTTCAGCAATGATTACTGATATTGGTTTTTTAGTATACTTGTTAAAGGTTTTAATTTTTAAATAATCAATTTTTTTACCAACTGCCAGTGCAGTGTTAGAAGGAAGTGTCCATGGAGTAGTTGTCCATGCAAGTAAAAACATATCTTCATTCTTTTCGAATAAAAAATCACTCAAATCATTTTTGACTATTTTAAACTGAGCTGTAACAGAAGTGTCTTTAACCATTTTATAACATCCAGGTTGATTCAGCTCATGTGTGCTCAGGCCAGTTCCAGCTTTAGGTGAATATGGTTGTATTGTAAAGCCTTTGTATAGCAGGTCTTTTTTGTAGAATTCTTTTAAAAGCCACCAAACACTTTCAATATATTTATTTTCATAGGTTATATAGGGGTTTTCCATATCAACCCAATAACCCATTTCTTTAGTTAGTTGCTCCCAATCTTTTTTATATTTTAAAACATTTTTTCTACATTCTTCATTGTACTCTTTAATGCTTATTTTTTCTCCAATATCTTCTTTTGTTATTGACAGCAGCTTTTCAACACTTAGCTCAACAGGAAGACCATGAGTATCCCATCCGGCTTTTCTATCAACGCGGTAACCTTTTAAAGATTTGAATCGACAAAAAATATCTTTAATTGTTCGCCCCATTACGTGATGAATACCAGGAAGACCGTTAGCTGATGGAGGCCCCTCATAGAAAATATATTTTTCATTAGCCTTATTTTTCTCAACGCTTTTAGAAAAAACTTGTAGTTTGTCCATTTCGACAAGCTCTTCTTTATGAATTTTTTGTAAGTCTAAACTTTTATATTCTTGATACATTTTAGTTTCTTATAAGTATGCAAATATATACTTTGCTTCCAATTTAACAATAGCTAATTTTTACAACAGATTATTTAAAATTAACCTAATGTCTTCAAGATAGCTTTTTCCAAAAAGTTTTGCATGCACAAGAAGCGGGTATATTTTTAATATTTCTATTCTTTCATTTGATTTACTATTTTTAGGAGCATAGTAGTAATATGATTCATAAAAAGCCTTGTCAAACCCACCAAACAATTTGCTCATTGCAATATCAGTTTCGCTGTACCCATAGTAAACAGATGGATCAAATAAACCAATTTCATTATTTTCACAAAACATAAAATTATTGGCCCACAAGTCACCATGAAGCAAGCATGGCCTCATATTGTTGTCAAAAAACTCGTCTAGTTTCAGCATAAGCTTTTCTAATTTATTAACTATTTTTTTATCATAATCCATACCCTTAATCAAAGGATTGATTCTATTATTTATATAAAAGTCACACCACTTGTCATAAAACAAATTTTTTTGATTTAAAGTGCCTATATAATTATCACTATTTAGCCCAAACTTTAAACCATAACTAGAGTGTAACTGCGCTAAATTTTCTCCAAATTTTCTCCAACATTTTTCGCCCCCAGCTTGAAGAAACTCAAGAACTAAATATTTTTTATTAACAGTTAAAACTTTTGGAACTTTGAAAGAGCTCGATGCGCTCAACAATGACAGTCCATCAGCTTCTTTTTTAAAAAAATCATCGTTTACATTTTCATTGTATTTGATAAAATAATTTCCTTGGCTTGTTGTAATTTTAAGGCAAGAGTTGATACAACCACCATTTAAGTATTCATACGATAGAACCTCAACATTGAGCTCATCATTTAAATTTTTGATAATTTTTTTTTCGATTTGTTATTACCTTACAATTAACAAGCTGTTTGTTTTATTGTACTTCCAGCCATTAACATCTTGGTAGTAGAGCTCATAAATATAGATGCCCATCGGAACTTTATTTCCATTTAAGTCTTTTCCGTTCCATCCACTAATACTTGTACTGCTACACTTAAGATAACTAATGTCATTAGTAGAATAAACCAGCTCGCTATTTTTATTGTAAAGATTAAACACAAAAGTATTCTCTCTTATTCCCCCGTAACTAATACAAAATCTATCGTTTACACCATCAAGATCTGGAGTGAATGCATTTGGTATATATATCCATGATTCTTCTTGATACCACAAATACTTCGAGCTAGTGTCTCTACACCCGTTTTCAGCCTCAACAATTAATGATATTTGATAAACACTGTTGGAGTCAGAGTAAGTATGAGTTGGATTTAGATCATACTGGTTTGGTGAATTATCTCCAAAATTCCAGATTCTGCTTGTAATATAACCACTTGATTGATCATACAATTGTGTTGTAAGATTTAGATTTGTTATTGTATCAGGACTAACTGTAAAGCTCGCGGTTGGTGCTGGCTTAATTGTTACAATTGCTTGCCCACTGACATTTCCTTGCTCATTAGCATCAAAATAAGAAACTAGATCATATATACCTTCAGTTTTAGTAGAGATAAAATAGAATGGATTCATAGTAGTGACGCTTGGCTGTGTATCTCCATTTATGCTGTAAGTAAAAGTATGAGGAGCGACACCATTAAATGAAAAATTAATTTCAGCATTTGTTTTAGCATTTTCACAAATAGTATCGTTACCAGAAATAAATGCACTTATTGTTGGTAATTCAAAAATATTTAAAGTGATTGTGTCATTATAAAGTACATAGAACGAATTATTTATACTTGATGTTCCGTTGTTGAGATAATTACTATCAGAAACCCAAGATAAAAATGAATAAAGCGGATCTATATTGGCGTTAATATCAACAGTATCATTTAGCAAGAATGTTTCTGTGTAAGGAAAATTAACAATGTTATTTCCATTAACGCTAAGCGAAGTATTTGTTCCAGCAGGACCTATGTTGAAAACAATATCTTTTGTGGGTATCGGAGCAATAAAGTTGGCAATTACTGTAACATCGCCTTGAAGGTCCAAAACCAGAGTATCTATATTTGGATCATATGTGTAAATCCCACTTGGAACAATATCCCAATTTTGAAAGTTTCCACTCTTTACTTCAAATGGTAACTTAACCCCCCCAAATCTTTGATCGTTCCAAGGAGTATTTCCATCGTTAATAAAGTTATTGTTACTCATTTCAACCTCTCCTTGGCCAAGAATTTCAACAGTAACGTCATAGGGCCCGGAAATTGCAGGCTGATAACACGGTACAAAACCAACATTCATTGTTGAACATCTTTGATTAATAAAGTTTCTTAAGTCTTGTACATTTTGTTGCCAAGTAGAGTATGACCCACCCCAACGAGCAATTTGAGCTGGCATTTCAGGATCAATAACATTAATCATGCTGTCTAGAACATCAATCATGTTTGCACATGAAAGGTGTCCGTTTGCTAAGTCTTGCCATCGGTTTAAGTAATCATCAAAAAAATCTTCATTTGTTATAAGTGCATTCCAAATCGGTATGTGTCCTTGCCCTCCCGGGTCATTAAGACTGCTTGGGTCACATGGATCTGCATTTACGGATTGTGTTGGAATACCTGTGTAATTTGTACCATGATCAAATGTATTGTCCATGTCCCACAAGGTATATCTCCATTTCTTTTTTTCTCCCGACTGTGCCATACCTCTCCACCAAGCCGTATTCCAGTTTAGCCAATCTGCACAAACAACATATGAGTTAAGTAAGAAATAGTCAATTAAACTACCAGTATTGAACTGGCTTTTTACAGTCGTATAGTTTGCTGCATTGTTCATTGGGTTTGAGAGGATATAGTTTTTGAGGTTGTCCCAGTCAGTCTGGGCTTGAGGCCCTCCATATTCAACCCAAGTTCCTCCCCAGGTTTTTAAAAATTGAATACTGTCTTTTTCCTGGTCATAATAGTGATCTGTAAAGTCATGGTCATCAACTTTTTCTCTAATTTCATATACACCCCAATATCTTCCATTCATGTATAAGATACAGTTTGATGAAGACCTTTCATCCATCCTTAAATCAGAAATTTGAGATAAATGTTGAATATAAGCATCTCTAATGTGAGCCCCCGAACCTCCAAATGAGGCAGGGTAATTATCATTTGCAGCCGCTTTAACAATAACCCTTTGATACTCGTCACGGTCTTTTGTATAAAACAAATCATCTTTTAACGCATAGTTATAACCAAACTGATCTCTCATAACGTAATCAAAACCTCTTTGATCGTAAGCCCATGAATCATTACCATGTTTATTAAAATCACCAGTTCCTTTATCAATTAATACTCCTTGAGCATTAAACCATTCAACAGTTCCATAAGGCTCATGAGGTATTCCGTTCCACCAACTACCAGTATTTTGCACACCATCTTCAATCAAAACATCTACGCTATCTCCAGAAATAGATAGAATAGGAATTGTGTGATTATCGTTTATGAAATATGTTGCATATTCTGTAAAACTAGCTGGAACATTTGCCAAAGGACTTACGCTTATTGCTTTTAGAACTGAGGTAGTTGTTAGCATTATTGGAAAGTTGTAAACAGATGAGTTAATAGTTGGCTGATCACCATTTGTTGTGTAATAGATAGTGGCATTTGGATTGTTAGTTGTGATTGAGATGTTCACTGATCCAGTGTAGTATCCGGCAGCTTGTGAAAAAGAGGGTTTTTCACTATACTCTAATTGTGCATTAAAGTTATTAGCTGATGGAGTTGGAGTTGTAAAAACTGACCAATTTGTTGAGCCATTGGTTTCTCTTCCTCTAGAGTGAGAAGTAAGGTTAGGAACTAAATCAACAGAATCAACAATTATTCCGGCAGGATCTGAAAGAATAATTTTCTCATTATTTTTAGTTTGTGTGAGCTTAAAATTTGTGTGAGCATCATTTCCAATGATTTCATCTCTGCTTGAGCAAAATATCACTGCGACTCCATTTGCAGGAATAATAAAAGATGAGGTAAAATTCCACTTCATAGGATTAGACGCTCTATCAGAAAGGTACCATCCATTTAAATCAACACTATTGCTAGAAGAATTATATAGTTCAATCCAGTCCTCATATTCATTATAATTATCTAAGTATGAGTCAAAGTTAGCAGCTGAGTATTCATTTATTAAAACTTGGGCTCTTGAAAATGATATAACAAACATCAGTAAAAAAATAATTTGTATTCTTTTCATATGTGCAAAAGTAAGAAATACTTGAGAAACTATTTTCTAAATAGGCCAATTTGATAAAATGTTATTTCTAATTTTGTCTTGATGAAAGAAAAAAACAATATTAGTAAAGACCTTTTGCAATTTGTTAAAGTTGTTAATGAGCTAATCTCAAGCGAAAACAATGAGCTAGTATTTAAAGAGCCAGAGGAACTTCTAAAGGCTGTCGACATAAGTCTTGGTGATAGCCCAACTGATGACACAGAATTTTATCAACTCTTAAAAGAAGTTATAAAAGAAACCCCAAAAACATCATCTAACAGATTTTTTAATCAACTATTTGGAGGCAGACATAGTAAATCTGTAATAGGAGATCTTCTTGCGGTTTTATTAAATAACAGCATGGCAACATACAAAATCTCAGGAATACAAACTTTGATTGAAAAACAGATTTTAGAAGAAGTCAGAAAAAAAATTAAATATCCCTCAGATTATGGAGGGACTTTCCCAACTGGAGGGTCAATGAGTAACTTCATGACATTAGTTGCAGCAAGAGACCGGATTAGTAATCATAGAATTGATGGTGAATCAAAAAAAAGGCTTATAATTTACTGTTCAGAAACAGCACACTATTCAATTAAAAAAAATGTTTCTTTTTCAGGAATTGGAATTAATAACATTAGATTTATTTCTGTTGATAATAGTGGAGAAATGAATTGTAAGGAGCTAGAAGCCAGCATTAAAATTGATTTAAAAAACAATTTATGTCCTTTTTATGTTAATGCTACAGCTGGAGCTACAGTATTAGGGTCATTTGATAATTTTGATGAAATCTCGAAAATATGTAAAAAATATAATTTGTGGTTGCATATTGATGGTGCTTTTGGAGGGTCATTAATTTTTTCTAAACTACACAATGAACTCTTGAGGGGAATAGAAAAATCAGATTCATTTTGCTTTAATGCTCATAAAACCTTAGGAGCCCCACTAAGTTGTTCTATTTTATTATTTAAAAATGATCAAGACTTATTGCGCTCTTTTGATACAGATGCCAATTATTTGTTCCAAACACATAATGACAAATTTAATTTAGGGAAGACATCTTTGGAGTGTGGAAGAAGAAATAATGCATTAAAATTTTGGACACTATGGAAAAGTATAGGCACTATTGGAATACAAAACATTGTAGAAAAACAACTTTTAATTTCAAATAAAATTAAAAAATATTTATCTGAAAAATCAGAGTACAAGCTCATAGGTCCAAGATACTCACTACCAATCTGTTTTACCTATAAGAATATCGACTCTGTTGATTTATGTAATCAGCTTTATTACTCTAACAGGTTAATGGTTAGTTACGGATCTCATGCACAAAAAACATTTGTAAGGCTAGTTAATGTAAACTCTCAAAATGGTATAGAAGAGGTTAAAAACTTCTTTAAAATTATGGAAGATTTTGTTGAGGAAAATTATCAGCGTCTCAAAAAGATTAGTAATTAATGCAAAACGGTACAATAATAGTATTGGCATGGCCTGAGGGCATGGTAAAAAATGCTGATTCCTGGTATGATTTTTTTCTGTCAAAAAACGGAATGTACAGAGTTGGACACTCAGCAATTATTTTAATTAACAATGAATTAGAAGTTGTAAATTATTTTGATTTTGGAAGATACCACACTCTAAATGGATTTGGAAGAGTAAGAGATGAAGTTACTGACCCCGATTTAAAAATTTTAACAAAACCAAAAATTAAAAATAACAAGCTAACAAATCTGCATTCAATTTTGTTGGAAACAGCGGATAAAAAATCAACTCACGGAAAAGGTAAAATGTATGCTTCAGTAATGAAAAACGTAAGTTTTACAAAGTCTTACAATTGTGCAAAAAAAATACAAAAAAAAGATATGATTGTTTATGGCCCCTTAAATATCTTTGGAACCAATTGCTCTAGATTTGTTTCAAAAATAATGTTTAAATCTCTAAACTTTTCATTTAAAAAGTTAAGACTATTCTTACCAATAACTATTTCTCCATCACCTAAAAGAAATGTTTGCATTGGCAATAAAGATTATTATGTCATTGAAAACAAAAAAATAAAGACAATAAAAAAATCATTTCTTAAGTCTTATTTTACAAGTATTGAAAACTATTAGCCTTGAAGAAACCCTTAAATACCCCACCTAACTCACAATGGCTTTCTGGAATTGGTTCAGGATCATGGTTTCATATTCAAAAAATAGGTGAGCTTTACAGAATCAGAAGATTTAGCCCAAACGGAAGCGTTGAGTGTGATAAGAAGTTTTTATTAACTAATAAGGGCTTTGAAATTAACAATGAGTTTGAATTCACTTATATTTCTCACTGTCAAAAATGTACAATTAAACAAGAGGGTCGTCTTTATATTTTTTTATCAAAAGACAAACTTGAATTATGATAAATAAAGTAAATAAAATGTACATTTACCCAAACTTTTCAAATGAGTGATTTTCTTCAACACGAATGTGGTGTAGCTATGATCAGGCTACTAAAGCCACTGAGTTATTACAAGAAAAAATATAACACATCGTTTTATGCATTAAACAAAATGTATTTAATGATGGAAAAGCAAAGAAATAGAGGTCAAGATGGGGTTGGTTTAGTTAATATAAAGCTTGACGTAAAACCCGGGGAAAGATTTATAAGCAGAAAAAGATCCGTCTCTTCCAATCCAATACAAGAAGTATTTAAACACATAAACAGTTATTTTAATAATTTATTGGAAAAAAATAAATTAAATGATGTTGGTTGGTTAAAAGAAAATCTTCCATTTACAGGTGAAATTTTTTTAGGCCATTTAAGATATGGCACCTATGGTAAAAATAAGATTGAGAACTGTCACCCTTTTCTAAGGCAAAATAACTGGAGATCAAGAAATTTGGTGCTTGCAGGCAATTTTAACATGACAAATGTTGACGAACTATTTAATGACTTAGTTGATTTAGGTCAGCATCCCAAAGAAAAGGCAGATACTGTAACAATATTGGAAAAAATAGGTCATTTCTTAGATGAAGAAAACCAGCGTATTTTCAAAAAATACAAGCAGAAAAAATTTAATAAGCAGGAAATTTCAAAAAAAATAGAATCAGAGATCTCATTAGTTGAAATATTAAAAAAGTCAGCAAAACATTGGGACGGGGGGTATGTAATTTGTGGCATCATGGGCCATGGTGATTCATTTGCCTTAAGAGATCCAAATGGAATAAGACCAGGCTATTATTACGCAGATGATGAAGTTGTGGTCATTGCATCGGAAAGGCCAGTAATTCAAACTTCTTTTAACGTAAATATAAATTCTATTAAAGAAATAGGAAGAGGAAACGCTTTGATAATTAAAAAAAGTGGCCAGGTTTACGAAAAAAACATACAGCCCAAAAAGGAGAGAAAAGCATGTAGTTTTGAAAGAATATATTTTTCAAGAGGGAATGACAGAGACATTTACAAAGAAAGAATTAATCTTGGTAAAAAAGTTTTTAAAAAAGTAATTAAAGCAGTACATGGAGATCTAAGCAACACGGTTTTTTCATATGTTCCAAATACTGCAGAGGTTTCTTATTACGGGTTAATCAAAGAGTGTCACAATTATTTAAATAAAGTTAAGAGAGAATACCTTCTAAAAGAACCAAATTATCAAAGTAAAGAATTTGAAAATTTATTTAACCTTAAAGTTAGGTCTGAAAAAATAGCAATTAAAGATGCTAAGTTGAGAACTTTCATTTCAGCTGATGAGGGCAGAGAGGACTTGGTCACTCATATCTATGATACAACATATGGAATTGTGAAAAAGAACGACACTTTAGTAATCATAGATGATAGTATTGTTAGGGGTACTACCTTAAGACAAAGTATTTTAAGAATTTTAGACAGATTAGAGCCAAAAAAAATAATAATCGTTTCTTCAGCACCTCAAATCAGGTATCCAGATTGTTATGGTATTGATATGGCTAAGCTGGGTGACTTTATTGCTTTTCAGGCAGCTATTAAACTCATTAATGAAGCTAATAAAAATAATTTAATTTATGAGATATATGAAAAGTGTAAAAAAGAAAATGAAAAGAAAGTAAATATTAAAAACTGTGTCAAAGAAATATACAAACCATTTTCGGCGGAACAAATTTCTAACAAAATCAGTGAGTTATTAAAACCAAAAGGAGTTACAGCAGAAGTTGAAATTATTTATCAGTCGATCGAAGACCTTCACAGCTCATGTCCAGAGCACACAGGTGACTGGTATTTTAGTGGTAATTATCCAACCACTGGAGGTAACAAGGTTGCTAACAGAGCTTTTATAAACTACGTAGAAAAAATTAACAAAAGAGCTTACTAACCTATTATTTTCTGCTTTCAGCAATTGTCATCTCATCAATTAGATAACCAGCGTCAGCATATTTGTCTATTATAAAAAGTATGTAGCGTATATCAACAGAAATACATCTTTGTAAACCTTGTTCATAAACAATATCACCACTCATTGCCTCCCAGTTGCCATCAAAAGCAGTTCCTACTAATTCACCATAAGCATTTAAAACTGGGCTTCCAGAATTACCACCGGTTATGTCGTTATTATCAATAAAGTTTACTCTAAGACTTCCATCTGAATCAGCATATCCTCCAAAGTTTTTATCGTTGTATAAATCAATTAATTTCTTAGGAACAACAAATTCTTCATTAGTGCTATCTTCTTTTTCAATGATTCCCTTAACAGTAGTGTAATAATCATAATGAACAGCATCAGAGGGGACATAATCCTTAACATTTCCATAACTTAACCTCAAAGTTGAATTTGCATTTGAGTAGAACTGGCTTGAACTATTCATTTCTTTTAAAGCTGAAATAAAAAGTCTATTATTTTTTGAAAGCTCATCTCTAACTTCTTTTCTTGTTTGACTAATATTGTTAGTGTAGTAAGAGTAAATCGATTCGATAATTTGATATGCAGGGTCACTACTTAGCTTATACAAGCTGGGAGTTTTAATAAATTTACTGAACTTGTTTTGACTAGAGTAAATAGATTTTTTAAAAACCTGAGATGCAAAATAATCAAAATCCAAACTCCTACTAAATGGTTGGTTTTTAATTTTTTTAAATATAGAAGGGTGTTGGTACTCAGGAACGTTATAGTAATACATCTCTAACATTGCTGATAACATTTTTTCATCTATTGATTCGTCATAATTTTTGTAATAATTAACAGCTCTTTTGTCTAGTTCCTCAAGCAAGCCTGTGTTTCGACTTTCAATAGCCTTTTTAATTTCTCTTTGCATACTGTATGAAAAATATAAAATTTCAGGACCTCTGAAAATAGCTTCGTTAAGATAAGTTCTTGAAATAAGAATAGCTTCGTTTTTTTTGTATGCATTTTCTATTGAGGGTAAGACATTTTTATATTTCTCAACTTTTATGTCACCGCCAGAATGTATCCATTTTTTCAAACCTTTTTCTTGATTTTTTTTCTTTTCTAAAACTTTCAGTTTTCTAAGCCCTCGATTTTGTCCAATGTAGTATTTCCAATAATTTGATACACTGCTATATTTCGTTGCATATTTTAAATATGTTTCTCTGTTCTTGTCCATACCCTCCTTCATTATCTCTAGCTTCTTTGAGCGAATATCAATTATTGTTTTGTTTTTAAGTTTCAATGCTTGACTAACGCCAAAAGAAGTTAAGTATCTATCTGTTGATCCCGGAAAGCCATATACCATAGTGAAATCATTATTTTCCACCCCATCAAGTTGAATTTTAAAATGGTATTTAGGTTTGTAAGGAACATTTTCTTTAGAGTATTTAGCAGGTTTGTTATTTGTGTCAGCATAAATTCGAAGTAGAGTAAAATCTCCAGTGTGCCTTGGCCACATCCAGTTGTCAGTGTCTCCACCAAATTTTCCAATCGAAGATGGAGGTGCTCCAACTAATCTGACATCTAAAAATGTTTCATAAATGAAAAGATAAAATTCATTTCCCCCATAAAATGACCTTAACCTTGAAGTATAGCGAGATGTATCGGAAATTTCATTTGAAATTTCATTAGCAACAGCTCGTATTTTTTTTCTTCTATCGTCCTCAGTATTTGAATCGTTAATTTTTGAAAAGACTCTTTCAGTAACATTTTCAATTCTAACTAGAATCGATGCAGTTAAATTTTCATTAGCAAGCTCTTCAGATTTGTTCATTGCCCAAAACCCATTTTTTAAGTAATCTTTTTCAGTTGTACTATGAAATTGAATTAAATCATCTGCGCAGTGATGATTTGTTAATAGCAGCCCTTCTTTAGAAATAATCTCTCCAGTGCAACTGCCCCAAGACAAAGCAACAACGGCATCTTTTAGCGATGATTTGTTTACATTATATATATCATCTGCACTCAAAGATAATCCCTTAGATTGCATGTCATCAATATTCATAGTGCTAATCAAATTAGGTAGCCACATTCCCTCATCAGCACGAGATGAGACTGATGTAGAAAAAATAAAAACTAAAAAAAGAATTCTCATTTTATAAAAAACATAATCTAATTAATATCATTATTAATTTTATCCCAAAGTAATTTTCTAGCCTTAAGACATTTGATGGCAACCTCTTGAACTTCATCCCACTTTTTTTCATCATCTCCACAAAGATTACAAATAAGTTCAAGCGCTAAAGGACCGTGATCACCGCCATCTAATTCAATGTGCCTCTCTAGATAATAAACAAATTTATCAAAAGACTTCTCTTTGTTCATGTCGTTGACTATAGCTAAAAACATATCAGGAATTAAATCTTCTCTTCCAAATGTAAATGCTGATGCAATTTCATGAGATTTTCCACCTTCGATTATAGAAAATGTAGTATTCAAAAAGCTATCAATATCTTCATTAATTTTAGGTCTTGAATCTTTGTTTAAATTTTTCATAAATGTTTCAATTGTATTTGTTTTAGCGTCACATTCTTTCATAGCCTCAAGATACAATTCAAAATGAGAAGCAGGGTTTCCTTCAGAGTCAACATCGCTTTCCTCTTCTAAAACAATTGAGTTTACTAGTCTTCTAATTTTTGGATCACCAATTGGTCTCCAAGGAATTTCAAAACATGTTAGGTTTATTTGCAAAGCTTTAAGAAGAGACATAAAATCCCAAACCGCAAACACGTGTGACTCCATAAGTTTTTTGATATCAGACTTAGTTTTTAGCTTAGAATAAAGCTTATGTTTTACTATTTCATTTCTGTAAGGTTGTAATTTTTTGTTCAGTTCTAAAATTTTCGGATTCATTTTTTTTTACAAAATTACATCATGTTTTTAATATGCACTATTTTTTTTTCATATAAATTGGAACCGAAGAGCAGGCTTCACCAAACATTAATTTTTTAACAACTGGTAATAATAATTTAGTTATTTCAACATATAAATCTGAACCTATATCTACATCACTACAACCTTTAACTAAAACAATTTTTTGATTATAATTTTTTATGTCTAGCGTTTTTATTTTTTCGATGGCTAATTGATTTGTAACTATCTTTTTGTCACCAAAATAAGCGTTAGCTTCAACTATGTTTAAATATGAAACAATGAGCATATAAGCCCATTTTGGTAAAATAGTATCAGCAGAGCAAAAAACAGCTACATTTTTGTTAGATAATTTTCTCCAATTATAATTTGATAAACTCTTTCTAAATTCTTTTTCAACAACAATATTGTTTTCTGTTAAAAAACAACATATATCAAGCTCTATAACTTCTTTTGTGATAAAGTTAGATAAGTCAATGTTAATTAGACCACTTTTTTCAACACGATTTACGATTTCTTTAGACATTTCAAAGCATTCCAAGTTCTAATTTAGCCTCATCACTCATCATATCTTTGTTCCAGGCAGGTTCAAATACCACATTAACTTTACAAGACTTTATTTCATCTATACTCTTAATTTTTTTCTCAATGTCTAAAGGAAGTGACTCTGCAACAGGGCAGTTCGGAGATGTTAATGTCATGTCAATTTCGACATCATAATCCTCATTAATCCTTACATCATATATTAATCCAAGGTCATAAATATTTACTGGGATTTCAGGATCAAAAATTTCACATAAATTTTTTATAATTATGTCTCCGAGTATTGAAATGTTGTCTTTATCCATTTTTTTCTTTGAATCCGATCGCGTAAATTTTTATTTGCTTTATCATTGACATTAATCCATTTGCTCTTGTTGCTGACAAGTGACTTTTTAAACCAATTTTATCTATAAATTCAAGCTTTGAGTTAATAATATCATCTGGTGACTGATTTGAAAAAACTTTTATTAAAAGAGCAATTATTCCTTTTGTCATTATAGCGTCACTGTATGCATGAAAAGTAATTTTACTATTTTTTTGTTTCGCATATAGCCATACTTTACTCTGACAACCATTTATTAGAAATTCATCTTTCATGAACTTTTTATTAAAATCAATTTCATCTTTTCCAAGCTCAATTAAATATTCATATTTTTCTATCCAATCAGAGAACAAACTTAATTCTTCAACAATTTCATTTTGTACTTTTTCAACGCTAGTCATCAATACAACATTTTGTAAGCCCTGCTTAGGCAATCAAAGAAATAATCGATTTCATTTTTGGTATTATAAATTCCAAAAGATGCTCTAATGGTTCCAGCCAAATTAAATTTTTTATGTAGAGGCTGAGTACAATGATGGCCGGTTCTAACTGCAACTCCCATATTGTCTAAAAGCACACCAATGTCATAGTGATGTACTTTTTTTAAATTGAATGAAGCGATTGCTGATTTATTTAAACTTGTTCCAAAAGGTTCATAATACTCAAGTTTATTTGATTTTTCGTTGTAATGATTTAACAACATAGCCTCATATTCAAATATTAGACCTAAATTAATATCTTCTATAAATTCAATAGCTTTACTCAAAGCAATCACTCCTGATATATTTGGAGTTCCTGCTTCAAACTTCGATGGCAACTTTGCATATGTTGTTTTTTCAAAAGTTACCATTTCAATCATTTCACCCCCTCCTTGATATGGAGGCAACTTTTCTAAAATTTCTTCTTTCCCATATAAAATACCTACTCCTGTTGGGCCATATAATTTATGAGCTGAAAAGCAGTAAAAGTCTACATCTAACTCTGTCACATTTACTTTTTGATGAGCAATTGCTTGTGCTCCATCAATGAAAACTTTAGTATCAAATTTGCGAGCTAATTTAGTTATTTCAGTAATTGGATTTATAGTTCCTAAGGTGTTAGATATGTGGGTGATTGATAAAATTTTTGTTTTTTTATTTAAAAGCTTTTCTAAATGGTCTATATCTATTTCTCCTTCTTTAGTGACTGACACAACCTTTAGTTTTGCACCAGTTTTTTCAGCGCATAGTTGCCAAGGAACAATATTAGAATGATGTTCCATTTCAGAGATTAAAATTTCATCCCCACTTTTAAGAAATTTTTGGAATGATGTGGCTACTAAGTTAATTGAATCAGTTGTTCCTTTAGTAAACACAATCTCCTCTTCTTTCTCAGCTCCAATAAACTCTTTTACTTTTTTTCTGCTTTGTTCAAAATCTTCTGTTGATATGTTACTGAGATGATGTACTCCTCTGTGTATATTTGAGTTCTGTTTATTAAAATAATCTCTTATACTATTTGTAACTTGAGTAGGTGTTTGTGTCGTGGCAGCATTGTCAAAATACACAAGTTTATTATCGTTAACTTTTACATCAAGTATTGGAAAACTACTTCTAATTTTTTCAAAATCAATCACAATAAATCCTTTTCAATTGAAAGTTTTTTTGCTATTTCAGTTTTTGCGTAATCAACAATTTCTTTGGTATTAAGCTTTTCAATAACTTCAATTAAAAATGCGAAGGTTAAAAGTCCCTTTGCAGTTTTTTCTGAGAAACCACGTGATCTCATATAAAAAAGTGACTTTTTATCAATTTGTCCAATTGTACAACCATGACTACATTTCACATCATCAGCATAGATTTCCAGCTGCGGTTTTGTTTTAATACTAGCGCTGTCACTAAATAGTAAATTGTTATTTGACTGGAATGCATTTATTTTTTGAGCATCAGGTCTTACCATGATCTTGCCGTTAAAAACTCCTTTAGTATTGTCAAAATATACACCTTTATATGATTCATTACTCAAGCAGTTTTGAAATTTGTGATCAACAAATGTATGGTGATCAACAAAATTAGACTTGTCAATGATAGTTATGCCGTTCATATTACTTGTGCAATTTTCATTGTTTTGGTAAAAGTTTAGATTATTTCTAATAAAAGATCCATCAAAACTAAATGTATGAACATTGGCAGTTGAGTCTCTGTCTTGGTCAATTAAAGTGTTATCGATGGTGTGCGTGTTGTCATTATAACTCTGTAATTTGCTAATTTCAAAAAAGCTATTTCTCTTAACATCTGCGTGCATGCAACTATTTATTAGTGTGTTTTTCCCTATGTTGCAAAATCTCTCAACTAATTTTACGTTTGAACCAGAACCACAAGTAATCTTAGTTCTAAGCTGCAAAAAGTAATCATTATTATTATTGATGAAATGTAAAATTTCGATAGGATTATCTAAATTTAAATTTTTGTCAAATTTAATTTCATAAGTATTTTTACAAATTGCTTCGTTCAAATAACACAAAGTACTATTTTTTGGCATGCACAGGTCACTTGTTTGTTTAATACTTACGCCTGATATTTTCGGCTCTGAAAAAATCTTACCATTTTTAAATATTAGCTTATGCTTAAATCCAAGAGAATATTGTTGAATCATCTCATCATTTAGTTCAAAATCAGAAGACTTTAAGCAATATTTCCTCTTTAAAACTTTTTTTAAAGATGTGTATTTCCAATCCTCATCTTTTGTTGTCGGAAATCCATTCTCAAGGAAATAATTAAGGCTTTTTTTTTGTGTACTGCTTAAATCAGTATTGATAACATATTTTTTTATTTCTTCAATCAACATTTTTAATTAATTTAAAAAACTATAACCTTCCTTTTCTAATTTATGAGCTAACGATTTATCACCTGACATTACAATTTTACCATCTTTGAGTATGTGTACGAAGTCTGGTACAATATAATTAAGTAGTCTTTGATAATGAGTAATTAAAATTATGGAGTTGGAGCTTGATTTTAATGAATTAACCCCATTTGCGACTATTTTAAGAGCGTCTATATCCAAACCTGAATCAGTTTCATCCAAAATAGATAGCTTTGGCTCCATCATTGCCATTTGAAAAATTTCATTTCTCTTCTTTTCCCCACCTGAAAAACCTTCATTTAGAGACCTGGACAAATACTCCTTGTCAATGTTTAACAACTCACATTTTTCTTTAAACAATTGTAATAGTTCCTTAGCGCTAATATTTTCTTGCCCAAAGGCTTTTCTTTTTTCATTAATGGCTGTTTTTATAAAATTTGAAACGCTTAAGCCAGGAATCTCAACTGGGTATTGAAATGATAGGAATACCCCTCTGTGTGATCTTTCTTCTGGAGCCATTTCCAATAAGTCGTCACCTTCATATGTAATACTTCCCGAACTCACCTCATAATCTTCATTACCTGCGATAACTGAGGATAAAGTGCTTTTACCAGAGCCATTTGGTCCCATGATGGCATGAACCTCGCCTTTATTTACTTTTAAATTTACTCCATTGAGAATTGTTTTATCCTCAATCTGTGCTTTTAAATTTATAATCTCTAACATATTTATCTTTTTTATCCAACAGAGCCTTCTAGACTTATTTCTAATAATTTCTTTGCCTCAACAGCAAATTCCATTGGTAATTTGTTTAAAACTTCTTTACAATATCCATTAACAATTAGCGCAACAGCCTCCTCAGTTCCTATACCTCTTTGGTTACAATAAAATAATTGATCCTCTCCAATCTTAGATGTTGTTGCCTCATGCTCTACTTTAGAAGATTTATTATCAACTTCGATGTAGGGGAATGTGTGAGAGCCACATTTATCTCCCATCAACAATGAGTCACACTGTGAAAAATTTCTTGAATTTTTAGCACCTTTCGCAATTTTTACTAAACCCCGATAGCTTCCGTTACTTTTTCCTGCGCATATTCCTTTAGCAATAATTGTACTTTTAGAATTCTCACCTAAATGAACCATTTTAGTACCTGTGTCGGCTTGTTGAAAGTTATTTGTAACAGCAACTGAGAAAAATTCACCAATGGAATTTTTACCTTTTAATACACATGAGGGGTACTTCCATGTGACTGCTGAACCTGTTTCAACTTGTGTCCAAGAAATTTTAGCATTGTCATGACAAATCCCTCTTTTAGTTACAAAATTAAATACACCACCTTTACCATTCTTATCTCCGGGGTACCAATTTTGAACTGTAGAATATTTAATCTCAGCACTATCTTGTGCAACTAACTCAACAACAGCAGCGTGCAACTGGTTTTCATCTCGCATTGGAGCAGTACACCCTTCAAGATAACTAACATAACTACCTTCTTCGGCAATAACTAATGTTCTCTCAAACTGTCCAGTGCCTGCTTCATTTATTCTGAAGTATGTAGATAATTCCATAGGGCACTCTGTTCCCTTAGGAATGTAACAAAACGAACCATCTGAAAAAACTGCAGAATTTAATGCAGAGAAAAAATTATCTCTTACAGGAATAACCGTACCAATATATTTTTTGACCAGCTCAGGGTATTTTTGAATAGCTTCTGAAATGGGGCAAAATATAATCCCAAGTTCAGCTAATTTTTCTTTAAATGATGTTGCAACTGAAACAGAATCCATAACAATATCCACAGCAACGTTAGCTAGTCTTTTTTGTTCATCAATAGAAATTCCAAGTCTATCAAATGTTCTTTTCATCTCTGGATCTAAATCGTCAAGACTATTTAATTTTTTCTTTTGTTTTGGTGCGCAGTAGTAAACTATGTCCTGATAGTCTGGCTTTGGATAATTTATATTAGCCCAATCAGGCTCTTCCATTTCTTTCCAAACTTTAAAGGCTTCAAGCCTAAAATCAAGCATCCAATCAGGTTCATTTTTTTTCTTGGAAATGAATTTGATCACATCCTCATTTAAACCCTTTTCAATTTTCTCAGATTCAATGTTTGTTGTAAAACCATATTTATATTCTTTACTGGTTACTTCGTCCAGTAAAATATCTTCGGATATTTTTGGTTCAATTTTCATGCCTCTATTTATAGTGAAAAACTTTCTCCACAGCCACAAGTCCTATTTGCATTAGGATTATTAAATACAAACCCTTTACCATTTAGTCCGGATGAGTACTCTAATGTTGTACCTGCTAGAAATAAAATACTTTTTTTGTTAATAACGAGTTTGATATCGTTATGCTCAACTAATTCATCTTCATTGTTCATGCTATCATCAAAATCAAGTTTGTATACAAGACCAGAGCACCCACCGCTTTCAACACCAACTCTTACGTACTGCTTTCCGCTATTGTCTTCAACCATCAGTTGATTTAACTTATCTTTTGCATTATCGCTAACTAATATCATTTTACAAAATTACAAAATTTCAAATCAGAAAACACATAATATTTATCTTTGCTGTATAAATGACAAAAAACAATTCTAAATTAGGTGAATTTTCATTCATTGAAAAAATTACTGAGAATTTTGAAATAAAAAATTCTGAAAGTTTATTGGGAATAGGTGATGACTCGGCTATGATAGAAAGTTCTAAACTAAACACACTCGTGAGTAAAGACTTATTAGTAGAGGGAATACATTTTGATCTTTCTTACACACCTTTAATGCACCTTGGATACAAAAGTGTAATTGTTAATTTATCCGATATCTATGCTATGAATGGTATTCCCAAGCAAATAGTTGTAGGAATAGCAATTTCAAATAGATTTAAAGTCGATTCCATTCAAGAATTATATAAAGGTATAAAGCTAGCTTGTGAAAAATATATGATAGATTTAGTTGGTGGAGATACCACAACTTCACAGTCGGGGTTGACTATTTCAATCACAGTTTTGGGACAAGTAAAAAAAGAAAGAGTAGTTAAAAGAAGCGGCGCAAAAAAAAATGATTTAATTGTTGTTACCGGAGATTTAGGGGCAGCTTACCTTGGCTTACAAATCTTGAAAAGAGAAAAAGAAATTTTTCTAGACAATCCAGACGTCCAACCCAAGCTCGAAGGGTATGACTATATTTTACAAAGACAATTGAAACCAGAGGCACCAAAAAAGTATTTTGAAATATTAAACGAAATAGGAATTATACCAACTTCAATGATTGATATTTCAGATGGCCTTTCTTCTGAGCTTTTACACATTTCAAAATCCTCAAAAGTTTCTGTTAAAATTTATGAAGATAAAATTCCAATTGATTATAGCGTAATGAATAAGGCAACAGAATTAAACTTAAATCCAATTTTTTGTGCTCTAAATGGAGGTGAAGATTATGAACTGTTATTTACAATTGATCAAAAAGAATACTCAAAGTTAGAGAAAGACCCTGACTTTACTATAATAGGTCATATTACTGATAAATCTGAGGGTAATTTTTTCATAACCAACGATAACCAAGCTCATGAGCTAACGGCTCAAGGCTGGGATTCTCTTAAGAGTTCATAATCTCTTCAATATGATTAGCCTCTATAGGGATGTCCCCCATCAGGTCAACAGGTTCACTTTCAGAAACGAGAATATCATTCTCTATTCTTATCCCCAAGCTTTCCTCACGAATATAAATTCCAGGTTCACATGTAAAAACCATTCCATTTTCTATTGGAAGTTTTACATTACCAACATCGTGTACGTCAAGACCAAGAAAATGAGATGTTCCATGCATAAAATACTTTTTATAAATTGGATTTTTTGCATCTTGCTTTTTCACATCATGACTATCTATAAGCTTAAGCTTTATCAATTCATTCTGCATGATTTTTCCAACCTCTTTATGATAGTCTTCAATCAATGTACCTGCAACAAGCATACTTTTTGCGTAATTGAACACATGTAAAACAGAATTATATACATCTTTTTGTCTTTTTGTGTATTTTCCATTTACTGGTATAGTTCGGCTAAGATCAGCACAATAGTTCGCATACTCAGCTCCAAAATCCATTAGTAAGATATCACCATCACTACAAATTTTATTATTTTCTATATAATGTAAAATACAAGAGCTAAAGCCAGATCCAATTATTGGCTCATATGCGAACCCTTTTGAACAATTAGAAATAAATGTATGAGCTATTTCAGCTTCAATTTCATATTCCATGACGCCTGGTTTTACAAATTTTAAAACTCTTCTAAAAGCTTTTTCAGTGATGTCGCAAGCTATTTTCAATAATTTAATTTCTTCATTTGATTTGATTCTTCTTAAATCATTGACTATTGGGGCGGCTTCTAAAATTTCTTTATTTGAGAACTCTGATTTTATTTTCTTTCTAAATCTATCATCGCGAGTTTCAACGTTATTTTTTGATCTTGTATGTATGTTTTTATTTAGATATATTGAATTGATCTGATTATATAAATTTTTAAAATCTTCTAAAAAACATTCATTCCAATAAATTGATTCAATACCAGAAATTTTTTTTGCATGTTTTTTTGTTAACTTTTTACCTTCCCAAATGGATATATGCTCATTTGTTTCTTTTATATAAAGTTTTTCGAAAATTTTACCATTAATTTTTGCAATTATCAGAGTAGTATCCTCCTGATTTATTCCTGTCATCCAAAATAGATCGCTATTTTGCTTGAAGGGCATCGTTCCATCAGCATTGGTTGGCATTTGATCATTCGAATTAAAGACAGTTAAACTATTATCAGAAGTTTTTTGATTAAATTTAAACCTGTTATTGATGAATAATTCTCTGTTAATTTTTTGATATCTCATAACATTTATTTTGTTACAAATATAGTTTACTTAATTTTTTTTTCTTCTTTATTAACTGAATTCATATAATTATTGTTGCTAATTTAAGTTCTGTGGTTTAAATTTGCATAATGGTAAGTACCAACTCTTCGATTATTAAAAAAATTCTTATGGCAGTTTCTGGTATGTTTTTAATGATTTTTTTACTTCAACATTTTACAATAAATATAACTTCTGTTTTTAGTGAAAATATCTTTAATACATTCTCACATTTCATGGGAACAAATTTTTTAGTGCAGTTTATATTACAACCAATTTTAATTTTTGGTGTAGTTTTTCACTTTGTGATGGGTTTTTTGTTAGAGATACAGAACAGATCATCAAGAAAAAGTAGATACCAGTACTTCAAGGGCTCAGAAAACTCATCATGGGTTTCTAGAAATATGATTATTTCAGGATTAGTAGTCCTTTCTTTTTTGTTTTTACATTTTTATGATTTTTGGGTGCCAGAAATGCAATACAAGTACATAAATTTCTTGCCCGAAGACCCTAACAGATATTATGAAGAATTGGTACATAAGTTTCACAATCCAGTACGTGTAGGTCTTTACGTTATATCATTTATTTTCTTATCACTACATCTGCTTCATGGCTTTAGCTCTTCTTTTCAAAGTGTTGGAACTGATAGAAAATATGCAAATCAAATAAATATACTTGGAAAAATATTTGCAATAGTAGTGCCATTTGGCTTTGCATTTATTGCTATATATCATCATTTAATGCATTAAAAAAATGGCAGATAAAAAGTTTTTACATTCAAAAGAACCCACTGGAGATTTAGCAGGAAAATGGGAAAGACACAAAAATGAAATTAATCTGGTCAGTCCTGCAAACAAAAGGTTAATAGATGTTATTGTTGTTGGTACTGGACTAGCTGGAGGTTCTGCATCTGCAACTCTAGCTGAGCTTGGATATAATGTGAAATCTTTTTGTTTTCAAGACTCTCCAAGAAGAGCACACTCTATAGCAGCTCAAGGTGGTATAAATGCAGCAAAAAACTACCAAGGAGATGGAGACTCTACATACCGATTATTCTATGATACAATTAAAGGAGGAGATTATAGATCCAGAGAATCAAATGTGTATAGACTTGCCGAAGTATCTGCTAATATTATTGATCAATGTGTTGCTCAAGGAGTACCATTTGCCAGAGATTACGGAGGACTATTAGATAATAGATCATTTGGTGGAGTTCTGGTTTCTAGAACATTTTATGCAAAAGGTCAAACAGGCCAGCAATTACTACTTGGAGCATATTCAGCGATGAACAGACAAATTTCGAGAGGAAAGATAAAAATGTATAGCAGACATGAAATGTTAGAACTTGTAATTGTTGATGGAAAGGCAAGAGGAATTATTACCAGAAACTTGGTTACTGGTAAAATAGAAAGACATTCAGCTCATGCTGTTGTAATAGCTTCTGGAGGATATGGAAATCTTTTTTACCTGTCAACTAATGCTATGGGAAGTAATGTAACAGCTTCATGGAAGATACATAAAAAAGGAGCTTTTTTTGCTAATCCCTGTTTCACCCAAATTCACCCAACATGCATTCCAGTTTCGGGAGATTATCAATCAAAGCTTACTTTAATGTCAGAGTCTTTGAGAAATGACGGAAGAATATGGGTCCCAAAATCAAAAGAGGATGCCAGGAAAATTAGAGAAGGAAGCCTAAAACCTACTGATCTAAAAGAAGAAGATAGAGATTACTATTTGGAAAGAAGATATCCTGCATTTGGCAATCTTGTCCCAAGAGATGTTGCTTCAAGAGCAGCAAAAGAAAGGTGCGATGCTGGATATGGGGTAAACAAAACAGGAGAGGCAGTCTATCTTGACTTTTATGATGCCATAATAAGGTATGGAGAAGAGCAAGCTCAAATAAAAAATTTAGATACTGAAGATAAAGATCTTATTGAAAGATTTGGAAAGGAAATTGTCAAATCAAAATATGGAAATCTATTTCAGATGTATGAAAAAATTGTAGATCAAAATCCATATGAGACACCAATGATGATATATCCAGCTGTACATTATACAATGGGAGGAGTTTGGGTTGATTATAATTTGATGACAACTGTTCCTGGATGCTTCGCAATTGGTGAAGCAAATTTTTCTGATCATGGAGCAAATAGGCTCGGAGCATCAGCACTTATGCAAGGTTTAGCTGACGGTTATTTCGTGCTTCCATACACAATAGGTGACTACTTATCTGCTGACATTAGAACAGGTCCAATTTCCACTGACACTAAGGAATTTGAAGAGGCTCAAAAATCTGTGGAAGAAAAAATAGAAAAATTATTATCTACTAAAGGTAGTAAATCAGTAGATTATTTTCATAAAAAGTTAGGAAAGATAATATGGAACAAATGTGGTATGGCAAGAAATAAAAAAGAGTTAGAGGAAGCTATTCAAGAAGTAAAAGAGTTAAGAAAAGAGTTTTATAAAAGTGTAAATGTTACAGGAAAAAATAAAGGATTTAATGAAACACTCTCAAAAGCTTTAAGAGTTGCAGACTTTTTGGAGCTTGGAGAATTGTTTGCAAAAGATGCTCTTGATAGAGAGGAGTCTTGTGGTGGTCATTTTAGAGAAGAACATCAAACAAAAGAAGGTGAGGCTTTGAGAAATGACGAAAAATACAACTTTGTTTCAGCTTGGGAATACAATGGTGAGCCATCAGAAGCAATTTTACATAAAGAAGAATTAATATTTAAAAATGTAGAACTTAAAACAAGATCATATAGATAAGATGAAACTAAATTTAAAAATCTGGAGACAAGAAAACAATAAATCCAAAGGTGAATTAAGAGACTATGAAATTTCTAATATTACACCAGATATGTCTTTTTTGGAGATGATGGATGTTCTAAATGAGGAGCTGATTAACAGAAATGAAGATCCAGTAGCTTTTGATCATGATTGTAGAGAAGGTATATGTGGTTCATGCTCTATGTTTATAAATGGACAAGCTCATGGTCCTGATAGATTAGTTACAACTTGTCAGTTACACATGAGAAAGTTCAAAGATGGTGATACCATTTTTATTGAACCATTTAGGGCAAAACCATTTCCTGTTATCAAGGATTTGGTTGTTGACAGGTCAGCCTTCGACAGAATTCAACATGCTGGAGGCTATATATCAGTAAATACATCAGGAAACACTCAAGATGCCAATGCAATACCTATAGAAAAAAGAGATGCTGACAAAGCATTTGATGCTGCAACATGTATTGGATGTGCTGCATGCGTTGCTACTTGTAAAAATGCCTCGGCAATGCTGTTTGTATCTGCTAAAGTATCACAGTACTCATTACTACCACAAGGTAAAGTTGAAGCTACAGATAGGGTATTAAATATGGTAAAACAAATGGATGAGGAAGGCTTCGGTAATTGCACGAACACTGGCGCTTGTGAAGTAGAGTGCCCAAAAGGAATATCATTAGAAAACATTGCTAGATTAAACAGAGAATTTTTAAAAGCAAAATATAAATCTCAGTAAATGAGTTCAAAGCTGGATGTTTGTCTAGTGGAATCAGGAATCATAGGCTCTGACATTAACCAAAACCTTGAGAACATTTACAATAAATTAAAAAATTTATTAAATATTGATTTAATAGTTCTTCCTGAAACCTTTGACACAGGATTTAATTTTCCTCCTAAAAATATTTATGATTTTAAAAATAATCCTTCAATTTTATGGATGAAGACATTAGCAAGAGAAAAACAGTGTGCAATTTGTGGCAGTTTAATGGTTAAAGAAAATGATAATATTTTCAATAGGTTTATTTTTTACGATAATGTTAAAGATATCATATATACCTATGATAAACTTCATTTATTTTCTATTGTAAATGAAGATAAACACATTACCTCAGGTACTGAAATAAAATCATTTAAGTATAAAGATTGGAACATTTGTCCACAAATTTGTTACGACTTAAGATTTCCAGTAATAGCAAAAGAGGATGTATTTGACATAATAGTATATGTTGCAAATTGGCCGATTCAAAGAATTAATGCCTGGGACTTATTATTACCTGCAAGAGCTATTGAAAACCAATCATTTGTTATCGGAGTTAATAGAAATGGATATGATGATGAAAATAATATTAATTACCCAGGGCACTCAAGGTTGATAAGCTTTACAGGCGATGATTTACATAACCAAAGTAATGAAAACGATTATTTAGTTTTTCAAATTGATTTAAATAACTTAAAAAAATATAGGTTAAAGTATCCTTTTCTTAAAGATAGGCGTTAGTCAATAATCAAGTCAACTTCTGTAGACCAATTTTCTAGTACGTTTATGCTTTTGTTATAACTTAATTTTATTTCAGATTGCTTTTTTAAAAAACTACCATTGCTGAAAATTTCATTCGAATCTAAATCGATAAAATATTTTAAACTGTATTCTCCCTTTTTAAGATTACTAAGTGTACAAGATTTATTAATTACCTGCTCGCGTTTGATCAATTTTTGGTTATTGTAAAGTTCTACGATTAAATTTTTGTCTTTGTTAAGATTAACAATAATTTGATTATTTGTTTTAAGAGTGTCATTAATTACTGAATCACTTTTGAAAGAAAGTTCAGAATTATATGCATTCAGATAAGTGTTGATAAAAGAGGAGTCATGAACTAGATAATAGTTATCACTAAAAGATACATACTCTTTATAATCATAAAACTTATAGTTATTTTCTTTTGAAAGAAGCTTGTAATTGCCAGGTTTTACGTCCTCAAATTTAAACTCTCCATTTTCATCAGATTTTGTGATATATGATGGTAATTCTTTAAAAATTAAAGAGTCAGAAATACTTTTACGATAAAGAGTCACCCAATGATTTTGAAGAGGTATATCATCGTAGACACATTTTAGGCTTCCTTTAAAAGTATTATTGTAAACAGTTTTGGACTTAATCTCAAGTGAGTCTAAAATATTACCTTCGTTATAGTCTTTTACAACATTTGATAAGCTTAATTTGTAGCTATGTTCAATTAAAAAATATGGCTCAAAGTATATACTAAGCTTTCTTTTATTAACATTTTTTTTAATTGTACATTCACTAGGTGGAGATATATAAAAGTTTTTGTTCCAGTTATTCAATGATATATTCTCATCAAATAGTAAGTCTACTTTTTTTAGTTTATTATCATCTACTAATATTTCATTAGAAACTAAACGTGGAGGCTCTTTGTCCAGCGGTCCTCCGCTAGGCGGCATTACATTAGCGCAAGCTGATAGATAAACAACAGCTATCGAAAATATTTGTTTTTTCAAGTTAGGCTTCGCAGGAAGCACATTCTTTTTTTTGTTTAAATTGTTGTGCTGCATTCATACTATGTTGATAGTATAAAGATTTTAAACCAAGTTTCCATGCTGTTATATATAATTTATTTATGTCTTTTGTAGGCATGCTTGGGTGGACCATAAGATTCACTGACTGTCCTTGGTCAATGTGGTTCTGTCTATTGGCAGCTTGATAAATTATATCCATTTGATCTATTTCAGCATAGGTTTTAAACACATCTTTTTCATGATCAGATAAAAAATCTAAATGCTGAACCGAGCCGTCTTTATCTCTAATATTTCGCCATACATCTTGTATGTTTTTCCCTTTTTCTTCAAGCAATTTAACCAAAAAAGGATTTTTAATTGTTGATTTGGTTTTTGCGATATCTTTAACATAAATATTTGACCAAATAGGCTCAATCCCTTGAGAAACTTGTCCAAGAATGAAAGCAGATGATGTTGTTGGAGCAATAGCATTTAATGTTGTGTTTCTTCTTCCAAAGCCTTTTAACACTTTGGGCTCTCCGTATATTTCTGCTAATTTTGCAGATGCTTCATAGGATTTGATTTTTATAAATTTAAATATTTCTGAATTTAAGTTATAAGCATCTTGACTGTTAAATGACAACATCTTAGATTGTAATAATGAGTGCCAACCTAATACCCCTAGGCCTAAGGCTCTATGATCTTTTGCAAAATTGTATGCTCTTTTCATGAACAAAAAGGTTTGTTGATCGTCTAAGTCGGAAGAATCTTTATAAACATCTAGCTTTTCAACAAATTCACTTATTACTGCGTCTAAAAAATAGATCATTGTTTCAACGGCGTCAGTATTTTTCCAGTCGTCATAATGTAAAGCATTGAGAGATGAAAGGCAACAAACAAAAGACCACTCATCATTTGACGGCAACATTATCTCAGTGCATAAATTACTTGCATTTACTGTGTAGTTGTTCTTCTTATAAACTTCTGGAGCCCCATTGTTAGCATTGTCTTTAAAGAAAATGTAAGGGTAGCCAATTTCCCCTCTCCTTTGAAGTACTTTCGCCCAAACAGTACGCTTTTCCACATCACCATCAATCATTTCTTGAAGCCATTTGTTAGTAACAGAAACACCATGAGTAAGTTCTTGTATTGGATTTCCTTCAGTTCCAATATCAAGGAATTCTAAAATGTCTGGGTGTTCAACAGGCAAATAGGGAGAAAAACGACCCCGACGAACAGACCCCTGACTAACCACATCAACCATAGTTTCAAACAATTGCATGATGTGTACCGAACCGGACGCTTCGCCATTGTTTTTAACACTTGCCCCTCGATGTCTTATATTACCAAAGTATCCAGATGTTCCTCCACCAAGTTTTGACATCATACCTACTTCTGATTGGGTATATAAAATATTGCCCATGTCGTCGGCAATATTCGACCCAAAACAGCTGATAGGGAGGCCTCTCTTTTTTCCAAAATTTGACCACACAGGTGACGAAAGGGAATAATAGCCCTTTTCCATATAGTTGAAAAATTTATCACTAAATCCAGGTAACTTTAATATTTCTTCGGCTCTGTTGGCAATCTCTCTAATTCTTTCTTCTGCTTTAACACCTTCTGCAACATAGCCTGCTGCTAAAAAACTTCTACTATGTTCAGTTAACCAGCCAAAGCCCTCATTTTCTTTTTTTGCGTTTACTGATTTTGATCTCGCGTCAAGTAGGTACCCATAATCTGAGTTTTTTTTGTTTTCCAAAGATTGGGTTTTTGCTAAATCTGTTTTAGTGTTTGGCATATCTTAAAATAAGTCTTGAGCGGTTATACTTTGAGTTTTTTTACTGTAATTAATAGATCTTTTAACAAAAAAATCAACATGTTTGGTTCCGATAATTTCATCATTAAACCATTCGGTTTCATTTAATATATTTGGGTCTGTTTCGAATACTTCTTTAACTCCAATGCTAGATAACGACCTATTAAATCTATCTTTTATAAATTCTTTAATTTGATTCTTTGGCAAGAAATCAACCTCTCCCTTTTCAAAAATCCAGTCTACAATTGCACTTTCAGCTTCGTATGCGGTTTTGCACATATTTTGCACCTTAAATTCGTATTTGACGTCAAACCATTGTGGATTTTCTTTTCTAATTATATTAATTAAATCAATACCAAAATCTCCATGAATTTGTTCTTCTTTTGATGTAGCTTCTACAACATTAGATATCCCCTTGAGCATATTTTTATGCTTGTTGAAGGCCATTATTATTAAAAATTGTGAAAATAAAGATACGTGTTCAATAAATAGTGAGAACAATAATATTGCTTCCGTGTATTCTTTATCGTTTTCACTTTTTGAACTAACAAGTGCTGCATCCAAATAGCGAACTCTTTTCATTATCACAGGGTTCTTTTTCAAATTTTTAAACTCTGTATTTAGGCCCAATATTTCAAGTAAGTGTGAATATGCATCTGTATGTCTCACTTCGCTTTCGGCAAAAGTAGAACCAACAGCACCAACTTCTGGCTTGGGGATTTTGTGATAAATATCTCCCCAAAAACTTTTTACAGCAACTTCAATTTGAGAAATTGCTAGCATAGCATTTTTAATTGCATTTCTTTCAGTTTCAGTTAGATGTGTTTTAAAATCTTGAACATCGCTTGTAAAATTAAATTCTGTATGAATCCAATATGAATGCCTAATAGCAGGAACATATTCGTAGAGTTCTGGATACTCAAAAGGTTTTAGAGTAATTCTTCTTTCAAAAATATTTCTTTGTCTTTTTTTCGCCTGAATATTTCTATATAATATATATGCTTTTGCAACATCTAAAAACTCACTTTTCATTAAAGTTTGTTCAACTAGGTCTTGAATCTCTTCAACATTTGGAACGTAGTTGGGTATACTAGCTCTTCTTTCATTTAAATTGAAGCAAACTTTGTTTGCAATTTCTTCTGCATCTTTGGGAGATCCATTTTTCACGGATAGCATTGCTTTTAGTACAGCCTCTGTAATCTTTTCAATTTGAAAAGGCATTTTGGTGTGGTTGCGCTTAAAAATTTCTTTGATTTGCATAATTTCTTTGACTTGCATAATATTACTTAAATAAATTTTAAAAAATTAAATTTACAACTTAACAAGATTTATAAACAGCACGTTTTGTTTCTTTATTAACAACTTATTGCTAATAATCAAGTACGTTTTATAAAAATTGGTGCCCAACTTACTAAATTAATTCATCTCAATGGCAGGGACGAATTTAGCAAGATGGAATATTGATAAACAACTTCGCAAATATTTAATTTAAAATTTAAAAGTCCAATTTTGTGTACGAAAAAAACAAAAATATTTATCAACTTAAATTGTTAAAAAAAAAACAAAATGGATTTCACAGAGTTATTAAAAAAATATGTATAAGAGCACTATTTTTAACACGTATTACTAATATATATTTCTAATTCAAAAATTAGAAATATATATGTTTAGTTAGTTTTTTAAATTTTTTTAAAAGACTATCAAATAAAAATTTCCCATCTTCACTAGATAAATTAGTGTCAGCTGCTCTTTCTAGGCGCGGCATCATGCCAAAAACATAACTTTCTTTATTACAAATTCCTGAAATGTTAAGTAGAGATCCGTTCGGATTAAACTCTTTATTCACAGTTCCATTTTTATCAAAGTATTTAAAATAATCAGGTCAATTTTAATTAAATTATTAATTGTTTCTTCATCAGTATAAAACCTTCCTTCTACGTGAGCGATTGGAATTTTCAAAACAGATTTTTTGGAAAATTTTAAACAAATTTTTCGACAATGTTATTAAGTACTTGATTCTACAGCACTTAAAAAGAAATTTATTCCGTCAGTGTTACTAAGCTCTGAATCAGATGCTCTTTCGGGATGAGGCATCATCCCAAAAACATTTCTATTTATATTACAAATGCCAGCTATGTTAAGAGCTGAGCCATTAATATTGCTACCAATATCAATTTTTCCGTTACCATTACAGTATTGAAAAATAATCTGATCATTTTCTTTCAAAGAGTTTAGAGTGTTTTCATCAGCATGATATCTTCCCTCCCCATGCGCAACAGGAATTTTTATTACTTGGTTTAAAGAGTATTTTGATGTAAAGCGTGATGAATTAGAAGTAACACTGAGATAAGTGTTTTTACAAATAAACTTATGACTATCATTATGTAACAACGCTCCGGGCAATAGTTTTGATTCACATAATATTTGAAACCCATTACATATACCAATTACAAAACCACCCCTATTTGCAAAGTTAATTATAGAATTCATTATTTTGGAAAATTTAGCGATAGCTCCAGATCTTAAATAATCTCCATATGAAAATCCACCAGGAAGAACAATAACATCACAGTTTTGTAAGTCTACGTCCTTGTGCCATAAGCTAACGGTATCTTGATTAAGCACATTTCTTAATACATGATGCATGTCTTGATCACAATTTGATCCTGGAAATGTTACAATGCCAAATTTCATTAGTCAAATGTATAAATATTAAATTATTAAGAATCTATTGTATAGAGAATTTAATATGAATGTTATTAATAATAAATTAGAAATAAATCGAAATTTAGAGTAAATATGTGCAAAACCGCATACGAAGCTGAAAGTGCAATTAGAGTAAATAAAAAAGTTAGATAAAATGATGGAAACAGGTGCAATTGAA
This sequence comes from Bacteroidota bacterium, assembly GCA_028408365.1. Taxonomy (GTDB): domain Bacteria; phylum Bacteroidota; class Bacteroidia; order Flavobacteriales; family BACL11. The sequence goes on from JAOOLD010000002.1 coordinate 65,721, forward strand.
AAAAGTAAAAAATCAATATTTCTTGAAAATATAAAGACAGAAATTGATACAATAAGATACAAAAATATTACATAAAAACATCTTCTAGATTTACTGCTTTTTTTGTTAATCCAAACAAAGAGTTCAACAGTTGAAAAAAAACATATTATAAAAAAAAGTATTATCCAGTATTTTAATTCATGTATGTTTAATATATTAGTTACATATTGCTTTTCAAAGTTTAAATAAATTCCGTTAAACTTCAAAAAATAGAAAATTATTATTGGGCATAATAGGCCAATTATTGAAACAAAGTAAGATCTCCAAGAATTATTTCCAAAAATATAAAGTGAAAATGGAACAAGAATGTAAAATAACCCAAAATAGTAATTAAAAATTAGCGTACAAGCACTTATAGCAAAGCTGCAATTAAATAAATTAGTAAAAGGATTGTTTTTTTGGTAAAGGTTAAACACCTCATTAAGACTGATTATTAGTATTAAATTACCAATCATTAAAAAGTTAAAATCAACTACAGGCATGCATAACGCTAGAAAAACTATTGGTACTACAATATTATTTTTTTTAATGATACTTTTTTCAAAAATTATATTTGTTAAATACAAAGAGGAAAAAAAAAGTATTATTGAAGAGAATATTAAATTAAAAATTTTGATGGTCTCAGAATTAAGTTCGAACAGCTTTAATAATGGAAGCAGCAAGTATATTATTGAAACAATAAAAAAAAATATTACTGTTTGAGTTTTACTATTAATTAACTTTTCAATTATCATTTAAAAATGTAATTTTACAAAAAAAAATGTTTAAAGAGTTTTGGTATTTTCTTGGTGATTTTTTCACAAAATCCTTTGAAGTTTTGCCCATAATAGGTAATAAATTTAATTATTTATATATGTTAATAATTTTTGCTTTTTTAGTTCTTTGGACAGTGCAAATGTTTAAACACGAAAAGGAAAAGAAATCTAATAATTAATCAAATCACGTCCAATATCTTTTCTGTAGTATTTTCCATCAAAATGAATGTTTGAGCATACTTTTAATGATTTTTCTACAGCTTGTTTTAAATTTTCAGATAAAGACGTTACGCACATCACTCTGCCTCCGCTCGTGTAAAAATTGCCACTTTTGGATTTTGTGCCTGAGTGAAAAATTAAACTTTCATTAAAATCTTCAGGTAAATCAATTAATTTATTTTTTTCATATTTTTCTGGGTAACCTCGAGACGCTAGCATAACAGTAACAGCAACTCTTTTATCAATATGCAAATCTTTTTCACTAAATGTGCCATTTTTAATTCCTACAATTAAATTTAATAAGTCAGATTTAATTCTAGGAAAAACTACTTCTGATTCAGGGTCACCCATTCTAACATTATATTCTATGACTTTAGGCTCTCCCGCAACATCAATTAAACCAAAAAAAATAAATCCTAAATAATTAATATTTTCTTTTTTTAAACCTTCTATTGTTGGTTTAACTATTTCCATTTCTATTTTTTCAAGATAAAAACGATCTATGAATGTTGCAGGTGATACAGCCCCCATTCCTCCAGTGTTAAGCCCTGTATCTTTCTCACCAATTCTCTTATAGTCTTTTGCTGTTGGAAGAAGTTTATAAGTTGATCCGTCCGTTAATACAAAAACTGATAGTTCCACCCCTTCCAAAAATTCTTCAATCACAACTTTTTCTGAAGCATTACCAAATTTATTTTCCAAAATCATTTCTTTCAAGCATTTTTTTGCCTCATCAAGCTTGTCCAATATTAACACCCCTTTACCTGCAGCAAGCCCATCCGCTTTCAAAACATATGGGGGGGATAATTTTTCTAGAAATTTATATCCGCTTTTTATTGAGTTAATATCAAAAGTTTTATGCTTAGCAGTTGGGATATTATACTTTTTCATGAACTCTTTTGCAAAGTCTTTACTCCCTTCCAACTGTGCAGCTTTCTTGCACGGGCCAATGAGAGTAACATCCTTTAGCTCTTTTTGAATCTCAAAATAGTCAGAAATACCGTTTACTAATGGATCTTCTGGACCAACAACTACAATATCAATTTCTTCTTCTAGACACAGTAATTTAACTTTGTTAAAATCATTAATATCTAATTCAATATTTTGAGCAACTAACTCAGTGCCAGCATTACCAGGGCAAACAATTAGTTTTTTAATCATACTGCTTTTGGAAATTTTCCATGCAATTGCGTGTTCTCTTCCCCCGCTTCCAATGATAAGTACGTTCATAAATTATATTTTTCTAATTATTTCCTCTGTTATTTCTAAGTTATGAAAAACATTTTGAACATCATCATCCTCTTCAAATTTCTCAATCATTTTTATTATTGATTGAGCTTTTTCAAACTCTAAACTCTTAGTTGTACTTGGTATTCTTATAAGCTCAGATGATTTTACAAAAACATTATCTTTTTCTAGTTTTTTTTGCATTTTATTAAAGTCTTTCATCTCAACATATAAAAAACATAATTCTTCTTCAATGATAAAGTCCTCTAGTCCCCAATCAATCAGATTCATTTGAAACTGATCTGTGTCACTATTAATTTTATTTTTTTCAATAATAAAAAGCCCCTTTCTATCAAAAATAAATTCTAGTGAACCTTTTGTTCCTAGTTCCCCCCCAAATTTATTAAATATAGCTCTCACGTTTGATACTGTTCTATTATTGTTGTCTGTTGAGCAATCTATAAAAAAGGCAATGCCGCTAGGGCCATATCCTTCAAAACTAACTTCAGTGTAATTTTCTGCTTCATTACTCATACCTTTTTTAATTGCTCTATTAATAGTATCCTTAGGCATATTAGCTCCTTTGGCATTTTGAATAGCAGTTCTTAATCTTGGGTTAGAATCTTTATCATCTCCACCAACTTTTGCAGCAATCGTCAATTCCTTTATAATTTTCGTAAATATTTTAGACCTCTTTGCGTCTTGTGCCCCTTTGCGATGTTTAATATTTGCCCATTTACTATGCCCCGCCATTTTTATGTATTAATCATTTAACTTAAGTACTGATAAAAATGCATTTTGAGGAATTTCCACATTTCCAACTTGTTTCATTCTCTTCTTTCCTTTTTTTTGTTTTTCCAAAAGTTTTCTTTTTCTCGTGATGTCTCCTCCATAACATTTGGCTGTCACATCCTTTCTCACAGCTTTTACTGTTTCTCTAGAAATTATTTTGGAACCAATAGCTGATTGAATAGCGATATCAAATTGTTGCCTTGGAATTAGTGACTTAAGTTTCTGGCAGAGTTTTTTGCCTAATGTAAATGAATTATCCTTATGTACTAAGGCTGATAAGGCGTCTACATGATCCCCATTAAGCAGAATGTCAAGTTTAGATAAATTTGATATTCTATAGTCAATAGGATGATAGTCAAAAGATGCATAACCTTTAGAAATACTTTTTAGTTTATCATAGAAGTCAAATACAATCTCGGAAAGAGGGATGTCAAAGGTTAGTTCTACACGATCTGTAGTCAAATAAACTTGATTTTTTAAAACACCTCGTTTTTCAATGCAAAGATTCATAACTGGCCCAACAAAATCAGCTTTTGTAATTATTTGTGCATTAATGTAGGGTTCTTCAACATAATCCAAAGTGCTGGGGTCAGGGTAATCAGAGGGATTATTAATTATGATTTTATCTCCTTTTTTGTTATGAGCAAAATATGACACATTAGGTACTGTGGTGATTACATTCATCTCAAATTCTCTTTCCAATCTTTCTTGAATAATTTCCATATGCAACATACCTAGAAACCCACATCTAAAACCAAACCCAAGGGCAACAGATGATTCAGGTGAAAATGTTAGTGAAGCATCATTAAGTTGTAGTTTTTCCATAGAAACTCTGAGTTCCTCATAATCATCAGTATCAATGGGGTATATTCCTGCGAAGACCATAGGTTTAACATCTTCAAATCCTAAAATTGCATCTTTTGAAGGATTATTTGTTGATGTTATTGTGTCACCAACCTTTACTTCATTGGCATTCTTAATTCCTGAAATAATATATCCAACCTCGCCAGTAGATAATATTTTTTTTGGTTCTTGTTTTATTTTTAATACTCCAATTTCTTCAGCGAAATATTCTTTTCCAGTGGCAATAAACTTTACTTTATCACCTTTTTGAATTTTACCGTTAAATATTTTGAAATAGGCTTCAATTCCTCTAAACGGATTGTAAACTGAATCAAAAATCATAGCTTGTAACTGCGATTCAGGGTCTCCTTTAGGATGTGAAATACGATCTATGACAGAATTTAAAATTTTATCAATTCCTTGTCCTGTTTTTGCACTTACTTCTAAAATCTCATCCTTATTACATCCAATTAAATCAACAATTTGATCTTTCACAACTTCCGGTTCAGCACTTGGTAAATCAATCTTATTAATTATTGGTAAAATCTCCAAATCATTGTCAAGTGCTAAATATAAATTACTAATTGTTTGCGCCTGAATCCCTTGAGCTGCGTCTACAATTAATAGAGCACCTTCGCATGCAGCAATTGATCTAGAAACCTCGTACGAAAAATCCACATGTCCTGGCGTGTCTATAAGATTTAAAGTATATTCAATATTATTTCTGAGGAACTTCATTTGAATTGCCTTGCTTTTTATTGTAATTCCTCTTTCTTTCTCAAGATCCATATCATCTAGCATTTGATTTTTAAATTCTCTTTCTGAAATAGAATTTGTAGCCTGTAATAGTCTATCAGCTAAAGTGCTTTTTCCGTGATCTATGTGCGCTATTATGCAAAAATTTCTAACATTTAACATATAAACAAATTTAGTTTATTTATATTCTCAATCTAAATTATATTAAATAAGTATGAAAAAAAATATGAGTACAAAAAGAAAACATTTATTTAAAGCAATAACTTGGAATTTATTAGCTATGACAACAACATATGTTGTGTTGACGATGTTACCTCCACTGTTTGACCTTGAAGGAATATCAAAAAAAGGAGCTGGCTTTTTGGTAGCAGTAGATAGAGTGCTAAAGTTGATTTTTTATTACGGTCATGAGAGAGTTTGGTTTTCAGTTAAATGATTTTTAGTTTATAAAATGATTTGGTTCATTATTATTAACTTCCAAATCCTCCTCAATTTCCCAATTATATTTTTTTCTTTTGGGGCCATCTTTTCTGCAAATAAATGAAACTAAAATTCCTGCAATAAAGCCAGTTAAATGCCCTTCCCATGAAATATTTTTATCGATTGGGAAAAGACCCCAAAATAGCCCACCGTAAATGAAAATCACTAACAATGCGACCGCACTTAATTGAGAGTTTTTTCTTAAAATCCCACTGAAAAATAAAAAGCTTGCCATGGCGTAAATTAAACCACTAGCACCTATGTGAAAGGATTCTCTTCCAATACACCAAAGCCATAAGCCTGAAATAAAATAAAGATATATGAATATTTTTTTTGCAATTTGATTGTAAAAGTTAAAAATAAGTAGGCATAAAATAATTACTGGTAAACTATTGCTCAGTAAATGATTAACGTCTGAATGTATTAGAGGGCTAAATAATATACCCATAAGACCATTGAAGTTTCTTGGTAAAACACCATATTCAGTAAAATCAAAATCAAAAACAATTTCAATTAGTTTAACAGACCAAATAATTATTAGAATTACTGCGGAAAATTTTAAGGAGTTTAAATTTTTTCTTTTCAATTAAATTAGATTGATGAATTAAAGTTTAAAAAGTTTAATTTTATGAAATGAAAGTTAAAAAAAAAATATTTTTAGTAGATGCATACGCAATAATTTATCGTGCCTACTTTGCTTTCATAAAAAATCCTAGAATTAATTCAAAAGGTTATGATACGTCAACTATTTTTGGCTTTGCTAACTCAATTTTTGAAATCATAAATAAACATAAACCTACACATTTAGCTGTTGTTTTTGATTCAAAAGAACCAACATTTAGACATATCGAATTTTCTGAGTATAAAGCAAATAGGCAGGAAATGCCTGATCCTATAAAAAACTCTCTAGACTATATCTTTAAATTTCTTGATTCAATTAATGTTAAGACTTATGCTAAGGCGGGCTATGAAGCTGATGATATTATTGGAACCATTTCTAAAGCCCTAGAAAAAAAAGAATTTGAAGTTTTTATGATGACTCCTGACAAGGACTTTGCTCAACTTGTTTCTAAAAACATAAAAATGTATAGACCATCTAGTAAATGGAGGCCAAGCGAAATATGGGGAGTAGAAAATGTACTTGAGAAATTTAAAATTCAAAATCAAAAACAGATAATCGATTTGCTTGCACTTATGGGAGACGCTTCTGATAACATACCTGGTATTGCAGGCGTGGGTAAAATTACAGCTCAAAAGTTTATTTCTCAATTTGGTTCTGTAGAAAACTTACTAGAAAATGTAGATAAAATAAGTGGAAAAATTAAGGAAAAAGTAAAAGATGGCAGAGAATCAGCAATACTATCTAAGAGGTTGGCAACCATAATTACTGACGTCCCAATTGAATTTGATGAGAAAGAAATGATACTTGGTCAATTTAATTCGGCCAAACTTAAAGAACTGTTTGATGAGCTTGAGTTTAGGAATCTTTCTGAAAAGATTCTTTCACAAGAAATTCCAAAAGCAAAACCTATTACTGAGTCAAAACAAGCTAATTTATTCACTAATGTTAGTCAAGAAAATAAATCTGAAGTTATTAAAATGGATGATTTAGAGTTTAAAAGAGAATTAAATAGTCTTAAAGGCGTATCACACTTGTCAATTTACTTTGATAATCTTTTAGATGAAAACCCCTTATGTGTTTTCATTTGTGATATAAACAAAAAATTGTTGGTAAATGAAATTAATGATGATACAAAAATATTTTTAAAGGATTTTCTTGAATCTAATTTTAATAACTCAACAAAAACAATCGTTAGTGATAATGTTAAGTTCCTACTTAAAAATATTTTTCAAAACCCAAAAAAACTTGAGACCAATTTTTTTGATCTGCATATCGCTGAATATTTAATAGATTCTTCTGCTAATAGCCAAACAAGAAATTTAGTCGCAAAATACACTAATGATGATGTATATGATCACTTTGTTTCAGCTTTTTATGAAACTTACAAAAAACAATTAGATGAACTAAAGAGCTCCAATCTACTTGATCTTTTTCAAGAAATTGAAATTCCATTAATTTATGCTCTGCTTGAAATGGAAAACAGTGGAATTAAAATAGATATAAAGTTTTTAGATGATTTTTCTAAGCAACTAGATGATGAACTATTTAAGCTTGAAAATGAAATAGTAAAAATTTCTGGAAAAACATTCAATGTTTCTTCACCTAAACAATTAGGGGAAGTTCTCTTTGATTATTTAAAATTAACTGACAAGCCAAAGAAAACTAAATCTGGACAATACTCAACTTCTGAAGAAACATTAATAAGACTGAGGGATAAACATCCGATTATTAATTTAATACTCGAGCATAGGGAAATAAATAAACTTAATAATACTTATGTAAAAGCATTACCAAAAGTTGCAGTTTCTGAAAGAATTCATACCACATTTAATCAAACAGTCACATCAACTGGACGCTTAAGTTCTGTAAATCCTAATATTCAAAATATACCTATTCGCTCTAGCAGAGGTAAGCTCATTCGAAAGGCGTTCCAGTCAAGAAGTTCTGACTTCACTTTATTAGCTGCTGATTACTCGCAAATAGAGTTAAGAATAATGGCATCATTAAGTAATGACAATTTTTTGATAGATGCATTTAATAACGATTTAGATATACATTCAGCAACTGCTTCAAAAATTAATAACGTTAGTTTAGAAAAAGTAACAAAAGAAATGAGATCTGATGCTAAGGCTGTAAATTTTGGTATAATTTATGGTATTTCTCCTCATGGTTTGTCTCAAAATTTAGGTATTAGTAGAAACAAAGCAAAAGAAATAATTGAAAGCTATTTTAATGAGTTCAAAGGTGTAAAAAAGTATATGGACTTTTTAATTAATGAAGCTAGAAACTACGAATTTGCTAAGACAATTTTTAACAGAAAAAGACCACTGAGAAATATAAATTCAAAAAATTATGTTTTGAAATCATTTGAGGAGAGAATCGCAATCAATATGCCAATTCAGGGAACAGCAGCTGATATTATTAAAATAGCAATGATTGATATAAATAACGAAATAGTACATCAAAATTTAAATTCTAAAATGATTTTACAAGTGCATGACGAGTTAGTTTTCGATGTTTATAAATCAGAAATAAATGAGATGAAGAAATTGGTTAAGGAAAAAATGGAGAACGCAACAAGATTGGTTGTACCACTCAAAGTAGATATAGGAATTTCAAATAATTGGTTAGATGCTCACTAGCTATTCTTATTGTAGAGTTGATATAAAATAATGATGAAAAGAATACCTATAAAAGAACTTCCTGCATCTTGAATATTTCCAACGGGGTCCCAACCAAGAATTTTTTCGTTAATCAATAGTTGTGTTACAACCCCAAGGCATAATAGAGTTAGGGCTAATTTGATTATGCGAATTATGAAGGATTGAATTTTATCAAAAAAATCTAGCATTTTTTAAATTTAAAATTAATAAAAATACTCAGTTAGAGATATTTTTCTATTCTGCTAGAGAGCATCATAAATAATGCAATTGCAAGAAGTGTACAAATAAAAGCTATCATATTAAAAAAAAAATAGCCCTACTTAATTGCAGGGCTATTTATTAAACTAAAACATTGATTTAGAATTATTTTCCTGTTAGTAAAGAAAACAATACAAGTAAACCAACTAAGCCAGCGAAGCCAGCTCCACCCAAACCGTTAATAACAGCCATTACGTTGTCAATAACAGTCATTCCAAACATTGATCCTCCTCCAAAAAGAATCTCTACAGCAACTCCAAGACCTAAAACTGTCATAATTAAACCAGTTAAGCCTTTGAAAAAGCCATTAAAATACTTAAATACATTGTCCATAATTAATATAAATTTTGATTAATATGGCCCAAACTTAAAACATAATTGGTTTTGTTTATTAAATTATTTGATTTTTTTCTTTTGATGAGATTTAAGCGTTAATATTTTATCAAAAAAAAATTATTTACACCTAAATAGCTGAAAATGAATAGGTTACAGTTTTTGCATTTTTTTTAATATGTATTTTTATTCATCTTTTTACACATTATGTTGTTAAAAACACAAGTACAATATAACTCATTGTAAATCAATCTTTTAAGTATTTTTTTTCTATTTTTTCATTGATTTGAATCTCATATTTTAAGATTTCTTAGATAAATCACAGTTTCATCGAAATTTTGTTGGTTTTTGTACAAATAATTTAGTTTTTCAGCAATTAGTTTAGCAGATACTAGTTCGTTGTTTTTATGGTACTCAATAAATTTATCTACAAGTGGAAAATTTCTTTTGCTGCAGTTTCTTATGTGTTTTTGCATTGGAGTATCTACAATTCCGGGATGTATGGAAAAAATACGAAGATTACTATTGAGACTTTCATTTTTTAAAACTTGTGATAACAATTCAAGCCCTGATTTTGAAGCACAATAAGTAGACCAACTATGTATTGGTCTTGCAGCAGCTCCTGAGCTGATGCTAAATATTGTTTTTTTAATATTATTAAATTTTTTAATGAACTTATTAAATAAAATAATAGGAGAAATAAGATTGCAATTTATTTCAGATAATAAATTGTAATTCTCTTTCTTATCAAAGGGTACAATATTGCCTAAAGTTGCAGCACTGTTCACTAATAAGATTTCATCGCAACAGATGCTAGGAAGCTCATAGCTTTCTATGTTTTTTATGTCAGATAAATCAACTGAATTATGAACGAATAAATCGTGAGTTATTTTATTTGAGCGCGAAATCCCGTAAACAAACCACCCTTCATTCAAAAGTAGTTGAGTTAATTCTTTGCCAACACCTGAGCTAGAGCCAGTTATAATTGCAGCTTTCAAAGCTATACTTTTTTGAGTGTAGACTCTAAATCATAAATCAAATCATCAATATCTTCAATACCAACACTTAATCTTATTAATGAGTCTGTTACACCACTTTTTAGTCTTTCTTTTTTGGGTATTGCAGCATGAGTCATAGAGGCCGGATGACCACAAAGTGATTCAACTCCGCCTAGACTTTCAGCTAAAGTAAAAAAATGGGTTTTTGAAACAAATTCTTCAGCTTTCTTCAACGAGCTATTATTTAGATCAAATGACAGCATACCTCCATAGTTTTTCATTTGCTTTTTTGCAATATCATGATTTTTATGATTTATCAGTCCTGGATAGAATACATTTTTTATCTTATTGTGCTTACTTAAAAAATTAGCAATCTCGATGCCATTTTCACAATGTCTTTGCATTCTCACGTGAAGAGTTTTAATACCTCTTAGGGCTAGAAAACAGTCTTGAGGTCCAGGTACAGCTCCGCAAGAATTTTGCAAGAAAAATAACTGCTCAGCTATATCATCATTATTACAAATAAGTGCGCCCATAATAATATCAGAGTGACCTCCAATAAATTTAGTTACGGAATGCATAACAATATCAGCCCCTAAATCAAGAGGGTTTTGTAAATATGGTGTAGCGAATGTATTGTCAACACAAACTAATATTTGCTTTGACTTTACAGCAAGTGTTATTTTTTCAATGTCAATTATATTTAACATTGGATTAGTTGGCGTCTCAACCCAAATTAATTTGGTTTTTTCACTCACAAGATTTAATACATTTTCATAATTAGTAGCATCACAGAAATGAAATTTAATTCCATAATTTTCAAATACCTTAGTAAATAATCGGTATGTTCCTCCGTACAAATCATTAGTTGAAATTACTTCATCACCGGCTTTGAGTAATTTAATAACACTATCAATAGCAGCTAGTCCACTAGAGTAACAAAGTCCGTGTTTTCCATTTTCTAAAGCACTAATATTTTTTTCAAGTGCTAATCTTGTTGGATTTCCTGTTCTTGAATATTCAAAGCCCTTATGCTCACCAGGTGAATCTTGAACGTAGGTTGATGTTTGATAAATAGGAGTCATAATTGCACCAGTTGATAAGTCAGCAGAAAGTCCGGCGTGTATAGTTTTTGTATTAAATTTCATGTTAATAATATATTAATACACAAAGCTATAAAACATTTGTTTCTACATTTGTAAAAATTAAAATTTTTGAATTCAAAAATATTTGCTCATTTGGCATTATTATGTGCTAACTTAATTTATGCGCTTAATTACACATTAGCTAAAGACGTAATGCCAAATTACATTGAACCATCTGGATTTATTTTGTTAAGAGTAATAAGTGCTATTATCTTATTTTCTGTTTGTTATGTTGTTTTTGTAAAAGAAAAAATTTACTCAAAGGATTTAGCACTATTTTTTTTGTGCGGCATTTTCGGAGTTACAATCAATCAACTATTATTTTTTAAAGGTCTCAATTTGACAACTCCAATTAACGCAGCAATTATTATGACTACTAATCCTATTTTAGTTATTGTTATTTCATTAATTTATTTAAAAGAGCAAATTACAATTAAAAAAACCATAGGAGTATTTTTAGGAATTCTTGGGGCAACTATACTTATATTGAAAAATGGCAGTTTAGATTTTAATAATAATTATATGAAGGGAAATTTATTTATTTTTTTGAATGCAACTAGCTATGCACTTTATTTAGTTTTGGTAAAGCCTTTGATTAAAAAATATAATGCAGTTACGGTAATGATGATAGTTTTTTTATTTGGATCAATTTTTGTAATCCCCTTTGGCTTCAAAGAGCTCATGAGCGTTGAGTGGATGGTTATGCCCAAAATAATAGTTTTGGAAGTATTATTTGTTTTAATCTTCACAACCTTTTTTGCATACCTTTTAAATTCAAGTGCTTTAAAAAAACTAAATCCAACGACAGTAAGCACTTACATATATTTACAGCCTATTTTGGCTTCAATATTTGCAATCTTATTGCACTCTGATCAAATTGATGCGGTAAAAATAGTTTCAATTACTTTGGTTTTTTTTGGCATATATTTGGTTTCTGTAGACAAACAAAATATTCTTTAATAAATTTGTAAAAAAAAATGATTTTATCAATGACAGGCTTTGGATCTGGTGAGTTAATCTTAGATAATTCACATTTTAATTTTTATATAAAATCATTGAATTCTAAAAATTTAGATATTACATTAAAAATTCCATCAAGCTTAAGAATTTTAGAGTTTGATATTAGAAGATTAATTTCTAAAAAATTAATCAGAGGAAAAGTAGAATTATTGATAACACAAGATTATGATAGTCAAGAACTATATATCCAAAACACTGATTTGTTTAAAAGTGAAGTATCCAAAATTGAAGAGATGAGAAAATCTTTGATTGAAGAAAAAATTATTTCAGAAAACTTTTCTGATAACTTTTGGACAGGATCAGCAAAACATTTACAAATATTTAATAGAACTCAAAATAACAGCTCAAATTTAAATACAAATAACAAGAAAAAAATACTTCAAAAAGTCAAAGAAATTATTGAAGAGCTTTCACAATTTAGACTGAAAGAAGGAAGCGTTTTAGAAAAGGATCTTCTATATAATATAAATTCTATTTACAACAATCTAGAAAGAATAAACAAGAGGGCAACTAAAAGAAAAAATCAAATTAGGACTAAATTGCAAAATAAAATACTTAGGCTTAAAGAGGTCGAAAAGGACAGATTTGAGCAAGAAATAATCTATTATATAGAAAAATATGACATCAATGAGGAGCTAGTAAGACTAGACTCACATTTAAACCTATTTCAAAAAAATATAAATTCTAACAAACCAGTAGGTAAAAAATTAGGTTTTATTTCTCAAGAAATAGGAAGAGAAATTAATACAATTGGCTCAAAGGCAAATGATTTTAATATTCAAAAAATTGTTATATCAATGAAAGAGAATTTAGAAAAAGTTAAAGAGCAAATCCTAAATGTACTGTAATGTCTAAATTAGTTGTAATTTCAGCTCCCTCGGGGGCAGGTAAGACATCAATTGCCAATTCCCTAATTAATAGAATTGAAAAATTGTCTTTTTCAATTTCTGCAACTAGCAGATCACCTAGAGCAGATGAAAATGATTCAGTGAATTATTATTTTAAATCAATAGAAGAATTCAAAAATGATATTAATAAAAATTTATTTATTGAGTGGCAAGAAGTGTACAGTGATAAATTTTATGGAACATATCTTAAAGAGTTAAATAGAATATGGAGTTTAAATAAAGTTGTTTTGCTAGATATAGATGTTTTTGGAGGCATTAATATCAAAAACAAATTTAAAAAAAACTGTCTATCAATTTTTATCATGCCTCCATCAAAAAATGAATTATTAAATCGATTGAAAAAAAGAGATTCAGAGTCTCAATCACAGCTGCTTGAAAGAGAACAAAAAATGGATTTAGAGTTAAATCAAAGTTCAAAGTTTGACTGTATAATTAAAAATATAATACTGGAGGAAGCATGCTTGGAAGCTGAAAAAATTATTCGTAATTTTTTAAAATAACATGAAACAAATTGGCTTATTTTTTGGAACATTTAATCCCTTTCATGTAGGTCACAAAATAATAGCTAATTATTTTTATCATCACTCTAGATTAGAAGAAGTATGGTTTGTTGTTTCACCTGAGAGTCCTTTTAAAAAAAACAAAAAGATATTAGACAAGATTCACCGATTAAATATAATTAGGGAAGAAATACTAGATGTAAAATATCTCAAAGCGACGGACATAGAGTTTGATATTATTCAACCATCATATACAATTGATACAATGGTAAAGTTATCTGAAAAATACAATCACAATTTTTCAATAATTATGGGGGTAGATAATTTAACACATATTCATAAATGGAAAAATTATGAGGAACTATTAAACACCTATCATTTTTATGTATACCCAAGACCAGGCTTTGAATTCAATGATTCTTACAGTAATGTAACATATATGAAAGAAGCTCCAATAATACAAATTTCTGCCTCATCAATCAGAAGTTATATTAAGCAAGGAATTGATGCGTCATTTTTGGTACCACATAAAGCCTGGAATTATATTGAAAAAATGAATTTTTATAAAAAATGAAGCTAATATTATTAACAATTGTTTTTTTTGTGACTTCTTGTTCTAATATTGATAATAATAGTTATTTATCATCTCAAAATGATATAAATGATAAGAAGAAAGTTCAAACAAAAAAATATGTAGGTTGGTGGATCTTTGGAGAAAATATGCATCTTTTTAAAGATTCTAAAAATCTAGAAGAATACGAATTATTTTTTCTCAATGAAACAAGTGAAGAAATTACTAAATTTTACTTGGAACTTGCAGAGCAAGAGTTTTTACCAATTGATATAAATATTGATGGTTGTTTGCATACGAATGAAAATAATCAAAAAACTTTAGAGGTTTCAGATTTTTACATCACATTTATTCAAGGATGTGACGAGCAATAAATGTTTAGCTAGTCATTATAAATTACATGCATAACAGTTTGACCAATTGCCTTTAGTGTTTTTTTACTGATATTATTTAAGTCATCACCGTGAGTATGCCAATGTTTGTTAAATTTATTTTTTGATGATGGGTCAAATTCAATAATATCAATTGTAGGTATAGAAGTAATATTATTTACATAGTAATGATCATCTAAAAATTGGGCCCCTCTTTCAAAAACAAAAAACTCACCATATCCTATGTCATGTCCTATATTCCAAACTTTTTGTAAAATATTATCTGCATAGAATTTTGAAAAATCTTCCTCATAAAATTTAGCATTTGGACCACCAACCATATCTAAAAGAATGCCATATTTTGCGAAATAATTTTTTCTGTGTTTGTTTTTAGACCAATATTGAGATCCTAAACACCACGAATCTTGCATTGTGGGAAATTTACTATTTTCTGGCTGCCCATAGTCTTCACCATCAAAAAGAATAATATCGACACCTACTTTTGGTTTTTTAATTTTAATATTTCTTGCTATTTCAATTAACATTCCAACTCCGCTACCACCGTCATTTGCCCCAAGAATTGGTTTATTTTTTCTGACGCTATCATGATCGGCAATATGTCTTGTGTCCCAATGTGCCATAAGCAAGATGCGATTGTTTTTTTGGGGATGAAAAGAGGCGATTATATTTTTTATTTGGTGTCTTTTATTATCATAAGTAATAACATTAGCTTCTTGGACAATCAAAGTATCAGCAATTTTAGACAGTTTTTTTATTAGCCATCTAGAACAATTTTTCGCACCCTCACTACTCAAGTATCTAGGGCCAAATTCAACTTGTTTTTGAATATAACTATAGCATGAGTCTGCGTTAAATTCAGGAACATGTATTGTGTTATCTAATTCGGAAGCTACGTTTTTTCTAATATTAGTGTTTTGCGTGCACGATGATAAAATAAAAAAAATGCAAAGAAAATTTTGTATTAATAATTTACTCATTTAATTCCCAATTAGTCCCTTCTTTTGTATCTTTAATTTGAATATTTATTTCAAATAATTTATCTCTAATTATATCAGCTGTTTCCCAATCTTTATTCTTTTTAGAATTATCTCTTAAATCTATAATTAGCTTCATAAGCTCTTTACTCAAATCATTATTGATATTCTCAACTATTTTTTTAATGCCCAATAACTCAAATAAAAAAATATCAAATATTTTTTTTACAAGTTCTTTTTGTAAAAAGGTCATTGTTATTTTTTCTTTTATTGAGGTATTTATAATTTTTGATAATTCAAATAAATTAGCAATTACAATTGGCGTATTAAAGTCATCATTCAATGCTGAGTAACAATTAGTTTTAATTTTTTCTAAATCATCGTTAACAAATCCTTTTTTTTCACAGTTAATATTTTCAATATTTTCATACGATTTTAATAATTTATTGAGACCTTTTTCGCAAGAAACTAATGCATCATTAGAAAAGTCAATAGTCCCTCTATAGTGAGCTTGTAAGATTAAAAATCTAATTACCATTGGGTGGTATGCCTTATCAAGTTTTGCATGAGAACCATTAAAAAACTCATTCAAGTTTATAAAATTTCCTAACGATTTCCCCATTTTCTGACCATCAATTGTTATCATATTATTATGTATCCAGTAGTTGGCTGGAGGACATAAATCTGCAGCGTAACTTTGGCATATTTCTGCTTCGTGGTGGGGAAAAATTAAGTCAAGACCACCACCATGAATATCAAAATTTTCACCCAAGTACTTTTTGCTCATTGCTGAACATTCAATGTGCCATCCTGGAAAGCCAACGCCCCATGGTGAATTCCATTTCATTATATGACGATTTGAAGCTTTTTTCCAAAGTGCAAAATCTGCAGCATGTTTTTTTTCTGACTGAGATTCTAATTCTCTTGTCCCCTCAATATTATCTTCAATCTTTCTGCCTGATAAAACTCCATAATTGTATGTCTCGCTGTATTTTTTAACATCCATGTAAACTGAACCGTTTTTAACATAAGCAAACCCATTTTTAATAATTTTTTCAATCATCTCTATTTGTTCAATTATGTGACCTGTTGCCCGAGGCTCAATCGAAGGAGATAGGCAATTTAGTTTTTTTAAGCATTCGTGATATTTTTCTGTATAAAATTGGGCTACCTCCATAGGTTCAAGCATTTCACTTTTTGCTTTTTTTTCAATCTTGTCAATACCATCATCAGAATCATTTTCTAAATGACCAACATCAGTAATGTTTCTAACATACCTAGTTTTGTGTCCAAGATGTGTAAAATATCTAAAAATAACATCAAATACAATTGCTGGTCTGGCATGGCCAAGATGAGGTTCTCCATAAACTGTTGGGCCACATACATACATACCAATACAATTTTTATTAACTGGATTAAAAATATCTTTTGTTTTTGTGAGTGTATTATAAATTTTCAGTTGTTCTTTCAATTCGATAAATTTTTAAACATTTCAGAAGTTAGTTTTTCTAGACTAAATTTTGCTTTCCATCCCCAATCAACTTTTGCTTCTTGATCGTCTATGCTATCTGGCCAAGAGTCTGCAATTTTTTGTCTATAATCAGGTTTAAATTTAACATTAAAATTAGGGAAATAAATTTTTATTTGCTTTTCTAATTCTTTAGGCGTAAAACTTACTGCTGAAATATTATAAGAAGTCCTAATTTTAATATTTTCTTTTTTAGTTGTCATTATCTTCAAAATAGCTTCAATTGCATCATCCATGTACATCATTGGTAATATAGTCTCTTTAGACAAGAAGCATGTGTAATCATTGTTTTTTAAAGCATAATAAAAGATTTCTACTGCATAATCAGTAGTCCCTCCACCAGCCAAGGATCTCCAGCCAATTAGACCTGGCAATCTGAGGCTTCGAACATCAACATCAAATTTATCATAGTAATATTTGCAAAGTTTTTCTCCAGCCAATTTTGTTATTCCATAAATGGAGCTCGGATTTAAAATAGTGTTTTGTGGTGTATTTAATTTTGGACTATCAGGTCCAAAAACAGCAATTGAGGATGGCCAAAAAACTTTTTTTATAATTTTCTTTCTAGCAAGCTCCAACACGTTTATGAGCGAATTCATATTTAATTCCCATGATATCAGTACATTTTTTTCTGCAAGTGCAGATAAAGAGGCAGCCAATAAATATATTTCAGAAATATTTTCTTCTTTTACTTTTCTAGTCAATATTTTATTATCAAGAACATCTAGTTTTATAAAGTTTTTATGTTGATTTTTTTCTTTAGGAGGATTAAGATCAGAACAAATAATATTTTCAGCGCCGTAAATTCTCTCTAAACTAAGGCAAAGGTCAGTGCCTATTTGTCCAGAAGAACCTATAACTAAAATTTTATTATTTTTCATAGTTTTACAAATATAGTACTATAATAAAATTAATATCAATTTGGACCCAAACGGAAATAAGTATTTATTATTTAATAAGCTCAGCCCTCAAGATGCTAAGAAAAAATTAGCAAGTGAAACATTTAAAAGAACAACTTTATCTTTTTACAAGTATGTTAAATTAAACGATATATCTCATTATAGAGACTATCTTTACAAAAAATGGGATAAATTAAAAATTCTTGGTCGTGTATATATTGCCACTGAGGGAATTAATGCTCAGATTAGTATTCCGAATCATAATATTGAAAAATTCAAAGAGCAACTTTATGATGACAGATGCTTAAAAAATATTTCTTTAAAAGAAGCAATTGAAGAAAAAGAATCTTCATTTTTTAAGTTGATAATTAAAATTAAAAAAAGAATAGTTGCTGATGGATTAACTGAAGTTGATTTTGACTCAAGCAATGTTGGAAATCATTTAAATGCAGATCAATGGAATGATGCTATTGATAAAGGGGCTGTGATTGTTGATATGAGAAATCATTACGAAAGTGAAATAGGACATTTTAAAAATGCAATTCTTCCTCAATCAGAAACTTTTAAACAAGAACTGCCAATGGTAAAAGAATTGTTATCTGAGAATAAAAATGATAAAATTTTACTTTATTGCACCGGAGGAATTAGATGTGAAAAAGCTTCTGCTTACTTAAAACATAGTGGATTCATAGATGTTAATCAATTACACGGAGGCATAATAGATTATAAAAAACAGTTAATGGATAATCCAAAGCTTGAGAATAAATTTATTGGTAAAAATTTTGTATTTGATGAAAGATTATCTGAAAAAATCTCTGAAGAAGTTATAAGTTTTTGTCATCAGTGCGGAAGTAAATGTGACACGCATATAAATTGTAAAAATATGAGTTGTAACCTTTTATTTATTCAATGTAAAAAATGTAAAGAAAAGTTTAGTTCCTGTTGTTCAACTGAGTGTAAGAAGATTATAGATCTGCCAGAAAATGAGCAAAAAAATCTCAGGCAAGGATTAATAAATAAAAAGAGATTTAATTCTCACAGACTCATAAACTAATATCCAAATTCAAATCTTCAAGGATGTTTTTATCAATTATTGACGGAGATTCAATCATAATATCTTTTCCGCTGTTGTTCTTCGGAAATGCAATGTAATCTCTAATACTTTCATCACCGTTTATTACAGCGCATAATCTATCAAGTCCAAATGCAATTCCACCGTGAGGGGGAGCACCATATTCAAACGCATTCATTAAAAAACCAAATTGTTCTGATGCTTCTTTTTCAGTGAATCCAAGAAAAGAAAAAATTTGGTTCTGAAGTTCTTTATTATGTATTCTTATACTTCCACCTCCGATTTCACTACCATTTAGTACAAGATCGTATGCGTTAGCTTTCACTTGTAGAGGATTTGAGCTTAATTTTTTAATGTCATCTTCTTTGGGTGCTGTAAATGGATGATGCATAGCAGAGTATCTTTTATTTTCATCGTCCCACTCAAATAATGGAAAGTCAATAACCCAAAGTGGCACAAACTTATTTTTATTAATTAAGTCTAAACTTTTGGCTAAAAAAATCCTTAATTTACCTAAGACACTTAGTATATTTTCTCTTTTTCCTGACATGAAAAAAGCTATGTCACCTTTATTAAGGTTTAAGTCAGAAGCAAGAGAACACTTGTCTTTTTCAGATAAAAATTTATCTACTGTTGACTTTATAACACCATCTTCATTAATTTTAATGTTAAATAGTTTGTCACCCCCAACTTCTTGTTGCTTTATATAATTACTAAAATTATCTATTTGTTTTCTTGAAATCGATGATCCTGATTCAATTTTGATTCCGGCAGTAAATTCATATTTGAAAAAATCAAAAAATTTTGTATCTACAATAGTTTCAGATAAATTGATAATCTCTAAATCGTATCTTAAATCAGGCTTATCTGTTCCATATTTTGAAATTGATTCTTCATAGGTAATTTGTTTAAAATCTTTAACGTTTATATTTTTAATTTTAAAAATTAAATCTTTGATTAGTCCTTCAAAAGTTTCTAAAACTTGATTTTGATTAACAAAGGACATTTCGCAATCAATTTGAGTAAATTCAGGCTGCCTATCTGCTCTTAGATCTTCATCTCTAAAGCACTTGACTATTTGATAATATTTATCGATTCCAGCAACCATTAAAAGTTGTTTAAAAGTTTGTGGTGATTGAGGTAGAGCATAAAATTTACCTGAGTTCATTCTAGAGGGGACAATGAAATCTCTCGCCCCCTCAGGAGTTGATTTAATTAAATATGGTGTTTCTACGTCTATAAATCCTATGCTGTTCAAGTAGCTTCTAGCCTCTGAACTGATTTTGTGTCTTAAAATTAAGTTTTCCCTGATTTTATTTCTTCTAATATCTAAGTATCTATATTTCATTCTTAGCTCCTCTCCACCATCAGTTTTATCTTCAATTGTAAAAGGTGGTGTTTTTGAGGGGTTTAGAATATTGAGCTCATCAACTAAAACCTCAATCTCTCCAGTTTTTATGTTTTTGTTTTTACTTTCTCTTTCCACAACTTTTCCAACAATTTTAAGTACATATTCTCTTCCAAGACTTTGCGCTTTATCAAAAAGTTGGATATTATCTTGTTCAAATTTTAGTTGAGTAATCCCATACCTATCTCTGAGATCTATGAACAATACGTTACCAAGATTTCTTGATTTTTGAACCCATCCGCTTAAAATCACAGTGGTTCCAACTTTTTCAAGATTTAATTCTCCACAATTAAAGTTTCTAAACACTTTTTTTTTAACAAACTTAATAAAATCATAGCGTATATTTGTAAAATGGATTTTAATGTTTTTAGTGATGAATTCTTCATGAGACAAGCAATTGAAGAAGCAAAAAAAGCAATGAAAAAAGATGAAGTTCCAATTGGAGCTGTAATTGTATGTCAAAATCAAATTATAGCTAGAGCTCATAATTTGTGCGAGTCATTAAATGATGCCACTGCTCACGCAGAAATGCAAGCTTTTACAAGTGCAAGTAATTATCTTTCTAATAAATACTTAAACGATTGCAGACTATTTGTTACTTTGGAACCATGTGTAATGTGTGCTGGAGCGTCTTATTGGGTCAGAATAAGTGAAATTATTTTTGGTGCGTCCGACAAAAAAAAAGGGTTTTTAACTTTAAACCCTCACATTCTTCACCCTAGCACTAAAATAAAAAAAGGCATTTATGAAAATGAGTGTAGTCAAATGTTAAAAGATTTTTTTAAAACTAAACGATAATAAGTTTATTTTTGCGAAAAAAAAATATGTATCCTGAACAATTATGTACACCAATGAGGTTAGAGCTAACTTCTGCTGGTTATAAAGAACTAAAAACCTCAGAAGAGGTAACAAATTTAATGAGCCAAGAGGGGACAGTTTTATTGATGGTAAATTCCGTCTGTGGTTGTGCTGCTGGAAATGCAAGGCCAGCAGCGATAATGGCAACTAAATTTAATCCAAAGCCTGACAATTTTGCAACAGTATTTGCTGGTCAAGACTCTGAAGCAACTGCAAAAGCCAGAGATTTTATGCTTCCTTATCCAGCTTCATCACCGTCAATAGCATTGCTCAAGGATGGTAAAGTTGTCCATATGATTGAAAGACATCATATTGAGGGTAGAGATGCTAAATTAATAAGTGAAAATCTAAAATCTGCTTTCGAGTCTCATTGTTAAATGAGTTTCAAAATTTTTAAAGAACTTACTAAGTTCAGATTATCACTTACTGTTCTATTTTCAGCAATCACTGGATACTTTTTGGCTATAGAATCTGTAAACTATTTCAACTTATTACTTTTGTTTTTTGGCGGATTTTTTGTCACAGCGGGAGCAAACTCTTTTAATCAGATTATTGAAAGAGAATATGATTCTTTAATGATAAGAACCAACAAAAGACCTATACCAGCAAAGAAAATTTCTTTAAATAATGCAATTTTATTTTCAACAATAATCTCAATTTTAGGCTTTATCATGCTAAATTCTATTAGCTTTAAATGTTTCTATCTGGGTCTATTATCTTTCTTATTTTACATTTATATTTATACTCCTTTAAAAAGAAAGTCATCAGTTGCAATTTTTTTTGGGGCAATTCCTGGAGCTATGCCGTGCTTGTTAGGCTGGGTAGCTGCTGTAAATGATTTCAGCTTAGCCTCTGGAGTTCTTTTTGCGGTACAATTTTTTTGGCAATTTCCTCACTTTATTGCAATTTCGTGGATAAGAGATGAAGAGTATAAAAATGCAAAATTTAAAATGATGCCTGGTAAAAATAAAAGTAATTTTGCTCCATCACTTTCAGTTATATTTACAATTTTGATGATTATCACTTCTATTATTCCTTTCTTCTACAAGATAATGTACTTTGAAATAAGTAAATATGCTTGTTTGGTGATAATTTTTTTGGGTTTATTTTTTCTCTTGAAATCTTTGAAATTTTTAAATAGTCAGAATGATTATTCAGCTAGAAAAATGCTATTATTTTCTTATATTTATCTACCGATAGTTCAAGTTTTGTATGTTGTCGACAAATTTTTATTACAATGAATCAAAAAAAATATAATAAATTAATAACTGCTGTTTCAGTATTAATACCTTTAGTAGTAGCACTTTTACTTTTCCTCAAATGGGATGCAGATAAATTAGTATTTGACTTAAGAGCGCCAAATTCTGAACCAATAATATTAATCGAAAATTTACCTGTTGCCAAACCACTTAAAAGTTTGCCTCCAGTTTACTCTAGTACCAATGCAGTCACCGCATTACTTCTAGTTTTTGCTTACATTGCTATAAGGAGAAAGAAAGTTAAATTGCATGAAAGTTTAATGAAAGCATCCATAGCATTATCTTTATCTTTTCTTGTAATGTATATTGCTTATCACATAACAACTGACCCAACTCCATTTGGAGGATCAGGTTTGATAAAATATTCTTATTATTTTATTTTAATATCACATATATTACTTTCGATTATATTAATTCCTCTCGTCTTGATTAGTTATGTAAGAGCCTTTCAAAAAGCATTTCCTTCACACAAAAAGATAGCTAGAATCACATTTCCAATATGGCTATATGTTACAGTAACAGGAGTTATTGTTTACTTAATGATCGCTCCTTATTATTAATAATCAGAGCTGAAGAATAAAATATATCCAATTTTAATGGTCCAACAATCAAGGATTTAGGATATTCATTACATTAAAAACTACAAATATTTGTATCTTGCAATCATATTTAAGATAATCAAGCATCAATATGAAGAAGTTTATAATTTTTTTATCCATTTTATTCACTGTATTTTTCTCGTATAATTCCAAATCACAAACAATTGATTCCGTTTCAACAACAGTCCCAATTTCATGCTATGGTGATTTAGCAACCGTAAATGTTTACATTACTCAAACCTCTCCAGCATCTCCTATCAAATTAATGAATTACAGGTTTGCAACACCAACTTTTTTAGTTTCATACGGATCTTCTGCTGTTACAACAGGAACCACACAGCCATTTTCAGGTATGATAGCAACAAACTATAGAATGCTTATGGTTGATTCAGCCTCTTTCTGGAGTGCGTTTCCTCCGCTACCTGGCTCAACAAATCCTTTTGTGCCAAATTCACAGCTTGTTAATCCTTCAAACCCAGCAATTATTGGATATCAAGATTATACTGTTTTAGGTGTTCCATTGCTTTCGACCACCACTTTACAAACAGCTTTTAACGGATGTTTTGGAGATTGCAATGCTGCTCAAAATATAAGTATCTTAGGTGGGACGCCTCCTTATAATATCACAATAACTGGTCCTGGGCTGGTAAATCAGTACAGCTTATTAGATGCTTTTTCAATTGACACGACATACCAAAGTTTATGTGCTGGTACATATACCTATTCTGTTTCAGACGTAAATGGTTGTTTAACTACACCATCAGCTAGCTCTTTTAGTATAGGTCAGCCGACTCAATTATCAGTTTCTGCGGTAATTTCATCAAATTATAATGGAAGAAATGTGAGTTGTTATGGAGCGAGTGATGGAGAAATAACGGCAGTGGCTAGCGGTGGTACTGCTCCATATCAATATTCTTTAGATGGATCTTCATATACTTCAGATCCTGTTTTTTCTGCTTTAAGTTCTGGTGTCTACACTGTATATTACAAAGATGCGAATAACTGTTTAGCCTCTGAAAATATAACAATCAATGATCCACCAACTTTATCTGGAGCAATTTCTATAAACCAATCTGTGACATGCTACAGTGCCTGTGACGGATCACTTCAATTTATTGTCGATAATATTCAATCAGGAACAGCTCCGTATACTTATTCAATTGATGGAGGCTTAAGTTTTCAAAACTCCAATACTTTCTCGTCATTGTGCGGTGGAACTAATTATAGCATAATTGTTAAAGATGTCAATGGATGTACATTTACTTCCAATATTTTTCTTTCTGAGCCAACTGAAATTTTATTTAATGTCACATCATCTGATTTTAATGGATTTGGAGTCTCATGCTTTGGGGCTGATGATGGAGAGATTATTATTTTCGCTCCTTCTGGCGGCACACCCAACTATGATTACTCAATTAATGGTGGAGCATCATATTCAAATTCTCTAATTTACAACAACCTAATCTCAGGAAATTATGTAGTAACAGTTAGAGATATTATTGGATGTACATCTGATACAACTGTTGTAATCACAGAACCCAATCAGTTTGATGTTCAATACACCTTAACTTCAAACTATAATGGAGTAAATGTTTCATGCTATGGCTCTTGTGATGGATCAATATCAATAGCTCAATCTAATGGCGTTGGAGTGGTGAGTTATTCACTTTCTGGATCTGTCACTCAAACTGCTCCAATTTTCTCTGGTCTTTGTGGTCAGATATCCAATGCTTCATACAATTTAATAGCTATTGATGATAATGGTTGTGTTGACAGCGTGGATGTAAATTTAACTGAACCGCAGCAATGGGTTTACTCTGTTGATTCAATAGGTGAGACATGTAACTTATCTAACGGACAAGCTTCAATTAATATTACTCAGGGAGGTACTGGTTCTTTAGCATATTTATGGGACGACCCAAATACACAAATTACATCTTCTGCCATTAACTTAGAAACGGGGACTTACAATGTTACTGTTACAGATATTAATGGATGTAACTTTACAGAAGATGTATTTGTTGCTGAGGCAGATATTACACTGTCTTTTGATAGCGTTCCACCATGTAACGGATTAAATAATGGTTCAGCAACTGTTATTCCAGATGGAACCCCACCTTATCAAGTAATTTGGTTTAACGGATCAACCTCAAATACAATATCAGGCTTGTCACCAGGGTATTATTCTGTATCTGTCATCGATGGATCAGGCTGTCTAGTTACGGATTCTGTTTTAATTACTAGTAGTGTTTATGTTGATTTACAACTAGATTCTTTAAGTTCAGCACTAAGTGTTAATTGCTATGGCGATCAGTCTAGTGGAATAACTTTAAATGCGACAGGTGGTACAGGTTCTAATACTTACCTGTATTATATCCCAAATACATTCCCTACACCGCAAGCATCCAATGTTTTTAGTGGACTTTATGCTGGCAACTATATTATATTTGCTGAAGATGCTAATGGTTGTGCAGACAGCTTAAATGTTACAATCAATCAGCCTGATGAAGTAAAATTTTATGCCTCAGTTTTTGATGTAAGTTGTTTTGCAGGTAATGATGGATCATTGAGTATTGATTCTGTTACAGGCGGGACGTCTCCATTTAACTATTTTTGGAACAACGGTTCAACAACTTCTTCAGTAAATGGATTAACCGCGGGAGATTATATTATTTCTATAACTGACGCTAATGGTTGTATATCATCTCCAGTATCTGATACTCTTACAGTGTCTGAACCAACAATTTTACAAAGCTCAATAAGTATTACTAGTCATGCCACCTGCACTGGAGCTCAGACTTTGGCAACAGGTGAGCTAAATGTCACTATTTCTGGAGGAACTCCAGGTTACAGCTATTCATGGAGCAATGGTGAAACGTCCAATCAATTATCTTTTTTAATGCCAGATTTATATGTGCTTAATGTTACTGATAATAATGGATGTTTACTAACAGATTCAGCTGAAATTCTTACTGGTCAAAATCCTCAACTTGATGTATTAGTTCAAAATGTTTCTTGCTTTGGAGCAAATGACGGGATGATTTATACTTCTGCTTATGGTGGAACATTACCATATCAATATAGCTCAGATGGGGGTAATACTTTTGTCCCCTCAGGTACACCTTTTGGTCCATCTGGTCAAGCATCTTATTTCATAACTGTTGTTGATGCACAAGGTTGTACTGATAGTGACTCAATTTATGTAAATGAGCCAGATTTACTAGCTATCAATAATATCATCGAGGAAAATGTTTCGTGTTATGATAGTGCAAACGGAAAATTAACTGTATTTCATACTGGAGGGACTTCTCCGTATACATATGCATGGAGTGATCCTCTAAGTCAAAGCACTATTACTGCGAACAATCTTTCACCAGGTAATTACAATGTTATCGTTACTGACACAAACGGATGCTCAGATACATCTTTTTCTGCATTGATAACACAACCAGACAGTCTGTATCTTTCAACAAGTTCAAGCCTTGTAAGTTGCTACGGTGGAGCTGATGGAAGCGCTAGTGTAACTGCCTTCGGTGGTACACCAAATTACAGTTACATTTGGAGCAACGGGTCAAATACGTCAAGTATAAACAATGTGCCCTCATTAAATTACACGGTAACCGTAACCGATGACAATGGTTGTACAAGAGTAGGTTTGGTGAATGTCACGCAACCTCAACCAATAAGTAATATTTTTATAAGAGATTCAGTAACATGTGTTGGAGGAAATGACGGTTTTGCTAATGCTCTTACTTCGGGTGGTACTCCTCCTTTTAGTTATGTTTGGAGCAATAGTCAAACTACTAATCCTGTGAATAACTTATTTGCTGGCTTAAATTATCTCCAAATAACAGATACTAATGGATGTATTTTTAATGATACAGTTAACATACTAGAACCATCTCAATCAGTAGAAATAGACTCTGCAATTACATCGTCAATTACTTGCTATGGAGCAAACAATGGTACTATAGCCATAATTGCATCAGGAGGAGATGCTCCTTACTTATATTCTATTGACAATGGTTTTAGTTCTCAATCAAACATAGGCTTCATAAATGTTGGTAGTGGACATCATATATTATATGTTGAAGATCAAAGGGGGTGTGTGGATAGAGATACAGTAAATATAGATGAGCCAGACTCATTATATATTGACTCTACAATCTACACTAACATTCAATGTTATTCTTTCTGCAATGGTTCAATTCAGTCTATAAATGCGATTGGTGGAACACAACCATATACTTATTCTGTTAACGGAGGCCTTCAACAATCGTCAATGGCATATTTCAATAATTATTGTGCTGGCACCTATACAGTTGAGGTCTTTGATGAAAATAACTGTGTAGCACAAGATTTAATTATCATAAATGAACCCACTGAGCTTAATGTTCAAATTGCAACTTCTGATTGGAATAATTATCAAATTAGATGTAATGGAGAGAATTCAGGTTATGCAGACTTTACAATTTCCGGTGGAGTATCTCCTTATATTAAAACTTGTATTGAAGTTGCAACAGGAGATACTATTCAATCTTCATCAAGCTCTCACATTGACTCTATTTCTGCAGGACTGTACAGATTCATAGTTGAGGATTCAAGAGGTTGTGTGTTTAGCACTGACATAGTTTACTACGAGCCAGACCCAATTGTTCATTCATTTGTGCCAACTCATGTTAGTTGCAATGGTTGGAATAATGGAGCTTTAATTGATATTGTTAGCGGTGGTGTAGGAACAGCTACATCTTATATTTATTCTTGGAACACAGGAGATAGTACATATTCAATTTCCAACCTATCTTTAGGAACATACACCATTACAGTAGTTGATGAAAATAACTGTACCTCGGTTGATTCTTATAATATTAATAATAGTTTAGCATTATCGGCATCAATTAACAGTTCACTAACTAGCAATGTTTCCTGCTTTGACTTTTGTGATGGAATCATTTCTTTAAATGTAAGTGGAGGTATTCCAAATATTGATGCTAATGGTAATCCAATTTATACATATAGCTGGGATGACGTATTATCGCAAAACACAAAAACTGCGATTGGATTGTGTGTAGACAACAGTACAAATAACTCAACATATTCATGTATTGTATCTGACTCACAAGGATGTAACGATACAGTTTCGTATATATTAAATCAGCCAGAGGAGCTTGTTGTAACAGCATCAATTTTAACGGATATATTATGCTTTGGAGATAGTAATGGTAGGCTAACTGCAAGTGCAACAGGTGGTAATGGAGGAAAACAGTACTTGTGGAATAATGCGAACAACTGGAACAATAACCCAATTAATAACAACTTAAGTTCTGCTAGCTATGTTGTTGTGGTAAGAGATAACAAAGGCTGTATGGACACCACTGAAATATTTTTACCTCAACCAAGTCAATTAGTTGTGTCAACAACTCAAAAGAATGTAAGTTGTTTCGGCGATGCTAATGGAGAGATTTCAGCAATTGTAACTGGAGGAACTCCTACACCAGGTATTCCCCCAACGTATAATTATAATTGGTCTCCAAGCAATCAAACAACTCAAACTGCTATTAATTTAGGTCCAGATATTTACATTGTTACAGTGACAGACAATAATAACTGTAGTGTAGTGTCCAATTCAATATTCATAACTCAGCCGTCAAATCCATTGTCATTAAATGTAGATTCAACTGACGAAACATGCTTGTTAGATAATGGAACTGCAACAGCATTTGTTAATGGGGGGACCCTACCTTTTGACTTTAGCTGGACAAACTCTAGTGGAGGTTCAATAACACAAGGTGCAGGTATTAGCTCAATAAATAATTTACCCCCTGGGTTATACAATGTTGAAATTTCTGATAAGAACGGATGTATAATCAGTGGTAGTACTTTTGTTAATGGAGTTAAAAATATATTTCTTCCTGGCAATTTAGATAGGATTGATACTGTTTTATGCTTAGGTAAAAGTCTTTATGTTGATGTAGAGGAAAAGCCTGGTTTTATATACGATTGGACTCCTGGCCCAAACACTTCTGATGTTAACTTACAACCAACAACAACTGGAGTACACAATTATATATTGAGTGTAACTGAACCTGGATGTAATCCCTATGAATTAGAAGTAAATATTAATGTTGAGCAAATAAAATCTGAAATTTCTATCAGAAATAGTGAGATTTATTTTAGAGCAGACGATGTAATTTCACCGGATAAAGCTGTAAATATTTTATCAGTTGTAAGCGATGAAAGTATAACTGTTTCCTCAAACTCCAACTTAGGAATATCTCATGAATGGGTATGGGACCAAGGAACTAGCACTGAATCTGATATCCAAATTCCTAATATTGATAAAAATAAATGGATATATCTTAAACTTGATTCAAGTGGTTGTTTAGGATATGACTCAGTATATGTTGCGCTTTCAGTTATACCGTTTGATGCAATAAGTCCGAATGGAGACATGAAAAATGATAAATGGAACATTTTGGGAATTACTGCAAATAGATATGATCAGGCGGTAATAACAATTTATAACAGGTGGGGAGAGGAAGTATATAAAACTTATGGAGGTAGTCAGTTTACGCCTTGGGATGGAACAAAAGACGGTAATGAATTACCTGTTGGTACTTATTATTACATAATAGATTTGGCTAATGAAGATGAACCCATTACCGGCCCAGTAACAATTATTAGATAAAAAATTTGATTATGACATTTAAGAAAAGTTTATACCTATTATTTTTAATCGCAATATTCCCAATTTATGGAAAGGGTCAGCAGTTGCCACAGTTGACACAGTATATGATGAACAATTATGCTATAAATCCAGCTGTTGCAGGCATGCAAGACTATTACCAAATTAGAACTACAATTAGAAATCAGTGGGTAGGTATTGAAGATGCGCCAACAACAAATATATTAAGTGTTTATGGAAAAAGAGGAGATAATGTAGGTTTAGGAGGAGTTGTGTTTAATGATCAAGTTGGACCGACAAGTAGAATAGGAGCTAATATGTCTTATACATATCATTTTAATTTGAGTAAAAAGACAATGCTAGCATTGTCTTTATCAGGTGGATTCACCCAATTTAAAATTGACAAAATAGGGTGGAATGTTCAACACCCTGATGATCCAGTTACTCAAGGTGATGTAATTGTTGACGCAATTCCTGATGCAACATTTGGATTTAATTTCTATGGAAAAAATTGGTACTTAGGAGGTTCTATTCCTCAACTAGTAAGTTCTAATTTAGAATTATTAGACACTGATTTTGCAAGAGATTTTAATACTGAAATGACAGGTAGTTTAAGTCCACACGTTTACATCTTAGGAGCATATCAACATACAATCAATGACTTTTGGAGTGTAGAGCCGAGTGTTCTTGTTAAATATATGGATCCTGCTCCAACGCAGTTTGATATTGGACTAAAAACAGAATATAATGATAGATTATGGGCAGGAATAAATTATAGAAGCAATGGAGATATGGCCGCTTTATTTGGTTATAATATTGGTGAGAGATTTATTGTTGGTTATTCTTATGATATAGTAAATGCTGACATAAATGATTATTCCTCCTCCTCTCATGAGTTTATGGTTGGAATCAATTTCGTTCCTGTAAAAGAGCAACAACTTATTGATTAAATATATAAAAAAAAGCCTCAAAAATTTGAGGCTTTTAATTGTTGTACTTTAATATAGGGAAAGAATTGTACAACCCAAAACAAGTATTACGACTTGCCCCAAATTTAGGTTGATTTAAATGGCAAAGGGATCAAGTTGATAATTTTTGTTAACATAAAATTGTTGAATAACTTTTAGGTTAAAAAACTATTCAAAAAATCAGCTATGAAATTAGCAATTCTAGGAACAAGAGGAATACCAAATAATTACGGAGGATTTGAGCAGTGTGCAGAGGTTTTAGCTGCAGGGTTACAAAAAAAAGGGCATGAAGTGACTGTCTATAATCCTTCTTTTCATAACTACAACAAGAAAGTATTTGATGGTGTTACAATAAAAAAAATATACTCACCAAATAAATTAATTGGTAATTCTGCATCAAATTTTGTGTTTGATTATTTATGTTTTAAAGATGCTGTAAAATCTGATTATGATATTATTCTGGAGCTTGGACTAATAACATCCTCTCCGTCTATAATTTTTGTAAGACACAGAGGCAAAATTATTGTTACTAACATTGACGGAATAGAATGGAGAAGAAAAAAATGGAACTTTATAATAAGATTCATAACAAGAAATATGGAAAAATTAGGTATAAGGTCTTCTGATTATCTAATTGCTGACAATTTAGGCATTCAAGATTATTTAAAAAAAACATATGATATAAGCGCAAAATATATTGCTTATGGAGCTGATATTTTAGACACTCCAGATCCCAAAATATTAGATGATTATAATTTGAAAGCTGGAAAATTCATATTATGTATAGGAAGAATTGAACCTGAAAACAATTATGAAATGATTTTTACATCATATGCAAAAGCTAAATTAAATATTCCATTGATTATAATAGGAAACCATCTAACAAAATTTGGTGATTACTTAAAGGATAAATTTAAAAATGAAAACATTTATTTCTTTGGATCAATTTATGAAAAAAAGATTTTAGATAATCTAAGATATTATTCAAAATTGTATATTCATGGTCACTCAGTTGGAGGCACAAATCCATCGCTAATCGAAGCTATGTCTGCTAGCGCATTAGTTCTTATACATAGAAATAAATTTAACCTATCTGTTTTAACAAATAATGAGCTAGCTTTTTCAAACTCCTATGAACTAAAAGAACTTTTGTTAGACAGTAAAATTATTTCAGAAAAAAAGAAACATATTAGTGAAAATCTCAAAATTATAAAAGAGAAGTTTTCTTGGGAAAAAATTATTGATGATTATGAAACTTTTTTTCTTAGTATTTTAAATTAAAAAAAGACTTTCTGTTATTTTGTCACATATAATTTTCCCTTTTCTCTCTAAAAAATAATTATTTTTTTTATTTGATACATATCCTTCTTTTTGCCAATGTTGAATATTTCTTAGAAAGAAAACTTTGTGAGACTTTTGCTTAATTTCTTTAATATTAATTCCTTTTTTAGTGCGTAGTCTTCTAATTATATATTCATTATAAATATCTTTCTTACTTAAAGTTTCACTTTCATAATATTTTGTGTTAGTTTTCAAGTATTTCATATAAAGAAAATTGTTTTTTACATTCCACCTTCTTGATAATCCGTTAAATGAGTGAGCAGAAGGACCAACGCCTAAATATTCGCTGCCAAACCAGTAGTTTTTATTATGATTAGACTCATAATTTTTTTTGCAAAAATTGGATATTTCGTAATTAACGAATCCTTTTTTTTCACTTAAATCAGCTATATGGTTATATTGATTTATAAATATTTCATCAGATGGTTTACTAATTTCCTTTTGTAAAATTCTTTTGTGTAAAACTGTATTAGGTTCGATAGTAAGACCATAAATAGATAAATGATTAATATCATAACCAAAAAAGATATTTAAAGACTCATCCAGTTTTTTTAAGCCTTGATTGGGCAAATTAAACATAATGTCAACAGAGATATTTTTGATTCGAGAATTAATTGCAATCTCAACAGAATTCTTTGCTTGCATTGAGTTATGGGATCTATTTAATGATTTTAATATTTCGTCATCAAAAGATTGAACGCCAATACTTAATCTGTTAATACCTATATTAAAATAATCATCTAATTTTTTTTTATTAATATCATCGGGGTTAGTTTCAATTGTAATTTCAGTATTGTCAGTAATAATAAATACTTCACTTATGTTTTTTAATATTTTCTTTATCAAGTGAGTGGAGATAATTGATGGGGTTCCTCCTCCAAAGTAAATAGAGCTTAACTTTTTATCTTTTAAATAATCTTTTCTTGTCCGAATTTCTTTAATAATAGAGTTTATTAATTCTTCTTCTTTTTTTTTAGAAATTACAAAGTGAAAGTCACAGTATATGCACCTTTGTTTGCAGAAGGGAATATGTATATAAATGCTGCTCACTGAAATAGATTAAAAAATCATCATTAAATTTGTGATATGAAACAAAATAAAAATTATTTCTCAACTTTAACAAAGGAAGAACATGAAATAATAGTAAATAAAGGTACTGAAAAACCATTCTCAGGAAAATACAATAACTTTTACCTTCAAGGAATTTTTGTTTGTAAAGCCTGTGAAACACCTCTTTACAAATCAAGTAACAAGTTTGATTCAGGATGTGGTTGGCCTTCATTCGATGATGAAATAGAAGGTGCAATCTCAAGATTTCCTGACTATTCAGGAGGTAGAGTAAGAACTGAGATTTGTTGCTCTAACTGTGGTGGGCATTTAGGTCATGTTTTTGAAGGTGAGAGATTTACGAAGAAAAATACTCGACATTGTGTTAACTCTTTAAGTATAAAGTTTGTTAAACAAAGCTGATTAACTATACTTTTTTAAGTTTTATACAAAAAATAGTTCCATAATTTTCTTCAGAACTTGACACAAAAATTTTCCCATTATGATACTCTTCAATTATTCTTTTTGTTAATGAAAGACCTAATCCCCAGCCACTTTTCTTACTAGTGTAACCGGGTAAAAATATTTGATTAATTTTATTTTTAGCAATACCCTGTCCATAATCTTTTATGAAAATATCAACTTCATAATCATTACTTGTGACATCAAACTCTATTTTACCATTACCCTTCATAGCATCTGTTGCATTTTTACATAAATTCTCGATGGCCCATTCAAACAATGTTTTATTAGCACTTACAATTATGGGATCCTCAGGAAATTTTTTAATTATTTCTATTTTTTGAGGCAGCCTTTTTTCCAAGTATTCTAAAAAATTGCCTAATAGTTCATGAATCTGATAATTTTTCAGTGCAGGTACAGACCCAATTTTTGAAAACCTATCAGTGATTGTCTCAAGTCTTTGTAAGTCTTTATTAATCTCATTTAGTGTATCAGTATTAATCTCACTATCCTTTAATAATTCACTCCACGCAATTAGTGATGATAATGGTGTAGCTAATTGATGAGCAGTTTCTTTTGCCATACCAGCCCATACTTTATTCTGTTCAGATTTTTTAGCCGCACTAAAAATAATATATGCGATAATAAAGAATATTAATATAAAGCCTAATTGATAAAAAGGATAGTAACGAAGCATACTCAAAATGTTAGAATCCTTATAGTATATAAATTGTTTATCTCCAATAAAATTTATCTCAATTGGAGTACTATTTTCCTCTTTCATTACTTTAAGTTGATGCTTTAAAAAATTATTTGTAATTTTTTTTTCTTCAAATAATTTAACTTTAAAAGTTAATAAACTATCTAATTTACTGTATGTTATTAAATTTCTGTACTCTAAAATACTATCACATTCATCAACTAAAATTAAAGGTATTTTCTTATTCTCTGTGATTACATTAATTGCTAATGAAAAGTCACCGTCAGATGATATATTAACTAAATTTTTGGTTGCCTGAGCCCATAACTCTATCTTCTTTCTCTCCTCCTTTTTCAGCTCTTTTACTAAGTTATTTGTAAAAATAATTGAAAATGCAGCTATTAATATTGCAAATAATAATAGCCATTTTTTCCATTTTTGCTCTTTATTATATACTGTCATCCTCCCATTCTATTTCTGGAGCAATATCTTTTTTTTCATCTACAGTATCATTAATATTTTTTATAATCTCATTAATAATTTTTTTTTCTTTTTCAATTTTGTTATTGATTTTTGCTCTAAATTTTATGTTATCGAATTCAATTTTTGTGTCATCAGTAGTTCCTATCATTTTAAGATAAATTGCACTGAGACCTTCATTGTTTGATTTAATCTCACCAATTTCTTTATTTATTTTAGTATTCTTTTTTCTGAATTCGTTTGACATGAGCTCGGATAGAAGAAGAGTAATATCATAGTTGATCTCATTGTTTAAAGAGTGAGTGCCTGAAACAATTAAACTTAAGGCTGATGATATAATTTGCATTTCAGGTATTGTTATAAGATTATCTTTAATTTCTATCTTATTTTCAAGCTTGGAAAATTTAACATCTTTTAAGTCTTCAACATTAACGAAATTAGATAAATTTCTTAAAGGTTTAAAGTTAATTAATTCTCCCCTTTCTATAGTCAGATTAGAATTCATTGTTAATCTTTCTTTTATGAAATTCATTCTATTATCCCAAACAGCTGATAAATTAATATTTGCAGTACCAATTCCTTTAATATGTTTTGATTCTATGAAGCTTTGATTGAAGTTATTAAAAGAATTAAATGCTTGTCTAATATTTATTGAACTGAAGTTAAAACTTGTGGATAGCTTCAATTCATCCTCTATAGTTTTGTATAGCTGCATATCTCCTTCAAACTGACCATTTAGTGCAGAGGTTTTTGTGTTTCTTAAATTCAAAACTTGGTTGTCAATTAAAAAGTCTGTTGTTAAATTTAATGCGTCAAAACTATTGTATGTAAAGTTTTTGCTTGTCATGTTTATTTGAAGATTAACCCATTTAGGTATGACAAACTCATCCTCGTTTAATTCTATAGTTTTATTTTTTTTAAATAAATCATCTAAGTTAACATATGTGGAATTTGTAGATCCTTGAAGAAAAAAATTTGTTTTCTTCCCCAAAATGTACTCTGGTATATTTAAAATCTTACCACTGAATTCAAAGTCTGATTCTCCGCTTGTAATATAACTTTTATAAACATCAAATTTTTTATTATTTAAATTAGCATCTAAAAACTCAAAGTTAAATGTGTTTTTGAAATTATTTAATTTATAGGAAAAGTTTTTAGCATCTAATTTGAAGTTGTATTTTGATGCTAAAAATTTATTTTTAAACTCATTGTTGAATGAAAATTTTCCAGAATAATTACAAGCTACAAATAAATTACCAGTAATAGTTTCCACATTATCTTTTTTAAGTAACATTTCCAAATCACTTCCTCCAATTTTTGTTTTCATATCAAGATTTATAAAAAAATCCTGTAGATTTTCTATAAAAAAATCTCCACTAAACTCGCTGTATTTTGTTTTGGCAAAGAAATTATCAAAAGTAAACTTTGTTGAACTTAAATTAGCATATTCACCATTCGAAACTTTTCCGCTAAATTTCATGTCTTGGAGATTTAATTTTGATTTGTTAAATTTTAAACTTCCGTCCTGAACAAAATATTTAATATTAACTCTGGGGTTCTTTAAAGATTCATCTTCTTTAATGATACTTCCATTAAAAGATATTAAAGAGTTCAAGCTTGTACTCTCAAATAAGTAATCAAGATACTCAGGGCAATTCTTTCTAACATTAACAATTTTCTGGTTCTTAAAATCAAATTCTATGTTAAATGACCTCCACTCATTTATATTTCCAGAGACTGATTCTGATTCTAAATCATCAATTTTAAGTTTTTCAAATTTATAATCAATTTGATTTTTTTTAATGTTAACATTTCCATTCAAATAAAGCTGTTTATTATCCAAGTGATTTTTACTAAAAATTAAATCATCACAATACAAATTACCATTTAAATAAAAATTATTGCTTGATTTGCTTGTAATATCAAGATCTTTGATATTGAAGAAAATTTTATTGTTTTTTTGTAATTCAGAGTATCTGAAATCAGAATTAAAAATTTTAATTCTGTTAAAGATTTTTTTATTTACATCAACATCGGAGCTAGAACTTTTGAATATATTAAAGTTTGTATGTTGGTCTGATTTGTAAAGGTTAATCATGCCATCATTTATTTCAATAGTTGAGAAATAAATATTATTAGTCAAAAGCTTGATTAATGGTAAATGTAATTGGCATTCTTTTGCAAAAAACAAGGTGTCGTTTTCAAAATTAGATTCTTCTTTAACATAAATGTTTTTTATCGAAATTGAAATATTTGTTAAATTTTTAAAAGCAGATAAATCAATGTCTTCAAAAGAGCAGTCTGCTGAGATAACCTCATTAATACTATTAGTGATACTTTCTTTTATGAAATCGGATTTGTATTTAGTAAAAAAAAATACCACTGCTACAAAAAGAAATAATAAGATAGATATTAGTAAGAATATTTTTTTTACTACTCCCATTTATAATCTTTTGAGAATACTCACTTCTTTTTCAGTCAAGAATCGATACTTACCCCTGACAGTATTTTTTTTTGTTAAACCAGCAAAAGAAGTTCTATCTAATTTAGTTACTATGTACCCAAGATGCTCGAAAATTCTTCTTACAATTCTATTCTTCCCAATATGAATTTCAATTCCTATATTTTTTTTTGTTTCTAGAAAAGATATTTTGTCGACTTTGACAGGGCCATCTTCTAAAATGAGATTCTTTCTGATTTTTTCAAAATCACTTGATTTCAAATTTTTATTTAATTCAACTCGATAGATTTTACTTATTTTGTTGCTAGGATGACAAAGTTTTTTTGACAAATCACCATCATTTGTAAACATTAGGACCCCAGTTGTATTTCTGTCAAGCCTTCCGACAGGATATAACCTCTCTCTGCAAGCACCACTAATTAAATCTAAAACTGTATTTCTTTTTTGAGGATCTTTCATTGTTGTGATAAAGTTTTTTGGTTTGTTTAGCACCAGATATTTTTGCTTTTCGGCTTTAATTACGGAATCATTAAATTTTACAATATCATTAATATCTACTTTATAGCCCATTGAAGTTATGATTTTGTTATTCACTTTAACTAAGCCCAAAGAAATAAATTTATCAGCCTCTCTTCTTGAACAAATGCCAGAATTAGAAATGAATTTATTTAATCTAATTTTTTTAATTTCTCCTCTCAAAATCAATACTTTATAAACTTAGCTCCTTTGCTACCTATTGATATTATGTACATTCCAGAAGCAAGCTTATTTAATTTAATATTTTTCGAATTTGAGTTTTCAGACAGAGTTATCTTCTGAACATAGTTTCCGCTGACATCATATATAAAAGCTGGCTCACCATTAAAAGAACTACTAATATTTATTTTAAGTTCTTGCACATTATTATCATAACTTATAACGAATATATCTTTAAAATTATTATCAGTGCCTAGTGATTGGTTGCAGGGTAGTAGATTGTAAATGAAATCTCTTGAAAATTCAAGACCTTGAATAAATTTAGGATTTACAACACCAAACTGTGCCCATTCGTGATTTGTAAAATTAAGTTCGAGCAATTGATTATTTAGACCTTGATTATTTGCCTTCATATGAATTTCGTTTGAACCACACAAGTTTAATAAGGCAGGATTGTTTAGAGCTGGGCTACAGTTGTAATTAACCACAAGATCTAAATCCCCATGAACACTAACTATTGGTTCTTCAGCAGAATTGATCCAACCTAAATCATGTATACCACCTGCAAAGTTAATTACGCCGTTGATTTTAGATGAGAACCCAAAATTACCTGCATCTCCTTCTAGCGTACCTCCAATTGAAGATAATCTGGATAATATATTTTGAGGTAATTCTTGCTCGTTGTCTATGTAGGCGTGGTGAATAGCAATAACTCCTCCAGCAGAGTAGCCTCCAATAAAAATTGCACTCGTATCTATACCATATGGGTTACCATTAATATAACTCTCTTTGAAAAATCTGATTGCTGCTCTGGCATCAGCTAGAGATTTTAGCACTGCATCTATCTGAGCATTTGTTGATAAGAAAAAAGTTAATATGTTGGATAGTCTATAGTTGACTGATGCAGTGACATACCCTCTTTTTGAAAAATATTCACAAAAATCAACACAGTCAATTGTTGATTTATCTCCGGCGGTAAACGATCCTCCATGAAAATAAAGTATAAGTGGTCTATTTTGCAAACTGTCTCCAACAGGCGTGTACACATCCATCTCATGCTCGCTATCAAAAAAAATATCGGAGTAACTAGTAGTGGACACATCAACATTTGAGAAAATTTCATTCATGTATCTCCCGTTACATTGACTAGCTGCATTATTTAGAAAAAACAGAAAGCAAATAATTAACAAATATTTATTTTTTTTCATCTTCCATTTTCATTATGACTTTATCAATTTCCTCATCATTAATTCTACTGAAAAGGTGTTTTGGCGTACCAATTTTATGTCCTTCATTAATTATTTTAGATATATTAAAATCCCAAGAACAATTATTTTTCATGTCAATTATTTCTCTTAGTTGAAAAGAGCTAAAAGGTAAAAAAGGCTCTGAAATTACTGATAAAGCAGCAACTACTTTGATTGAAATATTCATTATTGTTTTTACTCTTGTTTCATCATTTTTAATCAACTTCCAAGGTTCAGTTTCGGTTAAGTATTTGTTGCCAAGTCTTGAAATGTTCATAAAACTCGTCAGACTCTTTTTAAACTCAAACTTTTCAATGTAATAACCGACTAATTCAATTGATTTTTCAGTCTCTTTTAAAATATCTTTATCAATACTCTGTAAATCACTTATTTTTGGTACGATTCCATCATAATATTTATTTGTCAAAACAATAACACGGTTAATAAAATTTGCGTAGATATCAACAAGTTCATTATTATTTCTATTTTGAAAATCCTTCCATGTAAAGTCAGAATCTTTTTTTTCGGGACTTATAGCACATAAATAGTATCTTAACGAATCTTGCTTGTCCTTAAAATCTTTCTGAAACTCATGTAACCATATAGCCCAGTTTTTAGAAGTAGAAATTTTTCTTCCCTCTAAATTTAAAAACTCATTTGAAGGAACATTTTTAGGTAATATATAATTCCCATGAATTTTTAGTAGAATAGGAAAAATTATGCAATGAAAAACAATGTTATCCTTACCTATAAAATGAATGAGCTCAGTTTCATCATTCATCCAATAATCTTTCCAGTTTTTATTATTCTCTTTTGCCCAAGCTTTAGTTGAGGAAATATATCCTATGGGAGCATCAAGCCATACATAGAGAACTT
Organism: Bacteroidota bacterium; assembly: GCA_028408365.1. Taxonomy (GTDB): domain Bacteria; phylum Bacteroidota; class Bacteroidia; order Flavobacteriales; family BACL11. Next base: position 105,802 of record JAOOLD010000002.1, read on the forward strand.
TTCCATCAGTGTTTTTAATTGGTAATTTTACTCCCCAGTCTAGATCTCTAGTCATTGCACGTTCATTCAACCCATTGTCAATCCATGAATTACATTGACTAATTACCTGCGATTTCCAGTCTTTTGAGTTATGTTTTTTCTTTTCATTAATAACACCTTCATTAATCCATTCTTTTAACCACTTCTCATGCTTTTGCATGTCTAAAAACCAATGTGTTGTATCTCTTAGCACAGGACTATTTCCACTAATTTTTGATTTTGGATTTATGAGTTCGTTTGGACTAAGTGCGGTCCCACAATTCTCACATTGATCGCCATATGCATGTTCATATCCACATTTTGGACAGGTTCCTTCAATATATCTATCAGCTAAAAATTGATTTTCTTGTTTGTCAAAATACTGTTTGGTAGTTAAGATTTTGAAAGCATTATTTTCATTAAGTTTTAAAAAAAAATCCTGAGCAGTCTTGTGGTGAGATTCTTCAGAAGTTCTATGAAAAAAATCAAAATCTATTCCAAAGTCTGAAAAAGTCTTTTTGTTAAGATTGTGAAATTTATCAATAATTTTTTTCGGAGTAGTTTTATTTTTTTTTGCTTGCAAAGTTATCGCCGCTCCGTGCTCGTCAGAACCACAAATAAAAGCCACATCATTTCCTTTATTTTTTTGATATCGCACAAAAATATCGGCAGGTAAATAAGCCCCTGCCAAATGCCCAATATGAAGTGGTCCATTTGCATATGGTAGCGCAGATGTAACAGTAAACCTTTTTTTCATTTATTAATTCAGAAAAAATTATATTAGCAAATATAACTTTTAGTTTTAGTTTATAAGATGAACAAAGAACCTTCTTTATTAAAAAAAGGAGATGTTGTTTCAATCATTTCCACTGCAAGAAAAGTAGTTCAAAAGGATATCCAAAAAAGTATTGATATCTTATCAGGCTGGGGATTGAAAGTTGTATTAGCCAAAAATATATACGAATCTCACCATCAGTTTTCAGGTGACGATACAATTAGAAAAGATTCATTTCAAGAATTATTAGATTCCAAAGAAATTAAAGCAATCTTTTGTGCTAGAGGAGGTTATGGAACAATAAGATTGATTGATGAGCTTGATTTCCAATCATTTATTAAGCATCCAAAATGGATTATTGGATTTAGCGATATTACAATTTTGCATTCAAGCTTAAATATTATGAAATATTGTTCAATACATTCTTTTATGCCAATTAATTATGAATCAATTTCAAAAAAAAATCTTAAAAATTTATATCAAATTTTATTTAGGGGAAAAAATAATATAGAATGCTCCCCAAATTCTTTAAACAAAACTGGATTTGTTAAATCTGAAATAGTAGGAGGTAACCTATCTATATTATACAGTTTGCTAGGTTCAAAATCAGATATTAAAACAGATAATAAAATTCTTTTCATAGAAGATCTCGACGAATATTTATACCACGTTGACAGAATGATAATTTCACTAAAAAGAGCTGGAAAATTTAATAATGTAAAGGCAATGATAGTTGGTAGTATGACAAAAATGCATGACAACAAAATTAAATTTGGAATGAATGCTAAAGAGATAATTAAATATCACACAAGAGAATTTAACTTTCCAGTATGCTTTAATTTTCCTGCTGGACATCAAAAAAATAATAGACCTATAGTTCTTGGAAAAGTTTCAAAATTAGAAATTAACTCCAATTTAGTATGTTTGTCACAATGAATGATTTAGAAAAGCATTTTGATCAGTTCAGAAAAAATATTAACGAGGGTAATTTAAGCATAAAGCCTGGATGGATTAGGCTATCATTGCATCCAACAATGTTGAATAAAGAAGTGGTGTATGTGATGAATAGTATTTCGGAACTTGCTCAGAATTTTAAAGAGTGGTCAAAAGATTATAAATATGTATCTAAAACAAATGAACTTGAGTTTATAGCTGAGAACCATTCTTGCAAGAACAAAATAGATCAGAAAGCTGGTTTGAACTATCTCTTATCTAATTTTTTAATTACTTTTTTTACTTTGAAATAATCCGAATCTTTTACAGGAGAGTTTCTCATTGCAGATTTTTTGCATTTATAATCAATTATTAAATCTTCTCTCAAAACATTTATTTCCGTACTAATGTGAGAAAGAGGCTCAACGTCACTGACATCAAGCTTATCAAGTACCTTAATAAAGTTTAAGATTTTTTTTAAATCTTTTTTTATTGCAAAAAAATCTCCCTCTTTAAATTCAAGTTTTGCAAGTGTGCTAAGCTGACTTATTAGTTTGTTAGATATTTTCATTTACTTTTAGTTCTTGATCTATCTTATCAAAGACAAAATTATTTAATTTTTTTAAATCATTTTTGTCAAAATTTCTGATTTGTATTGGATCAAGATATTTAATTCTAGAAATTCCGGGAGAACCTTTGAAATAAGACCACGGAAATCTTTTTTTATTGTCATATATGACAACTGGAAGTATATCAGTACCACTTTCTAATGCTATTTTAAAGGCTCCATTTTTAAATCTTCTCAATCTAACTTCTGGGTTCGGAATTCCTCCTTCAGTAAAAACACAAACACTTATTTCCTCATTAACTACTTGCTTGGCTCTGACATAAGCATTATATGAATCTCTTAAATTCTGTCTATCAACGCTTATTGAATTTTTTTTGAAATAATATCCGAAAATTGGAAACTTAGTAATTTCTGATTTTCCAATAAAAATTAGAGGAATATTAGCTGTGGAGTAAATTAAAGCTATGTCCAAGCTAGAAACATGATTTGAACAAATAATGTATGTTTTATTTTTCTCAATTTTTTTCGATAGTTCTCCTCTAACTAAAATACCTGAGAAAAAAAGTAAACATTTCGACCATAATTTTGATATCTTAAAAATCTGTTTTTTGTTTGGTAATAAGTTCGTGAATAAGAAAAGGGCAGGTAAAAACAATATTTGAGTAAATACAAAAAACAAAAAAACCCAACTTCTCCATAAGAGTGAGAGAAGATACTTTCCAAATCTCATAGTACAAATATAAAAATCTACTATTTTTGAAGAAAGTCTATGGCAAGAATTTTAACAGGTATACAAAGCACAGGAACACCACACTTAGGAAATATATTAGGTGCAATAATACCTGCTATTGAACTTTCTACCGATCCAAAAAATCAAAGTTTATTTTTCATTGCAGATTTACATTCTTTTACAACAATAAAAGACAAGCAGTTGTTAAGAAAAAATACATACAATACAGCTGCTTGCTGGCTTGCTTTTGGTTTTGATACTGATAAAAATATTTTTTATAGGCAATCAGACGTAACCAGAGTATGTGAACTTACTTGGTATTTAAGTTGTTTTACACCATATCCAATGTTGGCAAATTCTCATTCTTTTAAAGATAAGTCTGATAAACTTTCAGAGGTTAATACAGGACTATTTACTTATCCTGTTCTAATGGCTGCAGATATATTATTGTATGATGCGAATATTGTGCCAGTTGGAAAAGATCAAAAGCAACATCTAGAAATAACCAGAGATATTGCTAGCTCATTTAATCATAAATTTCCAAATTCTCTTACTGTACCGCAAGAAAAAATTGATAAAAAAGTAATGATAATACCTGGAACTGATGGTCAAAAGATGAGTAAGTCATATAACAATTTTATTGATATTTTTTTACCAGAAAAAAAATTAAAGAAGCAAATTATGTCAATTAAAACTGATAGTATTTCTGTTGATGATCCGAAGAATCCAGATAATTGCACAGTTTTTAAACTGTATGAAATAATAGCTGATAAAAGTGATGTTTTGGATCTAGAGAAAAAATATAGAAAAGGTGGATATGGATATGGTCATGCAAAGAAAGACCTTTTTGAGGTTATACTTGAAAAGTATAAATCACAAAGAGAATTATACAATCATTATATCAACAATCAGAGTTTAATTGAGCAGAAGCTAATCAAGGGCGCTGAAAAAGCAAATGAAATAGCTATAACAGTTATAGACAGAGTTAGAAAAAATATTGGATATTAATCTATTTAAACTTTTCATAAAGTTCAGTTTGATGGTTGGTTAGCTTAATAGTCTCTCCTTTAATAAATGCGAGGAACAAATTGTTAGACATTATGTCTAATGCATCACCATCAGAGATAAAAAATGTCGCTTCTTTGCCAGCTTCCAAAGAGCCTAACTCATTATCAATTCCTAATATTTTTGCAGCATTCAGAGTTAGTGATTTTACTGCGATGTTATAGTCTAGACCATATGCAACAGATGTACCTGCAGTAAAAGGAAGATTTCTCGAACCCATTACTTCCATATCTCCCTCATAGCTAAAACAAAATAAAATTTCATTTTCATGCAAAAGTTTTGCTTGAGTATATGGTTCATAAATGGATGAGCCAGCTTTACTGGGAAGCCGATGTACACGATTTAAAATTACATTTATATTATTATTTTTTATAGTTTTCTTAGCCATCAAAGCCTCTTCACCTCCAACCAAAACTATTTTTTTGATTTTTTTCTTTTTAAGTAAATCAATAGCATCAATAATTTCTGTATAGTAGTCAGCGTGTACATAAAGGGTTTTATTACCATCAAAAAGACCTTTCATACTTTCCATCTTTATATCAATTTTTTCTCCGTTGTTGTTAAAGTATGATGATGCTTTATCTAAATAATGCTCAATTTTTAGAACTTTTTGTTGGTATTCTTTATTTCTTTTACTTTCTCCAGGTTCAGCCCACCAACCACTTTTATTATATGATCTTGGCCAGTTCAAATGAATACCATCATCAGACTTGCATACTGCATTCTCCCAATTATTTCCGTCAAGATAAAAAACAGATGATTGTCCAGAAAATAGCCCACCAATAGGAGCCACTTGACTGACTAGAATACCATTAGTTCTAAGAGTTCCTATAATTTTAGAATCAGTGTTGTATGCAATTTTAGTTCTAACGTGAGGGTTAAATGAACCAACTTCTCTGAAGTCATGAGTTGCACGAACAGCATCAATCTCAGTAATCCCAAGCCTAGAGTTTGGTAAAATAAATGATGGATATATAAATTTACCATGAAGTCTGATGATTGTATCAAATGCTGTCGGATCAATTTTAATTTCGGAACTATTGGCAATAAAATCAATTTTTTCACCCTCAATGCAAATAACAGAGTTTTCTATTTTGTCACCATTTCCCACATAAGCTGTTCCTCCAATTAAAAGTGTCCTTTTTTGACTTAGTGTAATCAAAGGTAAAAATATAAGTATGGAAAAAAATAAATTTTTATTCATAATAGTTTATTGCTCTATGCTTACAACAATGATATAGATCCTCTTTTTCAAATTTAATTTTTTGTTTTTCTCCTCTTGAAGTAGCCATTTTGGAAATTATTCTTGCTTTTTCTTTTTGGTCTCTGCTCATTAATTTCTCATTATAATTATGATCAAATAAAAGTCTTCCATCTACAAATGTGCTCTCAACCTTTGCATAAATTGATAATGGCTCATCGGACCATATAACTATATCTGCATCTTTTCCAACTTTTAGACTCCCCATTTTTTTATCAAGTTGCAAAAGTTTTGCTGGATTAAGAGTTATCATCTTCCAAGCGTCTTCTTTACTTACACCGCCATATTTGATAGCTTTAGCAGCTTCATGATTTAATCTTCTTCCCATTTCTGCATCATCAGAATTTATTGCTGTGATAACTCCGGCACTGTTTAATAGTGCAGCATTGTGAGGAATAGCATCATTAACTTCAAACTTGTATGCCCACCAATCAGAAAAAGTTGACCCTCCTGCGCCATGTTTTTTCATTTTATCGGCTACTTTGTAGCCTTCTAATATATGAGTAAAAGTATTAACAGTAAAGCCCATTGAATCTCCAACATGCATCAGCATGTTAATTTCAGATTGCACATATGAATGACATGTTATAAATCTTTTCTTATCTAATATTTCAGATAGAATATTTAGTTCTAGATCTTCTCTTGGAGGAGTGGTATTCCTTTTTTTTCTCAATGAAAGTTTGTTGTACTCTTCCCACTCCTTTTTATAGTTTTTAGCTCTAAAAAATGCGTCATAGAAAACTTGTTCAACACCCATTCTAGTTTGAGGAAATCTAAATTTATTAAATGCTCCCCAATTACTTTGCTTCACGTTTTCTCCCAAAGCAAATTTTATAAAACCCACATCTGATTTTATCTTCATCTCTTCAGCTAAGCTTCCCCATTTCATTTTAACAAGTGCAGACTGACCACCTATAGGATTTGCTGACCCGTGTAACAACTGTGCTGCTGTTACCCCACCTGCTAATTGTCTATATATATTAACATCATTTGAATTTATCACATCTCCGATACTAACCTCTGCTGTCACAGCTTGGCTACTTTCGTTTACACCTCTCGAGATAGCAATATGTGAGTGTTCATCAATAATTCCAGATGTTATATGCTTTTCTGTAGCATCAATTATTTGAACGGAAGTAGTGTCGCTAAAAACATCTGAAAGAATAATGTTTTTACCAACAAAAACAATTTTACCATTGCTGAATGCAATATCTGCGCGATTTAAAACACCTGATTTTTCGTTTGTCCAAATTGTCCCATTTGTTAAAACTACATCATTCTTTTTTGGAAGTTTTTCAAAGCCGTAAGATACATTTGGTTTTAGTTGTTTGGGAGGAACGGTATCTATATTTGAATTATTTGTCTTTTTACTTTTGATAACTATAGATGAGTCTTTAGTGAGCACAAAATCTATTGTTGTTCCTTCTTTTGTCTGAGCTCTTCCTTCGCCTAAGCCATTATAAATCTTACATACAGCTCTGAACGAAATTTGCTTACTAAAAAAAGTAAGTTTGTTGTATTTAAGATGAGAGCTCATCCATGAAGAGTCAAGTGATGGTATCTTAATTTTCGGCTTGTCAATGTCACCATTAATTTCAACAAACAAATCCTTAAGGCTTGTTGAATTAAATGTGTAGTATCCTCTTATATCTTCATTGTTCTTTTCTTTTATCACATTTCTTTCTCCATCAACCCAATTTTCATAAATATCTCCTTCAATAAAAATATCATCAGAACAGATAATAAAGTTGGCTTTTTTACCTGCTTCAATGGATCCAATTAAGTGGTACTTATTAATTAATTTTGCTGGAGTTTCAGTTAATGCTTTAAGTGCATCTTCTCTCTTCAAGCCATGATTTACAGCAATACGAAGATTTTTTAAAAAATCTTTCTTGTTTTTTAAGTCCGATGATGTAATCGCAAATGGAATTTTATTTTTTGCTATTATATTTAAATTATATGGAGCTAGCTCCCATTCTTTAAGCTTTTTCAAGCTCAACCAGTCAGTATAAACAGGATTTGAAATATCATATGCATTTGGAAAGTTAAGTGGAATAACTAATGGAAAATTAAATTTTTTTAATTGGTCACTGACAGCAAATTCCTTACCATTTCCTTTAACAATAAAATCTATTTCAAATTCATCAGCAATTGAAAAAAGTCTATAATAATCTGTCTCATCATTTAGAATAAAAATCTTAGGCAAAAATTTATTTTGATTATAACTCTCTAGAGAAAGATTTAATTCTTTTTTGTTTGTTTGTTCGTACCATTGAGCATCCAGTAAAGTTTGTTTAAACAATGCAATGCTTCCCATAAGAGAAGTGGGATACCTTTGACGAGAAACTCCTTTTGAAAAAGAGTAGAATGTAGCTGCTTTATCTTCAATTATTGTTTGGTTTTGTCTTTTGTCAGAAATAATTATTAAAGTCCCGTTTCCTCTAAAAATACCATCATTTTGATGAGAAAGGACCATTCCAAATCCATTGTTTATATATTTTGTAGCATCATCTCCGTCGTATTTATATATGCTTGACGCATTTACTTCTGGCTTTATACTTTGATTCCAATGATATGGACCAGTTTTTTTACTTTCGTATTGAGGGGTATAACTAAATTCAGTTTTTGTTGGAGCTTCAATGCCAAAATCTGAAATTAGTTCAATAAAAGAGGGATAAATAAAATCTCCATTTAAATCTTTAATGATAGCATTTTTTGGTATTGTGATACTATCTCCAACACTCAATATTTTATCATCTTGAACTAGCATCATTCCATGCTCAATAACTTTAGATGAACTTTGGTGGATTTTTGCATTAACAAATGCTATTGGAGATTTATAATTATTTTCAACTCCATTTGTTGGAAAAGTTTCTTGACATAAGCAAATTGATGTGCTTAATATAAAAATAAGAAGTGAAGAGATTTTTTTCATAAATAAACAGTTGTGAAATTACCAAATTTTTATTGTTTTTTATTTGTTTCTTTGCACTATAAAAAATAATATGAAAACACATCAAGCTAACTTACTAAACAGTATTACTTTAATAATTATGCCAATTTGGGCATTTCTAGCTTTTGAAGCAACAATAGATAAGCCTAGTCAATCACTTACTGCATTTATCCCACTAATTTTTGGTGTGATTTTGCTTTTGTGCAATGGAGGATTAAAAAAAGAAAATAAGACAATTGCTCACATCGCTGTCTTAATTACTTTGATAGCATTACTAGGTCTTTCTATGCCTTTAAAAGCAGCAATTGCTGATGATAGAGGTGTATCTGTTATCAGAATATTATTAATGATTATTACAGGCATAATAGCTATGATTACATTTGTAAAAAGCTTTATACAGGCAAGAAAAAATAAGTAATTAAAAATGACAGAGAATGCAGTTATTATTGGACTAGTCTTATCCAATGATGATACTGATACTGTAGACCAAAATCTGTCAGAACTTGAGTTTCTAGCAAAGACTTGTGGCGCAAATGTTGTTAAGCAATTTACTCAAAAACTTCATTCACCTAACCCAAGCACTTTTTTAGGCAAGGGAAAACTTAAGATTATCTTAGATTATGTTAATTCAAATGAGATCGATTTATTAATATTCGATGACGATTTATCAGCCACTCAGCTGAGAAATATTGAAAATTATTTTAAAATTAAAATTTTAGATCGGAGCAATTTAATTCTTGACATTTTTGCAAAGAGAGCACAAACAGCTACCGCAAAAACACAAGTAGAACTTGCTCAATATGAGTATTTATTACCCAGGCTTACTAGAATGTGGACACATTTAGAGCGTCAGAAAGGAGGTATTGGAATGAGAGGACCAGGAGAAACTCAAATTGAAACAGACAGAAGAATTATAAAAGATAAAATTTCTTTGCTAAAAAAAAGATTGATTAAAATTGATAAACAAAAAAATACACAGAGGAAGAGAAGAGCTAGATTAGTCAGAGTATCATTAGTTGGTTACACAAATGCTGGTAAATCAACAATAATGAATAAGTTAAGCAAGTCAGATGTTCTTGCTGAGAACATGCTATTTGCTACTCTAGATACAACAGTTAGAAAGGTTGTTGTAAAAAACCTGCCATTTTTACTTTCAGATACTGTAGGCTTTATTAGAAAACTACCTCATCAACTCATCGAATCATTTAAGTCAACATTAGATGAGGTGAAAGAATCAGACTTTCTAATACATGTTGTGGATATTTCTAATAAAAATTTTGAGGAGCATATGAACACTGTTAATCAAACCTTGGATGAACTTGGAGTAGTAGAAAAGCCTATAATGTTAATATATAACAAAGTTGATCAATACAGTTTTATTGAAAAAGATATTGATGATTTGACACCTCTAACAAAAGACAATTTATCAATTGACGATTTAAGACAAACATGGATAAGTAAGCTAAACAAAAATGTTTTTTTTATCTCAGCTCTAAACAAAAATGACATCACAGAGCTCAGAAACTTTTTATATTCTTACATAAAGAGTATACATGCAAAGCGTTGGCCTTATGATAATTTACTTTACTGATGTTTAGTAAACTTTTCAAATAAGTTACTATAAATTTCACTGTTTTTCAAAAGTTTATTATGAGTACCTGAATCAATTATTCTTCCTTTGTCGAGAATCAAAATTTTATCACAATTTTGGATTGTATTTAAATTATGGGTTATTATTAAGCACGTTCTATCTTTCATAATATTTTGAATAGCCATGTTAACGTATTCTGCGGAATCAGCATCAAGGGATGAAGTTGCTTCGTCAAGTATTAAAAATTCAGGATTTTGAATCAAATTTCTAGCTATACATATTCTTTGCTTTTCTCCTTGAGACAAATTGTTTCCTTTATCACCCACATTAAAATTAAATTTTTTAGGTAGTTTTTCAATGAAATTATATGAGTAAGAATCCTTTGCAGCTTTAATTATATCACTATTTTTTGCATTTAGATTACCAAGAAAAATATTGTTAAATATTGTGTCGTTGAACAAGAATGGGACTTGATCTACACTTCCAAAAAATTCCCTAATGGAACTGATGTCATATTTACTTAATTTTTCATTATTAATGTAAATTTCCCCACTATCAAAATTATATAATCTGTTAATTAAGTCGCAAATAGTTGTTTTGCCTGAACCTGAGTGTCCAACTATAGCAATATTTTCACCTTTATTAATTCTGAAAGAAGTACCGCTTAAAACCTTATTGTTATCATGGCTGAAATGAACATCCTTAAACTCCAAATAATCAAAATTTTTAATTTTCTTCTTCGAGTTTTTGATGTTATCTTCATCTTTTAAATTGATGATTTCAAATACTCTTTTTGAAGCCGCATTACCTTTTTTTATGCTGTAAAATGAAGATGTGAGAGATTTTGCTGGAGGAATTAGTTGAGAAAAAATCAGAACAAAGCCAATAAATTCTTGAGCTAGAATTTCAGATTTAGTGTTTAAAACCATAGTTCCGCCAATAAGCAAAACAATTACCAATACAATAGTACTTAAGAACTCACTCATTGGAGAGGATAAGTCTTTTTTTCTCAGTAAAGAGTTCATAAGCTGACTATATTTTTTACTTTCAATTGAAAAAATCGAATGTATATGTTTACTTATGTTTAATGATTTAATGGTTCTAATTCCTGACAAGGTTTCGTCCACCTTACTCATAATTTTACCCATTTGACTTTGAACTTTGTCTGAATCTTTTTGCAATTGTTTGCCAATGTATCCAATTATAAATCCTACAATTGGAAACATTATTATTACAAGCAATGTTAATTTAAAACTTAATGTTAATAACGCAATTAAAAAAATAATGATTGTGATGGGGTCTTTAAATAACATTTCCAAAGTGCTCATGATTGACCATTCTATTTCAATTAAATCATTAGAAATTCTTGAAAGAAGATCTCCCTTTTTTCTTTTTTCAATCGATTTTATGGGAATTGAAAGTAATTTTTTATTAATTACAACCCGAATATCATTTATAACTCCATTTCTTATTGGAACCATAAAATATAGTGCTAAATATCTAAAAAGGTTACGAAACAAAAAGCTTATTAAAATTAATGAGCAAATTAAAATTAGTGCTTTAGCACTTCCACTGGATTCAATGGTATGACTTATTTGATAATAAAAAAGGTTTTTGACGCTTTCAATGCTATTTATAATTTCAGGCGGGTTAACTACTCTTTCTTGTGTCCCAAATAAAACACCTAAAAATGGTATAATCATTGTTAATGATACCAAAGAGAAGATTGATGATAGTGCATTAAAAAACACATTCAACATACAATAAGCTTTGTAAACTTTTAGATAGCTTAGAAATTTCAATAAACTTTTCACTCTACAAAGATAATTAATGGTAGGAATAACGTAAACAAATTATTATTATTGCAAAATGCAATCAAACAACAGAGTGAGTAAAGTATCCAGATTAATCCAAAAGGAATTATCAAATGTTTTTAACATTGATTTAATTAATCAATTTTCTGGAATCATAATTAGTGTAACAACTGTAAGAATCACACCAGACTTCTCTGAAGCAAGAGTTTTTTTAAGTGTTTTTCCATTGGAGAAACCCAATGAGTTTATTAAACGAATAAATGATAATAAACAATTTATAAGAGGTAAATTAGGAAGTAGAATTAAAAATCAATTTAGAAAAGTTCCAAAATTGATATTCTTTTTGGATGATTCAGCTGAATTTTCAGATGAAATAGAAGAGCTCATCAAAAAATAAAATGAAACAAGCTTTTTATTTATCAAAATTTTTTTTTAGCTCCAAAAATAAAAGTTCAAGTTCTTATTTTATTTCTAAAGTTTCAAGCATTTCAATAGCAGCTAGTTCATTTTCGTTAATTGTAATAATGTCAATTTTTACTGGCTTTGAAAATTTACTTTCTCAAATGTATAGTGATTTTGACCCGGATATTAAAGTAACATCTAAAAATCAAACCTTTTTCTCAAAAAGTGATTTTAATTTCGGAGAGCTTGATTCAAGTCAAATTGATTATGCACTAACAATAGAGAACAAAATCTTAGCTAAATATGAGGATAAACAGTTTCTTGCTAATCTAAAAGGAGTTTCAAAAAACTATGAGAATGTAACCAAAATAAATGGTTTTGTAAAAGAAATTTTTTCCGAAAAAAACAATTCATATAATAATGTTTATTTAGGATTAGGATTAGCAAATAATATTGGAATACAAAATGAAAGCTTTAATAAAACTTTAAGTTTTTTTTATCCAAATTTTAAAACAAATACAGCTTTTGGAGTTAAACCATACAATACTGATAAAGCTATTGTTAATAAAATATTTTCATTTGCATCAGATGTTGACAATGAGTTTGTTATTTCTGAAATTGAATTTGCACAGAACTTATTTTCAAACAATGGATTAATTTCTGCAATAGAAATAAACTTAAAAAACAAGAAAGATTTAAATACAGTCATAAAATATTTGAATAAGAAAAATGAAAATTCTTTTTTTGTTAAAGATAAGTTTCAGCAAAGAGATTTTTTGTTTAAAATTCTTAACTCAGAAAAGCTAGCTGTTTTTTTTATTTTAGTGTTGATTATTTTACTTTCGAGTTTTACTCACATTGGTTTTTTAAATATGTTTTTTATAGAAAAAAAATCAGAACTTCTTACATTAAATAAAATTGGCTTTTCTAATAAGTTAATTCAATATGTACTTTTTTTTGTTAGCATTAAAAAATTTCTAAGAGGACTCATAATTGGTGTTGGTTTGGCCCATTTATTTATCTTCTTACAATTGAAATTTTCATTAATTAAAATGAAAGATAATTTAGTAGTAGATTCTTATCCAGTCAGTTACGAGCCGTTAATGGTATTGCAATTAATTGTTGTACTTATTTTAATCTCTATTTTATACTCTTGGTTACCAAGCAAAACTCTATCATCAAATTTTTTAAGAAAAGCTGAATTCTGAGAATTTATCTTTTATGCTTTCTAATATTTCTATTATTTCACTTGCATTCTCAGATGAAACTAATTTAATTCTATGATCTTTAAAATGAGGTATGCCTCTGAAATAGTTTGTGTAGTGCCTTCTTGTTTCGAAAATTCCGAGTCTTTCGCCCTTCCATGCAATTGAATGTTTCAAATGTCTTTTACATACCCTTACTCTATCTTCAATAGTTGGCTTAGAAATGGTTTCTTTGTTTTTTAAATAGCTTTTGATTTCATTAAAAATCCATGGATATCCAATTGCTGCTCTTCCAATCATTACTCCATCAATCCCATATTTTTTTTTCATCTCAAGGGCTTTTTCGCCAGAATTTATATCACCGTTACCAAATACAGGAATATGCATGCGTGGGTTTTTTTTTACCTCACCAATTAATGTCCAATCGGCTTCACCTTTATACATCTGTTTTCTAGTTCTTCCGTGTATAGATATTGCTTTAATTCCAACATCTTGTAATCTTTCAGCTACTTCAACAATATATTTACTATTTTCATCCCAGCCTAATCGGGTTTTTACAGTTACTGGCAATGAGGTTGATTTAACAATTTCTTTTGTCATTTTAACCATTTTTGGAATGTCTTGTAAAATACCTGCTCCAGCTCCTTTACACGCAACTTTTTTCACTGGGCATCCGTAATTTATATCAATTATATCAGGATTAGCTTGTTCACAGATTGCAGTGGCTAATTTCATAGATTCTATGTTTCCCCCAAAAATTTGGATTCCAATTGGTCTTTCTTCGTCATATATATCCAGCTTCATAGTGCTTTTTTCTGCGTCCCTAATCAATCCCTCTGAGGAAATAAATTCAGTGTACATAATGTCAGCACCATTTTCTTTACAAATTGCTCTGAACGGAGGGTCACTAACATCCTCCATTGGAGCTAACATTAAAGGGAAGCTGCCTAAATTAATATTTTCTATTTTTACACTCACCTTGCAAAATTAATTTAAATAGAATAAATGTATATGTTCCAGTCTGGATCAATTTTTTTTAAACTGCTTTCATTGCTTATTCTTATGCTAATATCAACGTCTTTTTGTTTACTAGTTTCAAATTTTTTTATTACCTCGTACTTTGACGTAAGTATGCAGAATTTGGATTTTTTTTTATCTGATTACAGCTCAAAAAAATCTATTCTAGCACTTAAAATTATACAAATAGCATCTGCATTTGGAATTTTTATACTTCCTGTTTTAATTTTTTTTAAAATTTATAAAATGAAGCTAATTTATGATTTGCCAAATTTAAAATTAATTTTTCTAAGCATTTTAATTATTTTTCTTGGAAATGGAATGGTTGATTTGCTATTTAAAATTAATCAGCTTTTTCCTTTGTCCGACTGGATGATCTCATATGAGGAAAATGCTAAAATAATTACTCAGAAGTTCTTAATAATGAGTTCATTTAATGATTTATTACTTAACATTTTTGTTATTGCAATATTGCCAGCAGTTGGTGAGGAAATACTATTTAGAGGTCTCATACAAAATAGTTTAATAGAAAATAAGATTAATTATTCGTACTCAATAGTGATTACGGCAATTATTTTTTCTGCTATACATATGCAATTTGCTGGATTTTTACCAAGACTTGGTTTAGGCATATTACTTGGCTATATTTATTTTGTAACAAAGAATATTTGGTATCCTATTATATGTCATTTTTTTAATAATTTTTTAATTGTTTTTATAAGCTATTTATCACAGAACAATTTTTTACAAGTTCAACTTGATATTGACAACTATCAGCTAAATAATTTTACAGCTGTATTGTTTTTAGCATCTATGATTTATTTAATTTTTTATTTCAAGAAAGAAATTCAAAAAAAGGCTATTTAGTAAGTACCCTTTCTTGTCGAATAATTTATTTTCAAAGAATTAGCTTTACGCAGCTCTTGCTTAATGTCAGTTATAATACCCATTTTGACACTTTCATCAGATTTGATTGAAGTAGTCATGTAAGGAATTTCTTTTTCGTCTTTTGCTTCTCTTTCGGATGCAATGAATTCTTGAATTTCATTTAATGTTGCAAAAGAATCATTAAGCTGAATTCTTGGTTTTGATCCAAATGACGCCTGCATTCTTTTTACTGGTGGTCCAACGTATATATAACTTACTAAAGATTTTTTCTCCATTTTCTTTATTTCAGTTGCTTTTGGAATCATTACTTCAACAAAAAGAGTTGTTTCTCTCATCACAGTAGTTACCATAAAGAAAAAAAGCAACATAAAAACTATGTCCGGTAATGCTGCAGTTGAAATAGCTGGGGTTCCTTTATTATCTTTGTTTCTAAACTTTGACATATCAGCTTCCTATATTTTTTGGTTCTGCTTCAGAAATTTTTTGAGGATATTCTTTTCTTATTTCTTTTTGTTTTGATTTGTTTAAATCAATGTATCTATCTCCAAATCTTTCCAAAGCGACTTCATTTCTAATTTCATTGTAAGCTGCTGCTAATTCATTCTGAACTCTTACATACATTTTGTAAGAGGTCCCTCTGTCATTTTGAAGTGAGATTATGGCTTTTTCTGGATTGTCTGATAGAGTAGGATTTGCACCGTTATTATTGATAAATTTTTTAGCTCCTTCTTTAAGTTGATTTATATTCATGGGCTCTCCTTCAACTAAAAGATTATCTCCAGCATTTACCAACACAACATATATATTTCTTGCATGAATTTCAGGCGGAGTTTCTTGTTCTTCTTCAGGAATTGGAGGTAGTTTTCTAGCTATTCCAGTGTCAACATCCATTGTGGTTGTTACAAGAAAAAATATTAGTAGTAAAAAAGCAATATCCGCCATTGAACCAGCATTGATTTCCTGTAATCCTCTTTTTTTTCTAGCCATTTATTTTTTAAATGCTTTGGTAAATTCTGAGTAGATTACTCCAATTATTGCGATAGTAGTTAAAATATAAAATGTGTATAAGCCCATTCCAACTCTTTTTGATGATGAAGAGCTTATTTCATATTTTTCATATGATGGTAAAACAGTATCAGAGGCTAGCACAAATGATAAAATGACAACAGTAATAAATGCACTTATTCCGATGAGGGTTTTTTTAGAGTTACCGCTTCTGGAAAAAAGTTTTAGAAAACCAAAAGATATAGCAATAAGTGCACCAATAGCAATTAGAGCGTAAGTTAAAAGAATACCAATATTTACTATGCTGACCATTACTTTATTTTTTTGACAATAAATCTACTAACTTGATTGAGGCATCTTCCATGTCATTTACTAGATTGTCAATCTTGGATACTAAATAGTTGTAGAAAATCTGCAAAATGATTGCTACTATAAGTCCAAATACAGTTGTTAAAAGAGCAACTTTTATTCCTCCAGCAACAAGTGATGGAGAAATATCTCCAGCAGCCTCAATGGCATCAAATGCACCAATCATACCAATAACCGTACCCATAAATCCAAGCATAGGTGCAAGTGCAATGAATAAAGAAATCCAAGATAAACCTCTTTCTAATAACCCCATCTGAACAGACCCGTATGAAACAACAGATTTTTCAACCATTTCAATACCTTCGTTAGATCTTTCAAGACCTTGATAGAATATTGAGGCTACAGGCCCTTTGGTATTTCTACAAATCGTCTTAGCATCTTCAACACCGCCGCTTGATAATGCTGATTCAACATCATTAACAAGTTTTTCAGTATTCTGCGATGCGAGATTTAAATATATAATTCTCTCTATTGATAGCGCTAAGCCTAAGATTAAACACAATAAGACAATCCCCATAAAACCAGGACCCCCTTCTATAAATTTTTCTTTTATAACTTGATGGAAACTTTTACTTTCATCAACTTCTGGTTCTTGCATAACCTCAACAACTTCTTCTGTTGCTGAATCAGCAGACATTATAGTATCTGTGTTTGCCATATTAGAGTCATAGCTATCTTGAGCAAACATGATGCTAGAGAAACATAAAACTGCAAATAGTATTGAAATTAATTTAAATCTTTTTTTCATTGTGTTGTATTTTTATAGGTGGAACAAATTTAAAAAAATATTATAATGACACTAAGTATCTTCTATTGACTTCGTCCCAGTTTATAATATTAAAAAATGCGTTTATATAATCAGGTCGTCTGTTTTGATAATTTAAATAATATGCATGCTCCCAGACATCGATTCCTAAAATCGGAGTCCCTCCGCAACCATTTTCCATTATAGGATTATCTTGATTTGCAGTAGAGCAGGTATTTAATTTACCGTTGTTCACACAAAGCCATGCCCAGCCAGAACCAAATTGAGTTGCTGCAGCTTTCGAAAAAGTATCCTTAAAATTATCGAAACTTCCGAAACTTTCAACTATTGCATTTCCTACTTCATTATTTGGTATTCCACCTCCATTAGGGGTTATAATTTCCCAAAACAAACAGTGATTGTAAAATCCTCCTCCATTATTTCTAACAGCACTTGACAGGTTTTTTGATTTCAGTATTTCTTCAATAGACTTACCTGCAAGTTCAGTGCCTTCTATTGCTGCATTTAGCTTCGTAGTATAACCATTGTGATGTTTACTATGGTGAATCTCCATTGTTTTAGCATCAATATGAGGCTCTAATTCGTTGTATGAGTATTTTAGTTGTGGTAATTCAAATGCCATATTTTTTCTTTTAAAATTAAACAATCTTGGAACAAAAGCTAAAGTTGCAATACCCAAAGTAAAATATGCTAGAAACTTTCTTCTTGTGCTCACTAGGCAAAAGTAATAATTATTTTTCTTGAAAGAAGCCTTCGCTTACTAAAAATTCTTTTTGATTATTCTGTATATTATTCTTTATGTTTTCTTTATTTCTAAGATTTTTGTAAACTAACTTACAGCAATTTATTAAGGCTTCTTTGTTATATTTTATTTCTAAAAAATTAAAAGCTTCTGCTAATATTTCTTTTGGGTTAAGAGTAAGGTTAGAGTAATTTATTAAAAAAAAATCTTTATTGGATTCATTAAAAAATTTATTAATTGCGATATAAGATAATCTCCATTCAAGAAGTCCTTTATTAAAATCAGTTTTTAAAAAATCTTTAGTTTCAATGTTATTTCTCTTTGCATATTCAATTAACAACCTTAGCTTGTTGTCATTGATGCCATACCAATTCCCCTTTCCAATTTTTTCTTCAATTGATGCTGCAACTTCAAGGGGATTTCTTTTAATGACAATAAATTTTGCTTCAGGAAAGGCTTTACTAATAAAATTTAATCTAAAACAGTTTACAGGAAGTTTTTCAAGAATATTATTTTTCTTGTTTCTTTCAGCTTCCTTAAAAAAAACACTTCTAATCTTTTCATTTTTTTTTGTGTTGTATTCACTATTCTTGAAATCAAGAACAGAGTTGATATTGTCCCAAATGTTCAATTCAGGAAAGACCTTATGCCAAAGATCGCGCCTTTCGTTTAAAACATGTGTATTGGAGCATGAGCCAATAAGCCTGGAAAGTAGTGTTGTTCCAGATCTACCACATCCAACAAGAAAAACAATATTTTCTGGTTTTTTTCTGCTAAATAAATTAATCATGAATTAAGTATTGCCACGCTAAATCAACTTGATTCATATTTATTAATTTCTTAGCTTTTTCATGCACTAGAAGTGGTGTTTGATTACAAACAAAATCAGGATCTTTTTTTGGAATATCTTCATAGCTTGCTAAAATTGCTAATTCATTTCCTGAAAGGACAGAGCTAGTTCTTATTTTTTTTGGAAGTTTATCAAACCCCATCCCAATTTTTGCTTTCGGCTTTGGGATTTCAAAAATTGAATCTTCAGTTGTCTTGCCATAAAAATTACCACCATGTCTTGAAACAGCATCTAATTTTTTTGGATCAATTTCGAAATTGTGATTCACAATTTTCTCATTAACATGAAATTTTAAAACTTCACACAACACAAGATTACCTGAACTGGATTTTTCCCCTAGGGGAATTACTTTAACTAATCTACATTCCATATTGATATTGGATTCTCCAATAAGACTAGCATTTACTAAGTCAGCTTTAACCTCGGTTAAGCCTGCTTTTTCAAATTCATTAACACCACTTGGATATTCACAGCTAGCTAAGGAAATTTGTTGTACTATTTTTGTATTAACAATTCCAATAACACATTCTTTTGTTTCAATGATATTGCTAAGAGTATCTTTTTGATCTTTGCTTTTTGGCTTTCCCGTTGGAGAGAAAACAACTACTGGGGGATCAACACTAAATGCGTTAAAAAAACTGTATGGACTCAAGTTTGATATACCCATTCTATTCTTTGTACTCACAAAAGCAATGGGTCTTGGAGTAATTGCAGCTGCTAAAATTTTATATATGTCAACATTTTGATTCTTTTTAATGTCTATACTTACTCTTTTCATTTGTGAAGCACAATTTTGTTAGTTAATGTTCCAATTTTTTCAATACTCATTTCAACAATATCATTTTCTTTGAGCCAAGTCTCTTTATATTCTGTGTTTTTTCTTTTTTCAGTTCCATTGATTTCTAGCAAACATCCCTTACCTACTGTACCTGATCCAATTACATCACCAGGAAATATTTTAGTTCCATATGAAACTCGCTCAATAATTTCTTCAAAGGACCAGTGCATAGTCTTAAGATTTCCAATTGAATAAAGCTTATTATTAATTTTACATTTCATTTCTAAGTCAATTTTACCATTAGAAATTTCATTTTCATAAATTTCATCTCTTGTTACAACAAAAGGACCAAAAATATTAGCAAAGTCTTTTCCCTTAGCAGGACCTAAGTTAAGCTTCATTTCACTTGATTGGATTTTTCTAGCGCTCATATCATTGTAGATTGTAAATCCACCAATAAACTCTCTTGCTTTTTCAGCCTTAATATTTTTACCCTCTTTGCATATTATAATTGCAATTTCAAGTTCATAATCAAGTTTATTTAAATGTTCTGGCATACACTCAACTTCATCTAAGTGACCTAAAATTGAATTGTGATTTGAGAAGTAAAAAACAGGAAATTCATCAAACTCCTTTATCATTTCAGCATCCCTGTTTCTTCTACAAGTTTCAACATGTTCTTTGAAAGCATAGGCATCTCTTAAGCTATTTATTTTTGAAAATGGAGCTAATATTTTAACATCTTCTAATTTTATAATTTCTTTCTTTTTTTTATCCTCTAAATTATGAGTGTGGCTCTTTTGTAAAAAAGAAATGATATTATCGGATTCGTCACTCAAGTCATAAATTCCATCATTAATAACCTGACCAAAAGATATTTGGTTTTTATATAAATAACGTGCAAGCTTCACTCTTACAAAAGTATTAAAACTAGGTTAATAATGACTTTCATACTATTAAAAAAAATAGTAATTTGCATAAAATATTTTGTAATGCCAAGATATCATAAATTAGGAAAGATTCCTCATAAAAGACATACTACATTTAAAAAAGAAAGCGGAGGATACCATTACGAAGAGCTTTTTGGAACAATTGGCTTTGATGGTATGTCTACGCTTTTATATCATTTACACAGACCAACACAGGTCAAAGATATAATTAAGTCTTATTCAGTTAAGCCTAAAGTTGCTATTGAGAAGAATATGAAAGCATATTTGCTCGATGCATTTAAAGCTCCCAAAATTGCAGATTTAATTGAAAGTCGACTTTCAATTTTAGTAAATAACGATCTTAATATCATGCTATCTGCGCCCACAAATAAATCAGAAGATTATTTTTATAAAAACACAGATGGAGATGAAATCATTTTCGTACACAAAGGAACAGGAACATTAAGAACTTTTATTGGAAACATTCATTTTAAGGAAGGAGATTATTTAGTAATACCTAGAGGAACAATTTACAAGATAAATTTTGATACAAATGAAAATAGACACTTTATTGTTGAGTCTTATAATCCCGTTTACACCCCAAAAAGATATAGAAATTATTTTGGCCAATTGTTAGAGCATTCTCCGTATTGTGAAAGAGACTTAAGATTTCCAGAGGAATTAGAAACACATGATAAAATTGGTGATCATTTAATTAAACTAAAGAAAGAGCACATGATTCATGAATATGTTTATGCAGCTCATCCATTTGGTGTTGTTGGATGTGATGGATACAATTTTCCATATGCCTTCTCTATACATGATTTTGAGCCCATTACTGGAAGAGTACATCAGCCGCCACCAGTTCATCAAACTTTTGAGACTAGTAGATTTGTCTTGTGTTCCTTTTGCCCTAGACTCTATGACTACCATCCCGAGGCTATACCTGCACCATATAATCACTCAAATATTGATTCTGATGAAGTGCTTTATTATGTTGATGGAGATTTTATGAGTAGAAATCATGTTAATCAAGGATACATTTCACTTCATCCTGCAGGAATACCGCATGGTCCCCATCCAGGAGCAATGGAAAGGAGTATTGGAAAAAAGAAAACAGATGAGCTTGCTGTAATGGTAGATACTTTTGCCCCTTTACAACTAACACAGCTTGCCATTGATCTTTCAGATGGAAAATATCATAAGTCTTGGGTAGAATAAATTAATATTTATGAAACTAGAGAAAATATTTAAAGAAGCTAAAGATTTTCTTCCATTGCTTGGAACAGACTATGTTGAGTTTTATGTCGGTAATGCAAAGCAAGCAGCTCATTTTTATAAATCAGCATTTGGTTTTCAATCTTACGCATATAAAGGGCTTGAGACAAACAGTACGGATTGTGTTTCATACGTTCTCGTACAAGATAAGATTAAGATTGTTCTTACATCTCCGCTCAGCTCTAGTTCATCAATCAATGATCATATTGTGAAGCACGGTGATGGAATTAAGATTATTGCTCTTTGGGTTGAAGATGCTGAAAAATCATGGAAAGAAACAACTTCAAGAGGTGCAAAATCTTATATGCAACCAACATTGGAAAAAGATGAGCACGGCGAAGTTGTACGATCTGGAATTTATACATACGGCGAAACAGTTCATATTTTCGTTGAGAGAAAAAATTATAAAGGAGTTTTTCTACCTGGATTCCAAAAGTGGTCATCATCTTATGAAACTGAACCCACTGGTCTCAAGTACATTGATCACATGGTGGGAAATGTAGGGTGGAACGAAATGAATAAGTGGGTTAAGTTTTATGAAGATGTCATGGGGTTTGTAAACTTTTTATCTTTTGACGATAAACAAATAAATACCGAGTATTCAGCACTTATGAGCAAAGTAATGAGTAATGGAAACGGAAGAATTAAATTCCCAATAAATGAGCCTGCGGAAGGTAAGAAGAAGTCACAAATTGAGGAGTATTTAGATTTTTATGAAGGGCCTGGCGTCCAACATATTGCCGTAGCAACTGATGATATAATATCTACAGTGACTAAGCTAAGATCTCGAGGAATTGAGTTCCTATCTACACCACCAGATGAATACTATAAAGCTGTTCCATTCAGGCTTGAAGAGCACAATCATGAACTAAAAGAGGATATAGAAACTCTTAAAGGACTTGGAATACTAATTGATGCAGATGAAGAGGGGTACTTATTACAAATCTTCACAAAACCTCTTCAGGACCGCCCAACGTTATTTTTTGAAATAATCCAAAGAGTAGGTGCTAGAGGTTTTGGTGCTGGAAATTTCAAGGCTTTATTTGAATCAATTGAAAGAGAACAAGCAAAAAGAGGAACATTATAAATAATAAATTATGTCAAAATTAAAAATAGGAGATCAAGCTCCAAAAATAAAAGCTATTGATCAAAATGGGTCTACGATCACACTAGATCAATATAGAGGTAAAAAGGTAGTTTTATATTTTTATCCAAAAGATATGACTTCGGGCTGCACTGCACAAGCATGTAATTTGTCTGATAATTATTCTGATTTAATTAGCAAAGGATATGATGTTATAGGAGTTTCATGCGATAGCGTGAAAAGACATCAAAAGTTTATTGAAAAATATAATCTTCCATTTAATCTTATTTCTGATGAAGATAAGAAAGTAGTAAATGATTATGGAGTATGGCAATTAAAAAAGTTCATGGGCAGAGAGTATATGGGGATAGTGAGGACAACATTTATAATTGATGAAAACGGTAAAATCGAAGATGTTATTTCTAAAGTAAATACGAAAGAACATTATTCTCAAATTTCGTAAATTTTAAATATGAGAAAATTTAATCTATTTTTAATTTTTGTAAGTATCATCTCAATAGATGCGTTTTCAGCAGAAAAAGTAAAAGAAAAGTTCAAAATTTATGGCAATTGTGGGATGTGTAATGAAGTCATAACAAAAGCAGCTAAATCAGTTGATGGTGTAATCTATTTAAAATGGAATAGTAAAACCAAAATTGCAAAAATCAAATATGATTCTGATAAGACTAGCTTAGATGAGGTTCAGAAAAAAATAGCCTCTGTTGGATATGATACAGAGAAATACAAAGCTGATGATGAAGTATACAACAGCTTACATTACTGCTGTAAATATGATCGTGAAAACTAAAAAAATTATTACATGAGAAAACTTTATTTTATTTTATTTCTACTGCCGTGTACTATCTTTAGTCAAACTCACTATATAGACAACACTAATCTTCAGGCATCAGGACTACCCACGGATTTTGATATTACTAAAAGCACTTTCTATAATGCTTATGATACTTGTGCAGTAAGCTGGGTAGTGATTAGTGATTCCATGCCGTCTCAATGGGATATTTCATTCTGTTTTCCAGCGTGCTACCCGATTGGAGTTACAAGTGCTCAAGATACATTTATGCCAACAGCTAAGGTTTATCTTAATGGTCATTTTTACCCCAATTTAGTATCAGGTGAAGGCTACATGCAAATGCAAATTACTACAAACTCAAATATTGTTGATACCATTACTTGGTATGTAGTAGCTTCAGAGATTTCTAATTTAGAAAGCATCTTCCTAAAAAATGATCAAGAATTTATTGATATATATGATATAAGTGGTAGACGAGTTGAAAATTTTGAAAAAGGAAAAACTTTTGTCGTTAAAACAAAACAAAATACTTTCAAAACTATATATGTCTTGTAAATATAAATACTTAAAAATATTTCTAATTACAACCATTTTTTTTGCTTGTGATAAAGACGACCTAAGTAATAATAATAGTACTACTAATAATGCTACATCACAAAATTGTGGAACAGTAACAGTTAATGTTGATCATACAACCAATGAAACATTCAGCTCTAATGTTTATGAAGTAACTTGCTTAAGTTCCTTTAATACATTCACTAAATATAATGGAGTAGCTAATAACTTAATGTTAGACTTTGAATTTATATGTATGCCAAATTCAAGTTCAGCAAATCAAACATCTCCGATAATTGAAATCGGCATAAATTATCAATACTCAGATGGATGGGGTGCAGCAGATTATGACAAAAATCAATGTGGGGGTAATTCATTTTATGCAGTTGATTACTGGTTTTCAGATCCAAATGACAGTATCATTATTAATTTGAGTGTAGATGAAATAAATTATACAATCTCTGGCGATTTTACACTTTTTGACCTACCAGGTTCAAAGCCTACAATAAATGTTACATTAGTTGATTTTCCAATAACTATTGAAGATTATAACCCAATAGCTGTGGAGCATAATAATTAAAATTTTACCCAAAAAGAAGTCTAAAAACCTCTTCAATTTTACCAAATTTTGAAATTTTAATTTTAAAATCTTTTGAGTTTAGATTGTTATACTTTGAGATGACAATTTGTTTGTATCCAAGCTTTTCAGCTTCAGCAATTCTTTGCTCAATTCTGTTCACAGCTCTTATTTCGCCAGAAAGTCCGATTTCTCCCGCAAAACATATTTGAGTGTCAAGTTCAATATTTTGATCTGAAGATAATATAGAACAAATAACTGCCAAGTCTATCGCAGTATCATCAATTCTAATGCCTCCAGTTATGTTTAAAAAAACATCTTTAGCTCCAAGTCTAAAACCACATCTTTTTTCAAGAACTGCTAGTAACATATTCATTCTTCTTGTATCAAATCCAGTTGCAGATCTTTGAGGAGTACCATATACAGCAGAGCTAACTAGAGATTGAATTTCAACAAGTAGTGGTCTTGCTCCTTCAACTGTACCAGCAATTGCTACACCACTTGTTTTTTCATCTCTTTCAGAAATTAGAATTTCTGAGGGATTAGCTACTTCTCTGAGGCCATAGCTATTCATCTCATAAACTCCAAGTTCAGATGCGGAACCGAAACGGTTTTTAACTGTTCTAAGTATACGATATATATAATTTCTATCTCCCTCAAATTGAAGTACTGTGTCTACCATGTGTTCTAAAATTTTTGGACCTGCTATTGCCCCATCTTTGTTAATGTGACCTATTAAAAACACTGCTGTTCCACTTTCTTTCGCATATTTTAAAAGTTCTGAGGTGCAAGCTTTGACTTGAGAAACGCTTCCTGGAGATGATTCTATTTGAGATGAATGAAGTGTTTGAATTGAATCAATCACTAAAATTTCTGGCTCCAAGCTTTCAATTTGCTGAAAAATATTTTGTGTGTTCGTCTCTGTTAAAATGTAGCAGTTTTCAGAGCTTTTATTTATTCTTTCAGCACGCATTTTAATTTGTTTCTCGCTTTCTTCTCCAGAAACATATAAAATTCTTTTTGGTATTGAGCTCAATGCAAACTGAAGTAATAATGTAGATTTCCCAATTCCTGGATCACCCCCAAGAAGAATTAGAGAACCAGGAACAATACCTCCACCTAAAACTCTGTTGAGTTCTGAATCTTTAGTAACTATTCTCTCCTCTTGGCTATAGTCAATATCAGAAACTAATACAGGCTTGTTAACTCTTTTACTTTTAAAGGAACTGCTAACATTATTATCATTGTTAATAATCTCTTCAACAAATGTATTCCACTCACCACATTGTGGACACTTTCCTAACCATTTTGGTGATTGATGACCACAGCTTTGACAGAAAAATGCAGATCTAACTTTTCTTTTTATTACCACTATTTATTGAGCTTATTTATAGTATTTGTACTTGAAAGACCATCAACTAAGGGGATTATGATTGTTTCGCCACCATATGAACTTACAATATCATTTCCCACAATATCCTTTTTTTGATAGTCACCACCTTTAATTAAAAAATTAGGCTTAATTTTTTGAATTAATTTTTTTGGAGTATCATCACTAAATTCTACCACATAATCAACAAAAGAGAAAGAAGCTAGCATATGAGATCTGGTTTGAAAATCATTTACAGGTCTTTCTTTTCCTTTAAGTTTTCTTACTGATTCATCAGAGTTGACAGCTACGATTAGCCTATCTCCAAATTCTTTGGATTTTGTGAGAATCTCTAGATGACCTAGATGTAGAATATCAAAGCATCCATTCGTAAAGGCTACTTTCATTTTATTTTTTTTCCACTGGCTAACTTTTAAAACTAAGTTATCAGTGGTAATTATTTTTTCTCTTACTTTACTGATTACTGGCATTCTTTGCATTGTTTTTTGAAATGAAAAGTAAAGCTAATGAAATTGCTCCAAAAACTAGAGCCATTAGAGTTTGTGCAGTGTGAACAGCAAAAGCAAAAATAAGTGCTGAATCAGCACCAATACCTAAACTCATTAGTCCAAGTTTAGTAGCTAGGTGATATGAACCAATACCTCCTTGAGTTGGAACTACCATACCAATACCGCCTATTACCATTATGTATATTCCGTCAATAAAGTTTAAAGAGTTAGTTTCACTAACAGCAAAAAAACAGATGTATGTCATTAAAGCATATAAACTCCAAATTAAAGTGGTATGAGTCCAAAATGCAGTTTTATTTTTAATTTTTTTTACACTGATAAATCCTTCTTTGATACCTTCAAAGAAATCTTTAATTTTTATTACAATGGTTGAAGATTGATTTTTCTTTGTGTATAAGAAAAAAATAGATGAAATTGCTAATAGGCTGAGAACAAAAATAAGTATTGAATTAACAGGTAATTTTTGAGCTTTACTAAAAACAGAATTAAAAAAAATATTAATTTTTTCTAGATTGATAATAAACATTAATATTAGCAGAGAAATAAGAGCTAATAAATCAATAGCCCTTTCGGCAATTATAGTACCAAATAATTTATCAACTGGTATATTTTCCTTTTTATTTAGTGCTGTGCATCTTGAAATTTCTCCAGCTCTTGGAATTGCTAAATTTGTTAAATAGCCAATCGCAACTGCATTAATACTATTTGAAATTTTACAATTATGCCCCAGTGGCTGTATCATGTGAATCCATCTGACACCTCTTAAAACAATAGCTAATGCTCCTAAAACAATCGAGAGATAAATCCAACTCATTTCCAAGTTAGCTAAACTTTGAAGTAGTTCTCTCGGATTTTGGTTTTTCAGAGCTAAAGCCAATAATAAAAAAGCTAAAAATCCAAAAAGCAGATATTTTATTGCGTTAATTAGTTTCTTCCGCATTTATAATGATGTTATCAATTAATCTTATATTTTCAATTGTAGCTGCTATACAAATTGCTAAATTATCACAAATGACATCAACTGGGTGCATAGTTTTAATACTAACAAATTCCAAATACTCTAAATTAAGTTTACTTCTTTCAAACAATTTTTTTACTTTATTTTTCAAAGTTACAATATCATATTTAGTGATATGATCTCTACAATAGCAAAGAGATTCAAAAATTATTGTTGCTGATTTAAAGCTATCTTTTGTTAAATTCTTGTTTCTTGAGCTGAGAGCAATTCCATTTTTCTCTCTTACTGTAGGAACAGAAACTATTTTTAAAGCTGACTTTTTTGAAATATATTTGATTATTGTAAGTTGCTGTAAATCTTTCTCTCCAAAAAATGCAATGTCAGGACTTACTATTTTAAACAATTTAGTAACTACAGTTGCCACGCCTTGAAAATGGCCAGGTCTATATTCTCCTTCCATAAACTTGTCAAGATTATTTAAATCGAACTCACTACTCTTCAAATTATTCTCATAAAGCTCAAAATCATTTGGTATAAAAAGTATGTCACAGTGATGTTTCTTCAGCAATTCAATATCATTCTCGCTGTTGGTAGGATAATTTCTTAAGTCTTTTTGAGAATTAAACTGAGTTGGATTTACATATATGCTACATATGGTTAAATCACATCTAGATTTTGATGCTTTAATTAATGAAATATGGCCAGCGTGCAAGGCTCCCATAGTGGGAACAAATCCAATTTTTTGTTTTGACAAAGAATACAATAATTCTTTTAGCTTGGACTTTTTCTTTATTATTTTCATAACAATTACAAAACAAAACTACCTTAAATGCTTTATTTAAAGAATTTTTTTCTATATTTTTGCAAGGCGATTTAAATCTTAAATATGGGAAAGAAAAGAATTTTATACGTATCTCAAGAAATATCACCATACACTAAAGAAAACAAAAGATCAAATTTTTGTATGAGCTTACCTCAAGTTGTTCAAGAAAATGACAATGACATTAGAATTTTCATGCCTAAGTTTGGTACAATAAACGAAAGAAGACATCAGCTACACGAAGTCATTAGACTCTCAGGAATGAATCTAATAATTGATGATTTTGATCATCAGTTAATTATTAAAGTAGCTTCTGTTCAACAATCAAGAATGCAAGTGTATTTTATTGATAATGAAGAGTATTTCCCCAAGAGACATTACCTTAACGATCCAGAAGGAAATTTCATGGAAAACAATGATGAAAGAATGATGTTTTTTTGTAAAGGTGTTATTGAAACAGTAAAAAAACTTGGTTGGGCTCCAGATATCATACATTGCAATGGATGGTTCTCAGCTCTTGTACCCATGTACATAAAAAAACTGTACAATAAAGACCCTATGTTCGCAAATACAAAAATTTATTATACAGTTTTTGATAATCCCTTTAAAGGGGATTTAAATAATTCACTTTCTGAAAAATTATTATTTGAAGACTTACAAGATAAAGATGTTGAAATGATTGGGAATCCTACATTTGATAATCTTAATAAATTCGCAATTAGCTACTCAGATGCTGTTGTTCAAGGGTCAAAAAAGTTAAGTAAAAACTTACTTAATTTTACAAAAAACAATAACATCCCTGTATTGGTAAAAACAGATGATGATAATTTTGAAAAGCAGTGTCTTTCTTTTTATGACAGCACAAAAAAGGCAAAAAAAACAAAAAAAAATAAGCAGTTAGTTGAGGTTGTATAGTTATAAATCTTTTATACTTTTTTGTGTTTTTTCATTTATACTCTTATCTTGCAAGGAACCCTCAGAAATAGGTCTTGACATACATCCTGAAAGTGATAGAATTCTGATAAAAAATAATTCGAATTTTTTTAATTTTTCAACGAATACTCTTTCTGAAGATTCTTTAAGGACTGATGAACCTGTTAGATTATTACTAGGTAACCTTACTAGTGATCCTATTTTCCCAAAATCTAATGCGCACTTTATTTCTAATCTTCTACTTCCATCAAACAATATCAGCTTTGGAGACATAACAAATATTATTGTAGACAGTGTTATATTGCAATACGTTATTGATGACTATTACGGAAATGAAATCCAAACTTTTCCTAATCTATACGTATCAAAATTAACAGATCCAATTTATAAAGATTCGTCTTACTATTCCAACTATCCTGTTGTTTATAGTCAATCTGAATTAGTTTCAGTAAATAACATAGTGGTTCAGGACTCAAATTCTGTATCAATAATCAAAATTTCAATAGACAACTCCTTAGGACAAGAAATCATCGATGGTGGAAATGCCTTAAGCTCTAATGAAGATTTTCTTCAGTATTTTTACGGTCTTAAAGTTGCCACTGTCAATCCATCAGATTTAAACTTAGCTAATGACAATACAATATTGTATTTAAACGCTGATAATCAAAAGTCTAAATTTTCAATTTACTACAGAGATATTTCTGTAAATGATTCAGTAATGTCTTTCGATTTAATGTTAGGAGGAGAAGCTGCTAGAATTAATCTTTTTAATCAAAAAAATATTCAACAACTTAACGCTTCTACCGATAGCTGTTACGTTCAGTCAATGTCAAGTTATTTAACATCTATTCAGTTTAATAACTTAGAAAGTATTAGGGATACTTTAAAGAATAAAGTCATAAATAAAGTTAATCTTAAATTCTCATGCAATGAGGATTTACAATTTGGAGCTCATGAAAAACTTTTCCTAGTCAGAAAAAATCCCATGGGAGTTAATGTTTTTTTAAGTGATTTTGTCATAGAGGGAGAATCACATTTTGGTGGGCAGAATCAGAACAATAATTTTACTTTTAACATAACAAGGTATTTTAGCGATTTGATAAATGGAGCTTCAGGCTTCACAGGAGAACTTTTATTGTTACCATCAGGTGCTGTAATAAATGCAAACAGAACAATAATACCAAAATCAAGTTTTGTGATTGAAGTATTATATTCTGAATTATAATAACTTCGTTTTAATTGTTACTTTTGAAAAATGTGTGGAATTGTTTCTTACATCGGAAATAAAGATGCGTACCCAATAATAATAAAGGGACTTAAAAGATTAGAGTACAGAGGTTATGATAGTGCAGGTATATGTTTGCTTAAAAACAGTTTAATATCATATAAATCCAAGGGAAAAGTCAAGGATTTAGAAAAAGAGTTTAATAAAAAACCCATTAGTTCATTTGTAGGAATAGGACATACAAGGTGGGCAACTCATGGTGAGCCAAACAAAACAAATGCTCACCCTCATTTGTCAAACTCTAAAAATCTAGCTATAGTTCACAACGGAATAATTGAAAACTATGATTCAATAAGAAAACTATTGAAGAAAAAAGGTTATAAGTTTTATTCTGACACTGATACTGAAGTTTTAATTAACTTAATTGAATATGAACAAAAAAGTGAAAATCTTAGTTTATTTGAATCAGTAAGGTCGGCTCTTAAGCAGGTTATTGGAGCATATGCTATTGTTGTAATGGAAAAAGATAATTTTAACGAAATTGTTGTTGCTAGAAAAGGTTCTCCATTAGTTATAGGAATTGAAAATGGAGAATATTATGTTGCTTCTGATGCTAGCCCAATAATTGAGTATACAAAAAATGTTGTTTATCTTAATGATGACGAAGTTGCAAGAATAAATATTAAATCAGGTTTACAAATTAAGACTGTAAGTAATAAGAAAGTTACTCCTTTTGTACAAGAGTTAGCATTATCAATTGAAGATATAGAAAAAGGAGGTTTTGATTATTTTATGTTAAAAGAAATTTATGAGCAACCTAAGAGTATAAGATCCACTTTAAGAGGAAGAATCACAGCTCAAAATAAAATTAAATTAGCAGGTTTTAGAGACTTTGAGAAAAAAATTTTAAAAGCAAACAGATTTACAATCATTGCCTGTGGTACATCATGGCATGCTGGCTTAGTTGCATCATATTATTTTGAAAGCATAGCTAGAATTAATGTTGATGTTCAGTATGCATCAGAGTTTAGGTATAGAAACCCAGTATTAAACGAAAATGATGTTGTGCTAAGTATTACTCAATCTGGTGAAACTGCAGATACTCTTGCCGCTCAAAAACTTGCAAAAAGTAGGGGAGCTATATCACTGGCTATATGCAATGTTGTTGGCTCAAGTATTGCCAGAGAAAATGATGGTGGAGCATATACTCATGCTGGTCCTGAAATTGGAGTTGCCTCAACAAAAGCTTTCACTACTCAACTTACAATACTACTCTTAATCGCACTTAGATTAGGAAAAGAAAATTCTTCCATAAGAGATCGAGATTATCAAAGAATGTTGATTGAAATTCAGATGCTCCCATCAACATTAGAGGAATGTTTAAAAATTGATAAAAAAATAAAAAAAATTTCTAAGGAGTTTATGAACTCAGAAAACTTCTTATATCTAGGAAGAGGTATGAACTTTCCAGTAGCTTTAGAAGGAGCTCTTAAGTTGAAAGAAATATCATACATTCACGCTGAAGGGTATCCTGCAGCTGAAATGAAGCATGGCCCTATAGCTCTCATTGACGAAAAGATGCCAGTGGTAGTTATAGCAACAGAAGAAGAGCACTACACAAAAATTTTAAGCAATGCTCAAGAGGTGAAGTCAAGAGGAGGAAGAATTATTTCAATAGTTTTTGATGCTGATGAGTCAATATCTAGTATTTCCGAGCATGTAATCAAAGTCCCTAAAGTAAACAAATACTTGTCTCCAATAATTTCTGTAATATCTCTTCAACTACTTTCTTATCACATTGCAGTTATGAGAGGATGTGATGTTGATCAACCAAGGAACTTAGCTAAATCAGTTACGGTCGAATAGAATTGAATCCGATTTTAGGATTAGAAAAATTCCTTAGTCAAGTTTTAAATTACTGTTATTGATTTTTAAGTGTTACAAGTCACTTTCAATTTTCCATCAAACACTATGAATTGGTTTCAATGTTGAATGTTAGAATACAACGATTCCAACAAGTACTATCTATCTAATAGTACTACATTAATACATGTAATATTTCCATGAGTATATTCGATTTAATCGACTAAACCCAAACTTATGGGGGAGTTGTCGATTAGTAAATCAATACGTTTAAATCTAATTTTAGAATTTAATTTTGAGTTTTTAAAAATTCGGAGTATTCATTGGAACCCATTGTCATACCTGAAATTAAACTTACACATTCAATTGTGATTTCAATTGATGAGATATTTTTTTTAAATATAAATTTTCTCCCATCATATGAGGTTAAACTGTTTTCATCTGAATTAAAACATATATTACAAAATAAGTGATCACCCAATAGTTCTGAACAACTTATTCCAAATTTATCATAAGAAAAATCAAAATCAGATTTTGATAATGTAGTTTTTAATTCTCTACGATTTTCATGATAATTTTCTGGATGGATATTGTTTTTTGTCATATAATTTTCTTTTGTACAGTTACCTGTAACTTTATATTTGGTTTCTTCTAACCCATTATGACTACGATGTTTCTTTTTCTGAACATTTTCTATTCTACAATGTTTAACACAATATGTGTTAACAGACTCTTTATCTTTTAAATAAAAAATTTTTTCATAGTCTTCTTTTTCATATTTGTGATGTTTAAGTTTTGTATCAACAATATTTCCTCCAAATATCGAAAATGTTATACCAAATAGAATTTCTAACATATATTAAAATCAAATATTTTTATTTAATCGTACATGTATCAACACCAAATAACTTGTAAATCATACAAGTACCAACAACAGAATTAAATAATAGAATTCCACCAATTACACATAGGAAAATTGAATAGTTTGATTGACCTAAGAAAATTGGAGTTGGTAATAAAAATAGTGAAATGATAAAACGAACAATTCGTTCTGATTTGTTTTGGTTTGTTGTAAAAATCTTCATTTTTAATGTTTTATAATATCAAAGATATGATATTATCATTGAGTTAGACCTTAACCGTGTTTTTGGTCTATCTAATCTACCATTTTTATATAGAACGGATAGGTTCTATTTGTCCCACTTTCACCCATACTCCAATATATTATTACGTCTTCATTACTGATAGAAGGTTTTGGTAATGGTTCTGTTCTTATTTCTGTATACTCCATTTCTCCAGTTACTTTATTAAATATTACCCCTCTTGTGTCACCTAAAGCATGAAACTCAAATTTAGTTGTTGTTTCTGTTTTAGTTGATCCCATCATTTCTACTAATATTAGAATCCCACAGATTCCAGATAGTACTTCTGCTGTAAAGTTTTTTTAGAGACATTTAATTTTAACTGAGATTATTTATATTAGATTTACATATCTTCAATTTCAAAATTTTATAAAATGAACAAATATTTTTAATTTATTTTAATTTTTGTGTTTTTATCGTGTGAGGAAGAAATTAATAATGAAGTTGGCACTAATTGTAACAACATATCTGAACCAATTATCGGAACTTGGCAATATTTTTATGATGAATATTACAATCCAGACGATAATGAATGGTTTGGAGAGAGTGATGTACAATGTTGTATTATATTTAACTCAGACGGTACTTTTGAAGATTTGAATGGTGGTACTGGTGATGATAGTACTATTGAATCTTGGCAAAATTTAGGAAATGGAACATACAGACTAAATGTAACTTTTGGTGCTCTTAATGTTCCTTTTGATGTAGAACATGACATAGAATTCTTTTGCTTTGACAATGTTGTGAGATATTCTACAATAGCTAGTCAAAGCTCTAATAATGCAGGGTTATCAGGATTTCAATATTTACATAGAGAGAATTATAACTGGCAATCTTGTGATAATATCCCATTTAATTCTTTATAAATATTTGAGATAATTATATTTCAGAATAATTAGTTTACTACAATTCTTGCTTTCATATTTGGCAAATGGGGAGTGCAAACATAATAGTAAGTTTTCAATTCATTGGCTACAATATAGCCTGAACTACCAAAATCAAATATAAATCCATTTTCAAGAGGTGTAGAGGAGCTTGAGTTATATGTTTCCTCGCTTACTTCAATAGCATTATGAGTACCACCGAGTTCAAAAAAAATTGTATCACCTATATTGCAATTTAAAGTGCTAGGCACAAAATTTAATCCACTTGTTCTGATTATATTTTCAGTGTTTGAAGGCTCATTACTTTCCTTTGAACAAGAAAAAAACACTAACATTAGTGATGCAATTAGAATTTGATTTTTCATTTTTTTATTTTAAGTTCAAATTTACGTTTAATTATTGTCTAATGTAATTATTTCATATTTTTAGTTTATGAGAAAAATAAAAAAGGTAGTATTTGAATACCGTTGGTTTTTATCATTTTGGTTTTTAATCAATCTCTTACAAGCTAAATTTACAAATTTGCATTACGATGAAGCCTATTATTGGCTTTATTCAAAAGTATTGTCATGGGGGTATTTTGATCATCCTCCAATGATAGCAATTTCTAGTAAAATAGGTGATATGCTTTCAAATACAACATTAGGACTTAGAATTATACCAGTTATAATTGGTGTTTTTGTAATCTCAGCTATTATCTTTCTAATTGATGATAATAAAAATAAAAGTAATGTCTTTTTGTATATCATTTCTTTTCCATTAATCACAACACATATTGCTGGGTTTTTAAGTTTGCCCGATGCGCTATTATGTTTCTTTTTTGTGTTTTTTCTTATTTTCTATAAAAAGTATTTAAGAGATGATAGTGTAACTGTAGTAATCGCTTTATCAATAACAATAGCATGTATGATATATAGTAAATATCATGCTTTTATTATTTTATTATTTGTTTTTTTGGCAAATTTTAAATTAGTTTTTAAAAAAAGTTTTTGGATTATTTTCTCACTAACAATTCTTTTATTGACCCCTCATATTATCTGGCAAATAAAGAACGATTATCCAAGTTTTATCTATCACCTAGACACAAGAGCCTCTGGCTTTAATTTGAACAACTTGTTTGAGTTTATTTTTGGGCAGATTGCTCTAGCAGGACCATTAAGTGGTATAGTTGTTATATACTTGACTATAAAGTTTAGAGCAAAAGATACTTTTGAGAAAACATTAAAATACATTGCCATTGGTTTTTACCTTTTTTTCATTTTTTACTGCATTAATGGAAGGGTAGAAGCGCATTGGACTTCTGTTTCTACTATTGCACTAATTATTATATCATATAAACAAGTAAAAAATATATCATTAATTGATAAATTTTTCAAGTATTTAATTTATCCTTCTATTTTTTTAATTTTTTGTGCAAGAATTGTTTTGGTTGGAAATAATTTTAACGAAAAATTAAGTTTGAAAAGAAATTTTATGAATATGGATAATTGGTCTAACGAGCTTGATTCCATTGCAAAAGGTAATGACATATTATTTACTAATAAATATCAAAATGTTTCAATTTACTCATACAGCAAAAATAAATTATACCCGTCGGCTTCAAAAACTGGCACAAGATTTAGTCAGATTGATTTGTTTAAAATGGATTCAATTTATGATGGTAAAAAAGTATTTGC
Source organism: Bacteroidota bacterium (assembly GCA_028408365.1). GTDB lineage: Bacteria > Bacteroidota > Bacteroidia > Flavobacteriales > BACL11. Next base: position 142,166 of record JAOOLD010000002.1, read on the forward strand.
CTTAGATTTTGGGAATGATATTTTTTGGAAATCCAAAAATGGATCGGAGCACTATGGTAGTTTTATTAACGATTATTACTCTTACACTGGAGTAGAAATAGAAAACTCTTCATTAAGCTACAGTAAATCAACTGTAGATTTGGAGTTTGATTTAGTAAATAAAAGTTCAAAGAGTAGATTTTTAAATTACGATGAAAATCAAAAATTAAAGTTAACTTGCTACTTAGGTTCTAAAAAAAATGAATTTTATCTTTTTGAAATTTGTGATAAAAAAGAAATCTTGTCAAAAGAAAGTATAAATATAAATATTAAGTTAAAAGATTTTAATCCATCCGATAATGATAGAATTAATCTTCAACTTTCATCAAATGGTCTCAGAGTGTTTAATCAAAAAGTTGGTTTTTTTATTGATTGATACTATTCAATTTCAATGCAATTTAGTTTAAAGAGTTTTTAATATTATTTCTAAAAATTAAATGTAGAACTATTCCAAGGGGCATTAGTATAACGCTGAAAAAAATAGAGATTCTTAGTAGTGTCAGATTGTTATTCCTTTTAATACCATCTGCCCAAACCCACCTTGTTGCAAATATATCACCTGCAACCATGTGAGCCCAAGTTGCAGTAGCTCCTATTTTAGTTGCTAGACCTTTTGACATACCGTTTATTAAACCTTCTGGGTGTGAAACCATATTGAAAAATTCAATTAACCCTTGTGGGTTTAAAAGCATTAGTAAGAACCATATTATAATCGGACCCGTAAAGAATAAGGGTTTCGACATTAACTCTCTAGTTTTATTTTTATTTGGATTTACTAACATAGCAATCCAAAATGGACCAATCCATAGAGTTGAGATCAGAAAGGATATAGTATAAATATCCATTCTATATTTCTAAAGATTGTAGATAAGGTTAACTTCTAAATCAAATTCGTCATATATCATTTTATCTCCAATATTCTTGATGAAGCTTTTTGATTTATATTTGATACCGTATTTAGTGCGATCAATTTTGAGTTTAGCATTAGCCTTTCCGTTTGTCATAATTGATTTAAACTTGATTGGATTGGTAATACCTCTTATTGTCATATCACCTTCAATTTCATAACTATTAATACCAATTTTTTTTACATTTCCCATCACTAACTTGGATGTAGGATATTCCTCTGAAAAAAAGAAATCTTCGTCTTTCAAATGACCTTCAAGATTTTTCTTTGAATTTCCGCTAAGATCAGTGCAATTGATTGAATTCATATCTATAATTATTTCACCACCTTCAAATACTTTATCATTGAAGTGTAAATGAGCGCTTAGTATATCGATTGTTCCTTCATGAGTTCCGGTCAACTTTGCACCTTTCCAGTAAACAGTGCTTTCTGTTAAGTCTACATTAGCATGAGATTGTGAGTCATTTTCATGTTTATGTTCACTTTCACTTTTTTTGTCTGCTCTGCAGCCACAGTTTTTACACGCATTCGTTGTTAATGAGGCAAACATAACTGTGAGTATTAAAATGTAATTTTTCATCTGTATAATTATCTTAGTGCAAAGTTATACAAAATTACTTAAATACTAAAAGATAGCAAAGAATTAAAAATCCAAATATTATTATAACACTAAAAAGAAAATGTAAAAATGATTTTTTTGATTTTGCGAAACTTGATTTTGCGTATTTAATTTCATCATCTATCTTCTTTCGTGAAAGATCAATCTTAGCAACGAAGAATACAGTAGAAAAAATAAAAACTAAAAGTATTAAAATTATATTTCCCATGAACTAAATTTTTTGAGCGCAGCGTCTATAAATTCATCATTAATTGATAAGGTTTTATGGTAAAAGTAATCACCCATCAAATTTCTACCAATAGAAGCTGTAATTAATAAATCTAGGTATTCCGATTCTATTTTTCCAAGTTTTGTAATGTATTCTTGTAATTTGTATTTTTTTATAAATTCGTCTCTAGCTTCTTTTATATTAAATTGGGAATAAAAGTTTTCTTCACTTATTTCAACTCCCTTTGATCTAATTATTGAAGCATAATCAAAGCAAAAATCTCTCAAAGAACCATTTACAAGCGCTAAATTAATCATTGAAAAATTTAAACTTGAATCTACAGGCACTATAACATCTGGGGTTATTCCACCGTTAGACAATACTCTTCTTCCTTTTGTAGTTAAAAATTCCTTTTCAGAGTTTAGTGAATCTAGACTCTTGTAAGGTTTTTGGATGAATCTGCCGGATGGTGTAAAATATCTTTGTGTCGTTAATCTTATAGCTCCACCATCTTTTGTTCTTATTTCTTCTTGAACAAGTCCTTTGCCAAATGATTTTCTTCCAATTATGATTCCTCTGTCATTATCCTGTATTGCACCAGCTAAAATCTCTGAAGCAGAGGCTGATCCCTCATCAATTAAAACAATTAAATTAGTTTTCTTTAGCTTTCCAAATGAGTCAGAAAAATAGTTTCTCCTTTTCCTTTTATTGCCTTCTGTGTACACAAGAAGAGTCCCTTCATTAAAAAAATGATTACAAATATTTATAGAAGCATTAAGATATCCTCCAGGATTACCTCTTAAATCAAGAACTAGATGACTCATTCCCTTAGAAAGCAAATCTTCAACTGATGAGTTAAATTCATCAAAAGTTGTTGCAGAGAAGCGATTAATTTTTATTATGCCAACATTTTCATTGATCATAAATTTTGAGTCAATGCTAACTAAAGGAATATCGTTTCTCTTTATTCGATAGTCTATTAGTTTGCTAATACTCGGTCTAAATATTTTAACATCAACGAAAGTTCCTTTTTCTCCTCTGAGCTTTTTAACAACATCAGAATTGGATATTGAAGGATAACAAAAATCAACATTGTCTACTTCAATTATCTTGTCACCGGCTTGTATTCCTAAATTGTAAGATGGGCCACCAGAAATCGCAGCTACAACTACTACAGTATCTCTAATAATACTAAATTCAATACCAACACCGCTGAAACTACCTTTCATATTTTCATCAACTTGTTGAAATGATTTTTTTGAAATGTATGTGGAGTGCGGGTCAAGCTCTGAAAGTATTTTTTGAAAAATCTGTTCGTTTATTCTTTCAATATTTATGGTATCAACATAATTATTTTTTATAAGTTCATTTAAATAATTAAGTTGACTGTAATCATCATTTTTTATTAAATTCTTTCCAAGAAAAATTCCAAAAATTAAGATAACAGAATATATAATTGGACGATATGAGGTATAATTATTCACTGAGCTCATCTAAAGTGATTTGTTTAATCTCAATACCCATTTGACTTAAAAAATGAAGAGATGTTTCATCTTTGTACTTGCTGATATAAACTAGTCTTTTGATTTTAGACTGAACAATCAGTTTACTACATTCCTTGCAAGGAGATAGTGTTAAATATAAAGTGCTATCTGTACAATCATGGGTTGACGCAGCAGTTTTTAAAATTGCATTGGCCTCAGCATGCAAAACATACCAATTAGTCAATCCATTTTCATCTTCACAATCATTATCAAAACCTGCTGGTGTTCCGTTATAACCATCAGAGATTATCATATTATTTTTAACAATTAAGGCTCCAACTTTTTTTCTTTTACATTTAGATAATTTACTCCATTCTATTGCCATTCTTAGATAGGCTTTGTCATATTTTCTCTGTTTATCTAATTTAATACTCATTATTTTGAACTTTAGTACCCAGAGCCGGGGTCGAACCGGCACGAGTTTCCTCATTGGTGTTTGAGACCAACGCGTCTACCAATTCCGCCATCTGGGCTTAATTTAGCTTACAAAAGTAATATTGTCTTTCAAAATATCAGCATATAAAATTTAAAATTATTATTCTAATTATAGTATATTTGCTCCCCTTCTTTTAAATATGGAAAGCAAAGAGCTAATCAAAATAATTGGATGTCAATCAACACTAGGTTTGGCAAGAAAAATTTCCAAGTCATTAGACATAGAAATTTGCAACACATCAATTGTAGAGTTTAGTGATGGTGAATTTGAACCATCATTTGACGAAACAATTAGAGGTTCTCATGTGTTTTTAGTTCAATCCACAACTCCTCCTTCTGAAAATTTAATGGAATTGTTGTTAATGATTGATGCAGCAAAAAGAGCATCTGCATACAAGATTATAGCTGTTATCCCATATTTTGGTTACGCAAGACAAGACAAAAAAGGTAGACCAAGAGTCCCAATTGGAGCTAAGTTAGTTGCTAACTTATTAATAGCTGCTGGAGTAGATAGAATTATGACCATGGATTTACATGCAGACCAAATACAAGGTTTTTTTGAAGTTCCAGTGGATCATCTCTATGCATCTACTTTATTTGTCCCTTACATCCAAGAGTTGAATCTGGATAATCTAATTATAGCATCACCTGACATGGGAGGTACCAAAAGAGCTAATACTTATGCTAAGTTTCTAAATTCTCAAGTTGTGGTTTGCTATAAACACCGAGAGAAGGCAAATGAGATAAGTAAAATGATGATTATTGGAGATGTTAAAGGAAAAAATGTAATTCTTGTTGATGATATGGTAGATACGGCAGGGACACTAACCAAAGCGGCTGATTTAATGATAGATAATGGAGCGAAATCAGTAAGGGCAGTATGTACTCATGGGCTGTTTTCATCAAATGCATACGAAAGAATCAATAATTCTAAATTAACAGAAGTGGTAGTAACTGATACTGTCCTAAAAACACATAGTTCTGAAAAAATAAAAGTGATCACAACTGCAGAAATTTTTGCAAATACTATTGATGCAGTTATGAAAAAGAAGTCGATAACTAAAAATTTTTTAATCTAAAATTAACAAATGAAAACACTAGCAATTAGCGCAAATATCAGAAAATCTGTCGGTAAGTCAGATTCTAAAGCACTAAGAAATCAGGGTATGGTTCCATGCGTCCTATACGGGGGAGAAAAGCAGGTGTGTTTCTATGCAGAGACAAATGCATTTAGAAATCTAGTTTATACTCCAGAAGTATATTTTGTTGAGCTTAATATTGACAATAATAAATATAAAGCGATAATGCAAGATATTCAGTTTCATCCTGTAACGGACAAAATATTACACATAGATTTTTTAGAAATTTTTGATAATAAAGAGGTAACAATATCAATACCAGTTACTTTGAAGGGATTGGCAATCGGAGTAAGAAATGGAGGTAATTTATTACATAGAAGAAAAAAAATAATTGCCAGAGGATTACCTTCTAATTTACCAGATGCAATTGAAGTCAACATTGAAGAACTCAAAATAGGAGATTTTATATATATCAAGGATCTCACAAGTGATAATTTTACTTTTCTAGCGCCAGATAGTTCAGTAGTTGTTGGAGTAAAAACTGCAAGAGGAGCAATAGAAGATGAAATTGAAGAAGGTAATGATGAAGAAAGTGCAAGTGATACATCACCAGACGTAGCTTCTGAATCTGAAAATAAGACTGACAAAGAGTCTGATAAAAAAGAATCTTCAGAAAAATAAGAATAGTTCATAAATGAAATTCCTAATCATTGGACTTGGAAATGTTGGTTCCGAGTATAATAATACCAGACATAACATTGGATTTTCAATATTGGATCATTTAGCCTCAGAACTCTCATTTTCCTTTGTTGAGGAGAAATACGGTTTTTATGCATCATCAAGGCATAAATCTAGAGCTCTACATTTTCTTAAGCCTTCTTTGTTTATGAACAATAGTGGAAAATCAGTCAAGTTTTGGAAGCAGAAGCTTAAAATTAATATTGAGAACGTATTAGTAATAACTGATGATTTAGCTTTGGATTTTAGTAAAACGAGATTGAAGGCTCGTGGCAGTGATGGAGGTCACAATGGTTTAAAAAGTATTAATGATTATTTGCAATCAAGTAAATACCCTAGATTAAGAGTAGGCATAGGAAATGATTTTAAAATAGGTAAACAATCAAATTATGTGCTTGAAAAGTTTTCAGATTTTGAAATATCTGAAATTAATTTTATCAAAGAAAAATGTCAAAAGATTGTTGATTGCTTTGTAACTCAGGGTATTAACTCCGCAATGAATAATTTTAATTAAAATAACTGATTTGTATTTCTATTATTTAAATTTGTGATAGATATGGTATCGTGGCCGAGTGGCTAGGCAGTGGTCTGCAACACCATCTACAGCGGTTCGAATCCGCTCGATACCTCAACAAACCCACTTTAATAGTGGGTTTTGTATATTTGTAACAAATCATAAAGTGATAAAAAATTTAACTCTTGTTTTTATTTTTATTGGCAATATTTGTTTTGCTCAATGTGACTATACATTATTAAATATTGAAAATATATATTGTTATGGAACTAATACAGGATCAATTGGTATTTCAGTTAATGACAATAACTCAACTTTTTGGTGGACAGGTGATAATGGTTATTATTCAAACAATCAGACAATATCAAATTTATACTCAGGGAATTATGCAATTCATATAATGCAAAATCAAGTCCCCGGAGACACATCAACAGCATTAATATGCTATCTGATTGATACAATTACAGTCGAGCAAACTCTAGCTATTAAAGCAATATTTGAGATAAGTAATTTGTGCCTAATCACTGATTCTGCGGATGTTTCAACCAATATAATTGGGGGTACTCCACCATATACCACTCAGTGGAGTAATGGTGACACTAGCAGAAACGCTCAAAATTTAAAACAAAATAATACATATACTCTAAACATTGTAGATGCAAATTTTTGTTCAAGTGATCAGTTTTTATATATTCCAATTAAAAATTCAATTGGTTCGTATATGTCCTCAACAGGAGCTATATGTAAAGATGATGACAATGGTGATGCAAGAGTTTTTGTCACCAACGGAAGCTCTCCATTTGAATATAAATGGTCAAATGAAATAGTTTTTTTTGACGAAATTGGTCCTTCCTCAAGTATCGACATGCTTTCACCCGACTGGTATTCAGTTCAAATTACAGATGCTTATGGTTGTAAATTAGTTGATAGTATTGAAGTAAAAACTAATCCAAAGAAATGTTTAAAATTTTACAAAGTATTCTCACCCAATGATGATATTTATAATCCTATTTGGAATATTGAAAACATTGAAATGTATCCCAATGCAGTAATTGAAATCTATTCTAGAACTGGAGAGCAAGTTTTCAGAAGAAGGAACTATCAAAATTCTTTTGAACTAGGATTTTCAGGAAATGATAAAAATGGTGATCCGTTGCCTTCAGCGACATATTATTACATTATTGATTTGTCTGATGAAGATCAAATATTGAAAGGAGCAATTACAATTGTAAGATGAAAAGATATCTCTTGATTTTTTCTATTTTATTTTTAACTGGAAAAGTTTTTTCACAGCAAAGTCCAATATTTAACAATCATTTTGAAAGCCCAGATATAAATAATCCTGCTTTTTCTGGGTCTAAAACATATAATCCACTAGTGATTCAAGTTAGAAAGCAGTGGCTGGGATTTCAAGATGCACCATTTTCATCAAATATTTCTTACAGTGGTGCAGTAAATAATAGATCTGCTCTTGGAATTAATTTTGTTCATGATGTCACTATACCTTCTCAACAATCTGAGATGCAGTTAAATTATGCTTATCATATACCATTAAATGATAATAACTATAATCTTGCATTCGGCATAGGGGCAAAACTGCTTTATTACAGATTAAAATTTGATATTTCTGATATTCCTCCCGGACAAGATCCTGCATTTAATATTGATTTAGTTGATGAATTCACTGGCGATGCATCAGCAGGAGCCCTATTTTATTCAGAAAATTTTTATTTCTCATACTCACAGATAAATATTCTTGAAAGTGCCTTTAATACAGATGATGGTAAAGGCTTTAAATTAAATAATGCTTACAGAAATCATTATTATGACGTTAGCTATTCTTTTAATATCATTGATAATGATTGGCATTTACAACCTTCCATTATGATTAATAGTAACAAAAATAGAACACTATATAACTTTAATACTAGATTACATCATTTGAAAAATAAATGGATTGGAACAAACTATAGGTCTGACAATACTATTTATTTTGCTTTTGGATTTGACTTAAACGATATTTCAATTAGTTATTGCTATGAACACTCATTTAATGGAAATATTATGATACACAATTATGGTTCTCATCAAATAGGTATAGCTTATAAGTTTGTATCTGAGTTAAGTGAAAGACACATTAGCTTTTGGGATTACTAATAATTTATGAAAAAAATTAATCATATTGGAGTGGCAGTCTATTCTTTAGATGATTCCGTAGAAATTTTTAAAAAAATATTAAATATCAACCCTTCAAAAAAAGAAACTGTTGAAAGTGAAGGAGTAGAAACAATCTTTTTTAATTTGGGAGAGTCAAAAATTGAGTTAATTTCTTCCCTCTCGAAAGAAAACGCAATTAGTAAATACTTATCAAAAAAAAGTGAAGGTATTCATCATATTTGTATCGAGGTTGATAACATTGAGAGTGAAATAAAAAGAATAATTAGTAATGGTATTAGAGTCTTGAATGAGAAGCCCAAAATAGGTGCTGATAAAAAAAAAATATGCTTTTTGCATCCTAAAGATACTTGTGGTGTTCTTATTGAGCTTTCTCAAGAAATAAGTTAATAATATCTTCTTTATCACTTAAGTGATACGTTTTGAAGCCAATTTTTTTTGCAGTTTTAATATGTTGAAGAGAATCATCAATAAAAAGAGTTTTGGAAACATCTAATTTATTTTTGTTTATTACATAAAAAAAAATATTCTCATTTGGCTTCCTCATTCCAATTTGATTTGAAAAATAAACGTCGTTAAATATGCTAATAAAATTTTTCCATTTTTTTTCACCATATGAACTTATTATTTCTTTTAAGTGAATGGAGTTTGTATTGCTTATAAGAAAAATTTTATATTTTGAGCTCAGCTTTTTTAGTAAATGAACTCTTTCCTTCGGAATATTTAATAAAATTGAATTCCAAGCTTTTTTTATTAATTCTAAATTATTAGTGTTACTTTTTTTCCTAATTTCATTCAAAAAATTTTCATCAGAAATTTGACCGCATTCAAGACTGTCAAACAACTTTGTTTGTTCTTTCTTTGAATATAGTTTTTTTGAGTCAAAAATTCCTAATTTTTTAAATTCATCTACGGGTTTTCTATAATCCAAATTTATAATTACTCCGCCAAAATCAAAAATTAATGTGTCAATATTATTCATTTTGTAAAGTACTTAAATATCAAGTTATTTTAATAGTTTTGTCCATCTTTTTTATTTTAAGAAAGAGGGCCTATAGCTCAGCTGGTTAGAGCACTTGACTCATAATCAAGGGGTCGTTGGTTCAAGCCCAACTAGGCCCACTAAAATTAACCTCACACATGTGAGGTTTTTTTTTATTTTTTCAATAATTTTAAGTAACTAAAATTAGTTGTTAAATTTGTTTTATGATAAGATTTTCACTCACACTAATTCTATCAATATGTTTTCTTAATCAAAACTTTTCTCAGATTAATTCTTTAAAAAATATAGTAGTTAAATCAAAGAAAAAACTAACTGAAGAAAAAATTAATAAAATATCAATTTCAAAAGAAGCTTATTTAAATCTTGTTGATATAACTTTTAGTGATATAATGATAAAAGATGGATTTTTAAAAAATGAATCAATTAAAATTAAATTTCCACCTAATGCAAAAAAAATGAAAGATGTTCTGATTAAATATGATAAAGGAAACTTAACTAATAATCTTGTGTTCAAAATGAATAGAACAGCAGAAAGAGTTTGTGAAATTTCTAAAGATGAAATTGTTATTGAGTTAACTAAATATGATTTTAGTAACATAAAAATCACTGGAAAAACAAATCTGTCTCAATTAATTTTGCAAAAAGGTAATGTCAAATTTATTATAAATAAAAATCTTAAATCAGAACTTAGAAAAAACAACTCAGTTGGTTTGCTTTGGAATAATTTAGTAAGGATAAATAATAAAATCCCCATCTCTAGATTATCTTGGACAAAAAGTAATAATTTTTCTTTTCAAAAATATCTAGAGGAAGAAATAATTAGAGGGATATTATTTTCTCTTGAACAAAGAATAAAAGAATCATCAATCAAACTCAATTACTTACAATGAAAATAATTGATGAAATAAAAAACAGTAGCAGATTAAAATGGTTGTTTATTGTATTTGTTTTTATCATTCTTTCTCTCGTTTCTAGTCTGTTTTTTCAAAAAGAACAAATGCAAAAACAAATGGATATTAAAATTCAATTTGTTGAGGAAAAAAACCAACTCAGAGACGAGCTAGATGACTTGATTGATGAGCATGATAATCTATTAGAGGAATATTCAGGCTTAGGAGATCAATTACAAGTTCAAGACTCAATAATTAAACAACAAATTTCAGACATCAGAGGTTTACTAAGAAAAGAAAATGATTTAAAGCTAGCCAGAGAAAAAATTGATAGATTAAAAGAGATTGCAAAAAGATACATTGCAGATATAGACTCACTTCTAGTTTTAAATCAAAAACTAACAAAACAAAAAGATAGTGTAATCAGAGTAAATAAAGATATCAATTGGAAAAATTATAAACTTAATAAACAAAACATTGAGCTTGAAAAAAAAGTTTCTGAAGGATCTATATTAGAAATTTCTGATTTAAATGTAATAACATTTCGTTACAGAAAAAGTGGAAGGCTAGTAGAAACAAGTTCGGCAAAAAAAACCCAAATTATACAAGTCTGTTTTCTAGTGTTGCAAAATACAATAGCAAAAAAAGAAATTAAGAACTATTATTTACAAATAATAGACCCAAATAGTAATGTTATATCATCAAATGATAGCATCAAATATGGTATTGACTCGACAACTTTCCTTTTTACAAAAAAAGATTCTTTATTTTACGATAACAGTGAACAGAATATTTGTTTAGATTGGCAAAGAATTAATATTTTACAAGAAGGAATTTACAAAGTTCATCTTTATGTTGATGAGAGATTGTCAGCAAAAACTGCATTTAGGCTTAAGTAATGACAAAAATAATATCATATAATATTAACGGCATAAGGGCAGCAATCAGAAAAGGTTTAATTGATTGGTTAAAAGTTACATCACCTGATATAATTTGTTTTCAAGAGATTAAAGCTTTTGAAACACAATTTGATCTGAACATGTTTAAAAATTTAGGATATCAAACATATTGTAATTCAGCTGAAAAACCTGGATACAGTGGAGTTGCAATCTTCAGCAAGATATCTCCCAATAAAATTACAACGGGAATGAATGTCCCAGAAATTGATATAGAGGGAAGAGTAATAAAGTTAGATTTTGAAAATTTTTCAGTAATAAATTCATATTTCCCATCAGGAACTAGTGGAGAGGTAAGGCAGGCTTTTAAAATGAAATTTTTGAAAGAGTTTGAAAATTATGTTCATTCGTTCAAAGATAATCCCATTGTTGTTTGTGGTGATTTTAATATTTGTCATGAACCAATAGACATCCATAATCCAGTGAGCAATAAAAATTCATCAGGCTTTCTGCCTGAAGAAAGGCAATGGATGACAGAATTTTTGGAAATGGGATTCATAGACTCATTTAGAAGGCTTAATAATGAGCCTCACAATTATACCTGGTGGTCATATCGTGCAAATTCTAGAAACAAAAATTTAGGATGGAGGATAGATTACCATATGCTAAGTAAATCATTGAACTCTAAAATTGTTAGATCCAGTATATTGTCAGAAGTAAAGCACTCTGATCATTGCCCAATACTTTTGGAGTTAAATCTTTAGTGTTATATTTGAATAATGTCAATAATACAAACGGCCGAGAGAAGTAGTGGGGAAGATGCCTCAGAAAATGTAATTTTTCAAAGGCATTTGATTGCATATAAAAAGGCTGCTGAGCTTGTAAAAAAAAATACTTTAGAAATTGGATGTGGTGAGGGCTATGGAATAAAAGAGTTATTGCCAAAAGTTAAAAAATATATATGCATAGACAAGTATGAGTCAAATATCAATTTCAAGTCTGAAAAATTAACTTTTATTAAAAGTGAAGTCCCACCGTTAAATAAAATAAAGTCTGATTCATTAGACTTTGTCGTAACATTTCAAGTAATTGAGCATATTGAAAATGATAAGTTTTTTGTTGAAGAAATTTTTAGAGTTTTAAAGCCAGGCGGGAAACTGATATTAACTACACCCAATAAGGTTATGACACTTTCAAGAAACCCATGGCATGTGAGGGAGTATACAAATTCTGAAATGAAGGAAATTTTATCAGTAGCTTTCACAAATATTAAAATTTTTGGGGTCTACGGAAACCAAAAAGTTATGAACTACTATCAAAAAAATAAAGAATCCGTAAACAAAATAATGAAATGGGATATTTTTAATTTGCAGTATAGATTACCAAGGAAGCTTTTACAAATTCCTTATGATATTTTAAATCGCTACAATAGAGTTTCTTTAAAAAATAAAAATTCTGAAATTGTGGATTCAATTAATTTTACTGACTACTCTATAATACAAAGTCATGATGACAAGTATTTAGATCATTTTTGTGTAGCTACCAAGTAGAGCAAAATTCATATTCTCTTTTTAAAAGCTCCTCAAGAACATCCGGTAAATTCTTACAAACTTTATGATGACTTTTAGAATTACAGTGGAGGACGATTATAGATCCTTTTTTTACATTTTTAAGAATGTTATTTTTAAATTCTGAATCACTTATTTTATTTGAAAAATCTAAAGGCATAATACTCCACATAATTATTTTAAAATCTTTAATTAGATTTTTAATTTGACTTATTTTAATTTTTCCAAATGGCGGTCTAAAAAGAGAGCTTTTTATTACTTTTTGTGCTTCAAAAACATCTTTTAAATATGTATTTGTTGAAGTTTTCCATCCATTTAAATGTGAATTAGTATGATTGCCAATTGAGTGATTAGTTTTTTTTATTTGCTCAATTAAGTAAGGATATTTGGCTGCCTTTTCTCCTTCAAGAAAAAAAGTTGCCTTTATTGAGTATTTATCTAAAATATTTAATATTTCTGTAGTGAAAATTGGATCAGGACCATCATCAAATGTCAACCAAATTTTTTTTTCTTTAGTTGGCATTTCCCATATTAAATTCTTAAAAAAAAATTTAAAAAATCTTGCCGGAGTGACTAAAAAACTATTGTAGCGAAAGAAATTCATCAACGAAGTTATTAATCACAAATTCAGACTTGGAAACCTCAATTTTTTCGTTGTTTTTTTCTTTGTAAAATAGGTCATTCTCCGTTGTGTAATCGAAGTCAGATTGGTATAAATTATTAGATTGAATGAGTCTGAATAAACTAGCTAAGATTTGTGTGCTAATCGAAAGATTTTGTTTAATTCCTTGTTTATCGCTAAAGTTAGAGAAAAACTTATATTCTTTCATAAAATCTTCAGACATCTCTGACAGAACATTCATTCCTTTTTCTTTGGCACCAGCTTTAAAATAGACATCAGCAATCGGAATTGCAAAAAAACTATAGTTGACAGTTTCTCTTGGAAATTCGCTCATACATTTATCTAAAGTTTTAATTGCTCTTACATTGTCACCATCTAGATGTAGTGCTTCAGCTAGTCTTGAATAGTTATTTCTAAAGTTCATAACCATTCTAGTGTTTGTTTCATCAAAATATAAATCACTGTTGTTAAATCCGCCCCAATTAAATTTATTTACAAGACGATCATACATTTTCTCCACTTCAACAGTTCCTGTTTGCCCATCAAATGATTTACTTTCATATGGAACTAATCTATATGCTAACCCCTCAAGTTGAAAATAATTTTCAAGCCCCATAAAGTTGTCACGCCCTACAGTAATAGCAAAATAAATAGGTCTCTCCCAATTAAAATTTGCTAGTATATCTAGTACCATAAGTTTGTTTTTGTAGATGCCATTTCCTTTAATGTTCCATTTTAATTCATCAACAATTTTGTTATGATATTTTTCAGGAACAAAATTTAAAACCTTGGATCTATCTACTTTTAACTTAAGTTTTTTCGTTGGACAATAGTTTTTCATTCCAGCTGATGTCCTTATCTTAGCTTTAGCACTGTTACTTCTGATAAACTTAATAACATCTTGTATATCAACATGCTCTTTAAATCTTTCTTGTATTAGTGTGTAGTCTCTTGTTCCTGTCCTATATTCCTTTTCAGTTAAAGATGATGGAATTGGTTTGGCATCATATGTAGCTCTTTTCATCTGATCGATGTACCAAGAGGTATTAAAAAGTGATAAGTTAACAACTTTAACATCAGTTCTATAATTTTCAACTTCCTGCGCATACCAAAGAGGAAAAGTGTCATTATCTCCGTTAGTAAAAATGATTGCATCCTTATCACATGAGTCTAAATAGTTTTTTGCTACTTCAAGAGCAGTAAATCTACCTGATCTGTCATGGTCATCCCAATTTTCAAAAGCCAGAAGTGCTGGAGAGATAAGCAGAGCAATTACAAAAGAAAAAATAGATGCTTTCTTTGCATCAATAAATTTATTTATGTAATCAAAAAGAGCGATTGTCCCTAATCCAATCCAAATACTAAATGCATAAAATGAACCAACGTAGGCATAATCTCTTTCTCTTGGCTGAAATGGAGTTACGTTCAAGTAAACAATGATTAAAATACCAGTAAAGAGAAAGAAAAGCAAATTAGCTATGGCATCTTGTTGATTTCTTTTGAAGTGAAAGTACATACCTAAAATACCAAGCAGAAGAGGTAAAAAGTAATAATGATTTTTTCCTTTATTGTTTCTTAAGTGGTTTGGTAAAAAATCATCACTTGGTGTTCCTAGTCTAGCTTGATCAATAAACCCTATGCCACTCTCCCAATTCCCATATACTGGGTTACCATCCATATTCATATAGTCATTTTGTCTACCTGCAAAATTCCACATGAAATATCTTAAATAAGACCATCCAATTTGATACTTAAAGAAAAAAGTAAGATTTTGACCAAATGATGGTACCTTATTATCATTTTTACTGAGTCCTGCCCATGATCTGTATCCATTTGCATGCCTGGACTGAGTATTGCTCCACATCCTAGGAAAAATTGTCTTATATTTTTTGCTGTAATTCGGTAGAGAATTTTTTCTCTTATCAATTACAATATACTTTCCCTTTTTTTTGTCTTTTTCATAAATGGGTTTACCATCAATGTAAGGTTCTTTATTGTCAAGCTTTGCATTGAAATATTGTCCGTAGACAATTGGCCATGAGCCATATTGTTCTCTTTTGAGATAAGATAGAAGCCCAACAGCATCCTCTGGGTTATTCTCGTCTATAGGGGGGTTGGAGTTAGATCGAACAACTAAAATTGCAAATGAAGAGTATCCAATTAAAAGTACTAGTAGACTTAAAATACCAGTGTTGTATAGTGGTTTATTTTTTTTCTTTGTGTAAATTAAGCTAAATGTTATAAATATAATTATTGCGATGAAATAAATTATTGTTCCTGAATTAAATGGAAGTCCGACTGTATTGGTGAAAAATAATTCAAATGAATAAATCAGGCTGACTGCTCCAGGAATGATTATCCCCTGAATAAAAATAAGAACTCCTAATGAAACAAGAAAAGCTTTAACTGCCCCAGTTTTGGTATACTTGTATTTTTTGTTATAATATATCATTCCCATTGCAGGAATAGTAAGTAAACTTAGTAAGTGAACACCTATAGATAGACCAATAAGATATGATATAAGAATTAACCATCTTGATGAGCTAGCAGTTTCAGATTCTCTTTCCCATTTCATTATACACCAAAAGGTTATGGCAGTAAAAAAAGAGGACATTGCATAAACTTCACCTTCCACAGCAGAAAACCAAAAAGAATCTGTAAATGTGTATGTTAATGAACCAACTGCTCCAGAAAATAGAATTAGAAAATCTCTTATTTGCGCAGAACAGCTTAGAGTGAGTTTTTGAGCAAAGCCAGTAATTGTCCAAAAAAGAAAAAGTATTGTAAATGAGCTACACAGTGCCGATAAAATATTAATTGATATTGCAACTTGACTAGTAGCCGGTTCAGCAAACAATGAAAAAATCCTTCCTAAAAGCTGAAACAAAGGTGCTCCTGGTGGATGGCCAACTTCTAGCTTGTAAGCTGTTGAAATATATTCTCCACAGTCCCAAAAACTTACAGTTTGCTCAATAGTTGATAAGTAAACAAAACTTGCAATTGAAAAAATAGTCCAACCCAAAATATTATTGATTTTATTGAAATTGCTCATTAAATTGTTATTTCTGCGAATTTATGAAAATTAATTTCTCTATTTCTTTCAAAATAAAAGTTCTTTATTTGTAATTATTCCTATTTTTGCGATCTCAAATATATTGCCCGATGGTGTAACTGGCAACACGTCTGGTTTTGGTCCAGAAGAGTCTAGGTTCGATCCCTAGTCGGGCAACTTACTTTTTACTATAATTTTGTTTTTTTTTACTGGATGGTTAAAATCTTGCAAAAACTACTATTTTTTCTTAGATTTGTATAGGGATGGAAGA
The DNA here is from genome assembly GCA_028408365.1 of Bacteroidota bacterium. GTDB lineage: Bacteria > Bacteroidota > Bacteroidia > Flavobacteriales > BACL11. The sequence continues at coordinate 158,726 of JAOOLD010000002.1, forward strand.
AGCAATCAAAAACTCATATATGATAAACTCATTACAAAAATTTTCTAAAGTTAT
>JAOOLD010000020.1 GCA_028408365.1 Bacteroidota bacterium
GAGATGATAATTGGATAGGTGCAACAGATTTATTAATTGATAGTAGAAATCCTAATGTATTATATGCTGCTACATGGCAAAGGCACAGAACAGTTGCTGGCTATATGGGCGGAGGACCGGGCACAGCAATTTACAAATCAACAGATGGAGGTGAAAATTGGCAAAAACTTACTAAAGGTCTACATAAGAACAATATGGGGAAAATTGGTTTAGCAATGTCATATCAAAATAATGACATTATTTATGCAGCAATTGAGCTTGACAGAAGAACAGGTGGTGTATATAGAAGTGAAGATCAAGGGTTGAGCTGGAAAAAAATGAGTGATGCTGTAGCAGGAGGAACTGGACCTCATTACTACCAAGAACTATACACCTCACCTCATGAATTTGACAAGTTATTTCTAGTTGATAATTACATGCAAGTATCAAATGATGGAGGTAAGACTTTTACAAGAATGAATGAAAGTGAAAAGCATGTTGATAATCATGCAATAGCTTTTAAAAAAAGTGATCCAAATTATATATTGGTTGGCTGTGATGGTGGGCTGTATGAGAGTTTTGACAAAACTGAAAACTGGAAATTTGTGGACAATCTACCATTGACACAGTTTTATAAAATTGCTGTTGACGATGACAAACCATTTTACAATATTTATGGAGGAACACAAGACAATAATACTCAAGGAGCACCTTCAAGAACAGACAATATACATGGCATAAGGAATTCAGATTGGTTTATTGTTTTAGGTGGTGATGGACATCAGCCTGCAACAGAACCAGGCAATCCCAATATAGTATATGCACAATGGCAGAGAGGTAATCTAAACAGACATGACAGGATAACAGGTGAAAATATAAATATAAAGCCTCAGCCAGCGCTAGGAGAAAAGACAGAGAGATATAATTGGGACTCTCCTATTCTTGTTAGTCCTCATAACCCACAAACAATATATTTTGCATCACAAAGAGTTTGGAAATCAGAAAATAGAGGAGATAAATGGAATCCAATTTCACAAGACTTGACAAAAAATATTGAGAGAGTTCAAACTAAATATTATGACGAGCTACAAAAATGGGATAATGCTTGGGACTTATATGCAATGTCAAATTATAGCACTATAACTTCACTTTCTGAGTCTCCTATTGTTGAGGGATTGATTTATGCTGGAACAGATGATGGAATAATTCAGATTACCGAAAATGGTGGAGAGAACTGGAGAAAAGTTGATTTTAAAAAAATTAGCGGGTTGCCTGATTTTGCATTTGTTAATGATATAAAAGCTGATTTATTCGATGAAAATGTAGTTTACGCAGTTTTTGACAACCATAAGTATGGGGACTACAAGCCTTATATTTATATGAGCAGTAACAAGGGAAAAACATGGAAAAACATATCGGAAAACTTACCAGAAAACACAATTCTTTGGAGAGTCGTTCAAGATCATGTTAGAAAGGATTTATTTTTTCTTGGAACTGAATTTGGAGTTTATTTTAAAACAGATAATACTAATGGTTGGGTGAAACTAAGTTCAGGAATGCCAAGTATTTCAGTCAGAGACTTGGCAATACAAAAAAGAGAAAATGATCTTGTTGCAGGTACATTTGGAAGAGGAATATACATCTTAGACGATTATTCCTCTCTAAGGTCATATGACTTAGAAAATAAAGACAAAGAAGCTATGCTGTTCAGCCCTAGAGAGTCATATTGGTATCTTCAAAAAAGAGTTCTTGGTGGCAGAAAAAAAGCATCACAAGGTGATAATTATTTTGTTGCTGATAATCCACCTTATGGAGTAAATTTCACCTACTTTCTTAGCAATAAATATAATACAAGTAAAGAGGATAGAATGAAGATGGAAAGTGACCTTGAGAAGGAGAATAAAGAAGTAAGGGTTCCTGAGTGGGAAACACTAGATATGGAAAAAATGGAAATGGAGCCTAGTGTTTGGTTATTTATTAGTTCGAAAGATCGAATCATCAAAAAAATTAAGTTAAAAAACAAAAAAGGTATTCATAGAGCAAATTGGGATTTTTCAACTCAATCAATCACACCGGTCACATCTTCTAATATTGAAAGAAAAATGTCTGGCCCTAAAGCTGGAATTGGAACCTATTATTCTCAAATTTTTAAAATGATTAATGGTGAGTATACGGCAATTTCTTCTAAAAAAGATTTTAATCTAAAACCACTTGAAAAGGGAGCATTAAAAGGAAGTTCAAATACAGAAGTTGTTGCTTTTTGGAATGATGTCTACAAATTAAGAGTAAAAGCTTATGAACTATCTGATGAAATAAAAAACTCAAAAAAGGAGATAGATAAAATTATAAAATCGTATATACAAGCTAAAACTACAAACACAGCCCTTGAAAAGAGAATTTATAACATTCGAGATGGTTTTAATAAGCTTGATATTCAATTAAATGGAAGCAAATCAAGATCTTCGATTGGTGAACAAAATGATTACCCAAGTATGTGGACATACCTCTGGTCAGCTAATGGTTCTGGTAGCTCAACATATGGGCCAACAGATACTCACAAACAAAGCTACTCAAGCGCTAAGAGTATATTTTTTGAAATAAACGCTGAGTTTAAAAGATTAGAGAAGCAAATTGATGCTGTTAAAAATGGGTTAAAAAAGATTGAAGCTCCAGTAATCAAGAGCTATTAATTTCACCATTGATAAACTTCAGCCTTATCTAAGATATAATTACTTCTGTAAATGTCATCATAATTAAGATTAAGGATACCTTTGAAAGTTACTATCTCGTCCATTTTAAATTTCGTATCAGTATCTACTGGATTCAACTCCATAATTGATTCTGGTCCTCCTACTCCACAAAAAAAGCAAGACGAGAACGGTCCTTTAGAAAGAATATAATATCCCTTTAGTGGGTCAATCGCTAATACATAACCAGTAATAATAACTTCTTTACCAGCTAAATCTCTTACTTCAGATCCAAAAAAAGGATAATAATAATAGACATCTTCACTCTCAATGTATTGATCCTCGAATTCAACATTTGACAATGTTTGCCAAGTAATTTCAACTTGTGAAAAAACATCAAGAGATAAAAAAGTCAATATAATGATAATGGTTTTATGCATTTGTTAAAGTTTTAATAGCATCTATTTTGTATGCTTTGTAAACAGGTATTATTGATGCAAATATACCAACAATAAAGGCTAGCATAACAATAACTATCTCACTATCAATAAAAGAGAGAGAAATTGTATCTAGATTATGATTATCAACAAAAACATTCAAAATAACAACAAGAGTTAATCTGCTAATGGCAAACCCCAGCAATGTTCCAAAAAAAGAGATTAATATACTTTCTTGTAAAATAAGTCTCATTAACTGTAACTTGTTAGCACCATATACTCTAATTAGTGCTAGTTCAAACCTTCTTTTTCTAAGCGAATTATAAAGATTAAGGAAGATACTGACTCCTGAGACTACAATAATTAATAAGGCAATTATATTTATTGTACTTATTCCAAAACCTAGTAGATCTATCATTCTATTGATTTCCATTGATGGTAAAGCAGCTTGAAAAGTAGTATTACTATTAATTTTTCTTGGAATTTGAATAAGTCCTATCGGGCTTTTAAATTTTACTAGCATGGAAGTAATCATCTTGTCTTGATTATCAGCAATATCATTACTATGAATCATCCAAACTGATTGAGTATCTGTTAAGATAAGATTATCTAAAACAGAGTTAGATTGTTCAAAAATACCAACAACAACATAATCATAATTATCATGTATATGACCATCTAATCCTAAGCCATGAGAACCATAAAATTTATCGCCAATTTTCAATTTTGTTTTCTGTGCTACCGATGAACCAATTGTTACCTCTAGGTTCTGACTCCATATCTTTCCAGATTTCAACTGTGCAGAATATATATCAGGAAATTCTTTTGATGTTCCTACGATTCTATAGTTCTTATAATTATCACCAAATGAAACAGGAACAGCTGACTGAATGAGAGGATCATTAACTATTTTTTTTACTTCAGGTAGAGAAATATTACCTGTTGGGTTATCGATGTGAAATATGCTTGATAATATTACTTGTATAGGACTTCCCTTCGCTCCTATTACCATATCAACACCACCTAAATTACTTTCAAGTTGATTTTTTGTAGCATTACTAATTAATAACATCATTGAAATGATAGCAACACCCAATGACATAAGAATCATACTCACTGATGTATCAACAGGATTTCTGATTACGTTTACTAATGACAGCTTGTTAATGTTCATAAAGAAATCTTTTTCTTAAATAAGTCCTTGATTCTACTGTCATGAGTTACGATTATTAACTTGCATCCTTTTTTCTGACTGAATGCCTTAAGAAGATTGATAACTTTATTACAATTGATGTCGTCTAAACTTGATGTTGGTTCATCAGCTAATATTATACTAGGTTCTTTAACAAGTGCCATTGCAATTGAGAGACGCTGCTGTTCTCCCTCACTTAACTCATTAGGCCTTACATTTACTTTTGCACTTAAACCCACTTCACTCAATGTTTCTTCAAAAATCTCCCTTCTGACTTTATTCCTTGACAAATGAGTTGACAAAGATAGATTCTCCAAAACATTAAGATTTCTAATAAAGTGAGGTTTTTGAAAAATCAAACCTATATTTTTCCCTCTAAATATATCTAAATCATCAAGACTTAGTTCATTGTATTTGGTTTGATTTAAAGTAATATCTCCACTATCTGGTTTAATAAGACCAGCAATTAAGTTTATTAATGTTGTCTTTCCAGATCCAGAATTACCTAAAACAATTAAACCCTCATTATTGCTTAACGATATATCAGGGAAACATATTTGATTTTGACCTTCGTGAGTGAAGGTTAATGATTTAACTTCTAACAACTTTTTTTTGTAAAAATAACTAAAAGTTTATTCTTGAAAATAAGCTGAAAATTAAAACTTTAATAATGTATCAATATTTAATTAGCCTAGCTTCCAGACACACCCACAAGTTTGTATGAAAAGTTTCCATTTTGTCCAGTTGACTGTAGATTTATTTCTACAGTGTGGTAACAAGATGAACCATTCTTCGTAAATGAACCAGTTCCTTCAAATATCATATTAGACTGAGTTATGGGATTGTACATTACACAATTTCTAACTATAAAATTATAGTATTCGCGTAATTCATAATCCGAAGTAAAAATTATATTAATATTAGTATTATCAGAATATCCAAAATCCAGTGTCGCAGAATATCCATCAAATATATTGGGGAAATATAATCTTTTTGTACTTTCTATACTGTTACCTGTGGAGTCAGAAAATGTTTGTGTAGATCTATAGCCTCCTTGTCTTAAATTTCTAAAAATACTTCTGCATCGATATGAATAGCTTGTATTAAAAAAATCAAGAGGATCTGATGAGCTGCTTACTCTGTCACATTTTTGCCACTCAGAGCAGCCTGTACATTTAGAGGATGAAGAACTAGTTGATGATGATTGATTTGAGTTTACTCCCCTTACTGGGCTAAAATTCTCTTTTTCACATGAAATCATTACTAAACAAATTATTATTGAGGAAATTATTTTATTCATTTTATTTATTTTTTATTTATTGGACAAAATTAAATGATGAATTTTCTGATGTTATGCAATGCATATTATGCATAGCATAGGAATAACTATTTCAATAGATTTTAGTGCGGTAATTCTTTAGTTCTCTGTCAAGATTTCTAGCATTTCCTGTAACCACATCAAGCAAATTCCAGAAATCTTTGCTATGATTTTTAATCTTTGTGTGTACAAGCTCATGTAAGATCACATAATCAATCAAATGATTTGGCAATCTCATTAAATGAAGATTAAGATTGATATTATTTTCGTAAGAGCAACTACCCCATCTGGTTTTTGAGTTTCTCACTGATACTTTTTTAAATCTAAATGAGTTTTTTTCAGCTAACTCTTTAACTCTTTGTGGTAAATAATCTTTAGCCTCTTTTCTTAGTGTTTCCTCAATTGCCAGTCTGATTTTTTGCTGAATATCAAAGCTTTTTATTTCAGCAGAATTTGGTATATCAACCAATATTAACTGGTCTTTTAATCTAAATTTTACATCATTACTTTCAACTTTATTTAACTTAAGCATGTGATTTCTTGTAGAAAATGAAGTATTGAAATCAAATATCGTTTGCTTTTGCTCAATACTTTTAAGTTTTAATAAATTCCTTTGAATCCACGCCTTCTTTTTTATTACAAAATCTTCTGCTTTTTTAAAACTTATAAAAAAAGGAACTGTTACTTTAACTCTCTCAAAAGGTCTAATAGAAATATTAACACTCTTAGCCTTCATACTTTTAGTTAGTATTATCTCATTATTATCTAAGATTAATATTTTTTGAGATGACATTTAAATAGAATAATTTTTCATTGTAAAATTAGAAATAAATTACACTTCATATTATTTCTTTAATTTTGTAAGAATTTAAAAATATAGTATGATTGGAAATAAGTTTGAAAACGCTTTATGGAGCACAAGATTTATAGTATTAATATCCGTTGTTCTATCAATTATCTCATCAATCATATTGTTTCTTTTAGGTGGCTGGGACATTATTCAAGCAATAATTTATAAAAACCCTTTACTAAACAACGATATTGAAACTAACAATGAGTTGCTTTTCAATATTATCTCATCAATTGATTTGTTTTTAATAGGAATTGTTTTATTGATATTTGGATTTGGAGTATATGAACTATTTATTAGTGAAATAAATTTTGCAAAAGATAAATTTGCTGATTCAACACTCAAAATCAATAGCCTAGATCAATTAAAAAACAAAATAATCAAAGTAATTATTATTGTTTTGATTGTTAAGTTTTTTGAAAAAGTTTTAAAACTTTCTCATAATTTTACCACACCAAACGATCTTATTCTATTTAGCTTATCAATTCTAGCAATTTGCATTGGATATTACTTAATAAATAGAAAGTAAAATTTTAAACAGCAGATTTATTTTTTGACTACAAATAGACTAAAATTTAAATAATTTCAAAGCTTTTTCGGTAAGCATCTTGGTCCTTTTAATAATACTATCCTTATTCCATTTTGTAGCATCTTTTAAGTTTTGATTTAGCCACAAACCATTCTTAAATCCAATGTATTTACCATCTTTTGTTCTGTTTTGTTTTTTCTCAAAAGACATATTACTTAACTGAGAATTATGACCTGTTAAAGTAAGATTACCAAGCTTATGTACAAATTCTGAACGAATATTTCTTGCATCAATTTCATTACCATCGGCAATCATATCAACCCAAAATGAAGGTATGTTTTCACCTTGAGGTAAAATATGTTCAACAGTCCATACAAACTTCTTTTTATCTCTAAAATAAAAATTGGTATATATTTCATCTGTTTGTGTTTCACTTAGTTCAATAGATGACAACACAAATCTTACAGCACCTACGTTCTCTTCATATATATCTCCCATTAGTTTACTGGCAAATAGTTCATCATCAGCTGGCTTACCTACTCTTAAAATCACTTCCTTAACCCTATTAAAATCATAATGATCATGATTACTTATCTCAGAAATAATTTCAATAAAGTAATTTGTTAAATTTCTTGTGCCTGGAAAGTCAGTCACATTTCTTCTAATAAAATACTTGCACAAAAGATCAATTAATTCAATCTCTTGTTCCTCACTAATATTAAAACTTTTTTCTAAAAACATTAATAGCATGTACGCATCAGCAGCATTAACATTTTCCAAGTTTCTCAACGAATAGATTAAATTTTTGGAGTTTTCACCTTGTTCATATTCTATATTCAAATTATAAATACTAGAGCATTCTTCTAATTTCTGTAAAATACCATCCGCATCTCTGTTAATGAGTTCTTCATATATTCTTATCAAGTTAGATTTTGTAGCCTTTGGAGCACGTTTGACCTCAATACCTGAGTCTACTTTAAAAGCATTATAAAATTGTCTTAAAAAACGTTCCTGAACACTGTATTCATCAGTTAGGTTATTAACGACCTTACTCCATCGTTCAAAATTAATATCAATAGAATTTGGATGTTCTTTTTCTAATTTTCCTAATAATTTATTTTTAATTAAATCGACAGCAGAAAGAGGAACACCTCTATTGTTTAAAGTTTCAAATAAAGTGAAAGCATCTGAATGATTAGAAACATCAATTTTAACAATAGTTGCACTGTTTAATTTGCTGAGTAATTGTTGAGCTTTATTATAATTAAAAATAGGATTCCCTTCTCCAACTTCTTCATTTAATCTATCAAAAAAATAATCAAAAGCTTTGGACATTCTTCTGAGTCCTAAAAATTTTGGTTTTTCAAGAGGTTTATTCACTGCATCACGAAAAACTTCATAAAACATCCAATTATAATCATGAAAATTACCAGCAGAATGGGATGGTATTACTCTTGGTTTTTTATTCTCTAAAACGATTTTTTGTCTTAATCCAAAAAGTTTATACTTCTGTTCTTCATTATCTAATGGTAAATTTTTAGATAAATAATGATAAATAGCTAAATAAAAAAGGCTAATTGTTGTCATCCTTTGTTGACCATCAACAAGTTCAAGAATTGGAGCTTTTAAAGAATCCGTTTGTGTATTAATACAAATAATTGATCCCAAAAAATGACCGCCTTGACTTTCGTCGACATCATCAAATAAAGATTCCCAATTTAATTTGGACCAAATATATTCCCTTTGATATTTTGGAATGTAGTAGTGACCTTGATTTTCTGAGGCAAACAGTTCAGTTATAGGTTTATTTGCAGTGTGTTGTATCATAATTATATTTTTACAGAACCTAATATAATAAATTAACAGATGTTAATTATTTTAGAGCATTAAAAGAATATAAAACTATAAATTAATAATACTCTTTGATGTATGCATATGCTCTCTCAAACAATACTTGATCCTTGTGTAATTTGTACTTTAGTAATGATTTCCTGAGTGCTTTTTGAACTTCTCTTTCTCCTTGATTAGAATGCTGCCATCCTGGGAAACTGATTGCCCTAACAATGGAGTCTATATCTCCAACTATCCTTTCAACTACAGCGGGAGTAGAATCTGTCTTTAACTCTAAGAACAATTCAGTTAATGCCGCCATTGGAGATTTTTCTTGAATTTCTTCAATCAATTCTTTCTCCGCTTGCAGTGTTTCTTTTGCAATTTTACAGAGTTCTTTAACAAACTCAATAGAAGTAATAAGTCCCTGTTCTGCTTTGTCTCTCAATGCTTCCAATCGATCACTCAGTTTTTTGAATCTCGGATCTCCTCCAAGCTTCTTAAATCGTTTGATTAGAATTTTTTCTAATTGCTTTGCATTCTTTGGATCAGGATTATTGAAAATATCCTCTATTACGTCTGCATCCAGTACAAATTCATCTAATTGATGTACATCACCTACATGTATATTATCATGTATCAGTTTAGTTGTTTGAGTCCCTAGAGTAAACCATAATAACTTCCCTATACTTCCTGATGCAGGACGAACAGATTCAAATACTTGAGACAGCCATTTATAGTCTGTATTATATAAATCTAAAATATTATCTGGAGAAAGTGACTCCCAAAGTTTAGATAGATATTTATAATCCTTGGCAAAGGCATCTTTTGTCTCATCGGATTTAATCGCATTTTGAGCTGCCTCTAAACCTTCAAAACCATCAATAGTTCTATCTACTCCTTCAAAATGACTTAAGGTTTCCTTTATTGCCTTGGGAAGTTTCTCCCTTAGTTCAGAAAGATTAGTGATGACTTGTTTTATTGATTCCTCATCAAACTGTAACGCTTTTGCTGCATCATCAAATACCCCAAAATAATCTACAATTCTTCCAAAGTTTTTATTTGGATACAATCTATTAGTTCTACAGATTGCTTGTAACAGCGTGTGGTCTTTTATAGACTTATCCAAATACATAGTTTGTAACACGGGAGCATCAAATCCAGTAAGGAGTTTGGCGGTTACAATAATGAATTTAGTTTCTGCAGTTGGGTCACAGAATTTTTCTACTATTTTTTCTTGTTGACTTTTATCGACACCCCATTTTTGTTTAAACTCAAAAGGATCGTTAGCAGAAGTAGAAATCACAACATGACTCGCTTCTTCTGGAAAATAATTGTCTAATTGTTCTTTGTATTGTACACAGGCATGTCTGTCAGGGGTTACTATCATGGCCTTAAACCCATGAGGGGCAACCTTTTCTTTATAATGACTAGCAATGTCTTCAACGATCTTAGAAACTCGTTCTGGTGACTTCAAGAATGCAGCCATTTTTGCTGACTTTTGATTCAATGCATCCGCTTCTTCTGCTGATAAGGCTTGACTTTCTTTAAAGTCTGCCATCGCTTTATCAATTGTTTCTTTATCCACATGTACGTCAACCAACCTTGGTTCAAAGTGAAGTGGCAATGTTGCATTATCACGTATAGAATCATGGAAGGTGTATCGTGACATATAACCACCTTCGTCATCTTCTGAACCAAAGGCCCAAAATGTGTTTTTGTCCGCCTTATTAACTGGTGTACCTGTTAAACCAAATAAGAATGCATTCGGTAATGCCGCTCTCATAGTTCTTCCCAAATCACCTTCTTGTGTTCTGTGCGCCTCATCTACTAGTACAATGACGTTATCACGGGTATTCATATTAGGTTTGGCATCACGAAACTTATGAATCATAGAAATGATAATCTTACGCGTATCTCTTTCCAATAGGGTTTGCAGTTCACTAATACTATCGGTACTTTCTACATTAGATACATCTGCTGCATCAAAGATTCCACTGATTTGGGTATCCAAATCTGTTCGGTCTACCAACACAATTACGGTAGGATTTTTTAAATCGGGTTCTCGTCTTAATTTCTGAGCGGCAAAAACCATTAAGAAGGATTTACCTGACCCTTGGAAATGCCATATCAACCCTTTTTTAACACGACCTTCTTTTACGCGTTCTACTATTTTATTGGCGCCTTCATATTGTTGAAAACGGGGTATAATTTTAACTCTACGTTTCTTTTTATCTGTTGAGAACAAAGAGAAATTACGCATGATGTCTAATAAACTTGCAGGACTTAGTAAGTCGGATAACTCCTTGCCAACTTCACCCAAACCTAAACGTTTGGCAATGGCATCTTCATCATTTTCTAAACGCCAAGGGGCCCAAAATTCCAAAGGACAACGAATAGCACCGTAAAACAATTCTTTTCCTTCTGTGGCGAAAGAAAGGATGTTTGGCACAAACAATTGCGGTACTGCGTTTTCATAAATGTCATGTACTTCATGCGCACCATCTAACCAGCTTACTGAGGGACGTATAGGTGTTTTTGCTTCTCCTACAACCACAGGAATTCCATTGATCATCATGACAACGTCTGCAATCTTAGTTTCTTTGTTACGAATACGATATTGGTTGGTTACGACATAGGTGTTGTTGGATAACTCATCAAAGTCAATCAGTCGAATAGGGACATGACGATTGTTGTCTCCAAAAGGCATGGTTTTCTCACCTGTCATCCATTTGAAGAACTCTTCATTCGCTTTTACCAAACCATCTTGGTTTACAGAAATTAAAACCGCTCTGAGTTTATAAATTACTTCATCTGCCAACTCGGGTTTCGCAGCAATATCTGGATTTAAACGAATAAGGGTTTCTTTTAGTTCCGATTCTACCAACACCTCATTAACACCACGCTGTATCTCATCTGAAGATTTATATACCCATTGTGTACCATAACCAGCTTTTGGTTCATTTACTGCTTTACTGTTTAAATTCACCCCGCTGAGTTGGTGAATGATGTAATGCTCTACACTATTTAGTTCGTTAAAACCCATACTTAAAACACTTGGTTTATTAAACTTTTTTGAAGGGATTGGGAACTGGAAACTTTTTTATTGGCAATCTTAAGGTTATCCCATAATTGATCCAATTTCAAGACTAATTGAATTTGGTCCGCAGTATTTACCTCTCTAATTTTAAATCTTGCAATATCTTCTTTAATTATTTGAGGCTGAGCTGACCCTGTTATAATTGAATCTAAATTTGAATAATAGAGATAATAGAACAAGTATTTTTTATTGAATTGATTTTCATCCAATTCATCCAGACACATTGAATTACCCGTAATATAACTTTTTGGTTCAGTTAAATGGATACTTCCACAATATTCACCTCTACATGCAACTGCTATTACTGGATATTTATGGTTGTAGTCGACATATCTACCAATTATCCCATTTCCTCCATAAACTAAGTATCCTTCTTCAGTTAGATTTTTGATTGGTATTGTTTTCCATTGTTTTGGTTGACATATATCACCTAGCTTGATTATCTTATTTTTTCGAACTGATGCTAAATGATCGACTGCAATAACTTTAGAACTGATTTGCATACCATTCACCACTTGTTTTTCCCTCTCAATCACCTCATCCATAACCCAAAGTAATTTGGCCAGTAGGGCTTGTTGATCTTTGGGTGGGAGTAGGAATTCGTATTCTGCTAAATCACGCCATTTCACCCTCTTAGACATGGTTCCAGCAGCATTGGAATTTGCGTAATTCCAGAGCGCATTTGAGTTCATTAAAAACGCTAAGAAACCAGGAACTACTTTGTCATGATTTTCTCTCAACACGAAAGCATCACCTGAACAACATCCGTCAAAATCAACTAAAGATGCTCTTCTCAAATAAGCATTACGTCTTGCAAACAAAATATCTCCTGCTTGAAAAGCCTTTGCAGATGATGCAAGGTTTTCTGTTGTTTCCCAGGTCTTAATTTTAATGTCTCCAGAAACAAAGTTTCCTAAGCCGACAAATCTATCATATTCAGACTCTCCTGGATTATCAACTCGTTTTGAGATATCCTTAGCTAAATTTCCAAGTTTAGTCAATGCCCAACTTGATTTATCCAAGTTCAAAACCTTATTCTCCATTAAAACACTATCCATTTGCTAAGGTTTTAAAAAGTTCATTCATAGAGTTATTCAGATTTTTACTGCTTTCCTCCCAGTCATTAAGTAACACATCAAAATCTTCTTCAACTATTTCATCTTCTTTTACAAACAATTGCACACTCAATCTGATATTCTTGTCTTTTAAAATATCTTCGTTATCTACAACTGCTGCGAAAGTATCCTCGTTTTTGAAATTTAGATAGGCATTGTGTATTCTTTCAATATGATGTGGGTCTAAATAACTTATAGTTTTCTCATTACGCACTTCATTTACCGCCTGTAAAAACAATACTTTATTTTTTCTTTCAAGTGTTTTGTTATTATTTGTAATTAATAAACATGAGGTCATTGAAGAGTTGTAGAATAGGTTTGGTCCCAAACTAATCACACACTCAACAACATCTTCTTCAATCATTCTCTTTCGCATTTCCGCTTCTGAGTCTCTAAATAGAACCCCGTGCGGCCAAAGTGAAATGGAACGTCCATTATCTATATCTAAACTCTTTTGTATATGCTGCTGAAAGGCATAATCCGCACAGCCCTGTGGCGGTACTCCCCATATATTTCTTCCATAAGGATCGTTGGTAAACCCTTTTTGGTCCCATGCTTTAATTGAGTAAGGTGGATTGGCCAAAATAACATTGAACTTTTTCAACTCATCGTTGTGCAAAAAGGCTGGATTTTCCAAGGTATCTCCTCGGATAATGCTAAATTCCTCAATACCGTGCATGAACATGTTCATACGCGCTATGGCTGAGGTAATGAGGTTAATCTCTTGTCCATACAATTTAAGCGTTCGGTATTCTTTGCCCTCACTTTTTAAATGCAGTGCACAGTTCAATAATAAACCACCAGAACCACAGGTAGGATCATAGACAGATTCTCCTGGCTGTGGGTCCATAATTTTAGTCATTAGTGTAACAACCGTTCTGTTGGTGTAAAACTCTGCTGCCGTATGTCCACTATCATCTGCAAATTCTTTGATGAGATACTCATAGGCGTTTCCTAATTTATCATCAGGAATATTACTTAGACTGAGTTTGTGTTGTGAGTAATGCTCTACCAAGTTGTTGAGCGTTTCATCACTCAGACGGTTTTTGTTGGTCCAAGAAGCATCACCAAAGATTCCATATAAAGTGTCTGGATTGGCCTTCTCAATATTTCGCATGGCATCTTGTAATGCAACACCAACATTAACTGTAGTTTCTCTTATATCATTCCAATGCGAACCTTTTGGCACCACAAAATGATGATGTTCTGCAAAGGCTGCATATTCATTATCTCCGTCACTCTCTGCTAATGCGTTTTCAAACTCTTCATCATACACATCACAGATACGTTTGAAGAATAATAGTGGGAAGATGTACTGTTTGTAATCTCCAGCATCTATGGTTCCACGTAATTGGGTAGCAACACCCCACAAGTATTTTTCTAATTCTTTTTGGGTCATGCTAGAAATTCCTTTAAAATCATTTTAAACTTTTCTTCTGCTTGTTGACTCTCAATCCATGCAGATTTTAAATCAATCAGTGCTTCTTCAACTGATGGTAAGTTGTCTTCAATTACTTTCTCTACATACAATGGTATGTTGAGGTTGTAATCGTTTTCTTTTAAATCATCCTTGGATACTACTTTTACGTAATTCTCAACATCATCATAGTTCTTTAACCACTCAAATATTTGATTGATATGTTCAGGTTCTAAATAACTTTGAGCTCTACCCTCTCGAACTTGGTCAGAAGCATCGATGAATAGTACTTTGTCTTTTTTGACAGCGTCTTTCTCTTTTTTGAAGACCATTATACAAGCAGCCAATTGAGTACCATAAAAAATATTACCTCCTAATCCAATTACCGCTTCTAACATATCCTGTTCCAACAATGCCTGTCTTATTTTACCTTCCGCACCTTTTCTAAACAATGCACCATGAGGTAATACCACAGTCATTCGACCAGTGTTGTTCATAGATTTTATCATGTGCTGCACCCAGGCCATATCACCATTTCCTTTTGGAGGCACACCAGCGATATTTCTTCCATAAGGGTCGTTAGCCCAGTTCTCTGCACCCCAATCTTTCAATGAGAAAGGTGGGTTTGCAATTACGCAGTCAAATGTCTTTAAACCGTCTGCCTCAAAAAATGCAGGATCTTTTAATGTATCTCCTCTATGAATTTGGAAATCTTCAATACCATGTAAGAACATATTCATTCTTGCAATGGAACTTGAGGTCAAGTTTTTTTCCTGTCCAAATAGTTTTAATGTTCTATAGTCTTCATTGTTATGTTTTAAGTGGTCTATACACTCCAATAACATACCTCCAGTTCCACATGCAGGGTCATATATTGTTTCACCTTCATGGGGATCCAAAATCAACCCTAAAAGATGTACAACTGAACGTGGAGTATAAAACTCTCCAGCTTTCTTATTTGTTAAATCTGCGAAATGTTTGATTAAGTATTCGTAAGCATTACCTAACATATCAGGTTCTGCATTACTATTACATAAGTCGTACTGAGAGAAATGTTCTACTAAATCTATTAGCAACCTGTCTGAAAGTTTATTTTTGTTACTCCATTGAGCATCTCCAAATATTCCATACAGAAATTGTTGATTAGCTTGCTCAATGCCTCTTAGAGCTTTTTCAATTGCCAATCCTACATTAGTTGTTGTTTCACGCACATCTTTCCAATGACATCCATTTGGTATCACAAATCTATGAAACTCTGGAAGCTGTGCATATTCCTTATCACCATCAGATTCTTTTAGTGCAAGCTTATACTCTTCATGATAAACATCAGAAATTCTCTTAAAAAATAGTAAAGGGAATATATACACCTTAAAATCTGAAGCATCTACCGGTCCTTTTAGAATCCATGCAGCCTTAGAAAGATATTGTTCAAGTTGAGAAAGTGATAATTTCTCCATATTTCAAATTTACATAAATTTATCACGCAATATCTTCATGTCAGCACTGACATTTGCATCAAAGGTGCTAGAACACAATAATTTAAGGACTACGAAAAAAGTTCCTGATTTTTGAAAAGTTTGTCGGGGTAGCAGGATTCGAACCTGCGACCTCCTGCTCCCAAAGCAGGCGCGATAACCGGGCTACGCTATACCCCGAAACTTTTGCAAAACTAACATTTTTACATAAATGCTAGTCTTATTTTCTGCGGAGAGGAAGGGATTCGAACCCCCGGTACCCGTAAGGGTACAACTCCTTAGCAGGGAGCCCCGTTCAGCCACTCCGGCACCTCTCCTATTTGTTTGGATTGCAAATGTATACATTAAATAAAATTTATGATTATTTTTTATTAATTAATTCATTAAATAGTTCAATAAATTAAACTGAATATTATATTTGTATTGAAATTAAAAAATGAAAAAAATAATCTATACATTCCTTGCTATATCACTGGTTTTATCTTCATGTGTAAACAAAAGAGATTTATCAACTAATACTGTTGTAGCGCATATTTTATCTCAGCCTGATGGATTACATCCATACAACAACAATTCAGTAATGAGATCCTATATTTTTTCATACACACAAAAAACATTACTTGGCTTAAATCTTGAGTCACTTGATTATGAAGCAGACCTTATCAAGGAGTTACCAACCTCATCTGAGGATAATAAAACATTTTATTTCGAATTAAAGGATAATGTAACGTGGGATAATGGAGAACAACTAACTGCTGAGGATATAGTTTTTTCTAGTAAAATTATGCTTTGTCATTTAACAAACAATTCTCAGATAAGACCTATTTACAATTCTGTAATTAAATCAGTTAAAGCTGACCCTAATGACCCACTTAAGTTTTCTATGACCGCTCAAGACATTAATTGGACTGCAAAAACAATAATGGGTGGTATATACGTACAACAAAAAAGCTACTGGGACCCCAACGGTTTACTTGATAACATCACTTTTAATCAAATTCTTAACAGATCATTTAAAGAAACAGACGAAATCTCAAATTGGTTCAATGACTTTAATCACGCAGATAATGGTTACAAGCCAGAAAATCTCAAAGGATTAGGGCCTTATTATGTAAGCGAATGGGAACCAAGTCAATATGTTACTTTACTAAGGAAAGAAAATTGGTGGGGAGCAGGAGATTCATCACTTGATAACAAAGCATTTCCAGAAAAGATAATTTTTAAAATCATCAAGGAGGATGCATCTTCATATTTAGCTTTAAAAAATCAAGAGATAGATGTAACAACAAATATTGGAACTGTCAAGCTAATGAAGCTTAGAGAAAGAGAATATTTTAATAACAATTATGACTCTGACTTTTTAGACAGATACGGTATTTCATACATTGGTCTTAATATGAAACCTGATGGTATAAAGCATAAGCCTTTCTTTGTTGATAAAAAGGTGCGTAGAGCTGTTGCATACATGATACCTATTGATGAAATAATCGAAGTAATGATGCATGGCAAAGCCTCACGTCAAACGTCCAATATTTCACCACTCAAAAAGACTTATAACGACACTCTAAAGTTAATTCCTCTCGATATTGAAAAAGCTAAAGAGTTATTAGATGAAGCTGGATGGGTTGATACCGATGGTGATAATATCAGAGACAAAGTAATAAATGGAGTAAAAACACCTTTTACTTTCAAGTTTAGCTACATGAGCTCCCCAACTTCTAAAGAAATAGTTTTGATGATTAAAGAGAGCATGTACAAAGCGGGGATAGTAGCTGAACCGACTCCAATGGATTTTTCTTTATTTTATAAAAATGCCGCTGATCATAAATTTGATGCTATGCTGGCCGGTTGGGGAAGCAGTGCTGCTTATTCAAACCCAATGCAGCTGTGGCATACATCCTCTTGGGTTAATAAAGGCTCTAATTTTTGCGGATTTGGTGATGCCTACAGTGATGCATTAATAGACGAGGCTAACAAAACATTAGACTATGAAAAACATAGAAATGCTCTTCTTAAACTACAAGCAAAAATCTACGAAGATCAACCTTATGTTTTTTTATGGATAACAAAAAGAAAGTTTGCTGTTCACAAAAGATTTGATAATAGAGATATGTTCTTTGAATTTCCAGGGCTAAGACTTAACAATCTTAAGTTAAATAATAACTATGCTGCAAGCGGAACAATAGAAGATATATAATGTTAAAGTATACAATAGAAAGAGTTCTCACGTTTATTCCAATGTTAATTGCAATATCTCTTTTGTCGTTTGTTATAAGTATTAATGCTCCTGGAGATCCTGTCGAAAGATTAGCTAAATCAGCTGAAAGCGAAGGCTCTGCTCAAGAACAATCCGGTGCATCCAAAAAAAATTAAAGCTGAACTTAGAAAGAAACTAGGATTAGACCTTCCTATATTCTACTTTAGCGTTTCAAATCTTTCAACAAGCGACACTCTCTACAGAATTCAAGATAAATATCACAAAGCTACTTTAGAGCACCTCACTCACAAATCAGGCAATTGGTCAAAAGTTTCGGACTACTACAAAGAGCTACTAAGCCTACAAAAAGTTCATATGAAACTAAATTCAAAAGATATTTTTGAATCTCAAACAGAACTAGAGCTGAATACAATTAACGAGGCTGTAAATCAAGTAGGATTTGAAATTAATAACTTACTAGAAACATCAGAGGGAGAATTAATAGATCTTTCTTTTTCAAAAATTGATGATAAACTTTCTAATTACAGTTTTTTAAGTTCTTTAAACTCAAGCTTTGAAAACGTTAAAAAATATAAGAACGAAATTAATATCAGTGAGGATAAATGGAGAACTTATGTTCCTAAAATTAATTGGTATGGAAGCAAAAATCAATACCATTTATGGCTATTTGGAAATGGCAAAGACAGAAAAGGATTACTTAGAGGAGATTTTGGAATATCCTACATTGATAGTCAGCCAATCTCAACTAAAATCTGGCAGAAAATTGGTATCTCCTTTTCTCTTTCATTAATTTCAATTTTATTGGCATATCTGATTAGTATTCCCATAGGTATTTACTCTGCTCACAAAAAGGATTCTGCTGTAGACAAGGGATTCTCATTAGTTTTATTTATTCTCTATTCAATGCCATCATTTTTTGTTGGTACTTTACTTTTACTTCAGTTCGCTAATCCTGACAACCTAGCTTGGTTTCCAGTCTCTGGAATACAAGACCCAACGCTATTTGACCCTGAATGGTCATTTTGGACTAAAATAAAACATAGAATGCCTTTTTTAATTCTTCCGATTATTACATACACTTATGGTTCTTTTGCTTTCTTAAGTAGGATAATGAGAGTTGGTATGATCGATGTTGTATCGCAAGATTATATAAGAACTGCTAGAGCTAAAGGATTGGGTGAAAAGAAAGTTATTTTAAAGCATGCACTCAGAAATTCATTATTGCCTATTATAACTGTTTTTGCTGCAATTTTTCCAATGGCAATTGGAGGATCAATTATAATTGAAGTTATTTTCTCAATTCCAGGTATGGGTGTTGAAGTCTATAATTCAATTTTAAATTATGATTATCCCATGATTATAACAGTATTTACGATTTCAGGCTTTTTAACAATGTTAGGGTATCTAGTTGCCGACATTCTTTATGCAGTTGTTGACCCAAGAATATCATACAAATAATGAGTACACAAAACACAGAAAATTTTTCGTTTAAGAAATATGCTTGGAACCAGTTCAAGAAAGATAAAATTGCCCTTGTTTGTCTTTATCTATTGTTTTCTTTGGTAGTATTAGCTGTTTTAGCTCCTTACATTGCAAATGAAAGGCCTCTTTATGCAGATTACAAAGGATATAAACTATACCCTGCTTTTGCAAGCGAAAGTAGAACAGATTCAATTTTCAAATCTGATGGTAAATTAGACGAAATTCTACAATATGATATTACTGATTGGAGGACGTTAGATTTCAATAAGGTAGTTTGGGCACCAATTCCCTACTCACCCTCAACAATGGATAGATACAACAGAGATTATGTTTCTCCAAGTGGCAAACAAAGATTTAAGAATAAAAATGGAGAAATCACTGATGCTCCAAGTAAATTTAGACATAAGTTAGGGACCGATGGTATAGGAAGAGATTTAGCAGCTGGATTAATTCATGGTACTAGAATATCACTAATGGTTGGATTAGTTTCAATGGGAATTGCTAGCTTAATTGGTATATTTTTAGGAGCATTAGCTGGATTTTTTGGTGATAACAAGCTTAAAATGCCTAGAATTAAATATTACTTTACTCTAATTGGTTTATTTTTTGGTCTCTTTTACGGTTTTGGACATAGAAAATACGCTTTAGCTGATGGTTTTTCTAATAGTATTATGAGCGGTATGATAGAACTTATGCTTAGTATTCTAGTACTTGTATTGGCTATTGTTCTTTTTAGATTTCTAAGTAAATTGATTAAGGTTGATAAACTACAAGAAGAAACTTTTGTTCCAATTGACACATTTGTTTCAAGAGGTATAGAACTCTTAAATTCTATTCCAAGATTACTGCTAATAATTACAATAACGGCTGTTGTTGAAAGGAGTATATGGATAGTAATGATAATAATCGGTATTACAGGTTGGACAGGAATCGCAAGATTTACAAGAGCTGAATTGCTAAGAATTAGGTCACTAGAGTTTGTTCAAGCAGCAGAGTCACTTGGATACTCAGCAAAAAGAACAATCTTTAAACACGCATTACCGAACGCACTAGCTCCTGTATTTATAAGTATAGCTTTTGGTATCGCATCTGCTATTTTAATTGAAAGTGGGTTGTCGTTTCTAGGAATTGGTGTTCCAGATGACATAGTTACTTGGGGATCTCTTCTAAACTTAGGAAGACAAAATCTTGAGGCATGGTGGTTAATTATTTACCCAGGAATGGCAATATTCATAACCATTACTATCTACAACATGATTGCTGAAGCATCTCGTGATGCTCTTGACCCTCGACTAAAAAGCTAAAGAAAATTAAGTTTTTTTAATAAATTTGAATTAAAAAATGAAAGAAGTAGTTATTGTTTCAGCTGTTAGAACTCCAATGGGCTCATTTGGTGGTTCTTTATCAGGTTTCAGTGCAACACAGCTAGGAGGTTTTGCTATAAAAGGAGCCATTGACAAAGTTAATTTAGATACTAGCCTAATAGATGAAGTTTTTTTTGGAAACGTTTTGCAAGCAAACCTTGGTCAAGCTCCAGCTAGACAATGTTCAATATATGCCGGAATTAAAAATGATGTACCTGCAACAACAGTCAATAAAGTTTGTGCTTCAGGAATGAAAGCCATAATGCTAGGTACTCAAAGTATCAAATGTGGAGATAATGATATTGTTGTTGTAGGTGGAACTGAATCAATGTCGAACGTTCCTCATTATGTGGAGAAAGTAAGAACAGGTCAAAAGTTAGGTGATCTCAAATTAAAAGACGGTTTAGTTCATGATGGTCTAACTGATATATACAACCAAACACATATGGGTTTATGTGCAGAGATTTGTGCTGAAGATATGAATATTTCTAGAGAAGCACAAGATAAATTTGCCATTGAATCATATAGAAGAAGTAAAGAGGCGTGGGAGAAAAAACTATTTGAGGATGAAATAGTTCCTGTTACTATACCTCAAAGAAAAGGAGAACCAATTCACTTTGAAGAGGACGAAGAATTTAAAAATGTAAAAATTGATAAAATTCCAAATCTTAGATCGGTGTTCAAAAAAGAAGGAACAATCACTGCTGCTAATGCTTCTACTATAAATGATGGAGCTTCAGCTTTAATCTTGATGAGTGCTAACAAAGCAAAAAGTCTGAACATTGAGCCTCTTGCAAAAATTATTAGCTATGCTGATGCATCTCATGAGCCTGAATGGTTTACAACGGCTCCTGCTAAAGCATTACCGATTGCATTAAAAAAAGCTAATTTAGACATAAATGATATCGATTATTTCGAGCTAAATGAAGCATTTTCGGTGGTTGGAATAGCAAATAAAAAGCTTTTGAAAATTGACTCCGATAAAGTAAATTGTTTTGGAGGTGCTGTCTCTCTTGGTCATCCTCTTGGAAGCTCAGGTTCAAGAATAGTTGTAACATTAATTAATGTTTTAAATAAAAAAGAAGCAAAACTTGGTGCTGCTGCAATTTGTAACGGTGGAGGTGGTGCATCTGCATTAATAATCGAAAAAAAATAAATTTTGTCTTTCGGCATTTGTAAACTATCTCTTGTACCAATGAGGGAAAATCCCTCAGACAAATCTGAAATGGTTAATCAAATTCTTTTTGGTGAAATTTATGAAATACTGAGAGCTGATTTCAAATTTAGTTTAGTAAAACTAAATCATGATGGCTATGAAGGTTGGATATGCAATAAACAAGTAACTAATATTGAAGAGCAGGAGTACATTAATCTAAAAGATGAAATTTCAAGTGTAACTACTGATATTATTGATATAGTTAATGGTGATGAAAAGTTTCCTATTTTAATGGGAAGTATTTTACCCTCATTAAAAAGTAATCATTGTTTTATAAATAACCAAGCATATGAATTTAGTGGAAATTATACTCAAGGTTTTTCTGATATTAAAATGGTCACAAAAAATGCATACAGCTTTTTGAATGCACCTTACTTATGGGGAGGTAGAACAGTATTTGGAATAGATTGCTCAGGTTTTACGCAATTAATATACAGAATGAATGGTGTAAGTATACACAGAGATGCAAAAGATCAAATAAAGAATGGACGATTTATTGATAATTTTTCAGATGCTAAAGCTGGTGATCTAGCGTTTTTCGTAAACGAAAATGGACTAGTTACTCATGTTGGAATTATGCTAAGCAATAGTAAAATAATTCATTCAAGTGGAAAAGTAAGGATTGATAGTATTGATGAAAATGGTATATATGACTCTAAAAAAGACACATACACACATAAATTTAAGAAGTTAAAAAGAATTATTGAAAATTAAAATAAATTTAAATTTTTGAAGTTATTAAATCATGAAAAATAAAATAATTATCTCAGCAATATTAATTCTTTGCATTGTTATTACTTCCAAAATAGTTAGTGACAATAGTGTTGAAAAAACAAATAATTTTATTTCTACTTCAAACAATAATAATAAATATTCAAATCAGCAAGTTGATTTTGTATTTGCTGCTGAAAAATCTATTGAAACAGTTGTACATATAAAATCAAAATTTCTCATTGATAATATTTACAGATATTATGACCCATTGGAAGATTTTTTCTTTGGAGATGGATATAAATACTACAACAAACCCAAGGAAAGATCATCAAGTGGTTCAGGCGTTATAATCTCAAGTGATGGATATATAGTCACAAATAATCATGTTATTAATAAAGCTAAAGAAATCGAAGTTGTAATGAATAATAATCAAGTATATGATGCTGAACTAATTGGAACTGACGAAACAACAGATCTAGCACTTCTTAAGATTAAAGCCAATAACTTGCCGCTTATATCCTTCTCTAACTCTGATAATGTAAAAGTTGGACAGTGGGTACTTGCTGTTGGAAATCCATTCAATTTAAATTCTACTGTAACAGCAGGAATTATAAGCGCAAAAGGTAGAAGTTTAAATTTGTTAAACAATCCTCACGCCATAGAGTCTTTTTTACAAACAGATGCTGCAATAAATCCGGGTAATTCTGGTGGTGCTTTAGTAAATTTAGATGGTGAATTAATTGGAATAAACACTGCGATCAAGTCAAATACAGGTTCTTATACAGGATATGGATTTGCTATTCCTTCTAATATTGTTCAAAAGATTATAAAAGATATAAAAAAGTTTGGTGAAGTTAAAAGAGCATTTATAGGCATTCAAATCATGGAGGTTAATGACGAAATAAAAAAATATTATAGCCTAAATGAAACAAAAGGAGTATTAATTACTAAAATAATTGATGGTGGTGCTGCTTCAAAAACAGATATGAAAGAAAAAGATATCATCGTTAGCATTGACGGTGAAAAGATTGAAACAATTGCTAATCTACATGAGCAAATTAGTAAATATAGACCAGGAGACAATATATTGTGTAAAATCTCCAGAAATGGTAAAATTCTATCTTTTGAACTTGAACTAGAAAACTAATGTACAGATTTTATCTTCTGTTATTCTTTGCAATTATATCATGTAAAAAAGATATTAGTCTCTCAAGCTGGGATACGGATATTTTACTACCAGTTGCTTTTACTGAACTAAGCATAGATGATATAATTGCTATAGACACCAACCTAATCTATACACAAAATAATAATCAAATAACTCTTTCATATAATTACGACCTTGAAAACTTAAATTTAGATTCACTACTAAAAATTGATGCAAGAGTTGATGAATATAGTGTAACATTAGATTCTGTATCTTTCAGTAATATTGTAATTTCAGATACTGCAACAATTGGTAGTATTGTGAATCAAATTCCTTTAGGCACTATTATTTTTCCAAATGGAAGTAATACTCAAATACCTGCCCTGCCCTCAATAATTTCCAACGACACTATTAATATTGACGCAAGTGACTATTTTGATTTCATGACATTACATAGCGGTTATTTATCTGTTGAAATAATAAATAATTTTCCTACAGATATTTCAAACATTGATATATCACTTATTAATATGATTGATTTTTCCACGATAGCTAATTTTTATTTTCCATTAATTAGTTCAGGCTCTTCCGTCATTGATAGCATTTCAATAGCAGGTCTTACAATTCCTGAAAATGTTGTGGGAATACTTAACAATTTGGATGTTAACCAAAGTAATGGTGCTGTTGGTATCAATTATGATGATGCATTGATAACTAATTTTACTTTATCCAATCTAGGATTTATCTCAGCATCTGCAATATTCCCTGAACAAGAAATTTATGTGAAAAAAGAAGAACAGATTATAGATTTAGATCCTATACAGCTTAAAGAAGTTAAAATCAAGTCAGGTACAGTAACGATAAATGTACTAAGTACACTACCAAATGGTAAACTAATTTACAAGATTCCATCTTTAAAAAAGAATGGTATCTCATTTAACTCAGGAGATATTATTGTACCAGAAAATATTTCAGCCACACCTACACAATACTTTTTCAATTTTGATGATTACATTCTTGATCTATCAGGTGAAGATAATAGATTAAATGGAGACACAGTTAACACAATTTACACTGAGCTATTTATTTTTATTGATTCAACTGGTGTACTGGAAACAATTAATGAGGACGATAGTTTTTATACTTTCATTCAGTTCGATATTGATCCTGATTACGGACTAGGATTTATTGGAACTGATACAATTAATATGAAATTAAATGATGATATCTCAGTATTTAATGATATAGATATTGACTTCTTCAATCTTGAGTCAGCAAAAGCAAGATTAAATTTAGATAATTATATAGGTGCTGATATTGGCTTTAAAGTTAATCAGTTCCAAACTCAAAGTAATAGTGAGATTGAAACAATTGGAACAGATCAATATGGAAACAATATAATTGGAAATAACTATTTTATTCAAAGAGCAAGTCATATCATGGGTTCTAATTACATTAACCAAACCAATTTTAGTATTGATTCTGAATGTTCTAAACTAATCGAAATAAGACCTAATCTTATTGATGTTGACGTTGATTTCTATATTAACCCCAACGGACAAGCAAGTGAACTAGATTTTCTATTTACTGAACAAACTGTTGAAGGTAACATTACGTTAGATGTACCTTTATCCTTAAATTTTAGAAATC